>JAETRI010000142.1 GCA_021770245.1 Lachnospiraceae bacterium
AACGAAAAAAGCGTGCAGTAAGAAACGGCACACTTTCGTAACTGTTCTTTTCACCTTGCGAATTTAATCTACGGTAAAGCTGCAGTAGATGGGTACTTTATTTCGCCGCGGTACAGTACGGGCCGTATGGAACACAGAAAGGATTCGAAAGGGTGTGAACCAACGGCAAAAACTTCCTATAAATAATAGGTTTGCATGGTATAAGGCGGCAGGCTTCTGAGTAAACCGGGCAAACCTGAAAAAATAGGTAGTAGACGGGGAAAGTATACACAGAAAATCCGATAAATACAGGGATATATAGATAATGTAAACTATGTAAACCTATTTTCTATATGAATATAAAAATATATATAAATATAGGATATAGGCCCACATATATAGGGGTACACATACGCGTGTGTGAGGAAGTAGAAACGTTTACGGAGGTAAGGGATGCGGGAAAGGGAAATTGAGAAAGCACTTGTGGATGGAGTGAAGAGTCTGGGAGGCAGGGCCTATAAATGGACAAGCCCTGGAAACGACGGGGTGCCCGACCGGATCGTCATCCTTCCATGGCGGCCGCCGATGTTTGTGGAACTGAAAACGGAGACCGGGAAGCTTACAGCGCTGCAGAAGGCGCAGATCCGGAAACTACAGGCCCTGGGGCAGGACGTGAGGGTATTGAAGGGCATCAGGGAGGTGGAAGGCTTCCTGGCGGGATGCAGGGAGGAGGCAAAGGATGGAATTCAGGCCGCACGATTACCAGAAGCACTGTATCGCCAAGATCATAGAGACTAAAAAGGTAGGCCTCTTTCTGGATATGGGCCTGGGGAAGACGGTCACAACCCTAACCGCGATCCGGGAGCTGAAATATGACCGGTTCGCCGTCCGGCGGGTGCTGGTGATAGCGCCGAAAAAGGTGGCGGAAGGGACATGGACGAAGGAAAAAGATAAATGGGACCACACCAGGCTGCTGCGGGTCTCCCGGGTTCTGGGGAGCCGGGCGAAGAGGATTCAGGCCCTGAACACGCCGGCGGATATCTATATCACGAACCGGGAGAATGTCTGCTGGCTGGTGGACTACTACCGGAACAGCTGGCCATTCGACATGGTGGTGGTGGATGAATCCAGCAGCTTCAAGAGCCATACGGCGAAGCGCTTCAAGGCTCTGGCAAGCGTAAGAAGCCGGATTGAACGCCTGGTGGAGCTTACCGGGACGCCGTCCCCCAACGGCCTGGAGGATCTATGGAGCCAGGTGTACCTGCTGGATGGCGGGGAACGTCTGGGCAGGAGATACACCCATTTCCGGGAGAGATACTTCCAGCCGGATAAACGTGGCGCGGACGGGATGATATACAGCTATGCGGCGAAGCCGGGGACGGAGCAGGGGATCCTGGAGAGGATATCGGATATCTGCATCAGCATGAAGGCGGAGGACTACCTCCAGCTGCCGGATCTTGTCTACCACGAGATCCCGGTGGAGCTGGATGCGAAGGCAGAAAGGGCATACAGGGAGCTGGAGAGGAAAATGGTGCTGCAGCTGCCGGAGGAGGAAGAGATCAGCGTGGCCAGTGCCGCGGCCCTGTCTAATAAGCTTCTGCAGCTGGCAAACGGGGCACTGTACGATGAGGACAGGGGCGTGCACGAGATCCACGGGTGCAAGGTGGAAGCGTTCCTGGAGCTGGTGGAATCCCTGCAGGGAAAGCCGGTACTGGTATTTTATAACTTCCAGCATGACCGCCAGAGGATACTGCAGGCCCTGTCCGGATCAGGGCTGCGGGTGCGGGAACTGAGGACGGTGCAGGATGAGGAGGACTGGAATGCCAGGCAGATAGATATACTCCTGGCCCACCCGGCCAGCAGTGCCTACGGCCTGAATCTGCAGCAGGGCGGGAACCACGCCGTATGGTTTGGGCTAACCTGGAATTACGAGCTGTATACGCAGGCGAATAAGAGGCTGCACCGGCAGGGGCAGGGAGAGAAGGTGATCATCCACCATCTGGTGAGCAGCGGGACCCGGGACGAGGATGTGATGAAAGCCCTGCGGATGAAGGACGATGTACAGGGATGGGTAATGGAAAGCCTGAAGGCAAGGATCAGGGCAGTGAAGGAGGAAACGGGATGGAAGTCACGATAAAGACAGAAAATGGGACCATGCGGGTGAGGCTGGACCAGTTCCTCCCCGACACAAGGACACGGGTACGGAAACTGTTCCGGCTGATGGCAGCCGGGATGGACGGCGCAGCCCTTGCAGAAGTGAGGGGATACCTGGAAAAAGCAGCAGCGGGGGACGGCCTGGCCGCGGCCTGTTCGGAGGCAGAGGAAGCAGGAGCGGCAGTCCGAAGGCTGGACAGGCAGATATCAGGGCTAAAGTATGAGAGGGACGCTGAGAAGGGCAGACTAACCAAGGCAAAGGCGGTGGTCAGGCGGATAGAGATGATGCGGGAGAAAGCCCCTGTCTGGATCGGGGACTTTGATGCAATCTGTGGAGGAAAAGATGATAGAGATCAAGGACAGAAGTGAAGAGGAAGAGGAAGAGGAAAAGGATATGGCGGATGAGGCCCTGACGGGCCTGATGGGGTATGTGTGTGATAAGCTGTGCAGATATCCGTGTGTGGCGTCGAGCCAGGAGCAGCTTGACAGGATCTGCGCAGGATGCAGGGCGGAGGAATATGCTAGCCGGATCCTGGACGGATATAACGCGGTGAATGATTTCGATCAAACGCGAGAGGAAACCGGGTATAGGAAGCATATCATGGGCAGATTTATGGAGGTGAAATAAAACGATGAGATTGATTGAAACGGACAGGCTGCGGATCGCAGCAGCGGTTATTTTGATACTGGCATTGGCGCTAATATTTGCGGGATGCACAGAGGCGGATAATGTATCATACAACGTATCCCAGGAAGCAGACAATTTCAATGTGGTACGCCGATTGACGGTGCTGAATGCGAGAACTGATAAGCCTATGTTTGAACTGATAGGGGCATTTTCCTTCACTCTGGAGGAAAACCGGATCATAGCAATCGTAGAGACGGGCCCTGATGAGTACAAAAAGCACTCTGTCGGATTGACGGAATGGACGTTGTGGGTGGTGGAGGATATCAGCGGCGCGGAGGTAGACAAGTATAGATACGAGGTGAATTTCCTGCCTGAACAGATTGTTCCGGTTACGTTCACCAGTAATGATTAAATTACCCTTGATGGGAAAAAGAAAGGAGGCCGGAGCGGTGGCCACCGTAACGGGATATCCCGGCTCCTTTCGGAAGATGAGTACAGTATATAGTTTCAGAGAAGTGATGGAAGAGCAGAGGAAACCGCTGGAATACAAGATACAGAAGGCGGTGGAAGTGATACGGAAGGGATTCGGGTTATCCAGATCCGCTGCCGGGATAGCCTTTAGCGGCGGCAAGGACTCAACGGTCCTATGGCATCTCGTACGGACCCATTTCCCGGATGCACAGTACCATGTAATCTTCGGTAACACCACGGTGGAATTCCCGG
>JAETRI010000043.1 GCA_021770245.1 Lachnospiraceae bacterium
CTTGTCTAAATTTCCATCTGCTTCGTTGTCGTCGGTCAACGATGCCACCGCATCGCCTCCCTCCTCCGCCTTACAGGATGAAAATTTATCCTGCGTGAAACATATGGTTAATTGGTGCCGGTCATACTGGATATAATCTCCTCAATCGTCATATCCCGGAATTCCCGAACGGAATACTTCAGGATCCGCGCAAGAACCTGTTTATCGGCGAGCAGACATTTCACATTTTCATCATAAGTGCCCGCATCGTTTGTTATCTCAACCGCATGGGCTAAATTCGTTCCTGCCATTTTGGGCTCCTGTCTTTATGTATTGTTACGTAGAATTCTATCATCAGTATATCCGATTCCTTTGAAAATGGCAATGAAAATGTACCCTTTACCCCGAGCAAACGCAAGAGCGGCCCGACGCCTGACTGCCGCCCCTGTCGGCAGTCAGGCACCGGGCCGTTCCTGCGTTTGTCGTGACCCTTTACCACGGAAAACGGCACTCTATTTTTTCAGCCGCACAACGTTCCAGCTGTGTTTTCCGAACACCGTACTGAAATGCCCATCTTCCATACGGGAGGCAGCCGATGCCGCAGGGGCCACACAGTCCGGATCATTCTCCGTATTGACAGCCTTCATATCCTCATTGGTCAGAACGATATGCTCTGCCACCCTGTATTCCCCAAACTGCCGCAGATCGCAGCTTACCTCCAGATCCTCTTCCAAGCTCTTATTCACCGCAAAGATGGTCAGTTCCTCTTCTTCCTCGTTCCATACACATACGCTGTCAAGGAAAGAAACCTCCCCATAGGTCTTGCTCTCATAGGAGGGCGCCTGCACCAGGGTATTGAGAACCGTCCCTCTCCCATACACACTGGCATGCATATAAGGATAGAAAATCGTCTGACGCCATGCCCCGGTATCCGAAGTCATAATGGGCGCAATCACGTTCACGAGCTGGGCCAGGCAGGCCACCTTTACCCTGTCCGCATGTCGCAGCAGCGTAATCAGCATACTTCCAACCAACAAAGCATCCTCAAAATTATAAATATCTTCCAGCTGATGGGGGGCCTGCACCCACTTTTCCAGCTGCGCATCCGCCTCATTGCTGTGATACCATACGTTCCATTCGTCAAAGGAAAGGTTGATCTGCTTTTTGCTCCGTTTCTTGGCCTTCACGCAGTCCGCAATGGACAGGACGGAAGAGATGAATTCGTCCATACCCTTGGAATTGGCCAGAAAATCCGGCGTATCATTATCCCTGTTCCCATAGTACTGATGCAGAGAAAGATAATCCACATGATCGTAGCATTCGCCGAGCACTTCCTCTTCCCAATGTCCGAAGGTATCCATAGTCAGGGAAGAACTTCCGCAGGCAACCGTCTCGATAGAAGGGTCTAAAAATTTCATCAGGCGTCCCGTTTCCGCAGCCACGCGTCCATATTCCTTTGCGGTCTTATGTCCCATCTGCCAGGGTCCGTCCATCTCGTTTCCCAGGCACCAGAGCTTCACATTGTGCGGCTGTTCATAGCCGTGCTTCCTTCTCAGGTCGCTGTAATAGGTACCGCCCTTGAAATTGCAGTACTCCAGCAGATCCTTCGCCTCCTCCGGCCCTCTGGTTCCCAGGTTTACGGCCATCATCACCTCGGAGCCTGCCTTCTTCGCCCAATCCGCGAATTCATTCAGACCAAACTGATTGGTTTCCACCACCTGCCAGGCCAGATCCACTTTGGAGGGGCGCTCCGCCTTGGGCCCTACGCCGTCCTCCCAATGATAACCGGACACGAAATTCCCGCCCGGATAACGTACGATGGGGACCTGCAGCTCCCGTACCAGCTCCAACACGTCCTTTCGCAGCCCTTGTTCATCCGCAAAGGGGCTGTTCTCCTGATAGATCCCCTCATATACGGCCCGGCCCAGATGTTCGATAAAAGAACCGAAGATCCTTTTGTCCACCTTTCCGGTGAGATAATACTTGTCCACGATAATCTGCGCTTTTTTCATTGTCAGCTCCCATCTGCGTGCTTTAGCGCGCGTGCAAGTCTGGGGGCATAAATGAGTTGAAAACGCTTACTCTTCATTCTGCCGCCGCAGACAGCCTGCCATCCGAGGTCCCATTCCACCTCCGTCCAAATGCCCGGAGCCAGAGGCGCCATGAGGCCCTCCTGTTTACCTGTTATCCTTATTATAAAATAGAAAGAATCCCCTTTACCACTTCATTTCTTCCGATACGTTTGACTTTTCTTCCGGTTCTATGGTATGCTTAACGAAACCAAGAAAACGTATATACAAAACTGCCGGTAAAAGCCGCCCCTCTGCCCTGCTGCGGTCTTCCCATGGGCCCCGGAGAGGCAAAACCGGCCACAGGGAATCCCATGTATACCTTAAACTTCTGCGAATATAATCGTTCCAACCAGGATTATGACACCATATACCGTCCGTACGGAAGCGGAGATTATCTGTTTCTTCTTTTTAAAGCCCCTATGAAAGTCTATCTGGAGGATGGAATGGATATAACCCGGGAAAATGCCTGCATCCTCTATACTCCCGATATGCAGCAGCATTATCAGGCCGTCCGCAGATTTTATAACAGTTATATTCACTTTTCTTCCGACGAAAATCCGGCCGTCAAATTCCGGCTGCCGGAAAATACGATTTTTTATCCCGATAATTCGTCAGAGATCGAAGCCTATATTTCCCGGCTGCAGCAAGAATATTTTTCTTCTCTCCCCTTCCAAAAGGAGGCCGTCTCTTCTTTAATGACTTTCCTGTTCCTCTCCATCTCCCGAAGCCTGGCCCAGCCCGCGGCAAAGGAAGAGGCTGCCGCCGATCTCTATCCGCGGTTTCAGGATCTGCGTCTCAGAATGCTTTCCGAGTGCCAGGAGGATTGGAATACAAAACGCCTCTGCCGGTCCGTCAATTTGGAAAAAAGCCAGTTTTATGCATGCTACCGCGCCTTTTTTTCCTCTACCCCCAAAAACGATCTGCTCCGTGCGCGTCTGGAAAAAGCCAAAAACCTGCTGAGCAACGAAGCCCTGCAGGTCAAGGAGGTGGCACATCTATGCGGTTTTCATAACCAGGCACATTTTACCCGGTATTTTAAGACGTACTGCGGATGTACGCCGGGCACATATGCGCAGAGAAGGCTATAAAGATTACTGTTTTGGCATATTGAAGGAAGAGGCTGTTACAAAACTCAGAAAGGATATAAGATAGGGTTGATCATGAATGTCCTATCTCGTATCGAATCTTTGTTTTGCAACGGCCTCTTCCGTTACAGACATATGATGAAAATTTTTCGAGCGGTCAAATACCTATGCCGGATAAGCCCCATTCTTCGTATCCGCCTGGGTCATATCCACCTTCTCCTGCTGGGCCTGGCGATATTTGAAGAAGTCCGTAGCCACCTGCGGGAACAGGGCGTAGCTGAGCACATCCTCATCCTGCTGCTTCCATTCCTTCATCTCGGACTCGATCTTCTCCAGCTCGTTGGGAATCAGATCCGCAGGACGGCAGGTGATCACTTCCTTATCGCCGATTACCTTCTTCACCACTTCCGGATTGAAGGGTTTTACGGTCTGGCCGTATTTACCGGAAAGCAGATCCTTGGTTTCACCGGTGGCCATCTTATATCTCTCACCCATCAGCACATTGAACACTGCCTGGGTACCCACGATCTGTGAAGAAGGGGTAACCAGCGGCGGCTCACCGAAGTCTTTCCGCACGCGGGGGATCTCCTGAAGCACATCGTCATATTTGTCGCTGGCATTCTGTTCCTTCAGCTGGCTCACCATATTGGAAAGCATACCGCCCGGAACCTGATACATGAGGGTCTTGATGTTCACGCCCAAAACCTTGGGATCCATCAAGCCGCTCTTTAAGCACTCTTCCCTGTAAGGACGGAAGTAGTCGGCGATTTCAGCCAGCAGATTCTGGTCATATCCCGTATCGTAAGGGGTTCCGCGGAAGGTCTCCACCATAACCTCCGTTGCAGGCTGGGAAGTTCCCAGCGCGAAAGGAGAAATGGCGCAGTCGATGATATCCACACCGGCCTCCACAGCCTTCAAATAGGTCATGCTGGCCACGCCGGAGGTATAATGAGTATGCAGCTGGATGGGCAGCTTGGTTGCGGACTTGAGCGCGCGAATCAGCTTATCCGCCTCATAGGGCACCAGGAGTCCGGCCATATCTTTGATACAGATGGAATCCGCGCCCATCTCTTCGATTTCCTTGGCGATATTCATCCAGTAATCCAGGGTATAAGCATCGCCCAGAGTATAGGACAGGGCGATCTGTGCATGTCCGTGCTCTTTATTACAGGCCGTTACGGCCGCCTGCAGGTTGCGCAGGTCATTTAAGCAGTCGAAGATACGGATGTTGTCGATACCGTTTGCAATGGATTTCTGTACGAAATACTCCACCACGTCGTCCGCATAATGGCGGTAACCCAGAATGTTCTGGCCGCGGAACAACATCTGCAGTTTTGTATTCTTGAAAGCGGCTCTCAGCTTTCTCAGCCTTTCCCACGGATCCTCGTGCAGGAAACGGAGGGAAGCATCAAATGTGGCGCCGCCCCAGCATTCCACAGCCTCATAGCCGACCTTATCCATCTTCTCAGCGATGGGAAGCATCAATTCGGTGGGCATTCTGGTGGCGATCAGGGACTGATGGGCGTCACGCAATACTGTTTCCATAATTTTAACGGGCTTCGGGTCTGACATTTCCTTTTTCCTCCTAAATTTCTATGATTGATTAGCAAATGTCCGTACAGACACGGCATCCGGCGCATTGTGCGCGGGAATCAAAATACGCCGAAGATGGCCATGAAGGTACCGGCCGCAACCGCGGTACCGATAACGCCGGCCACATTAGGTCCCATGGCATGCATCAGCAGGAAGTTGGTGGGATCTGCCTCGGCTCCGACCTTCTGGGAAACCCGGGCCGCCATAGGCACTGCGGATACACCTGCGGACCCGATCAGAGGATTCACCTTTCCATGGGTAACTACGCACATCAGCTTACCGAACAGCACACCTGCCGCCGTACCGAAGGCAAAGGCGATCAGCCCCAGCGCAACGATCTTCAGGGTGTCCAGGTTCAGGAACGCTTCCGCGCTGGTGGTAGCACCTACGGAAGTTCCCAGCAGGATAACAACGATATACATCAAAGCATTGGAAGCCGTATCGGTCAGCTGTCTCACAACGCCGGATTCACGGAACAGGTTACCTAACATCAGCATACCTACAAGAGGAGCCGTGGTAGGAAGGATCAGACACACAACGATGGTAACAACGATAGGGAACAGGATCTTTTCCAGCTTGGTAACCGGACGGAGCTGTTCCATCTTGATCTTCCTTTCCTTCTCGGTAGTGAGCAGCTTCATAATCGGAGGCTGGATGATCGGAACCAGGGACATATAGGAATATGCCGCCACGGCGATCGGGCCCAGCAGCCCGGTCTGTCCCAGCTTACCGGCAAGGAAAATGGATGTGGGGCCGTCCGCTCCGCCGATGATGGAAATGGCGGCGGCAGCTTTATCGTTGAAACCGAGCGCAATCGCTCCGAAGTAAGCCGCAAAGATACCGAACTGCGCCGACGCTCCCAGCAGGAAGCTCTTCGGATTGGCGATCAGCGGCCCGAAATCGGTCATCGCCCCAACGCCCATGAAGATCAGCGACGGCAGGATTGCCCACTCATCCAGGACATAGAAGTAATAGAGCAGCCCGCCCACGCCGTTTGCCGAATCGCCCGCATGGAGCATGATATCCGGATAGATATTCACCAGCAGCATGCCGAAGGCGATGGGCGTAAGGAGCAGCGGCTCAAAGCCCTTGGCAATAGCCAGATAGAGAAAGACACAAGCGACTACGATCATCAGGTAATTTCCCCAGGTCAAATTGAAGAATGCCGTCTGATGTATCAGATTGTCTAATGTGGTTACTATGTAATCCATTCTGTTGACCTCCATTCCTTTTACCGAGACCTGCAGATCGAAATCCGCACGTCCCGGCGGGGTTTCTCACCCTCCGATCAGTTTAAGGTTGCAAGCACAGCGCCTGCTTCAACGGCATCGCCCACAGATACGTCAATGCTTGCCACCGTTCCGTCAGAGGGAGCAACAACAGGGATTTCCATCTTCATGGCCTCGATCGTTACGACCGTGTCTCCTGTCTTGACCGCCTGGCCAACCTTGGCATCGATGGAAAATACCTTACCGGCCGCACCGGCCTCAATCTTTACGCTGCCGGCCGCGCCGGATGCCGCTGCCTTGGGTGCCGCCGCGGGAGCTGCCTTAGGCGCTGCCTTCGGGGCTGCCTTGGGTGCCGCCGCAGGAGCCGCTCCGCCTGCGCCCTCTTCGACTACTACATCATATACGTTTCCGTTCACGGTGATTGTATAATTCTTCATGGTGATATTCCTCCTGTAAAATCCTTTTCTTTTTCTAAAATCAGCTTACCATTTTCTGTTTCCGGCACGCCGGATGCTTCTTACTACAAAACCATCTGTGGATGCAGCGCCTTCGCATGCTGCAACAGCTGCGGCGATCACCGCCACCAGCTCATAATCGTCTGTCAGATCTTCTTCTGCGGGTGCCTGTACGGGAACTGCCACAGCCGCGGGAGCTGTAGGCTCTTCCTTTTTCCTGCCCGTGAAAGCTTCCTGGAGCTTCGGGATGAATCCAAAGCAATAGATGATCAGGCAGATCAGGATCAGGACCACGAACACGGTCCCCATTCCCAGAACGGTATTCAAAGCCGCATTGGTCATCAGTTCCCCAAAGGTATATTCCACATTCGTGGTGATGCTGGTTAAGGACAAGTCTTCATCCAGAAGAATCTCTATCACAGCGTCATGGGAGGAGCCGTCCACCTTTACCTCGATGGTCACGCCGTCATCACCTATGTTCACCTCATGATCCCCGATGGAATTCACCTCACCGATGTCTTCCAGTGCGCCTGTCCAACTGGAGAGTGCGGCGGAAACAACGGCGTCTCCGGCGTATTGCTCCTGCATGTTCTGATCCACAATGGATCTGACGGAATCAATCACCTGATCGGCATAGTTGATCGCATCCTCCTCCGTTATCCCATATGTATTCGATGTGGTCTCATTCGTGTTCCCGCTGCAAGCCGTCATGCCGAAGATACAGATGAGAGCCATACCTAATACTAACAACTTTTTTTTCATAATTAATTAATACCCATGCCTTTCCGCAACCTGCAAACTTAAATGTGTACGCAGTACGCTATGCCGCAGGCACAATATTCTGCTCTCTATAAAGCCCGCTTTTTGTCCGCAGAGCTTATACCGTACCGTGCTTCTTCGCCGGACGATCCTCTCTCTTGGTAAAGAGCATCTCAAATGCGCCTATGACATACTTTCTAGTATCAGCCGGCTCGATGATGGTGTCCACATAACCTCTCTTCGCCGCGCTGGCCGCGCTGGTCTGGAAAGCGGCATACTCCTTCGCACACTGCTCAATGGCTTCGGCTCCCTGCCCGTCGCAGATGATCTTCGCCGCGAGACGGGCATCCATGGTCCCGATTTCCGCATCCGGCCAGCAGTAGGTCATGTCCGCTCCCACCGCTTTGGAGTTCATGGCCACATAGGCGCTTCCGAACGCTTTACCGATCACCACGTTCACCTTCGGAACGGTTGCATTGGCAAAAGCATAAGTCAGGCGGGCCGCTGCCTTGGCAATCCTCTTCTCGGAACACTTGTCCGCCGCAAAACCGTTCACATTGGTCAGGGTCAATACCGGAATATTAAAGGCATCACAGAAATTCACGAATTCCGCCGCTTTGTCGCATCCCGCCGGAGACAGGGCAGCGTCAAAGGATTCCGTCTTTACTCCCTCGTCATCGTATACCTCGCTGCGGTTCGCCACGGCGCCCACCGTTACGCCGTTGAGCTTCAAAAAGCCGGTCACCATCTCTTTGGCATAGGCTGCCTTCACTTCCACGAACACGTTATCGTCCGCAATGGTGGAAAGGGCAATGGAGGTATCCCCCACACAATTTGCCAGAGCCGCGTCCGTCCGGTTCAGGTCGTCCGTGCATTCCACAAAGGAAGCGTCCTCTTCATTATTGGAAGGAAGCATACACACCAGGTCCCTGATCTGTGCCAGGATGGAAGCCTCGTCACCGATGAAATCCACCAGCCCCGCTTCTTCGCTCTGGAAAGCTGCATTGGAGGTATTGCACTTGGAGATCTCATTGCCGGCAAGCGCATTGGGCGCATTTACGAATAATTTCGCCTTCTTCTCTTCCATAAAGGTAAAATCGGTGAGGGCAGGCACCAGAGCCAGGCCGCCGCCGCAGGTTCCGAATACGGCGCTGATCTGGGGGATCACGCCGGAAGCATCGGACTGCTTCATATAGATCTCGCCGAAAGCGTTCAGGGCATCCGTAGCCTCCTGCAGCCGAAGCCCTGCGGAGTCGATCAGCCCGATCACAGGTGCTCCTGTCTTCATCGCCAGGTCGTAAAGTCTGGTAATCTTCTTTGCATGCATTTCGCCGATGCTGCCGCCCAATACGGACGCATCCTGGCTGTACACATACACGAGGTTGCCGTCGATCACTCCATAGCCGGTAACACATCCGTCGGAAGGAGTTTCTGTCTGTTTCAGATTGAAGTCGGTTGCCCTGGCCGTAACCATGGCGCCAATTTCAACGAAACTGTTGTCATCGAGCAAAGCGGCAATTCTTTGGCTCGCTTGTGAAGTAATACTCATCTTTCAGCCCTCCATTTTATATTAATAAAAAAGTTAACTTAAAGCTACGGACGCCGAAGGCATCAGCAGGCTGAAATCTGCGGTCCGCCTCCGGCCCGGCTATCTCTCCCCGCGCAAAAAGCAGACCTGTGCCCACAGCTCCCGTATTTTAGTAGTATAACACGAATTCGGCCTCCCGACCAGATGTAAAAGTAAAATTTTCTCTATGAAAGGCGTTTTTTTTCAAAACGTTAACACCTCCGGATCAATGCATGACCGGCCCCGGATGGGCGCGGGCCGGTTATGCGTTGATCCTGTCAGCATTCCTTTACAGGGAGAACCGGGTGAGCAGCTCCCGGAGTACATAGCGGTAGGTCCGCTCCGCGACCTTAGCCGCGGTGAGGATGGGAATTTGGGCGTAGGGCTCTCCGTTGACATAATAGCGCTGCCAGCCCACGTTCTTCCCCTCCTCCACCGGAGCTTTCAGTTCTTCGGCCAGTTCGATTTCCGTACGGATTTCGTCCTGAGCGCACAGAAGAAGGCGGATCTGGCCGGGCGCCTGTTTCAAGGGGACTTCATCCGCCACGCCGTCCGTTACCGGTATCGTGCCGGGCTGTTCCTCCCGATAGATGTCCTTCTCCTCGTAGGAAGCCAGCGCATATTCGAAGAGCAGCCTGGCATCGTGCCACTTCCAGCTTTTATGATTGGGCCAGCCGCAGGCCAGCAGGGCAATGGTAAAGGTCTTTCCGTCCCTGGAGAGGGCTCCCACATAGCAGTAGCCTGCTTTTCCGGTAAATCCGGTCTTTCCGGACAGGGCGCCTTCCATCATGCCCAGGAAAGCGTTGTGGTTGGTACAGGAAAACTGTCTTCCTCCCGGATTCCAGCTGTTGTCAGAACCCAGCTCGTAGTCGCAGAAGGAATAATCCGGGGTACGGGTGATCTCCAGGAATTCTTCCCTTTTCGGGGACTGGGAAATACAATAGCGCATGATGCGGGCCAGATCCTGTGCCGTGGTGGAATGCTGATGCTCCACGCTGTTGCCCGCCTCATCCGTTACGGTCAGGATCCCGTCCAGCCCGTTTGGCGTGACAAAAAAGGTATCGGTGCATCCCAGCTCCTCGGCCCTTGCGTTCATCATGGAGGTAAAGCGCAGCACCGAATCCTTACTTTCCTCCTGGGAATTGTCCGCACTGCGTTTCCCGCCCTCTTTCAGGCAGTTTCCCACGTGTTCGGCGATCACCACGGCCGCATCGTTGTGGGATTCCAGCATCAGGGAATACATCAGATCCTTTAATCGGAAAACCTCCCCCTGACGTACCCCCAGATGGACCTTCGGCATCCCCGCCGCATAGGCGGATACGGACACATAGTCCTCCATGTCCGCCAGCTCCAGCGCCAGAATGCAGGTCATGATCTTGGTGGTGCTGGCCATGGGAAGGATCTCTCCGCCGTTTTTTTCCAGCAAAATACGCCCGTTGTCCGCATCCATCAGGACTGCGGACAGGGCGTATAGTTCACTGCTTGTACGTTCTCTTCCGTCCTCTTCCTCTGCCAGTGCCGTCATGGGACGCAGGAAAATTCCCAGAAGCATGACCCCTGTCAGAATCAGGGTAAGAAAAGGCCGAACCGTCTTTTTACCGAAACGCATATCGCTACCTGCTGTCAACCTGTGTTACTCTATCTTATGGACGAAGCTGCGGCTTTATGCGTTTTTTGAAACCCAATCCTCCATGCCGCATCCTTTGCGGCAACGCAACATGAATCTTCGATTCATGTCTGAGAAATCGCGAATGTGATTTCTCATCTGCGATTCCATTTGGGCCGCCTGCGGCACAAATGGCGATTGAAAAATAAGCCATCGGGCTTATTTTTCAATTTATAGCGCCTTTCGGGCCTCCTCTGCACTGGCGAAGGGCCCCGGAATCACCTTGATCCCGCGATGCGTCCCAAAATAGTCCGCATCGAACCGGATCGGCGTCCCGTCCGGATTTTCAAACCGTTCTTCCGGCTCGAACGCCTTTCCCAGCACATCCGTATCGATCATCCTGTCCGTGAATCCTTCCAGGAAGTCATAGATGTTTGTATCCAGGTAACATTTCCCGTCCCTTTCTGCGAGTTCCACCCGGATCTCTTCCCTCTCCTGCGCGGCCGTCAGGCCGTTCACTTCATTTTTACAGGCCCTGGCGCCGCCGAGATAGACGTTTCCTTCCGTCCATACCGGCAGACGGCCGGCATGGACGGGCTCTAAGCCCTTCATATCGGCAGGCCTGGTGAAATCAAACTGGGAAATCCACTCCTGATAGGTGGGGTATTCGTCAAACATCCAGGTTCCGGCCGCCCGGTTCTCCCTGTCGAATCCGTCGTCGGAATCATGCATGGTGATCACGTCCTGGGCAGGCCATTTCTGGACGAAAATATTGTTATAGAACCGATCGTCCCCGTGCAGGATCGTCATAAAGCCCATGACCTCCGTCCTGTGGGGAATATGGTAGGGCGTATAACGCAGCCCGGTCCCCTCTCCCACACAGGTAAGCGCACCGCAGATCAGATTATGTACCATCGCAACGCCTTGGGTGGCAAACCGCATGCCGGCATCGGAAAGCAGGATATTATTGTCGATGAGCGTCGGCCCGTGTCCCACCTCCACGAAAATGTCCTGGGACATCATCCCCCCTTTGAGAGGTTTGGCAAAATCCGGGCGCTGATTGTCATGCAGCAGGTTCTGGGTAAGCCTGGTGCCCTGTGCCTCCCAGTCACACCAGATTCCCATGGTGCAGTGGTGGATGTGGTTGCGGCGCATGATCACGTCGATGGCCGCATGCATCTTGATTCCGGCGATCTCGGCGCCGCCCTGCTCCATCATGTTGTTGATATGGTGGATATGGTTGTCCTCTATGATGCTGAACACACCGCCCATCCGTCCGATAATGCCGCCCTGCTCGCAGTGATGGATATTGTTGCGGCGGATGATATGGCCGCCCACGTTCTCCTTCAGCCAACCGTGGTACTGGCCGCGGCAGACGGCATCACGCTCCATCTGGGTGGGGCTTTTCACGTATTTATTGGTAAAATAGTGATCGTTTTCCGGATCCAGGTATTTCCCCACGGAAATCCCCGCACACTTGCTGTTGGAAAGGTCGCAGTCCTCAATGATCCATCCCCTGCTCCAATGCGGGCCGATCATGCCGTCCTGGAAGGCGGCGGGAGGAGCCCAGGTGGTCGCAGCCTTGCTGACGGTAAAACCGCTGACCGTTATATATCCCACGCCGGTTTTGGAGGGCATGAAGCATTCCCTCCTCACGTTGATTTCCACGTTCTCCTCGTTGGGATTCTTCCCCTGGAAATTGGCATAAATGACGGTTTCGTCTTTCTGCTCATCCTGCTTCGTATACCATTTGTATACGGATTCCTCCGGCACCCAGCTGCATTCATAGACCTCTCCCCTGACACACTCCTCCAGAGAAGCGGTTTCATACAATGCCCTGTCATTCAGGTAAACGCATCCTGTATGCTTGTCCGCCTTGGCAAAATACCAGTCGCCGTATACGAACGTGGTATAGGGATTATATCCCCCGAAAAAGCTGTTGGCGATACGGCATACCCACACGTTCCCCTCATAGGGTTCCCAGTCCTTCACCTGCTCCGCGCCGGTAATCACCGCTCCCAGCGGCTTGGTACTGCGATAGATGATGCGCGCATCCTCCCGTCCCGCATGGACGGGATCCACATATTCCCGGTAAATGCCCGGCGCCACCAGCACCTCGTCTCCGGGCCGCGCCGTCTTCGCCGCATCGCCGATACGGCAAAAGGGCCTGTCCGCGGAGCCGCTTCCGTCACGGCCCGCGTTCACATCCACATAAATCTTCATAGCAATCCTTTCATGCCGCGTCTTGCGCGGCTTCACGATACAAAATCCGTACAGGCCTTCTCATCCGCGAATCAGATTTGGATCGTCTCCGCCTCCGTATTCCCCGCAGCAGGCGCCTTGGCATCCAATCCGGTGATGTTGATGTTCCGATTTACCTGGGCGTCATAGGAACCGGCTTTCACGATATCCGCCAGGTCGATTCCCACCGTCTCCTTCATGGTCTCAAACAGCTTGGCCATGACGGCAGGCACGTTGTCCGCCACCGCGTTCACGCCGCCCGCTTCTCCGCTCCCGATGATGGTGATCTTGTCGATCTGGGTAAGAGGCTCCGCGATTTTTCCCGCTATATCGGGCAGCACCTTGATCAGCATTTCCGCCATGGCGGCGTTATTGTACTTCTGGTAAGCCAGCGCCTTCTTCTCCATGGCTTCCGCTTCCGCAATACCCTTTGCACGGATGGCTTCCGCTTCCGCTTCGCCTACCATGCGGATGCCGGCCGCTTCCTGCTCTTTCGTAATACGGATACCGGCCGCTTCCTGTTCCTTCGCAAATTTCTGGGCTTCGGCCGTGGCCTTCATGGCCGCAGCGCTCTTTTCCGTCTCGAACTTCTCCGCTTCGGCGCGCTTCTGCCTCTCATACAGCTCCGCCTCCGACTGCTGCTGGCGCGCATACCGCTCCGCCTCGGATTTCTTCTTCACCTGGGCGTCCAGGGCCTTTTCCTGCACCTCGGCCTCGCGCTGCTTTAAGATGACTTCCTTCTCCTGCTTGGCGATGCTGGCTTCCGCCGTGGCGATCTCGATGGTCTTCCTCTGCTGCTGCTGCTGGATGCTGTATGCCGCGTCCGCCTCCGCCTTCTTGGTATCCTCCAGCTTCTTCAGTTCGGATTTCTGCAGGGAAAGTTCGTTGTTCTTCTTGGCGATCTCCCTCTCCGCATTAATCCGCGCGTCGTTGGCCTGCCTGTCCGCATCCGCTTTGGCCACCGCGATCTCTTTCTCCGCCTCCGCCTTGGCGATGGCGGCTTTCTTCTTGATCTGAGAAATGTTGTCGATACCCAGATCCTCGATTACGCCGTTTCCGTCGGAAAAATTCTGCACGTTAAAACTGACGATATCGAGCCCCATTGCCGCCAGATCGGGTTCCGCGTTTTCCTTTACCAGATTGGCGAATTTCTGTCTGTCGCTGACCATTTCCTCCAGTTTCATGCGTCCCACGATCTCACGCATGTTTCCTTCCAGCACCTCCCTGGCGATGGAAGCGATATACTGGGTGTTCTGGTTTAGGAAGTTCTCCGCCGCCAGGGCCAGCCTTGCAGGCTCGCTGGATATCTTTACGTTCACGGCCGCATCCACCTGGATATTGATATAATCCGCGGTGGGAACGGCGTTCGTAGTCTTCACGTCAATGGCGATCAGCTTCAGGCTCAGCTTGTCGATCCGCTCCAGATAGGGGATCTTAATGCTGGCCTTTCCGATAATGGTCTTTTTGCGCAGACCCGAAATGATGAACGCCGTATCCGGGGGCGCCTTTTTATACCCGGAAAACAGAACGGCGATGATTGCGACGACGATGACTCCGGCTATGATATATCCGATCTCTACCATACCCTCTCCTCCTTTTGCTAGAAAATCCGGCCGTTTGGGAAAGCGCTCCGACGCCGCCCCAAGATCCGGAAAGTACAGGTATCTATGCTGCAGACGTTCCCGTCTCCGGCACCGTCCCGGAAACGATCAACATCATTGCCGCCCTCTTTAGTGCGTTCTCAAACCTGCAGCGAAAGATTTGCTTCCTCCTCCGCCTCCTGTTTGAACTCCTCCCATTTTCCCTCGTTCAATCTGGGCAGTTCCTCCAGCGATTTCACTCCGAAGGAACGTAAGAACTGCTCCGTCGTACCGAACAGGAGCGGCCGCCCGGGGGCGTCCATCCTGCCCAGCTCCATCACCAGCTCCAGTTCAATTAACCGATTCACCGCATGATCGCTGTTCACGCCCCGGATCCTCTCCACATCCAGCCTCGTCACCGGCTGTTTATAGGCGATGATGGACAGAGTCTCCATCAGGCTGTCCGTCAGCACGTATTTACGGGGCGTCTTCGCCACCCGTACCAGATATTCGTACATTTCCCCCCGGGTACACATTTGGAAGGAGTCCTCGAATTCCGCGATTGCAATCCCTCTTCCCTCCTGTTCCCACCGTTTCTTCATCTCAACGACGATCTGCCGTACCGTTTCCTTCTCCTCCCCCAGGGCCTCCGCCAGCTTTCCCAGCTCAACGGAATCCCCCATGGCAAAAAGAACCGCCTCTATCACAGCCTCCTGCTGCCTTCGATCCATTTCTCTCCCCCTGCATATCAAAAGCCCTTAACGGACGTCTCATCCCAAAGACGTTAATTCCGGCACGTCCGTCCCTTCCTCCGACGTCTGTCTGGCGGTAATGATGATATCCGCCTCGATCCCTTCCTGCTCCACGCTGACCGCTCCCGTTTTCATCAGCTCCAGCACCACCAGGAAGGTGACGATCACATCCATCCGGCTTCCCGCGTTCTCCAAAAGCTCCCTGAAATTCATCCGGCTGTGGGTCCTTATGTAACCGGTCACATACTTAGCCTTTTCATCGATATTGACCTCATCCTTCTCTATCCTGCCGAAACGGCTGCGGATGGGATCCACCTTATCCTCCTGCCGCTTCATGCAGCTTTCAAAAAGCCCCCGGAGCCCGGGAAGCGTCAGGCCGCCCAATAACTCCTCGTAATCCACCGGCGCCCGATAGGAGGCCACCTCCTGCGGCAGCGTGGGCCCTTTGTAGAAAGCTCTCCCCGCGTCCGTCTGCATGTCCTTTAATTCATAAGACATATATTTATAGGCCTTATATTCCAGCAGCTTCGCCACCAGCTCTGCCCTCGGATCCTCTTCTTCCCCATCCTCGTCCACCTCTTTGGGAAGCAGCATCCGGCATTTAATATCCAGCAGCGTGGCCGCCATCACCAGAAATTCGCTCATCACGTTCATATCCTGCGCTTCCATCTGCCGGATATAATCCAAATACTGCTCGGTGATTTCCGAAATAGGGATATCATAAATATCTACTTTATTCTTTTCTATAAGATGAAGCAGCAGGTCCAGGGGCCCCTCAAAGGCCGCCAGTTTTATTTCAATAGCCATTTCAAGCTTACACCCCATGCCCGCTAAAGCGGGCACAAATTCAATAGTATGAAAGCGCACTTCTTTCAGGCTTTCACCTCTCGGCCTCCGGAACCAGCGTCACCACAATCAGTTCCCCCGGGTTGAAGAAACGCAGCGGAATGGTATGGCTCCCCAGCCCTCTGCCCAGCACCATGCGGCTCTTCCCCCTCTCAAAGAGGCCTCCGTCATACTCCGGGAAAAGGCGCAGCGCCGGAGACAGGACGCCGCCCAGGCCGGGCAGACGCATAATCCCGCCATGCACATGTCCGGCCAGGACCAGATCGGCCCCCCATCCCGCGTATTCGGGAAAATAGTCCGGATTATGGGCCAAAAGAATCGTATACTCCTCCGGCCGCGCCTGTCCCAGAAGGGAGGGAAGGTATCCCTCCGGCATCGGCTTCCTGCGCAGCTTCCCATAATACTTCCGGTCGATTTCCACGCCGAATATACGGATCCCCGGTTCCGGAAGGAAAACGTTCCCGTTTTCCAGGAATACCACTCCCAGCTTCTCCAGCTTTCTGTGATAGGCCCCGTATCCCGCACCGTATCGTTTGGGTTCGGTTTTCATCCTGTGCTCATGGTTCCCGTTCGCATAATACACGGGATACTTCCCGGCCAGCGCCTCTGCCAGCTCTGCGGCGGGGCCGTAATCCGCGTCAACCTGGGACGTAACCATATCCCCCGCGATCAGCACGCCGTCCGGCCTGTTCCCCTCAATCCGCGCAAGGAGCCTTTCGTTATGCGCCCCGAACCGGTGATTATGCAGATCGGAAAGCATAACAAAGCGATATTTCCTTTTCAATCCCCTGCAGCGAAACCGGTACTCCACCGTCACAAACCGGTTGGCATCCCGGACGCCCACCGCAAGCAGCGCTGCCGCCGCACATGCCATGCATATTAACAAACCAGTCACAGGCCCGCTCCTTTTTTCATCCGAAAAGAAGTATAACACATTTCCCCTCATTATAAAAGGAGGGAAAAAATAACTTTCAGCAGATAGTCCTTATATCCCGCCGCGTCCACGGACCGGGAAAACAGGACGTCCACCGTTCCGATGGTTTCCCCGTTCAGGCGGTAGATCACTTCTCCCGCCCGGTCTCCCTCTCTGACGGGTGCAATCACATGCTCCGGCACGCTCAAAAGTTTTTCCACCTGATTCAGGTCATTGCCCTTCACATCCAGATAAGAGAAACTGCCCTCATACATCAGTCCGGCGCTCTCCTCCACGCCGCCTTCCACCCTGATTTCCGGAAGCGTATCCTTATTCTCGTCCCTGTAGAGAGAACTGATGCTGTAGCCATAGTTCAGAAGAGTTACCGCATCCTCGAAACGCACCTTGTAGTCCGGGGCAGTCATGACCACCGCAATCAAATCGATGTCGTTTTTCCTGGCCGTGGCGGACAGGCAGTATTTCGCCTTGCTGGTGGAGCCTGTTTTCAACCCCGTGGTCCACTGATACTGCTTTAACAGCTTATTGGTGGAGGAAAGGGTAAAGAGCGAACTCCCCCTGGCGGTGTTGTGGGTGATATCCTCCATCCAGATCATCGTATAATCGTAAATTGCCGGATGCTTCGTAATGAGCTCCCTGGACATAAGCGCCACATCCCTGGCCGTGGTATAATGGCTGTCGGAATCCGTTAAACCGCAGCAATCCTCAAAATGGGTGTTCTCCATACCCAGCCCGCGCGCTCTCTCATTCATCCGGGAAACAAATTCCTCTTCGCTTCCCGCTATGAATTCCGCCATGGCCACCGCCGCATCGTTGCCGCTCGCCACGGCGATACACTTGATCATCGTATCCACGGTCTGCATCTCGCCCTCTTCCAAAAAGACCTGGCTTCCGCCCATGGACTGGGCATGGGCGCTGGTCATCACCTCATCCTCCAGCTTGATATCCCCCCGGTCCAATGCCTCGAAAATCAGAAGCAGGGTCATGATCTTGGTAATGCTGGCAGGAGAACAGACCGCGTCCGCATTCCGTTCCAGAATCACGGTTCCCGTGGAAGCCTCCATCAAAAGCGCCGACGGAGCAGAGATATTCACTCCCGGCATGCCCGGCCCGGAGCTTTCGGTTTCCCCGGACTGTCCCTCTTCGGCCATCCCCTCCCCCGCGGGCTCCTCCGTGGAGGTATCGGACGCATATCCCACAACGGGCGGGACGCCCACCAGAAGCAGAATCAGTAAAATGGCCAGCAGTTTACGCCCTAAATGTCTCATCATAAGGGATACTCCCCTCTACGCAGTTTCTATAACACATTCTATGTGCATCCTGCCAGATTATTCAAAGCGAAAAGCCATCCCCGCGCCGTGGCAGCGGGAATGGCTTTTCGCTTTATCTTTGATCCGTGTATCTCTTACTTTCCGGCCAGCGCCTGCGCCTGTGCCATTACGGCCGCCACGATGGCAGGATCCACCGCGAGCCCCGTCGTGGTATCGATCATGTTCCCAGTTGCCGGGTCAAACTGCCAGGCGGCGGGATTGACTCCCGTCAGGTCGATGTTCTGCTGCACCACCTCCGTACCGAATCCGTTGGCATCGAATACCCATGTCTTGCCGTCCAGCACCAGGGTCTTATTTGCGGCCATACTGCCGTCCTCCTGGAAATAACGAAGACCTGCAGGATCCGTGAACCAGCCGTACTGCATGGAACCGTCCGTCCCGAACAGATAGGTAAGGCCGTTGATCACCACGTAACCGGTCTGCATCAGTCCGGTTTCGGCGAAATAATATTTTTTACCGGCGATCGTGGACAGGCCGCGGTGCATGTGGCCGTCCGAAGGGTCCATATAGAATGCATTTACGCCGTCCGACAGCCAGCCGAGCTTGTACATGCTGCCGTCCGCATTCATGAAATAGCGGTTGTTTTCATAGTCCACCCAGCCGTACTGCATCCGGTAGTTATTGTAGAAATAAGTCTGTCCTCCCCGGGTAGTAAATCCATAGGGGATGATGATATTGGAATAATCCTTAAACTGGAAGTTTAAATCGACGTTTCCCGCGATTCCGTTCACCGCGCCGGAATCGGTAAACTGCCAGAAAGCCGGGTTGGGATATTCACAGGCATCCGCATACTGCGCCACCCATACGTCATAGGGAACAGGCCCCATACGCTGGGTCAGCCAGTTCTTGTTGGAATACACCATGGGGTAATATCCCGCATTCTGAATCACGGAGCAGTAAGCCACGGTAAGGGCCATCAGCTGTTCCGGCGTCATGGCCTTATGTACCTCATCCTCCAGGTCGAATACCACCGGCATATTCACGGTAAAGGCCTGAATCGCCATCAGTGTAAACTGGGCTTCCGCCATGGCTCCCTCTATAGTGGTTGCATAGGAGTAGAGATAAACGCCGGTCTTTAACCCGGCCGCATTCGCTCCCACCATATTCGCCGCAAAATAAGGATCCACGCCGCTCTTCGCACTTCCCACCTTGATAAATGCGAACTTATATCCGTCTGCCGCCACCGCGCTCCAGTTGACCGCACCCTGATACTTGGAAACGTCCACGCCCTTCGCAATCACGCCTGCGGCATCCGCCTGCATCCCCGCTCCCAGAAAGGTGCCGGCCCCGATAACGGCCGCAAGCACCAGGCTGGCAATTCTTTTCTTCCAGTTCATTCCGTATTCCTCCGTTGTTTTTCTTTAACCGACATGCCGCGCCCTGCGCGGCAGTGCAACATGAATCTTCGATTCATGTCTGAGAAATCGCGAATGCGATTTCTCATCTGCGATTCGGATTTGGGCCGCCTGCGGCACAAATGCCGGTTGAAAAAAGGCCATCAGGCCTTTTTTCAACCTAATACCATCTGTCCCTTAGTTCGTTATATTTTTCGACCAGCCTGTCCCTGGACGCCGACAGATCCACATGGAACGCCTCCAGAAGGTGCCAGAGGAAATCCGCCGTAAAGATGAAAATCACCGTCTTAAGGATCACAAGGCCGATCCCGTATGTATACCAGGATGCAATATTCGTCACCACCCTGTGCAGGAAACCGATGATGATGACCGCGTAAAATCCCCAGGCAACCGTGCTTTCCAGACAGATAATGCCCTGATAGTTAAAGGGCTTCTCCTTATAATCCCACCACACCTCACCGAACAGCTTCAGCATCAGCCTTCCCACCATATATTCAAAGACCGTTGCCGTAACCGCCCCGGCGAAATACAAAAGCACCACATGATCCGCAAAAACATGCAGCAGGAAATAGCCGCCCATGGCGCCCACGCCGTATATGGGGCAGAACGGCCCTTTTACGAACCCCCGGTTCGTCAGCTTCCTGTTGCATAACGACATATATGCCGACTCCACGCACCATCCCAGGATGCTGTAAATGCAGAATATGGCCAAAAAATGCCAGGTATCGATCCCCGAAAGCATCCGGAACCTGTCTGATAAAAGCATTTCCTTTTCCCTTTATGTATCTCCGTCCCGCCATATGGAGCCGGCAGGCGGAGTCTGAATCCCTGCGGTGGGCGGACCGTTCCGCCGCGCCGCGATATCCGCCGACCCGAAAGGGGAAATTTCCCATCGGATTAAAACACAAGTCCTTGATATCAAATATACCAAGGACTTACGTTTACTTAGTTATATTTACGTTTTCTTGCCGCCTCGGACTTCTTCTTCCGTCTTACGCTGGGCTTCTCGTAATGCTCTCTCTTACGAATCTCCTGCTGGATACCAGCTTTCGCGCAGCTTCTCTTAAAACGACGTAAAGCACTGTCCAAAGTCTCATTTTCTTTTACGATAATGTTCGACATAATTCACACCTGACCTCCCTTCAGTCCCTTCAAGTACACGGCTGACCGGGTTTTTTATGCATATCAATGCACAAGAAATATTATACCAAAAAATGCGGGCGAGTCAACTCCTTTTTTCACATTTTCCGATCTTTTTTACCACAAGGCACTTTCCGGCCGGCCGAAGGAGTCCGAAAACGAAGGAAACCTATCCGATCTGGTCCTCCAGAACCCGGGCGCTGTGCCCGATGGCCTCGTCGATGCCTGCCGGATTCTTACCGCCTGCCTGGGCCATATTTGCGCGGCCGCCGCCGCCTCCTCCCACCAGGGAAGCGATCCCTTTGATCAGGTTTCCCGCATGGGCGCCCTTCGCCATGGCCCCGTCCGTCGCCATCGCCACCAGGTTCACCCTGCCGTCCTTTTCGGAGGCCAGGAGGATCACACCCTCGCCCAGCTTTTCTTTCATCTGGTCGCCCAGCTCCCGAAGTCCGTTCATGTCCACGCCGTCCGCACGGGCCGCCAACAGTTTCACGCCCTTGATCTCTTTCACCTGATCCGTTACGTCTCCCAGGGATTCCCTGGCGGCTTTGCTCTTCAAGGATTCGTTCTCGGCGGAAAGCCGTTTCACCTCGGCCATCAGATGCTCCAGACGTTCCGTCAGATTGGCGGGCGTGGCTTTCGCGATCCTGGCCGCTTCCTCCAGCCTGTCTTCCATTTCTTTATAATAAGCGAATACGCCCGGGCCCGTTAAAGCCTCAATCCTTCTCACGCCGGCGGCCACGCCGCTCTCGGAAAGGATCTTGAAAAACAGTATCTCTCCCGTGCTGCCCACATGAGTGCCGCCGCACAGCTCCGTGGAGAAGTCGCCCATGCGGACCACGCGCACGCTCTCCCCGTATTTTTCTCCGAACAGGGCCATGGCTCCGGTCTTCTTCGCCTCCTCCAGGGTCATCACGGCGGTTTCCACCGGCAGCTGCTGCGCGATCTTCTCGTTTACGATCCGCTCCACCCGTGACAGTTCTTCCGCCGTCATGGCCGCGAAATGGCTGAAGTCGAAACGCAGCCTGCCCGCGTCCACATAGGAACCGGCCTGCTCCACGTGGGAGCCCAGCACGGTACGCAGGGCCTTCTGTAACAGATGGGTGGCGCTGTGATTTTTACAGGTGTCTGCCCGGTTGGAAGCGTCCACGGAAAGGGTCACCCTGTCGCCCTTTTTCAGCATCCCCTTTTTCATCCTGCCGATATGGCCGATCTTGCCGCCCATCAGATGGACGGTTTCCGTCACCTCGAATTCCCCGTCGCCGCAGCAAATCATGCCGATATCCCCGTTCTGTCCGCCCATGGTGCCGTAGAACGGCGTCTCGTCCACGATAACGGTCCCGTTCTCCCCGTCGGTCAAGGCCTCCACCACATCGCTTTCCGTGGTCATGGCCGTAATCGGGGATTCCCAGGTCAGCCTGTCATAGCCCACAAACGCCGAAGTGATGGCCGGATCGATGGATTCGTACACGGTCACATCCGCGCCCATGTAGTTGGTCACCTTCCTGGCCGCACGGGCTTTCTCCTTCTGCTCTTTCATGGCGGCGGCAAAGCCGTCTTCGTCTATGGTATAATTCTTTTCCTCCAGAATCTCTCTGGTTAAGTCGATGGGGAAGCCGTAGGTATCGTAGAGCCGAAACGCATCCTCACCGTCCAGCTGCGTCTTCCCTTCCCTTTCCATCTTCTCTTCCAGCTCCGTTAAGATCCCCAGGCCCTGGTCGATGGTTTTCCCGAATTTACCCTCTTCCTGGGTTAATACGTTGAAAATAAAATCCTTCTTTTCTTCCAGCTCCGGATAGCCGTCCCGGCTTCCCTCGATTACGGTGCGGGAAAGCTCGGCGAGGAAGCCCTCCCCGTTCCTGTCCCCGATTCCCAGAAGCCTTCCATGGCGTGCCGCCCTGCGGATAATCCGGCGGAGCACATAGCCCCTCCCCTCGTTGGAAGGCATGATGCCGTCGGAAATCATAAAGGTGGCGGAACGGATATGATCCGTAACGATGCGGATCGATACATCCCATTCATGCTTCTCTTTATATGTTTTTCCGGCCAGCTCACAAACCCGGCTCCGCAGCGCCCGGATCGTATCTATGTCAAAAATAGAATCCACGTCCTGCACCACAGCCGCAAGCCGTTCCAGGCCCATGCCCGTATCGATATTCTTCTGCGCCAGATCCGTATAATTGCCGTGCCCGTCGTTATCGAACTGGGTAAACACGTTGTTCCACACTTCGATATAGCGGTCGCAGTCGCAGCCCACCGTGCACCCCGGCCTGCCGCAGCCGTATTTCTCGCCCCGATCATAATATACCTCGGAGCAGGGGCCGCAGGGACCGGAACCGTGCTCCCAGAAATTGTCCTCTTTCCCGAAGCGGAAGATCCGCTCCGCAGGGATCCCGATATCCCGATGCCAGATCTCAAAGGCCTCGTCGTCGTCCAGATAAACGGACGGATACAGCCTGTCCGCATCCAGCCCCACCACTTCGGTTAAAAACTCCCAGCACCAGGCGATGGCCTCTTTCTTAAAATAATCCCCGAAGGAGAAATTGCCCAGCATCTCAAAAAAAGTGCCGTGCCGGTCCGTCTTCCCGATATTCTCGATATCCCCCGTCCGGATACACTTCTGGCAGGTGGTTACCCGTCTCCTGGGCGGAATCTCCTGCCCGGTGAAATAGGGCTTCAGCGGAGCCATGCCGGAATTGATCAGAAGCAGACTGTTATCGTTATGGGGTACCAGGGAAAAGCTTTTCATGGCCAAATGGCCCTTACTTTCAAAGAATTCCAGGAACATCTTCCTCAGTTCGTTTACGCCGTATTTTCTCATGTTTATACCCATGCCTTTCCCGTTTTGGGTCTTCCCAAAGGGAATATGCCCAAATCCGTAAGATTGAAAATTTTAATTTTCAATCTTCCTCTCATTCCGCCGCCGCAGGCGGCACTCTAATCGCTCAATGTCTCATATTATAATTGCAAACCGTTTCTCTGTCAACGAAAAGGAACGCCCCCGCCAGGACAAACGTAACCGTTCAGCCACCCCGCAGGCTCCCGGACACCGGGGCGCACAGGGAAGGATCCTGCCGGAAGCCCGCTGCCGCTTTGGGCTGCTTCTAAAGCCGCTGCTCCCGGCTTCGGACCTTGCGAATGCGGCTAAACTCCTCGCCACGCTCCGGACAACGCCGCATTCGCAAGGAAGCCGTTCCCATCGGCTTAAGAAGCAGCACCAAAACGGCAGATGGTTTCCGGCAGGATCCTTCCCTGTGCGCCCCGGTGTCCGGGAGCCTGCGGGGTGGCTGAACGGTTACGGCAAACGCATGAGCGGCCCTGCGGCCTCTTAACACAACGGCGCAAACAACCGAAGCACGTCGTCGAACAGGGCCCCCAGCAGCCCCTGTTTGCAGTCCTTTAAGGTGATCTCCCTGCTGCATTCCATGGTCTTTAGGTTATCTTCCTTCAATTCCGCAAGTCCCTCCGTCCGATACAGCAGGGTGGCGCATTCAAAGTGCAGGTACAGGCTCCTGAAATCCATATTCACGCTGCCCACCACGCCGAACTCATCATCGCACACGTAGCTCTTTCCGTGGAGGAAGCCGGGGGTATACTCGTATATCCGGATTCCCGCCCGCAGCAGCGGCGGATAGTTGGAACGGGTCAGGCGGAAGATCATGGGCTTGTCCGGCGTACCGGGAGTAACGATCCGCACATCCACGCCTCTCCTGGCCGCCTGGCACAGGGCATTGCGAATCACATCGTCTATAATCAGATAGGGGGTATAGATATAGACGTACCGCTTGGCCTGGTTTAGGATATCCACGTATACGTTTGCCGCCAGCGCCTCCCGGTCCAGAGGAGAATCCGTATAAGGGCAGACCACGCCTTTTCCTTCGAAGGGCTCCGGATGCCATACATGGGGTTTGAAGCGGGACAAGTCGGTATCTTCCTTCCGAAAGGCATCCCACATTTCCAGAAACATTTCCGTAAAGCTCCAGACGCCTTCTCCTTTTAAGCGCACGCCGGTATCCTTCCAATAGCCGAACCGGGAATTGATGTTGATATATTCGTCCGCCAGGTTGACCCCTCCCGTAAACGCCGTATGGCCGTCAATGTCCAGGATCTTGCGGTGGTCGCGATGGTTCATAACCATGGAAAACAGGGGGATCACCGGGTTGAAGGCAATACATTTGATTCCGCGGCGTTCCAGCTGCGCATGGTATCCGCCGGGGAGCCGGGCGAGGCAGCCGAAATCATCATAGATCATGCGGACGTCAAGGCCGGCCGCCGCTTTTTCCTCCAGGATATGCAGGACCTGCTCCCACATCTCGCCTTCTTCCACGATGAAATATTCTACGAAAATATAGTGTTCGGCCCCGCGCAGCTCCTCCAGCATGTCCGCAAACATCGCTTCGCCGGTGGGATAATAGGTCACCTGCGTATTTTCATAGGCCGGGAAGTCGCTCACGTTCCTCACATACC
Source organism: Lachnospiraceae bacterium (assembly GCA_021770245.1). Classification (GTDB taxonomy): domain Bacteria; phylum Bacillota; class Clostridia; order Lachnospirales; family Lachnospiraceae; genus Eisenbergiella. The sequence continues at coordinate 24,989 of JAETRI010000043.1, forward strand.
GGAAGGTGCCCGATGCCCTGCTGAGGTTTTCTTCCACTTGTTTCGGAGGAATCCCCTCTTCCAGGAGCTGCTCCCGGTACTGCGCATGCTTGGCCTGCAGCTTCCTGCGCATCCTGCGGGAGGGTTTTTTATCCCCTAAAAACAGGTAAAGCAGCCCTCCCAGCAGCGGGAAGGCGAGGATCAGCACAATCCAGCCCACCTTATAGGCGGAATTATCGTCCTTCCCGATAATATATAGCGCCATCACCACGCTCAAAATCGTGAATGCCGTGGAGATCCAGTTCGCGTATCTGGTCAGCCGCAGCATCACGAACAGAAACCAGACGATCTGTACCAGGATCAGGATCACGGTCATCACAATACGGTTATAGGCCAGTCTTTTGTACTGCATTTTCATATATGGCTCCCGTCTGCACGCCCCTTATTCTCCCTGCGTTTCCCGTGGGGAGTTTCCTTTCGGCGGCCTTCCTTCCGGATGTTTTCTTTCTGAGGATTTTCTTTGTGAAGGTTTTCTTTCCGGGGATTTTCTTTGTGGAGTTTTTCTCTTTGAGAATCTTCCTTCCGAAGACGGTCCGCCCCGGCATGTTCCCTGTACGTCCCCTTTTGCTGCCTGTTTTCCCCTCTTCGGCTTTCCGCAGCGGCCCTGGCAGCGTTTCTTTGGTTCACGTCCTTCCCGAGAAGCTTATAAGCCGTAGCAGCCACAGGCACGCCCAGAAGCATCCCGCCGATGCCCATCAGGCCGCCGCCCACGGTCACTGCGGCGAGCACCCAGATGCCCGGCAGGCCGATGGAGCTTCCCACCACCTTCGGATAGACCAGATTGCCTTCCAGCTGCTGCAAAACCACGATAAAGGCCACAAACAGGACGGCCTTCAGAGGATCCACGGTCAGGATCATGAACGCGCCCACGGCGGCGCCCAGGTAGGCCCCCACAATGGGGATCAGGGCCGTGGCTCCGACGAATGCCCCGATCATGGGCGCGTAGGGAAAACGCAGAAGCAGCATCCCCACCGTACATAGTGTACCCAGAATCACCGCTTCCGTACACTGCCCGATGATGAAACTGGAAAAAGTTTCATTCGCCGTACGAAAGACGACGCGCAGCTTTTCCACCGTTTCCCTGCTCACATAGGCGGACAGGATGCGCCGAAGCTGGGAAGAAAGCTTTTCCTTCCCGAACAGGATATAAATCCCGAAGATGAGCCCGATGAAAAAGTTGACCACACCGCCCACCACGCTCCCCACCACGGAAATGGTGGAACCCAGCACGCTTCCCAGACCGGATCTGGCGGCCGTCACGGCCTTCTGCGCCAGATCGTCCCAGTCCAGTTTCTCCAGATATTCCATGGCGTCCACTGCGCTGTTTTCTTCCAGCCAGACCGCAGCCTCCTCCATGAACACCGGCACATTCCGTCCGATCAGGCCAAAGGCCTTAATCAGTTCCGGAATCACCAGACCGCCCACCAGCGCGAAGATTCCCAGGATCAGCAGGATGGAGACCACGATCCCCACGCCGCGCCTGGACGCATTGATGAACCTGTTTTTGGAACCGGGGAAATAAACCCGTTCCACCCGAACCAATATTAGATTGAGCACGTAAGCGATCACAAGTCCCATGACCAGAGGAAGCATCACATTCCAAAGCCTGGATATCCAGCCGATCACTTCCTCGAAATATCGGATCCCCAGGATCAGCACCGCCGCCAGGCAGATATAGATCGGGACCGCTCTGTCCGCCCTCTTTTTCTGCATATCAACCTCCATGCCGCGTCTTCTGCGGCAACGCAACATGAATCTGCGATTCATGTCTGAGAAATCGCGGATGCGGTTTCTCATCTGTGATTCCATTTGCGCCGCGCCCTTTGCGGCAGCGCAATTTCGCACCTGCGATTCCGATTTTGGCCGTCTGCGGCCCAAATCGGCGTGTGGGAAGCAGGCCGTCAGGCCTGTTTCTCACCCTGGTTTTCCTTCCCCTCTCGCAGCATCCTCCTCAATTCTTTCATTTCGATCGTCCTGCCCTCCACCCTGGAACGCTCTGCCGCATAGGCGATCAGGTGGCTTTCCACGGAAAGGCCGATGGAGCTCCTGCTCTCCTCTCCGCCACTGCCCTCCGCCAGGCGCAGAAAATCATCCACCAGGCCGGTATCTCCGCCGCCGTGGCCGCTGCCCACCCTGGCCGGAACGATCTGCGTTCTGTCGTATTCCGCCGCCTGATTGGAGGAAAAGCGGGAGATTTCCAGCAGATTGTCTTCATCGTCCCCGTAAATTTCCCCGTTCTCGCACATGATATGGATGCGTCTGTGATTCCGGTTGGTAAAGGCGCTCAAATGAAAGGTGGCCGTCACCCCGTTTTCGAATTCCACCACCGTGACCTGGTGGTCACATACGTCATTGTCGCATTTATAAACACATCTGCCATAGGGGCTCGTTTTCAGAGCCTCCAGCAGCTCCTCCGGCGAATCCGTAGGGCACACCACCTCCGCCGGCCACTGTCCCGCCACAGGCAGGTAAGCCTTCCTGGCATCGTATCTGCAGTTTGCGGCCGCCGCGCATTCCAAACAGCGCCCGCCCGCACCCTCCGGCGCGTTTTCCCGTTTAAAATAGGTCAGGCTGCCGAAGGAAGAAACCGCCCTGGCCGGGCTTTTCGCAAACCATACCAGCAGATCACAGTCATGGCAGGATTTCTGCATGATGATGGGACTGCTCAGCAGGCTGTTTCTCCAGTTTCCCCGGACGAAGGAGTGGGCCATGTGAAAATTCCCTATATTTTCGCTGTGGTCGATACTCACCAGCTTACCGAGCGTCCCGCTGTCGATGATTTCTTTTATCCGTGAGAAAAAATTGGTGTAGCGCAGCACATGGCAGACCGTAATCTTTCTGCCAAGCGCCTGTGCCTTTTCCTGGATGGCCAGGCATTCGGCCGGGTCCGGCGAAATGGGCTTCTCCAGCAGCAGGTCATAGCCGGCATCCAGCGCCGCCATCACCTCTCCGTAATGATCCCGGTCCAGAGAAGCGACGATAGCAGCCTCGCAAAGCCTTCCCTCCCCAAAAAAAGCCTCCGCAGATGCGAAACAGCGCTCCGTCGGAATGCCGAACCGCCGTGCCGCACGCTCCCGCCTGCCGCTGTCCGGTTCCACCACCGCCGCGATCCGCACGCCCTTTTTCTCAAATGCGTAGGAAGCATAGGTCATCCCCCGATTGCCTGCTCCGATTAATGCCAGCTCCATTTTCCCCTCCGTTCTGCCGCCTCCCCGCGGCCCTGATCCATGCGCCGTACCGTATTGCCCACCGGCCTGTTTCCCTATATTGAATGTATTATATGCACAATCTTCGACACGGTCAATCCTTTTTTCTGTATTCGTGCGCCGTCCCCGCAGGCCGGCAATGCGGCCGGCTTAAGGCCGTGGCCGCTTTCCGCCAGGCGCTTTCCGGGCCGTGGGCGGCAGCGGCATGCCAGGGCATGTCCCATTCCTTTGGCCAAAATATCGCGGAATCGAAAAAGGCCCGGAAACATCGCGTCTCCAGGCCTTCTTTGATCAACTATACAATTCCCTGTGCCGTCATGGCATTTACCACCTTTTCAAATCCGGCAATGTTGGCGCCGGCCACATAGTTGCCCGCGCAGCCGTACCGTTTTGCGGCATCGTCCAGATTGTGGAAGATATTCACCATGATATTCTGCAGCTTCTCGTCCACTTCCTCAAAGCTCCAGCTCAAACGTTCGCTGTTCTGACTCATCTCCAATGCGGAGGTGGCCACACCGCCTGCGTTGGCCGCTTTGCCCGGCACGAACAGGACGCCGTTCTTTTGCAGATACTCCGTAGCCTCCAGGGTTGTGGGCATGTTAGCCCCTTCGCATACCGCTTTCACACCGTTTGCAACCAGCCCTTCCGCATCGGGAAGCGTCAGCTCATTCTGGGTCGCACAGGGCAGCGCGATATCCGTTTTCACGCTCCATACGCCTTTGCCCGAATGATACTCCGCATTCGGCCTGTAATTCAGATAATCGGAAACTCTTCCTCGCTTCACTTCCTTGATCTCTTTGAGGGCGTCCAGATCGATTCCCTCCGGATCGTATACCCAGCCTGTGGAATCGGAGCAGGTCACCACTTTTGCGCCCATCTGGTGCGCTTTCTGGATGGCGTAGATCGCCACGTTTCCGGATCCGGAAACGGATACGGTCTTGCCCGCAATGTCGATCCCGTTGCACTTGAGCATTTCTTTGGTCATGTACAGAAGGCCATATCCTGTGGCTTCGGTCCTGGCAAGGGAGCCGCCGTAGGTTAAGCCCTTCCCTGTGAGAACCCCTTCATAAACGTTGCGGATCCTCTTATACTGCCCGTACATATAACCGATCTCCCTGGCGCCCGTTCCGATGTCTCCTGCCGGAACATCCGTATCCGCACCGATATGGCGGTAAAGCTCCGTCATAAAGCTCTGGCAGAAAGCCATCACCTCTCTGTCGGATTTTCCCTTCGGATCGAAATCGGAACCGCCCTTGCCTCCGCCGATGGGAAGGCCCGTGAGGGAATTTTTAAATACCTGTTCAAAGCCCAGGAACTTGATGATGCCCAGGTTCACGGAAGGATGCAGACGCAGGCCTCCCTTATAAGGCCCGATGGCGCTGTTAAACTGCACACGGAATCCCGTATTCACCTGAACCTGGCCCTTATCGTCCACCCAGGGGACGCGGAACATGATCTGTCTCTCCGGATTCACCAGCCTCTCCAGCAGCGCATCCTTCCTGTAAGCCTCCTCATTGGCTTCCACCACCACTCTGAGCGACTCCAGGACTTCCTTTACCGCCTGATGGAATTCAGGCTGCGCAGGGTTCTTCTCGATTACCTGTGCGATTACCTCGTCCACATAAGACATAACTTTATCCTCCTTTAATTGTATACGGCACGGCCCCGTCCCTCAGAAGCGCTTACCTCCGTCCGTTTGGACCATGTCTTCATAAAAATACCGGGGCAGGTTTCCCATCCCGGATATCACCGGATCCCTGTCCGGTACTTATTATATAATGTGAAAAGCATCCGCGCAAGTACTTTATTACGTTAACTTGTCAAATCAACGAAAATTTTGTTACCTTTCAAACACCCTGCAGGCTTCCGGACACCGGGACGCACAGGAGGTCCCATCGGAAGCCGTCTGCCGCTTTGGCGCTGCTTCTTAAGCCGGCGGGAGCGGCCTTTCTGCGAATGCGGCGTTGTCCGATAAGCGCAGCGAAAAGTCATGACAAACGCATGAATGGCCTTGCGGCCCCTGCGCCACCCCTGCCAGGCCCTGCGGCGCGTGGTGATCACAGAGGGGACCATCCAAAAACGCCGGCACTTAGCGCAATGTGGTCAACTTAAGACCTCGGGCGCTCTCCCGCCTGCAGCCTCGGGCGCCCGGCAGGGAG
>JAETRI010000044.1 GCA_021770245.1 Lachnospiraceae bacterium
AAAGGAGATAAAACATTACTATATTTTGCGTACGCAGTACAAAGTGCCACAACCACGGTGTTTATCATGGTTTGTGGCACTTACTCGGTTCTCAAAGTGTCAAAAATGAGATTATACCATTCTATCTTAAATCAAACAAACGCAGGCCGACAATGCTGCTATGTTATGTATCAGCGCCGTGTTTATTCTCAATACGAAAGTAAAACTACTTATTTAGGAATGACGGGACGAAACCGATATTAGCCGGCAGTCTTGTTTAAGGCGGCCGTCATTCCCGACGGCGGGCCGCGCCGTCATCGCATGCGGGTTCAGGAGTGATGTTTTCGCTCCATCTGTATTTGTGCAGTATGAAGCCGAAAATGAGGCATACCAGAACCCCGGCGATACCGATGAGAAAAAACAACATAGCTGCACCCGCCCCCTTCGTTTCCCCAAAAAGAGGGATCAATACACTGTCCGTCGGACGGGCGCTCATCAACGGTTCAAAAACCTTATCCACGAGCAGGCCTCCCGACAAAAAACCAATCGGTATGGTGAAGAACTGTAAAGTATTGCGGCAGGCATAGACGCGCCCCTGCATATCGACCGGGATGGTATTTCGGAAAATCACATCCATGTTCGCATTCATGACAGGTATGGATAACCAGCCTAAAACCGCTCCGATACACCAGATAAAAGGCGTCTTTCCAAAAGCGAGGAGAAAATTCTCGCTGCTCATTGAGAGAAGCAGGGCGAAACAAATGACCCTTACCCGATTCTTCGGAGCGGGAAGAAGAGTGGCGAGCACACTGCCTGCCAGGGCGGCAAGACCGACGCAGGTATTGACGGCCCCCAGGATCGTTTCCCCGCCGTTCGGTTTAGATAAAAGCATGGCGGGTAAGGCCGCATTATATACGGACGCCACCAGATTGATACAGGCCAGAAACAGAATCAGGTTGGAGATCAACGGATTCTGCTTCAGCCACATGAGCCCTTTTTTGGCAGTCACGAGCAGCTTTTCCTTTGACTGTCTTTCTCCGTCTCGTTCGGGAATCCGTATGAACAGCAGCAACGTGAGAAAAGCGGCTGCAAAGGTGATCAGATCGAATGCGATTACCGCGTCCATACCCACTAAAGTAAACAGTGCCGTCGCCAGGATTGGCGTCAGAATCTGGTTCAGGGACTGCGAAAAGGAACGCAGTCCGCTCGTTTTCTGATAATATTCTTTGGGGATTAACAGCGTGGCCGCCACTTCGCTGGCAGGCTGCTGAATGGTGTTCATCAGGCCGTTTAAGGCGTTCAGGACATACAGATGCCATGCCGCAAGAGAATCCGTTTTCATAAGGACGAACACAACGACGGTACAAAATGCCGCCAGCAGATCACAAATCAACATGCTGCGCTTCTTATTCCATCGATCGCTCAGGGCTCCTGCGAATATGCTCATGACCACATAGGGCGCATAAGAACAAACGGATAACAGCGCGGTCCCCAATGCGGAACCATTGCGGAGATAGAGCCATAACACCAGCGCATAGCCGGTCATACCGCTTCCCAGTGCGGAAAGCGCCTGTGTGCTCCAAAGCATAAGATACGGTCTCAATTTTTTATTTTTCATCATTGACTTTGCTCCTTTGATTTTTTTATTGATCAAGTTGCAAAGCCCGAGGACCGGGTCCAACCTCCATGCAGCGTCCTCAAACTTTGCATGGAGCGAAAGCAATGCACAATTTCATTTTAGCCTCCCGTCTGCCCGTTATATCAGGCTCTCAAATTAAGAAGAGCCATATCGGGCATGCCCTTGGCGGTATGGATCCAGTATACCAAAAAACGGATGGAATAGCCAGACAAAAAATGGAATGGTTCACGACAAACGCAGGAATGGCCCAGCGCTTGTCCTGATTCAAAAGCCCCCTTTTCTTTAACCCGGTTTTGTGCTAGTATAGCATTGCATTCGTTTCAAACTCTTTATTAGTGGCAGTATCGCAGGCTCCGCCTGCGATATGCAGGGGTATAAAAATGAAATATGCACAGGCATTGGAATATATAGCGGACTGCCGGCATCTGGGAAGCGTGCCGGGGCTGGAAAGCACGAAAGAGCTCCTGCGGCGGCTGGGCAGTCCGGAACAGGAGCTTTCTTTTATTCATATCGCCGGGACTAACGGGAAAGGCTCCGTTCTCGGCATGATATCCTGCGTCCTGGCGGCTGCAGGATATCGGACGGGACGATATTTATCTCCGGTGATTTCCGATTATCGGGAACGGTACTGGATCAACGGAAAACTGATGGCAAAGGCGGAATTGGGCAGATACATGGAAATCGTGCGGGATGCGGCGGAATCCATGGAGCAAGACGGGCTGGCCCATCCCACCGTATTCGAAATGGAAACGGCGCTGGGTTTTTTGTGGTTTAGGGATAAAAAGTGCGATCTGGTGGTCGTAGAGACCGGCATGGGCGGGCTGCTGGACGCCACCAATGTGATCCCGCCTCCGCTTCTTTGCGTCCTTACCTCCATCAGCATGGACCATATGTCGGCCCTGGGGGGAAGCCTGCGCGAAATCGCGGAGCAGAAGGCGGGCATCGTTAAGCCCGGCAGCAGGGTGGTGAGCGTGAAGCAGCCCGAACAGGCTATGGAGGTGATCCGGGATACCTGCCGGCAGTTGGGCTGTCCCCTGCGGGTGGCTGATCCCCAAAAGGCGACGGGAGTCCGCCGCGGACTGGAACGGCAGCGGCTCTCTTACGGCGGGTATCAGGGACTCATGATCCCGCTGGCCGGCCAATATCAGATCGATAACTGTGTGACCGCCATAGAGGCGCTGCAGACCCTCATGGAAATGGGATATGCGATACCGGAGGAAAAACTGCGGGCCGGGCTGGCGGATGTAAAGTGGCCGGGCCGGTTTCAGGTGATCGCAAAAAACCCCCTCTTTGTGTCGGACGGCGCTCACAATGCGGACGGCGCAAAACGGTTGGCCGAATCCGTCCGGTTGTATTTTACAAACAGAAGAATTATCTATATAATAGGGATATTGAAAGATAAGGAAGCGGAAAAGATTCTGGAGGCAACCTGCGGATGCGCGGCGGCTCTCATAACGGTGTCGGCCGGGGAAAATCCCCGGGGGATCCCGGCAATCCCGGCCATAGAGCTGGCGGAACTGGCGCGGTCCTACCATGAGAACGTGACGGCAGCGGACAGTTTGGAGGAAGCGGTGGAAATGGCCCTGCTTCTGGCAGGGCCGCAGGATGTGGTCATTGCCTTCGGCTCCCTTTCTTTTCAGGGAGAATTGTTGAAAATCGTGCAGAACGGCGGAATCAGGAGAGGGGATACCCATGATAGATAAACGGAAAATAGAGGAAGGGGTGCGGCTGCTTCTGGAGGGAATCGGTGAGGATCCGGCACGGGAGGGGCTTTCGGAAACCCCGGAGCGGGTGGCCCGGATGTATGAGGAAATCTTTGCCGGGATGTGCGAAGAACCCTCGGTGCCGCTTTCCCGGCAGTTTGCCCTGGCCGGCGGCGGGCCGGTGCTGGAGAGGGATATCACCTTTTATTCCATGTGCGAGCACCATCTCATGCCCTTTTTCGGAAAAGCTCACGTGGCCTACCTCCCGGACGGGAAGGTGGCGGGATTGAGCAAGCTGGCGAGGACGGTTGAGATTTTTGCCAGGCGTCCCCAGCTTCAGGAGCGCCTGACGTCCCAGGTGGCCGATGCGCTGATGGAATATCTGGAACCGAAGGGTGTGATGGTACTGCTGGAGGCGGAGCATACCTGTATGACCATGCGGGGCGTGAAAAAACCGGGGAGCAGGACCGTAACGGTGGCGTATCGGGGAGCGTATGAACGGGACGCGGCGCTGCGGGAGGATTTTTACCGGATGCTGGGCAGATAGGCTTCGGGAAAAAGAACGTAAAGCGTATACAAAACAAGGGAGGCATGCCGTGACGGCTCGGGCAGATTTGAATCGTTACGGCATGGGTGTATCGGATGGAACGGGTAAACCGGATTTTACAACATCCCGGATTCCTGGAGTGCGTCCGCAGGAATCAGGAAACGGAAAAGGGACGCCGTTTCTGCACCCACGGATGGGATCATCTGCTGGATGTGGCCCGTCTCGCCTGGATCATTGCCCTGGAGGAGAGGATCGAGGAAGAAAAGGAGATCGTCTATGCGGCTGCCCTCCTTCACGACTGCGGCCGATACCGGCAGTATGAGGACGGGACGCCCCATGAGGAGGCAGGGGCGCAGATTGCGCCGGGGATCCTGGCGGAATGCGGATTTTCCCCGGAAGAACGGGAGCGGATTAAGGATGCCATCTTAAGCCACCGTTCGGCTTCAGCCGCGGCGGAAGGGGGCCTGCGCGGGCTCCTTTACCGGGCGGATAAGAGGAGCAGGAGCTGCTTTGCCTGTCCGGTGAGAGAGGAGTGCAGCTGGCCGGAGGAGAAGAAAAACCGGAAACTGCTTTGGTGAGTCGGCAGAGGGCGCGGCATGGAGGATTAACATGAGAATCGGTGGAAAAGAATTTGCGGACCGGGGCAGGACGTATATCATGGGAATTTTGAACGTGACTCCGGATTCTTTTTCGGACGGCGGGAAATATGACCGTATGGACCGGGCCCTCTATCGGGTGGAAGAGATGATCGGGGAGGGGATGGACATCCTGGACATGGGAGGGGAATCCACCCGCCCCGGACATGTCTTCGTCTCTCCCCAGGAAGAGGCGGAACGGGTCATTCCGGTGCTGGAGGCGGTAAAAAAGCGGTTTGATATCCCGATCTCCCTGGATACCTATAAGTACCGGGTGGCGGAAGAAGGGATCCGTAAAGGCGCGGATCTGATCAATGACATCTGGGGATTGCGATACGACCAGGGAGAAATGGCCCGTCTCCTGGCAGAAAGCGGCCTGCCCTGCTGCCTGATGCATAACCGGAAGGAAGCGGGCTATGTCAGCCTGATGGAAGACATAAAGACGGATCTAGCGGAGAGCCTTCGGATCGCCCGGGAAGCGGGGATCCGGGAGGAACGGATCATTCTGGATCCAGGCATCGGCTTCGGAAAGACCAGGGAAGACAATCTGGCGGTAATTGCGGACCTGGAAAGCCTCCATGTTCTGGGCCGGCCGCTGCTCCTGGGGGCCTCCAGAAAGTCGGTGATCGGCCTGACGCTGGACCTGCCTTTGGAAGAACGTTTGGAAGGTACGCTGGTGACCACCGTATTCGGCGTGACGGCAGGCTGTTCCTATGTGCGGGTGCATGACGTGGCGGCGAACGTGCGTGCGGTGCGGATGGCGGAAGCGATTCTGGGGCGGGGGTGAGGTGCAGGGCGCGGCAGAATGGTGGTTAGATTGAAAAATAAGCCCGATGGCTTATTTTTCAATCGCCATTTGTGCCGCAAAAGACGCGGCATGGAGGATTAAAATGGACCAAATCAGGATAAAGGGATTGGAGATTTTCGCCCGGCATGGGGTATATGAGGAAGAAAAAAAGCTGGGGCAGCGTTTCCTGGCGGATGCGGTGCTCTATACGGATACCCGCAGGGCAGGGAAGTCGGATGATCTGGAGGCTTCCACCGACTACGGGGCGGTGTGCCGCAGGCTGGAGGAGGTTTTGACGGAAAACAGCTTTAATCTGATCGAATCGGCCGCCGAACATGCGGCGCAGGAGCTTCTGCTCTCCTTTCCCCGGATCGAGAGGCTGACCCTGGAGCTGCATAAACCTCAGGCTCCGATTCCGCTGCCCTTTTCGGACGTATCCGTGCGTATCGAAAGAGGATGGCATACGGCCTATGTCGCTCTGGGTTCCAATATGGGGGACCGGGACGGCTGGCTGGAACTGGGACGCAAGGGCCTGGAGGGTCATCCCGCCTGCAGGGATGTGAAAATGGCTTCCCTGTACGCCTCCGTTCCCTATGGAGGCGTGGAGCAGGAGGATTTCGTGAACAGCGCCCTGTCTCTGCGCACGCTGCTCTCCCCCTATGAGCTGTTGGACGTCCTGCAGGGCCTGGAGCAGGAAGCAGGGCGGGAGCGGCTGGTCCACTGGGGCCCCCGTACGCTGGACCTGGATCTGCTTTTTTATGATGATCTGGTGCTGGATGATCCTCGTCTGAGAGTTCCCCATCCGGATATGGAAAACAGAGATTTTGTCCTGCTCCCCCTCTGTGAGCTGGCTCCCGCGTACCGCCATCCCTTAACCCATAAAACGGTGCGGCAGATGCTGGAGGAACTGAGGGCCCGGGGAGAGGGGCAGGTAACCGGCAGGAACGGATCCGATTTTTAAAAGACGGGACAGCCCTGCCGATAAGGCTGCCGCGCAGGACGCGGCATGAAAGGGGTTAGGTTGAAAAATAAGCCCGATGGCTTATTTTTCAACCGGCATTTGTGCCGCAGGCGGCCCAAATGGAATCGCAGATGAGAAATCGCATTCGCGATTTCTCATCGCCCGATTGCCGCGCAGGACGCGGCATGAAAGGGGTTAGGTTGAAAAAAGGCCCGATGGCCTTTTTTCAACCCGGCAATTTGTGCCGGAGCGTCACAAATTGCTATGATGGCATACGAGAATTCGCCTCCGCGAATTCTCGTTGCCCCGTCGCGAAAACGCTCCGGAATGCGAGGTTAAAATGGATTTGACGGAATTGAGGCAGCACATCGATGAGGTGGATACCCGGATGGTGGAGCTGTTCGAAGAACGGATGGATATCTGCCGCCAGGTGGCGGAATACAAGATCGAAACGGGAAAGAAGGTATTCGACCCCGTCCGGGAAAAGGAAAAAATAGAAAAGGTCCGTTCCCTGGCCCATACGGAATTCACCAAGACCGGTACGGCGGAGCTTTTCGAACAGATCATGTCCATAAGCCGGAAACTGCAGTACCAGCTTCTGACGGAAAAAGGAAGCCTGGGACGCCTTCCCTTCATCGGTGTGGACAGCCTGGAAACGAAGGACTGCCGCGTGGTGTTCCAGGGCGCGGAGGGCGCCTATTCACAGGCGGCCATGGAACGGTATTTCGGAAGGGAAGTCAACAGTTTCCACGTGGAGACCTTCCGGGACGCCTTTTGCGCCATCGAAGAGGGAAGCGCGGATTTTGCCGTGCTGCCCATCGAGAATTCCACGGCGGGTATTGTGAATGAGGTATACGATCTGCTGGTGGAATTTGAGAATTACATCGTGGGCGAGCAGATCATCAAAATCGAGCACTGTCTTCTGGCCCTGCCCGGAACCCGGATGGAGGAGATCAAAACCGTCTATTCCCATCCCCAGTCCCTGATGCAGAGCGCCCGGTTCCTTTCCGGACATGACTGGCAGCAGGTGAGCCTTCGCAACAATGCATTCGCGGCCAGAAAGGTGGCGGAGGAAGGGGACAGAAGCCAGGCGGCGGTGGCCGGGGAGCATGCGGCAAGGATTTACGGCCTGGAGGTGCTCAAGAAGCCGGTGAACCAGTCGGATACCAACTCCACCCGGTTCATCATCATCACCAACCAGAAGATTTTCAGGAAGGATGCCGGGAAAGTGAGCATCTGCTTCGAGGTGCCCCATACCAGCGGGTCCCTGTACCGGATGTTGTCCCACTTTATATACAATAACCTGAATATGAATAAGATAGAAAGCCGTCCCATTGAGGGAAGGAACTGGGAATACCGGTTTTTCATCGATTTCGACGGGAACCTTGCGGACAGCGCCGTAAAGAACGCGCTCCGCGGGCTGAGAGACGAGGCGAGGAACATGAAGATCCTCGGGAATTACTAGAAGAAATGGGTACAAGGAAAGATGCGTCCCGATTTTCGCATCGCGCAGGACGCGGCATGAAAGGATGAATATGCGGGAAAAGGAATTGATTGTATACAGAGATTTCGGAAAGGAGGGAAGGCTTCTTTCCCGGATGAGCGGTCTGATGGACGGCTTTAGGAGACAGGAGATCGGGGAAGCGCGCGCCGTACTCTACGAATGCATGTATATGCTTCTGGAACTGGCCGGCAGCCACGGCTTTTCGGGAAACCTGTGGCATTGTTATCTGAGCAACCTCCTGGTGAACAACGAAAACAGCTACAGCCGTTCCTGCGAGATCCGCGGGGCGGTGGAGGGCACCGTCAATCTGGCGGTGCTCCACGATATCGAGATATTCCGGGAGTTTTTTTCCTATGATTTTCGTGAAATGATGCAAACCCTTGAGGCGCCTGCCTTTTCCATGGCGCTCTCCTATGAAGGGAATCCTCAGGAGAGTAAAGTATATAATACGCGGATCCGGGATCGGATCTGCATCCTGGCGGCCCATCTTTCAAAAAAGGCGACGGCGGAGGAGATGAAAGATACCTTAACGGAATTCTACCGGGAATACGGAGTGGGGAAATTCGGCCTGCACAAGGCCTTCCGGCTGGCGCCCGAGGCCGGCCGCGGACGGGAAGGGCTGATCGAACCGATCCTGAATATTGCCCACGTCCGTCTGGACGATCTGGTGGGCTATGAAACCGCCAAGAAGAAGCTGATCGAAAATACGGAGGCCTTTGTCAGAGGGAGGAAGGCGAATAACTGCCTCCTGTACGGGGATGCGGGGACGGGTAAGTCCTCCAGCATCAAGGCCATTGCCAACGAATACTATGACCGGGGCCTGCGCATCATCGAAATCTATAAGCACCAGTTCCGGGATCTGAACGACGTGATCGCGCAGATTAAGAACCGGAACTACAAATTCATCATCTACATGGATGATCTGAGCTTTGAGGATTTCGAGATCGAATACAAGTACTTAAAGGCGGTGATTGAAGGCGGCCTGGAGAGAAAACCGGACAACGTGCTGATTTATGCCACTTCCAACCGCAGGCATCTGGTGCGGGAGAAATTCAGCGACAAGAGGGAGCTGGACGACGATCTGCATAATAACGATACCGTGCAGGAGAAGCTGTCCCTGGTGTCCCGGTTCGGCGTTACCATCTATTTCGGCGCTCCGGATAAGCCCCAGTTCCAGGAGATCGTCCGGACGCTGGCCGCGCGCAGCGGCATCGATATGCCAAAGGAGGAGCTTCTTTCGGAAGCGAATAAGTGGGAATTGTTCCACGGAGGCCGCTCAGGCAGGACGGCCCAACAGTTTATTGATTATCTGTCAGGACAGAATCGCAGATGAGAAACCGTATTCGCGGTTTCTCAGACATGAATCGAAGATTCATGTTGCTCTGCCGCGAAGGACGCGGCATATTGGCTTAAGTGATAACAGAAATGGGGGAACGGGTGTGAAAACTTTTGCTGCAATCGACGTGGGCTCTTATGAGCTTTCCATGAAGATTTTTGAATTTTCGGTCAAGACCGGGATGAAGGAAATCGACCATATCAGGCAGCGCATCGACCTGGGAAACGATACTTTCACCACGGGGAAGATCAGCTATGAGAAGGTGGATGAGCTGTGCCATGTGCTGCGGGAATATTCGCAGATCATGAAGGGCTACCGGGTGGAGGGCTATAAGGCCTACGGCACCAGCGCCATCCGGGAAACGGAAAACACCCTGATCATCCTGGATCAGATCCGCCAGAGGACGGGGATCGTGGTTGAGGTGCTCAGCAATTCGGAACAGCGTTTCCTGGATTACAAATCCATCGCCCTGAAGGGGGAGGATTTCGGAAAAATCATCGAAAAGGGGACCGCCATTGTGGATATCGGCGGCGGCAGCATCCAGATCTCCCTGTTCGATAAGGATACCCTGGTTGCCACCCAGAACCTGCGCCTGGGCGTGCTGCGGCTTCAGGAATATCTGGATATGATGAATGCCAAACCCTCCAAGTCAGAGGTATTGTTAGAGGAGATGATCCAGAGCCAGCTGTCCGTTTTCAAGAAAATGTACTTAAAGGACAGGGTGATTGAAAATATTATCGTGGTGGACGACTATGTCTCCGCCCTGGTGCGGCGGCAGCTCGTATCCTCCCAGAATCCGGGTTATGTGGACAGCGCCAGCTACCAGATGTTCATGGATTACCTGCGTTCCCATACCAGGCAGGAGGCGGCCGTGCATTTTGGCGTGGCGGAGGAGAGTATCCCTCTGATTTTCATATCCGCCACCATGCTCAAATGCATGGTGCGCCTGATGGACGCCAAGCTGATCTGGGCGCCGGGCGTGACCCTCTGCGACGGGATCGCTTATGAATATGCGGAGAAAAATAAGATCCTGGTGTCCAAACATGACTTTGAACAGGATATCGTGGCCTGTGCCAGGAACATCAGCAAACGCTTCATGGGCAGCAGGCGCAGGGGCGAGACGCTGGAGCATATCTGTGTGACCATATTTGACAGCATGCGGCGCATTCACGGACTGGGCAAGAGGGAACGGCTCCTGCTGCGCATCGCCGCGCTGCTGCACGACTGCGGGAAATACATCAGCATGGTGAACCTGGGCGAATGCTCTTATCAGATCGTCATGGCCACGGAGATCATCGGCCTTTCCCACAGGGAGCGGGGGATCGTCGCCAATGTGGTGAAGTATAATCATCAGGAATTCGACTATTACGAGACCCTCGGCATGGCTGCCGCGATGGATCAGGAATCCTACCTTACGATTGCCAAGCTGACGGCCATCCTGCGGGTGGCCAATGCGCTGGACCGCAGCCACAAACAGAAATTCAGGGATTTTAAGACGACCCTGAAGGAGGATCAGCTCATCCTTACCGTGAACACCGCGGAGGACATCACCCTGGAACGCGGGCTGTTTGCCGCCAAAGCGGGTTTCTTTGAAGAGGTATTCAGCGTACATCCCGTGATCAAGCTAAAAAAGGTGGTGTAACCACGGCATAAGCGCCCTGACCGGGCAGCGATGCCGCAGGAATGGGCGCGGGTATGAAGGAAAGGCGCGTTTATTTTTAGGAAACATAGGTTTCTTTTACCTGATTTGAGTGTCCGTTAAAGCGGGCAGAATGAGAGGAATCATGGCGGAAAAAAAGAATTTTCAGGATTCGTCCTACTATACCAACAGAGAGCTGAGCTGGATCTTATTCGATAAGAGAGTGCTGGCGGAAGCGCGGGATAAGCAGCTCCCGCTGTTTGAACGACTGAAATTTTTGAGTATTACGGCGTCCAACCTGGACGAATTTTTCATGGTACGGGTGGCTTCCCTGAAGGATATGGTCAACGCCAAATATACGAAAAAGGATATCGCAGGCCTTACGGCCTCCCAGCAGCTGGAGGAGCTTAACATCGTAACCCATGATTTGGTTGCCCAGCAGTATTCCACCTATAATCGTTCTCTGGTGGGGCAGCTGGCGGAAAACGGAATGACCATCGTGGAGAAACACGAGAATCTGAATAAGGACCAGGCAGCCTATGTGGATGCCTGGTTCGAGGAAAACGTGTATCCGGTGCTCACTCCCATGGCCGTGGACTCCTCGCGGCCCTTCCCGCTGATCCGGAATAAGACCCTGAATATCGGGGCGCTTCTGTCCAAAAAGGATCAGAAGGGGATGAAGGAGAAAGGAGGCGGAAAGGGGGAGAAGCAGGAGCTGGAATTCGCCACCGTCCAGGTACCGGGCGTGCTGGAACGGATCGTGCCGATCCCGTCCGGGAAGGACGGAAACCGGACCGTCATTCTTTTGGAGGAAGTGATCGAGCGGAATATTTCCAAACTGTTTCTAAATTATCATGTGGTCTGTTCCTATCCCTTCCGCATCATGCGTAATGCGGATCTGTCCATTGACGAGGATGAGGCGGAGGATCTGTTGAAGGAAATCGAAAAGCAGCTAAAGAAGCGTCAGTGGGGGCAGGCCATCCGTCTGGAGGTGGAAGCCGGGATCGATAAACGGCTTCTTAAGATCATCCAGGATGACCTGGCTGTGGGGGAGGAGGATATCTATCGGATTGACGGCCCTCTGGATCTGACTTTCTTAATGAAGATGTATGCGATGGAGGGCTTTGACCATCTCAAGGCGGAGAAATACATCCCCCAGCCCGTTCCGGAATTCATGGAAGAGGGCTCCGTCTTCGATAAGATCCGGCAGGGGGACATCCTGCTTCATCACCCCTACCAGACCTTTACCCCTGTGGTGGACTTTATCCGGGAGGCGGCCAGAGACCCGGAGGTGCTTGCCATCAAGCAGACGCTTTACCGCGTCAGCGGCAATTCCCCTATCATCGCGGCGCTGGCCCAGGCAGCGGAAAACGGGAAGCAGGTTTCCGTCCTGGTGGAGCTCAAGGCGCGTTTTGACGAGGAACATAACATCGTCTGGGCGAAGATGCTGGAGAAGGCGGGCTGTCATGTGATTTACGGCCTGGTGGGCTTAAAGACCCACAGCAAGATCACGCTGGTGGTGAGGAGGGAAGAGGACGGCATCCGCCGTTATGTCCATCTGGGTACGGGGAATTACAATGACGCCACGGCCAAGCTGTATACGGACGTGGGCATCATGACCTGCCGCGAGGCCGTCGGAGAGGATGCCACCGCGGTATTTAACATGCTTTCCGGCTACTCGGAACCCCTCTCCTGGAACTGCCTTTCCCTGGCGCCGTTGTGGCTAAAGGACCGGTTTTTGTACCTGATCGGAAGGGAGGCCAGGAATGCGCGGGCAGGGGAGACGGGACACATCATCGCTAAGATGAATTCTCTGTGCGATAAGGATATCATCGCGGCCCTATACGAGGCTGCCGCGGCGGGCGTGAAAATCGAGCTGATCGTGCGCGGCATCTGCTGCCTCAAGGTGGGGATCCCGGGCGTCTCCGAGAACATCTCGGTGCGTTCCATCGTGGGAAATTTTCTGGAGCATGCCCGCATCTTCTATTTTGAAAACGGCGGGAACTGTGAGGTATACTGCAGCAGCGCGGACTGGATGCCCAGAAACCTGGAACGCCGGGTGGAAATCCTGTTCCCGGTGGAAGATCCTTCCCTGAAAGAAAAGCTGATCCACATCCTGGACGTACAGCTGCAGGATACCATGAAGGCACAGATCCTGCTTCCCGACGGCAGCTATGAGAAAGTGGACCGGCGGGGGAAGGAGGCCGTCACCTCCCAGGAAATCTTCTGCCAAGAGGCCATGGAAGCGGCCCGGGCAAAGGAGGAGACGGAGACCGGCAGGGTATTCCAGCCACAGATGCATATAGAGGAATGAGCCCGGCGAAGCGGGCGGACGGGAGCAAGGATGTGAGAAGTGAACATGCAGCCTCCCGGATGCGGAAGCCCGGCGAAGCGGGCGGATTGGAGCAAGATTATGCGGCGTAATATCATCCTGGCGAGCGCATCTCCGAGAAGGAGGGAGCTGCTCGCTCAGATCGGCCTGGAATTTCGGGTGAGGCCGGCGGCAGGAGAAGAGAAGACGAATGAGCAGGAACCGGGGAAACGGGTGGAGGCGCTTTCCTGTCATAAGGCTGTGCAGATCGCAGAGGAGGCCGATGAGGACACGGTGATAATCGGGGCGGATACTCTGGTGTTCTGCCAGGGCCGGACGCTGGGAAAGCCGAAGGATGAGGAGGACGCGCGGGCTATGCTGAGCCTGCTTGCGGGAAATACCCATCAGGTATATACCGGGGTTACGCTCGCCTGGAAGGAAGACGGGGCAGTGCGCCGCCGCAGCTTTTTCGAGAAAACGGACGTGTCCGTCTATCCCATGACACCGGAGGAAATCTCGGACTATATCGGGACGGGGGAACCCATGGACAAGGCGGGCGCCTATGGGATCCAGGGCCGCTTTGCCAGGTATATCCGCGGCATTTCGGGCGATTATACGAATGTGGTGGGCCTGCCCGCAGGCCGGGTTTATCAGGAGCTGAAAGGGATTTTGGAATGAAAAAAGCGGTCATTTTTGATTTGGACGGCACGTTGGCGAACACCATCGAGTCCATAACCTTCTGCGGAAACCGTGCTCTGGCCAGGTTCGGGTTTCCTTCCTATGGGGAGGAGGAATATAAATATTTTGTGGGGGACGGGGCCGCAGAGCTGATTCGCCGGGCGTTAATCCGCGCCGGTGACGACGGCCTGAAACATTTCGACGAGGTCTTCGGAGAGTATCTCCGTCTGTTTAAAAAGGACTGCATGTACCATGTGAGGCCCTATGAGGGGATCGTGCCTCTTCTGGATGCGCTGAAGGAAAAGGGGATCCGGATCGCCGTTCTGTCCAACAAACCCCATGCGAACAGCGTCAGCGTGGTGGAGATGCTGTTCGGGAAGGGATATTTTGACCGGATCCAGGGACAGGAGGAGCATATCCCCAGGAAACCGGATCCGGCGGGGGCTTACGAAATCGCAAAGGGCTTCGGCCTGTGTGCCGGGGATTTCCTTTATGTGGGGGATACCGGCGTGGATATGCGGACGGGGAAAGCTGCCGGAATGCGGACCATAGGCGTCCTTTGGGGGTTCCGTGACAGGAAGGAGCTGGAGGAAAATCAGGCGGACGAGATCGTGGAGCGGCCGGAGGAAATCCTAAGCCTTATCTGAACTGCGCAAGAGAAACCGCCTGCGCAAATCCCGCAGACGGGAATCGGAGCTTTCCGCTGCGTTTGTGCAGAGGGATGCGACATGGAGGTCGGTATGATCAAATTGATTGCGACGGACATCGACGGTACGTTGATCGAGGAGTCCACACCGGATCTGTATCCGGAAATCGTACAGGAGATCGGGCGCCTTACCCGCAGGGGCATCCTCTTCTGCGCCGCCAGCGGGAGGCAGCTGTTCAGCCTGAAAAGCGTGTTCCGGGACGTGGCGGAGGAAACCTGTTATATTGCGGAGAACGGAGCGCATATCCATTACAGAGGAAGGGACCTTTCCGTGACCGCGATGAAGCGGGAGGATGCCGAGGAGATCGTCCGTCGGCTTCGGGGGCTGGGAGAAGAATATGAATTCATCGTTTCCACACCGGAAGGGAGCCTGATGGAAACGAAGAACCGGCGATTCGTGGATATGATACGCGACGGTTACCGGAATCGTTTCCGGCTGGTGGAAGACGTGCTGGCGGAGGCGCTTCCTATCCTGAAGGTGGCCGTCTACCACCCGGGCAGCATCCGCGCGCTTGGGGAAGAGAAACTGATTCCCGCCTGGGCCGGCCGGGTACAGGCCTGCGTGGCCGGGGAGGAATGGGTGGATTTCATGGCCCTCGAAGTGGATAAAGGCAGAGCGCTCGAAAAGGTACAGGAGATTTTCGGGATCCTGCCGGAGGAAACCATGGCTTTCGGAGACAATACCAACGATATCGGCCTGATGAAAGCGGCCAATTACAGCTATGCCGTGGAAAACGCCCGTCCCGAGGTAAAACGGGCAGCCAGGTTTTGCTGTCCCTCCTATCGGGAAAAGGGCGTTTATACCACGATCCATAAGATATGCAAAGACGAATGCCGTTTTCATGAGGCATGAAAAACCGCAGGCATTCAGGCGGTCAGGTCCAGATAGAGGCCCTTCTTCACCGTGTCTTCGGTAAAAGGCTTTGACTGGGAGCGGAATACGGTCCGCGTCGTCCCGCCTGACATATAGACCCTGCCGCACTCCGGACAGATATCCGTATGGTAAGTGACGGACTGGGAAACGATTTCCTCGTCCTCCTTTGCGGCTCTGGCCCGGGCATGGGCCACGTGTTCCCCCTCGTGGGCGCGGATGGCATAAGGAGCCCTCTCCGGGCTGATACGGGTAGGCGTTTTAAAAGAAACGCCGGGATCGTTGGAGCCGTCCTGATATTTCCGGTTCTTGCAGGTCTGGCATTCATAGGTATCGTAGTCGGGGGAAGCGGAGGATACATTCCCACCCCGCTTGGCCCCTGCCTGTGCCGCAGATACATTGCCGCCGATGCTGCTCGGATTCCCGATAGAAGGGGTATAAGGATAAGAAGCCTGATGGTTCAGGGAAAATAAGTGGATGATAGAAATTCCTCCTCCCTTGTGAGCCTGCGGGACGTCCTTTGGCTTTATCCGGCCAGGCGTCCTGGCAGGTTCGCTTTTTGATAAACTGTTTTCAATTATCGTATCATGGAAGGAAGAAAAATACAAGAGGGATACCGAAAAACATGCAGAAAAAAGATACCGAAAAACATGCAGAAAAAGGGCGGCTATTCCGAAAAAGGCCTTGCGTATTCGGGCGGGAGAAGGTATATTACTATAAAAGCCTAGCTGGAGTATTTTGATTGGTGACAGTATCGCGGGTAAAGTCTGCGGTATGCGGGGGGATAAGGTTGAATGAAGGGTGCTTTCAACCTCCTTGATTTGAGTTGCCCGTTTAAACGGGCAGATGGGAGCAGAAAATGCATGAGTATGATGATGCCGTTTTGATGTGTTTCCTCAAGAATCAGGGTAAACTTTTTCCTGAGGAAGATGTGGTCTCCAACCTGGAGGAGGCAGAGGCCTTTTTGGAAGAATGTATGGCCGTAGTGGTGAATTCCCCGGAAGAGGTCAGGGAATACTTTGAGGAAGAGGGGATTGACGTGGAGAATGCCGGCCTGGATGAACTGCTGGAGGCGGAAGAGGTGTTCGAGATAGGCGACGGAAGATATCTGATCGTGGAAGGGTGAATATTTAGACGGCTTACAAAAGAAAACGCCGCCCCAAAGGGCGGATTACAGAGGATGTACCAAAGAGAGACATAGGGCCTGGGGATAGGCTTTATGTCTCGCCTTTTTTATCGGCATTCGGAGGCCGGGAGACTGCGGGTGTCTGAGCTGTTTTTTCGGAATTGTTTAATATTTTATGAATTCCGGGGAAAGCATTGACCAAAGGCCAAAGCGATGCTATACTAAGTCCCAGTTTATGTGATCGTGAAAAGAAAAAGAAACGTCCTTTTTTGCCGCTATGCGATGCATTGCCCAGGCTTCTAAGTCCTTCCCGGATCAAGGGATCCCGGAAGGGTATGAGAAGAAAGCGTACGAAGGGACGCCGGAGGAAGAAAGACTTTTATGTGGAAAACTGAAAACGGAAAGGTGCTTTGGATCGATTTTGCCAGATTCTTATCGATCCTGGCCGTGCTGATCGATCATACAAAGGGGATTTTGTATGAAAGCGAGGCGGTTCAGTCTGCCTTTTTTTATTCCGTTTCTGCCTTCTTTTTCCTGGCCGGGATGACTTCCTTCTATTCCCTGCGCCACAGGAAGGCGGAAGAGAGCGTCGTGGGATGGACGATTCGGCGGCTGTGGCGTATCGTCGCCCCCTATCTGGTGGCCGTTGCGGTCTGCCAGTATGTACGGGGCGGTTTTTCCTGGAACCTGTACGCGTTCATCCTTTGGGTATTGAATTTCAGGCTGGAGGGACAGTTTTATTTCGTGCTGATCTATCTGCAGCTGGTGGTGTTGTCTCCGTTTTTATATCTGGTGACGATTTATGTGGGAAAAAGAAGATGGCATTGGCTGTGGAGGGCGCTGTTTTTGGCGGCGGTTTGGATGATTTCGGTGCTTTGTGTGGAGGATACCTTCATCATGGACACCTATGGGGCCGGGCGGTATCTGTTCGGAGGTACCTATCTGTTCCTGTATGTGCTGGGCATGGCGGCCGCGCAGCTAGAGATCGATTTCAAGGGAAAGAAGGAGGCGTTCGTCTCTTTGTGCGTTTCGCTGGCAGCCCTGGGGGCATCCCTCGCTTTCCTGCTCGGGAACCGGTTTGCCCTGGACGAATCCCTATTCGGATGGACGCTTCGGGTGAACCCGCCGGGCATCGCGCTGACCGTCTACTCTTTGGCAGTACTGGCCGTTGCCTTTGCCCTGTGCGGTTTGGTGTCCTTTACAGAGAACAAGCCGCTGGAGCGTTTGTTTTGCGCAGCGGCCTGGATGGGCAAATATACCCTTTATGTGTTTCTCTACCATATGCTGATTCTGGAAGGGCTCCTGCCCCGTCTTCCCTTGCCGGCAGGCCTGCCCCGGTGGCTTTTGGCCGCCGTCTATATGACGGCAATGGTGGGGATTCCGGTGGCGGGCAAGGTGCTCTACGACCGGGCCCGGCATGCGCTCATGGCCGGGTTTCGCGGTAAGGCTTAGCGGGAAATCTTCGATTTCGCGATCTTGATTTGGATGCCCGCCAAGGCAGGCAGATGGGAGTTAGATTGAAAAATAAGCCCGATGGCTTATTTTTCAATCCCAATTTGTGCCGCAGGCGGCCCAAATCGCACCGCAACATGAATCGAAGATTCATGTTGCGGTGCCGCGCAGGGCGCGGCATGTCGGTTAGCCATGCAGCATTTCTTCCCTTTTTTCCTTCAGCTTTTCCCAGATATCATAGGGGATGATCAGTCTGCCGTTGTAGCCTGTGCCCATCTCCAGCCCGGGCTTGGTCTTTCCGTGGAAATCGGATCCGCCGCTGATAAGAAGGCCGTTTCGCTCCGCCAGCTGGCGCATTTCCCGCGTTTCGCCTGCAGTATAGGTGGAATAAAGGGCTTCGATGCCGATAAGCCCCGTTTCCTTTAATTCCGAGATCAGCCTCTGGAGCGCTTCCTTCCCCAAATGATACAGGGTAGGGTGGGCGAGGACAGGGAGGCCGTGGGCATCCAGGATGAGCTGCACCGCCTGGGCAGGCGTAACTTTCTGCCTGGGGACAAAGTAGGGGGTGTGGTCTCCCAGATAGCGGTCGAAGGCCTCGGGCATGCTTTTCACATAACCGTGCTCCAGCAGATATCTGGAATAGTGACCGCGGGTGATCACGGAGCCGGGATAGGCGGCCGTCAGTTTCTCATAGGAGATATCAATGCCTGCTTCTGCCAGATTCCGGCACATCTGCCTGTTGCGCAGGATGCGGGAATCCACGAAAGCCCGGATCCGGTCCCGGAAAACGGGAGCATCGTATTCGATGGCCAGCCCCAGCATATGAATATCCTTTCCTTGGTATTCCGTGGAAAATTCAATGCCGGGGATGACCTCTATTTCCTTATCCGCCGCATATCGGATGGCCTCCTCCAGCCCTCCGGTGGTGTCGTGATCCGTGAGGGCAAACGCGGAGAGCCCTTTTTCCAGCGCCAGATCCACCAGCTGGGAGGGCGTCATGCTGCCGTCGGAACGGTTGGAATGCACGTGCAGGTCTATCGTTCTCATGTTCAGTTCTCATCTTCCTCTCTGGAAGCGGTATAAACCGTGCGCTTCCTCGCCATGGCGTCGCTCGCCAGATATTCGTCATAGGTGGTGATCTTATCGATCAATGTCCCGTCGGGCAGAATTTCCATGATACGATTCGCTGTGGTCTGGACGAACTGATGATCGCGGCAGGCGAACAGGGCCACGCCGGGATATTTGATCAGGCCGTTGTTCAGCGCGGTGATGGATTCCATATCCAGATGGTTGGTAGGTTCGTCCAGGATGAGGCAGTTGGCTCCGGAGATCATCATTTTGGAGAGCAGGCAGCGCACCTTTTCCCCTCCGGAAAGCACGCGTACCTTTTTCACGCCGTCCTCCCCTGCGAAGAGCATGCGGCCCAGGAAGCCGCGGACATAGGTCACGTCATCCACCGGGGAGTAGCCCATGAGCCAGTCCGCAATGGTATAATCGTTGTCGAATTCCTGGCTGCTGTCCTTGGGGAAATAGGCCTGGGAGGTGGTGACGCCCCATTTATAGGTTCCCTCGTCCGGCTCCATTTCTCCCATAAGGATCTGGAAAAGGGTGGTCTTGGCCAGCTCGTTGCTTCCCACGAAAGCGATTTTATCGTCATGACCCATGATGAAGGAAACGTTGTTTAAAACCTTCACGCCTCCGATCGTTTTGGAAAGGCCGCTGACGGTGAGCACCTCGTTGCCGATTTCCCGGTCGGGCCGGAAGTCGATATAGGGATATTTCCGGCTGGACGGTCTGATCTCTTCCAGCTGAATCTTTTCCAGCGCACGCTTCCTGGAAGTGGCCTGCTTGGATTTGGAAGCGTTGGCGGAGAAGCGGGAGATGAATTCCTGCAGCTCCTTGATCTTTTCTTCCTTCTTTTTATTGGCTTCCTTCATCTGCTTGATGAGGAGCTGGCTGGATTCGTACCAGAAATCATAGTTGCCCGCGTAAAGCTGGATCTTGCCGTAGTCGATGTCCGCAATATGGGTACATACTTTATTCAGAAAATAACGGTCGTGGGAAACCACGATGACCGTGTTTTCAAAACCGATCAGGAATTCTTCCAGCCAGGCGATGGCGTCCAGATCCAGGTGGTTGGTGGGCTCATCCAAAAGGAGGATATCCGGATTGCCGAACAGCGCCCTGGCCAGCAGGATCTTTACCTTCTGGCTGCCGTTTAATTCCTTCATGAGGCTGTAATGAAGCTCCGTATCGATGCCCAGGCCGTTTAACAGGCTGGCCGCATCGGACTCCGCCTCCCAGCCGTTCATTTCCGCAAACTCCGCTTCCAGCTCGCTGGCGCGGATGCCGTCCTCGTCGGAAAAGTCTTCCTTGGCGTAGATCGCCTCCTTTTCCTTCATAATTTCGTAAAGGCGGGCATTCCCCATGATGACCGTATCCAGAACAGGGTATTCGTCATATTTGAAATGATCCTGCTCCAGGACGGAGAGACGCTGGCCGGGAGTGACAACCACATCGCCCTTGGTGGTCTCCAGTTCTCCGGACAGGATTTTTAAAAAAGTGGACTTCCCGGCACCGTTTGCACCGATCAGGCCATAGCAGTTGCCTTCCGTGAACTTGATATTTACATCTTCGAAAAGCGCCCTTTTTCCCAGGCGCAGCGTTACGTTGTTTGCACTGATCATATAGACTCCTATCCGCCCGCTTTGGAGGGCTTTCTTTTCCGGTGTTTTCTTATTTATAAAGTCACTCCTTCCATTATACATAAAAAAGGCGGATTTTCAAGGGAAATATGGCGGTGCGCCGGGACAAACGCATGGATGGCCGGCCCTGCTGCCCCTGCGCCGCTCCTGCCCGTCCCCGATGGATCATCACGTGCCGCGGGGACGGGCAGGGGTGCGCAGGGGCAGCAGGGCCATTCATGCGTTTGTCCCGGCAATCGGGAACAGGTACTCGACAAATGGGCAGAATATGTATATAATGAAAAAAATGCCGGAAGGCAGGGAGGAAAAAGCTATGGAAGAAAAAGTGGAAACAATGGAAGACTATGCAAAAGAACTGGAAGCATCTTTCCACTCCATCCGGGAGGGAGATATCCTCAAGGGTACGGTGATTGCGGTGAATGAGGATGAAGCCGTATTGGATCTGCAATACTATGCCCAGGGCGTAATCAAAGCCTCTGAGATGAGCGGCGACCCGTCTTTTCATATTCTGGAACAGGTAAAGGTGGGAGATGTCCTGGATGCGGTCGTATTGAAAACGGATGACGGAGAGGGAAATATCCTGCTTTCCAGGAAGGAAGCGGCACAGGTACTGGCCTGGGATGTACTGAAGGGATACATGGAGGAGGAAAAGGAGCTTACCGTAAAAGTCAGCGAGGTGGTGAAGGCCGGCGTGGTGGCTTATGTGGAAGGGATCCGGGGCTTTATCCCGGCTTCTCATCTTTCCCTGTCCTATGTGGAGAACCTGGAGGAGTGGAAAGGCAGGGAACTGCCGGTACGCATTATCACCGTGGACGAGGGGAAGAAGAAGCTGGTTATGTCCGCCAAGGTGGTTTTAAAGGAGAAAGAGGAAGAGGCCCTCAATCACAAGATTTCCATGATGGTGCCCGGTACGATCCTGGAAGGAAAGGTGGAAAGCCTGATGCCCTACGGCGCATTTGTGGCGCTTCCCGACGGGCTGAGCGGCCTGGTGCACATTTCCCAGATCAGCCAGCGCAGGATTAAAAAGCCCTCGGAGGTTCTGAATGTGGGCGATACGGTGAAGGTAAAGGTACTTAATACCAACAACAATAAGATCAGCCTGAGCATGAAAGCGGTGGAAGATGCGTCGTCGCCGGACGAGGCGGAGCACATCCGCCCGGAGGAATACAGCTCCAGGGAGGAAGCGACCACATCTTTAGGAGATCTGTTCAAGAACCTGAAGTTCTGAAACCTGCGGGGATTGATAGATAGGCATTTTTGCCTGCGATATGCAAGGGGTGTAGGTTTGAAACTTTGTTTCAAACTCTTTATTGGAGGCAGTATCGCAAGCTCCGCTTGCGATATGCAAGGGGTGTAGAAATGAAATACACGGAAAACGGAATCCAGTATCATTTGCAGATTAAAAGCGGGGACGTGGGCAGATATGTGATCCTGCCGGGGGATCCGAAGCGCTGCGAAAAGATTGCGGCTTATCTGGATAATCCGGTTCTCGTGGCGGACAGCCGGGAATTCGTGACCTATACGGGCTGTCTGAACGGGGAAAAGGTGAGCGTGACCTCTACCGGGATCGGAGGCCCTTCCGCAGCCATTGCTATGGAGGAGCTGGTCCGATGCGGGGCGGACACCTTTGTGCGGGTGGGAACCTGCGGCGGCATGGATCTGGAAGTGAAGAGCGGGGATCTGGTGATCGCCACGGGCGCTATCCGGAACGAAGGGACCAGCCGGGAATATGCGCCCATCGAGTTCCCGGCCGTGGCGGATCCGGACGTGGTCAATGCGCTGACTGCAGCGGCAAAGGAAAGCGGCTGCGGCTGGCACAGAGGGATCGTACAGTGCAAGGATTCCTTTTACGGGCAGCATGAGCCCGGGATTATGCCGGTG
The DNA here is from genome assembly GCA_021770245.1 of Lachnospiraceae bacterium. GTDB lineage: Bacteria > Bacillota > Clostridia > Lachnospirales > Lachnospiraceae > Eisenbergiella. Next base: position 22,461 of record JAETRI010000044.1, read on the forward strand.
AGCTATGAGCTGGAAAATAAATGGCAGGCCTGGATACGCCTGGGCTGCAAGGCATCGGAGATGGAATCTGCGGCCCTGTTCGTTGTAGCGGCTCATCTGGGTGTGCGCTGCGGCTCCGTGTTTTTGGCGGTGGCAAATCAGGAGCGGGAGAAGGCAGGGCTGTATAACCCGGTGGAGCACGATACGGATGCGGCTATACGGACGGGCGTGGAAGCCATACGGAAACTGATCGGGGAATCGGCCGCAGAGGCGGAATAAGAGGGAAAATCCCCCTGATTTATATGCGCACTAAAGTGCGCAGACGGGAGCAGGATTGAAAATTACATTTTCAATCCCCCTGATTTATATGCGCGCCAAAGCGCGCAGACGGGAGCCAGGTATGTTGGAATATAAGTTTGATACACAGCTGTTAATTGAGGGAGAAGACCTGTCCGAGGACGAAATCAACGATTATATCACCCGGAATATAGAAGGGGACTGCCTGCTGGCTGTGGGAGACGAGGAACTGATCAAGATTCATTTCCACACCAATACGCCCTGGAAAGTGCTGGAATATTGCGCTTCCCTGGGAGAAATCTATGATGTGGTGGTGGAGAATATGGAAAGACAGGCAAACGGGCTGCAGGGATAGGAGCGAAAAATTCCTCCGTATCCAGAATGAGGGTGTGGGATACGGAGGAAAACTTTATACTACTCAAATTTAAAATATATGGACTTATGCCATCCGGTTCACGGCCAGGGAAAGGCGGGAAACCTTTCTGGATGCCGTGTTTTTATGATATACGCCCTTGGTAGCAGCTTTGTCGATGGTGGACGTAGCAGCCAGCAGCGCTGCCTGGGCAGCAGCCTTATCGCCCGACTCAACCGCCGCATATACCTTCTTGATCGCGGTCTTCGTACCGGATTTGATAGCCTTATTTCTTTCAGCCTTGGTTCTGTTAACCAGAATCCTTTTCTTAGCGGATTTGATATTAGCCAAATTCTTCACCTCCATTTTCACTGGAATCGGTTCCATTTTTTATGAAAATGTTTCATTAAACCCGGACACGGTCGTTCTAATGGAAACATACAAATGTATTCTATAGGACGGCTGGTTTTCTGTCAATACATAATTTGTTTATTTTTGCGAAAAATACTCGGGAAGGGCAACGGTTTCGGCATTTATAGGATTCCCGGACGAAAGGGAGGCGGACAGTCCTGGCGGGAAAGGGAACCGGTGCCGGCGGGCCAATAGGGAGGCTTCGCATATTTTATAAGTAAAGATGGAAGAAAAGAGCGGGAGTATACGGATGAGTTGTTTTCAGGTAAGAACGGATCTGGCTCTGGAGGCCAGGGAGAGTATATCGGAGGCGGACGGGGAACTGCGCGGCGTCCGCGTGGAGGAATATCGGAACGAAGCGAGCGAGGTGAGCATTACCCGGGTGGTCATCGATACGAAGAACGGTGCGAAGGCCATGGGGAAACCCATGGGTACTTATGTGACCCTGGAGGCACCTGCGCTGATTGAACCGGATGAGGATTATCACAGGGAGGTATCCGAAGAGCTGGCGAAGCAGATCAGGGAGCTCCTTCCGGACGGGGAAAAGGAGAAGTCGGTGATGGTGGTGGGCCTGGGAAACCGGGATGTGACTGCGGATGCCCTGGGCCCGGAGGTGGTGGATAATCTTTTCATCAACAGGCATGTGGTCCGGGAGTACGGAAAAGCAGCCTATGGGAAGGAACGGATGAACCTGGTCAGCAGCATCGTGCCCGGTGTGACTGCGATGACGGGGATGGAAACGGCAGAAATCATCAAAGGCGTGGTGGAGCAGACCCGGCCTGACGTGGTCCTGGTGGTGGATGCCCTGGCGGCGCGCAGCACGAAACGGATGAATCGGACGGTACAGATCTCGGATGCGGGCATCCATCCGGGTTCCGGGGTAGGCAACCACAGGAATGCCATCACGGAGGAGAGCTTAGGAATTCCCGTCATCGCCATCGGCGTTCCCACGGTGGTGGACGCGGCTACCATTGTGGGAGACGCGATAGACAGCATGCTGCGGGAAAACGGTGAAGAGGCCGCTTTTTTCAACAGGGAGCACCCGAAGGCGATGTCGGAACTGAATAATATGTATGTGACCAGCAAGGACATTGACGAGACGATAAAACGGCTGAGCTTTACGATTTCGGAGGCCATCAATATGGCTTTGGAAATCGAATGAGGAATGTGATGCTCCCTTTCATACCCGGATTTGGCCGCAAACGCCCCAAATGGAATCAAGGACGAGAAATCTCATTCGCGGTTTCGCAGACATGAATCGAAGATTCATGTTGCGCCGCCGCAGAAGAGGCGGTAGGGAAGGATTAGAATGATCGCATAAACCGGAAGCCATGCCGCATATAATTCCTTATGAAAAGAAACTGGCGGAATGGTAAAAAAATTTTCTATATCGCAGTGGCCGTACTGTTTCTCATTGCCCTTGGGGATTTCCTGTTCCGGCGGGAAGGGGACGGGAGCGGGGAAGACGGAAGGCCTCTTATAAAATATATGGCGGAAAGGCTGCAGGGCGGAATCTTGGATGTATGGCTGCCCTCCTTTTCCTTTGCGGGGATGCGGGAGGCGCCGGGAGACTGGTTCCGGGAGATTTTGGGGCAGCAGACGCCCCTGTTCGTCTATGGGCTTGAGGAGTCGGGCGGACTCCAGATCGAGAGCGGCGGAACCTATGAAAAAATCCTTCTGCAGGAGGGGGCGGACGAGGATACGAAGAGCCTGGACGCAGAGGAACTGGAGATGCCGGAGGAGTCGGCGGGCCGGATCAGGCTGGACGACGAAACCGCCCGGCTCCTCTTGGAAGAAAATCAGACAGGCAGTCAGGAGGGGACGCAGGTGAGCGAAAACTCCCTGGGGGAACCGGATTCCTTCGGTTTTATTAAGGCAGAAGCCAAGCGGCAGGAATACGACTGGAGCTATTACCGGGATTATGACGCGCTGGTTAAGGAATTCTATGCGGTGGATGCAACCACGGAGGCGAACCCGGAGCAGCTGAATCTGGATTCCCTGCTGGGGAAGGACATGAGAATGGAAAAAAATCCGGATGTACCGCAGATTTTAATCTATCATACCCATTCCCAGGAAGCCTTTTCGGATTCGATACCGGGAGATAAATCCACCACCATCATGGGCGCGGGGGAGCTCCTGGCGCAGATCCTGCGGGAGGAGTACGGGTATAATGTGATCCATCATACGGGAGAGTTCGACGTGGGCGCCAGGGATTATGCCTATTCCAACTCTCTGCCGGTGATCGAGCAGGTGCTGGAGGAAAACCCCACCATCGAAGTGGTGATCGACCTCCACCGGGATGCGGTTCTGGAGGGCCGGAAACTGGTGATGGACTTGAACGGCAGGCCCACCGCCCGTTTCATGTTTTTCAACGGGCTTTCCTATACCAGGGCGAGGGGAGAAATCGAATATCTGAAAAATCCTTACATAGACGATAACCTGGCCTTTTCTTTCCAGATGCAGGTGGCGGCCAACGAGTACTATCCGGATGTGACACGAAGGATTTATTTGAAAGGCTACCGGTATAACATGCATCTGCGGCCCAAGAGCCTGCTCATAGAACTGGGGGCGCAGACCAATACGGTGGAAGAGATACAAAATGCCTGTGCGCCCATCGCCCATGTTCTGGATCTGGTGCTTTCCGGAGAGGCACAGCCGTAAGGGCAGATGCAGCAAACGCAGAAACGGCCCTGCGTCCTTCTGCAGCCCCTGGCCGGTTCCCGCGTCCGCCTGCGGCCCCTGCCCGGCTCCTGCGGGCGTACAGAAGCTCCCGTCGGAAGACCGCTGCCCCTTTGGGCTGCTTCTAAAGCCGTCGTGTCCGGCTTCGGACCTTGTGAATGCGGCTAAACTCCTCGCTGCGCTCGTCGGACAACGCCGCATTCGCAAGGAAGCCGTTCCCGGCGGCTTAAGAAGCAGCGCCAAAGGGACAGATGTCTTCCGACGGGAGCTTCTGTACGCCCGCAGGAGCCGGGCAGGGGCCGCAGGCGGACGCGGGAACCGGCCAGGGGCTGCAGAAGGGCGCAGGATCCTTCTCTGTGCGCCCCGGCTTCTGTGCGCCTGCGGGGGTGGCTGAATTGTTACACATTTATTCCGGGGCGATTCATTTCCGGTTGACCGCAAATGGGACATTTGCTATACTTGTAATACTGAAAAGACCAAGAAAACCGGGAGGAAGCGAAAACGGAAGCTTTTGTTTCCTCCGATTTGTGTGTGCGTGTGGACGGAATAAAGCTTCCGGGCGCGCGGATGGGAGAATCTATGTCCATGGATCAAAGCAGGATCAGAAACTTCTGTATTATCGCCCATATTGACCACGGGAAATCCACCCTGGCGGATCGTATTATCGAGAAAACGGGGCTTCTGACCAGCCGGGAGATGCAGGAGCAGGTATTGGATAATATGGATCTGGAACGGGAGCGGGGAATCACCATTAAGTCCCAGGCGGTGCGTACCGTGTACAAGGCGCGGGACGGAAAGGAATATATCCTGAACCTGATCGACACGCCCGGCCACGTGGACTTTAACTATGAGGTGAGCCGTTCCCTGGCGGCTTGCGACGGCGCAGTGCTGGTGGTGGATGCGGCCCAGGGGATCGAAGCCCAGACGCTGGCCAATGTGTACCTGGCGCTGGATCATGATCTGGATGTGTTTCCTGTGATCAATAAGATCGATCTGCCCAGCGCCGAGCCGGATCGGGTCAAGGAGGAGATCGAGGATGTGATCGGACTGGAGGCTCATGATGCGCCTCTGATCTCCGCCAAATGTGGGATCGGGATAGAAGAGGTGTTAGAGCAGATCGTGAGCAAAATCCCGGCGCCGGGAGGCAGCCCGGACAACCCTCTGCAGGCGTTAATCTTCGACTCCCTCTACGATCCCTACAAGGGAGTGATCATTTTCTGCCGCATTATGGAGGGACGCGTGGCAAAAGGGACGCAGATTTGCATGATGGCCACGGGAGCCCAGGAGGAAGTGGTGGAGGTAGGTTATTTCGGCGCGGGGCAGTTCATGCCCTGCGAAGAGCTTTCCGCCGGCATGGTGGGATATCTCACCGCTTCCATTAAGAATGTGAAGGATACCGCGGTGGGGGATACGGTGACCGATGCGAAGAATCCCTGTGCCCAGCCGCTGCCCGGATATAAGAAGGTAAACCCCATGGTCTACTGCGGCGTCTATCCGGCGGACGGGGCCAAATATCCGGATTTGAGGGACGCGCTGGAAAAGCTTCAGCTCAACGATGCGTCGCTCTTCTATGAACCGGAAACCTCGATTGCCCTGGGCTTTGGATTCCGCTGCGGATTCCTGGGCCTTCTGCATCTGGAAGTCATCCAGGAGCGTCTGGAGCGGGAATACAACCTGGATCTGGTGACCACCGCGCCGGGAGTGGTGTATAAGGTGCACAAGACCGACGGGGAAGTGGTGGATCTTACCAATCCCTCCAATCTGCCTGACCCTTCGGTGATCGAGTTTATGGAAGAACCCATCGTTAGTGCGGAGATCATGGTGACCAGCGATTTCATCGGTCCGATCATGGAGCTGTGCCAGGAACGCCGGGGCAGATATCTAGGCATGGAATATATGGAGGAAAAGAGGGCCCTGCTGAGATACGAACTGCCTCTGAACGAAATCATCTACGATTTCTTTGACGCCCTCAAATCCCGCTCCCGGGGATATGCTTCCTTTGATTATGAATTGAAGGGCTATGAGAGCTCGGAGCTGGTGAAGCTGGACATTCTGGTGAACCGCGAGGAAGTGGATGCCCTGTCCTTTATCGTACACAAGGAGAGCGCCTATGAGAGGGGCCGCAGGATGTGCGAAAAGCTGAAGGATGAGATCCCGAGGCACCTGTTCGAGATTCCCATTCAGGCGGCTGTGGGCGGCAAAATCATTGCCCGGGAAACCGTCAAAGCCATGCGCAAAGATGTGCTGGCCAAGTGCTACGGCGGAGATATTACCCGGAAAAAGAAGCTGCTGGAGAAGCAGAAGGAAGGGAAAAAGCGCATGAGGCAGATCGGGAATGTGGAGATTCCCCAGGAAGCCTTTATGAGCGTACTGAAGCTGGATGATAAAAAATAAGAAGGGCCTTTGGAAGACGGTTTGTGCCGCGCTCGGCCCAAATTGAGTTCAACAGGAACAATAAAAAAATAAGAAGGGCCTTTTGAAGAGAGAACGGCGGTTATGAAGAGCCAGGAAACAGTAGAGAAATACGATTGGAGTTTTTTTATAAAGCACATTGCAATCATAGCCATCCCCGTGGCGCTGCAGAATCTTCTGACCACCACGGGGAGCATGGTGGATACCATGATGCTGGCTTCCCTGGGGGAGCAGACCGTGGGAGCGGTGGGATTGTGCGCCCAGTTTTCCAGCCTGATGTTTGCAGGCTACTGGGGGTTTATCGGCGGCGGCATGCTGTTTTTCGCCCAATACTGGGGAGCGAAAAACGACGAAGGCATTACCCGTTCCTTCGGTCTGACGCTGTCCTTTATGATGGCAGTGGGGGTGCTCTTTACCTTCCTGGCCCTGGGGACCCCGGAGTTCATCATGAGCATCTATACGGACAAACCGGAGATCCGCCGGATCGGCATCCGTTACCTGCAAATCGTGGGCTTCGCCTATCCCCTGCAGGTTCTCGCCATGGCCGTGAGCGCCCTGCTTCGTTCCATCGAACAGGTGAAGATCCCGCTCTACGGCGGGATGACCTCCGTGGCCGCCAACTGCTTTTTTAACTATGTGTTTATTTTCGGGAAATTCGGCTTTCCGCAGATGGGCGTGACGGGAGCGGCCCTGGGCACCGTTCTCGCAGGGGTTGTCAACCTGCTCATCCTTCTTGCCTTTGTCCTGAAAAGAAGGATTCCCTACGTGCTGGAATTCTCCGGCCATTTTCGCTGGAACCGGGAGTTCGTCCGGCAGTATCTGCAGAAATGCTTTCCCATCCTCTGCAACGAGATCCTGATCGGCGTGGGAAATATGCTCATCAACGTGGTACTGGGACATCAGAGCGAGAAAGCGATCGCGGCCGTGGCGGTGTTCCGCACCTTGGAAGGCCTGGTCATCGCATTTTTCAGCGGATTTTCCAATGCGGCCACCGTCCTGGTGGGAAAAGAGGTGGGAGCCGGGAATCACGACGTGGCGCTCTGGCGCGCCAAGCGGCTGGTCTATTTATGCAGCGCCCTGATCGGGACCGCCTGTCTGTCCTTATTCGCCGTACATAACCCGCTGCTGCATGCCATGGGGCTTCGGGAGGAATCCTACCGGATCGGTACGGGTATGCTGATCATCTACGGTGTGGCGGCCGTGATCCGCATGGGAAACTGGGCCCAGAACGACACCTACCGTTCCGCCGGAGACGCTGCCTTCGGCTCGGTTTTGGAAATCACCTTTATGTACGCCCTGGTGCTGCCCTGCGTGTATCTGGCCAATTATGCGTTTCACGCGCCCTTCCTGCTGGTCTTTGCCTGCTGCTATGTGGACGAACCCATCCGCTATGTGATTATGCAGCGCCATATGTATTCCGCCAAATGGATCAAGCCGGTATCCGATGCCGGGATGGCGACGATAGAAGAGTTCCGAATGAGGCACGGGATCGGGCGCAGAGACGGACGGACGCGGCAGGAATAACCGGGAAACGCATGAATGGCCCCGCGATCCCTGTGCACCCCTTCCCTGCCCCGCGAGGCGTGGTGATCACAGAGGGGACCCGCTTTCGCTCAGCCAAAAACGCAACGGCACTAAGCTCGCATAGGGCGCGCTCGCTAAGTGCCCAATGTGGTCAACTTAAGGCCATGGGCGCTCCCTGCCGGACGCCCGAGGCTGCAGGCGGGAGAGCGCCCGAGGTCTTAAGTTGACCACATTGCGCT
>JAETRI010000143.1 GCA_021770245.1 Lachnospiraceae bacterium
GCTGAAAGCTGTGCCTCATGCTCTGTTGAAACCCTTGCATATATCGCAACTTTCCTTATACGCATCTGCATCCGCTCCTTTCTTTTTTGGTAGTCTATCAATCACTCTAAAAGGCCGTAAAGTCAAGCGGTTTAGCCGCTTTCTTCCTATATAAATGCCGCCTTACATTCCCTTAAATCCGTGTTGTGAATGCCAACGAAATCCACCCGTCCCGCTTCTCCTGATAGGCTTTGAGCAGCCCCCAGCCGTCTGATTCCTCCACGATGGTGAAAATGCCCACGCCTGTGAATTTGCCTGTCTTGGCATAGCCCGTTCCGGGGCCTTTCCGGATATTTAAGTCAGGGATTGCCACCCGCACCATGTAAGGCGCGGAAAGGGTGATGCTCTCCATGAACTGCACCTTCCCTTCCTCCACAACGGCTTTCAGGATGGAGAGGATTTTCTCCCCATACTTCTCCCCTGCCGCCCAGCCTTTCCCCTGCGGGTTTTCCTTCTGCCCAAGCCACTCCACATATGGAGCGCAGCCCCTTGTGACATAGCGGAAACGGGGATCGGTTTTTTCATTTATAAGAGCGTCCGTAGAGGCATAGGCTTTGAGGTGCTGCACCTGCGCCCGGATGCCAATCTGCGGCGTGTCGAAGGACAGCCCCGCCTTGCCCCTCTGCGTCACCCCAAGGCCGCAGAAATTATTCTGCGAAAGAATGACCGCAGAGCCGGAGAAAGTAAAGTTCCCGGTTTCCAAACAGGACTGTGCAAAGGCGATATCGCCCCGCACACCCTCCGCCTCCCCTTCCGAAAGGTACAGCGGGATCATATCTAACACAGACTGCGCCACAGACGGATTTTTCTTTTTCAGGTATGCCGCCATCTGCTCCGCCGTTGCCACCGCTTTTCCCATGATGGCGGTAAGGGAATCTGTATCAGAACTGCCCTCCATCGCTGCCTTGATGTCTTTTCGGAACTGCTCCATAGAAAGGCCGAACTTTGACCACAGATGCTCCACATCGCCGTGGTTGCTGGCAATGCCACGCCTGCACCCTTCCGAATGGGAGATCACCACACCATCCGCAAGCGGGTCTAAGTTATACTGGCTGCTGAGATATGCAAACAGTTCCACTGCACATTTATAGGTGGCAAGCACATGGGCTTTCGTGTTCTCCCCGTCCCCGGTTTCCGTCCAGTTTGCTCCGCCTGCATATCTGATGGTGGCAGGCTCCGTCATTTCCACACCGATATGGGTATTGTTTCCATCACCGCCACAGTGCCAGCCCCGGCATTCCCACGGGAGCAACTGGTACACATCCCCGCCCGGCTCAATGATTGCATGGACACAGGCAGATGCATCCGGCTTATTCCAGTTGTTCATAAATGCGGATGCCTTTGGCTGCGGGCATCCCACCGAATGGATCATAAGCCCCTGCACGGTGATGTGCTTCCCCGCCTTGTAGCAGCCGGACTCCGTAAGATAATTCTGTTTCAGATTCATCCCATTTTCCTCTCTTTCTACACATGAAAAAAGGCACCAGTTTTCACACCGATGCCTTAAACCAAAAAACTCATTATTTCCCTTTTTCTTCCCGTAACTGCTCCAGCACGGCTTTCAGCTTCTCCGGGATATGCAGCCCCGTCCGGGCGGCATTTTCCAAAATTGAAATACCCTCATTGGAAAGGTAAAAGAAGATAACCGCCGTCCGCAGGACGCTCCCTTCCCGGATGACGTGGGCGTCCAGGATATGCCCCACCGCCACGAGGCTGAATATAATCACCTTCTTAAAGATGCCCTTAAAGCCCACCTCGCTGGATAGCTTCTTCTCCACTGCAGCCGCCATAAGGCCGGTGATGTAGTCCACCACCACGAATACCACCAGCGCATAGAGGAATCCGTCAAAACCTCCCATGACCGCCCCAAGCGCACCGCCGAGTGCCGCAAACGCATACTGCGCCGCTTCGATAAAATTCTTCATTCTGTTTCCTCCTTCATGAAAAAAGCACCTTTTCGGTGCCGTCTACTGTTTATGCGCATTCCACATACCGGATAAATGCCTTGCCGTGTCCTTCGTTCACCCCTGCCTCTGTCTCCGCAGGGTAATATTTCCCGTTGTGGGTGAATGGCGCAACGCCGTCCACATAGCCGGAGCCTCCCGCGCCGGATTCCCCGCGCAGGCCATAGTTGCCGCCGAACCATCCGCCTCCGCCGCCGGAATAGCAGGTTCCGCTTCCTGAATAATAATCCCCCACGCCAAAATTTTCAGATGGGCTGTTGCTTGTAGATATCTGCCGCCCGCCTAAAGCACCTCCTGAGCCATTTCCACCACGCTCACCGCCTCCGTCACCACCTTTGTGGATTGCCCCATTGTCGATTCCCCCACCGCCTCCGCCGCCTGCCACGATCAGGACACAGGAGCGGTTGGCATAGCTTAAGCCGCTGGAACTGGTGGAGCCGAGATATCCCGATTTTGTACCCACATGGGTGGAGCCGCCGCCTCCCGCCCCATACTGCTTACTGCTTGCGTAACTGTAGCCGCCCGCACCTCCGTTTGCCCCCGATGACGTGCCATTCGGTGATCCACCGTTAAAAATATAAACCACTTCATCCTTTTTCATCTTCTTGTACCCTTTGGAATGCCCGCCAAGACCGCCTTCCGCCGTAAGGGAATCCACTTTTGCCGCAGCGCCGGATGCTCCCCATACCTCAAACTCATAGATGCCGTCCTGCGGGATAACGAACTGTACATAATTCCCTGTGTAGGGAAAATCATACTCCGTGGTCACCCACATGGCATAGAGCGCAGCGTCCGCAGGGAATACCCCTAATTCCCCCGGCTTATAGGATGGCGTGGAAAGGGAATCAATGCTCCATCCGCAGAAGGACATATTCTTTCTCGTATAGGGACTTGCCGGTACCGTGGTGGGTTCGCTCTGTGCACTCCCGTTATTGTAATAACAGTAAACAGTGAAACTCTCCTTTGCACCGGATTCCGTAAGGGTGCCGCCGTTTGGCATCAGCCCGATGGTCATCTGCTTTTTGAACACCGCATAGAGCGTGACGGGTTCTTCCGAACTGATGATATATTCCGAAAGCACCTTCTTTTCCGCCTGGTCATCCTGCCGCCAGCCTACAAAGAAATACCCCTCCAGCGTGGCGGGCGGTGCTGCGGCAATGGCATCCTCCCTGTCCGGCACAGTTCGTTCTAATGAATAGCCAGTGTCGATCTGGTACGTCACCTTTACACCTGCGGCATATACCCTGTCCTCACCCACGAAAATCCGCGTCACACGCTTTGTGGTTTCATCTTCATAGCAGAGATAAATGGTGCTTGCACTGTACTGCTCCAATGCCCGGTATTCGTCAAGGCTCACCAGTTTCATCACAAGGCCGGTGCTGCTCATCATCTCCGTTACTTTGGAATCCAGTTCCGTCATGGATTCCCCCATACTGGAAACATCGGAAATGACACCGTCCAGTTC
>JAETRI010000144.1 GCA_021770245.1 Lachnospiraceae bacterium
GGATGAAAATACGGACGAGCCCAATGAGGGCGTCATTGAGCGTCCGGAGGCCGGCGCAGTTTTTGAGGTCTATCTGAAAGCGGCTGGCAGCTATGACGCAGCGAAGGAAAGCGAGCGTGACCTGCTCACCACGGACGGGGACGGCTTCGCTTCCTCCAAAATGCTCCCCTACGGACATTACACGGTGCATCAGGTTTCCGGCGAGGAAGGGAAGGCATTTATCCCGGATTTTACGGTCTTTGTTTCCTCCAACGGACAGACTTACAGCTATATCCTGAATAACCGTACCATTACCGCAAGGCTGCGTGTGGAGAAATGCGACGCGGAGACTGGCAATATTATCCCGATGACGGGCACCGGCTTCCAGATCAGGGATCTGTCCACCGGGGAACTTGTCACCCAGGAAATCTACTACCCGAACCCGGAAACCCTTGATACCTTCTATGTTTCGGATGAAGGCTGGCTGATGCTGCCGGAGCCTCTGCACACCGGAGATTATGAATTGTATGAGGTGGCGGCGCCCTACGGTTATGTGCTTTCCAGTGAGCCGGTGCCGTTTACCATTGACGGCAGCGAGTCGGTTGTCACGGTCACACAGCACAATATGCCGCAGAAGGGGCAGCTTACCATTACCAAGACCGGCGAGGTATTCGCTTCCGTCCAGGAGAACGGCGGCCTGTACCAGCCGGTGTATGAGGTCATGGGGCTTCCGGGTGCGGTTTATGACGTGATTGCGGATGAAGATATTTATACCGGAGACGGGACACTCAGGGCGGCAAAAGATACCGTCGTGGAGACCCTTGCCACCGGGGAGGACGGAACGGCGCAGAGCGGGCTTTTATACCTGGGGCGTTACCGTCTGGAGGAACGCCAGGCGCCGGAGGGGATGGTCTTAAACACCCAGCCGGAATATGCGGAGCTTACCTATGCGGGGGAAACCGTGGAAGTGACACATGCCGCAGCCGGCCTCTATGACGAGCGCCAGAAGGTGGCGGTAAGCCTGTCTAAAGCGCTGGAAACGGACGAGCTTTTCGGGCTCGGCATGAACGAGGAATACAAAGACATTTCTTTCGGGCTGTATGCTTCCGCTGATCTGACGGCCCTTGACGGCAGCGTGATCCCGGCAGGCGGGCTTCTGGAGGTGGTTTCCATTGACCCGAATGAGGCGGGCGGCTATGGCGCTTCCTTTGCCTCCGACCTGCCTTTTGGCAGCTACTATGTGAAGGAGCGCACCACAAACAGCGCTTATATCCTCCCTGATACGGAATACCCGGTTGTTTTTGAATATGCCGGCCAGGAGGCGGCGCTGGTGCAGGTTCTTGTAAATGAGGGCGGGGCGGTTCCCAATGACCTGCTGTGCGGGCGTGTGGATGGCGTGAAAACCGGCGAAAACCCGGATGGCGGCGAGGATGTGAAGCTGGCCGGCGCGGTCATGGGATTGTTTAAGCCCGATACCGAGGAATTTACCGGGGAAAATGCGCTGCTTACCGTTACTACTGGCGAGGATGGCAGCTTTGCCTTTGAGAATATCCCTTACGGCCACTGGATCGTAAAGGAAATTTCCTCTCCGGCGCTTTATACGGTAAGCCCCGAACAGCACCATATCTATATCGGTGTGGACGGCCAGAGCATAGAGATTAAGGTGGAAAACACCCTGATCCGGGGCAGCGTGCAGGTGATGAAAACCGAAGCGGTAGACGAGCCTTCTTCTGTGGAGAAAAAGGACAAGGATAACAACACCTTCCTGCGTTTCCTCTCCGGCGCGGTGTTCGATCTGTATGAGGACGCCAACGGCAATAAGGAATTTGATTCCGAAGATACGAAGATCGGCACACTGAAAGAATCGGATGCGGGCTACCATACGGCGGAGAACCTTCTGGCAAAGGGCTATTTTGTGAAGGAAAGCAAGGCGCCGGAGGGCTACCAGATGGATGAAAACGCCTACTATTTTGAGATCACCGAGGACGGCCAGGTGGCCGTTGTGGAAAACGGCGGGGCCGGGCGCGGCTTTACCAATGAGGCGTACCGCGGGAACCTGAAGATCACGAAGGATTCCAGTGACGGGCGCAAGGATGGGTTTGCTTTTGAGGTCAAGAATGCGGACGGCTCCTATTGTGAGACCTTTACCTCCCCGAAATCCGGCGTGATCGAAGTCAAGGGGCTGCGCGTTGGCATTTATACTGTAACGGAAATCTCCAACCGGGCAAGCAGGGACTATATCATCCCCGACGCTGCCACGGTGGAGGTCAAGGCGGACGAAACCGCAACGGTCCAGTTCTTCAATGAAAAACCGGAGAAACCGGAAACGCCGGACAGCCCGGACAATCCGAAAACACCGTCCAACCCATCCACTCCGTCCACACCGTCCAATCCGGGCAAAGCGGTACCGCAGACCGGGGATGATAATTTTATCTTCCTGTATGGCGGGCTCCTGGCGCTGGCTGTGATCGGCGGCGGACTGTCTGCTGCGGCCTATTTCAAAAAGGGAAAGCACAGCAGAAATACCGCCAGGGCAAAGACCACCTGCATTGCGGTACTTTCCCTCTGTGCGGCGCTGGCTCTTGGCAGCGGGTTTCTGATCGTCCGCGACCTCAGCCAGTATGCCGAGAGCGCCGGGACCTATGACGGGCTGGCGGAACATGTGGAAATACCAGAGCAGGCCGGGGAACCGGAAGAACCGGGGGCAGAGGAAGAAACAGGCAGGGAGGATTCAAGCACGGTCCTCCCTGTTGTTGATTTTGAGGCTCTCAGGGAAAACGGGCCGGACATCATCGGGTGGCTCAGCCTTCCTGATACGGCCATTAACTACCCGGTAACGCAGACAAGCGATAATGAGTATTACCTGCACCATCTGTATGACGGCACCTATAACAAGGTGGGCTGCCTGTTTGCAGACTATGAGAACCAGGCGGATTTTTCGGACCGCAATACCATTATCTACGGCCACAACATGCGGGACGGTTCCATGTTCGCCGCGCTGAATGAATATGACACGCAGAGCTATTTTGACGGACACCCGCAGATGTACCTTATCACCCCTGACGGCGGTTATGTGATGGAGGTTTTCTCCGCATTTGAGGCGAAACCGGCGGAATCCGGCAGCGACACCTCCCCCTGGAGGCTTAGCTGGAAGGATGACGGGGACTACACCACATGGCTTTCTGAAATGGCGGGCCGGTCTGTCATTGAGACCGATGTTACGGTGACTTCCAGTGACAAGGTGCTGACCCTTTCCACCTGCACGCCCGGAGGTAAGAGCCGCTTTATCGTCATGGGAAAGCTGGCGGCTGTAAACGATTAACAAGGATATTGGAAACCGGTGCGGGGGCTGTCTGCTCCCGCACCTGCTATATAGGAGGATTTTTCTATGGTGAATACCATTGTTTCGATACCCGGCTACGTCCATCTGTACCGCTCCCTTCTGCGGTTCTATGA
>JAETRI010000145.1 GCA_021770245.1 Lachnospiraceae bacterium
TGTTGTTCGTTAGTTTATCTGATCCAAAATCCCCAGTTTTTCTCCAAATTAAATGAGGTATGGGATATTTTAATCTGATGTATTTTCCGTCAGATTATTTTATCTCCATACCTTTTGTGTTATCATTCTATCTGATACGCAGAAAAAGAGCAGGAACCTCACCGTCCAAAGTTTGTGCTCCTGCCCCTGCCAACACCATGGCGGACGCTTCCGCCACAGACAAGGATATGATAACAGTAATTACAGAAGAATGCAATGAAATTTCACAGAAATCTTATAATCACACGATGGATTCCATCCAGACCTGCCAGCTTAAGTGCTCCTGCGGCCACTCCGGCTGCCTTGTGGGGCATGGAAGCTATACCCGCTTTGTAAAGACAGCTCTGGGCAGGATCCCCCTGGCCGTGCGCAGGGTTCAGTGCAGTTTCTGCAGTGCCACCCATGCCCTGCTTCCCTCCGGCATCGTTCCCTGTTCCCAGGTCCCCCTCTCCGTCCATGCCGCCATAGCTTCTTCCTATGAAGATGGAAACAGCGGCATGGAAGTCATGGACACGAACCCTGAGCTCTCCCCCAGCCAGGTCTTTTATATCCTCTCCTTATACATCCGTTTCTGGCGGCAGCGCCTTTTAAGCGAAAGACTCCCGCTGTCTCCCGCCCATGCCCTCACGGGATCCTGCATCCGCCTCTTCGGACGGCAGTTTATGCAGATAAAAAGCACAAAGAACATCCTTTTTGTTCCTCCCACATAACTTTGGGTGACTTCCCGGCCCCTTTCCCTTATGATGGCATAAAAACACAAGGAGGTTTCAGATCAATGGAACAGGATTACAGACAAGCCATCGCACTGATGCGCTACTCGGCCATCGCGCCGCTCATTCCCGGCCTGCCGGAGGGGTACAGGAACCTGTCGGACTACTTTGAAAAGGCATCCCGCAGGGGGCTGCTGTACCCGGACGGAGAGTTCCGGTACTACGCGCCCAAAACGCTCTATAAATGGTATCTCAGCTACCAGAGGGGCGGCTTTGACGCCCTCCTGCCTGCCGGGAGGAATGACTGCGGCAGGCCCAGAAAGCTGGATGATGACTTAACAGAGAAAATCGCATATCTGAAAGGGCACTACCCCCGCATGGGGGCAGCGGCCATCTTCCGGCAGCTGAAGGAGGATGGCAGCATAAAAAGCGGCGCAGTCTCTGAGTCCACCGTGAACCGGTATGTGAACCAGCTCGCGCCGGGAGCAGGAAATGTGCCCGCCCGGGACATGCGGCGCTATGAACGCCCCCATATCAACGAAGTCTGGTGCGGAGACTCCAGTGCCGGACCATACATAAAAATGGCAGAGGGCAGGAAACGCAGGACGTATGTGATCGCCCTGATCGATGATGCCAGCCGCCTCGTCACCGGGGCAGGCATCTTCTTCGAAGACACTTTCGCGAACCTTATGTCAGTGATGAAAAGCGCCGTGGCAAAGTACGGTGTGCCCAGGATGTTCAATTTCGACAACGGCAGCGCCTATAAAAACAAACAGATGGAGCTTCTGGCGGCCCGCATCGGAACCACCATCAGCTACTGTAAGCCCTATACCCCGACGGCCAAGGCCAAGGTGGAGCGGTGGTTCAGAACCATGAAGGACCAGTGGATGGCATCCCTGGACATGCAGGATTTCCCTTCCCTTGAGGCTCTTTCGGGAAGCCTGTGTTCCTATGTCCGCAGCTACAACCTTGCTGCCCATTCCTCCCTGAAAGGAAGCTCTCCGCAGGAACGCTTCTTCTCCGAGCCGGGCAGGGTGCGCCGCCTTCCGGAAGAAAAGCTCAGGACCGATTTCCTTCTGGAACTGGAACGCAGGGTATCCGCCGACAGCGTAGTCGCCATCGGGAACGTGGAGTACGAGGTTGACATGCGCTTTGCAAGGCAGAGAATAAGGCTGCGCTGTTCACCGGGCATGGATGAGGTCTATGTGGCACAGCCGGACGGGACGCTGGCCCCGGTAAGGCTCTTAAACAAGCAGGAAAACGCTTCTGTAAAACGGGAGAAGTTCTTCCTTACCGAAAGGGGGGACGGCTGATGGATGTTTCGCGTTTCGGGCTGGAATTCAACCCTTTCCTGAAAAATTCAAAAGAGATCCTGGTGGAGACGGCACAGTACCGGGAAGCCCTCTTCCGCCTTTCCTGTCTGGCTGAGACAAGGGGCTTCGGCCTGCTCACAGGCGGGCCCGGACGGGGCAAGACTACCGCCGTCAGGAACTGGGCGGCGGGCCTTAACCCTTCCCTTTACAAGGTGGTCTATTCCTGTCTCTCCACCCTTACCGTTTCGGATTTTTACCGCAGCCTCGTGGAAGCCCTGGGCGCTCTGCCCTCCTTCCGCAAGCCGGATAACTTCCGCTCCATACAGGAGGAGGTAAACCGTCTGTGCCTGGAAAAGAAAAAGACACCCGTCATCATCCTGGATGAAGCCAACTATGTGGGGGGCGCCATCCTGAATGACCTGAAGCTCCTGTTCAATTTCGAAATGGATTCCAGGGACCGGGCCGTGGTCCTTTTATGCGGCCTGGGCCAGTTAAACAATACCCTGCGCCTGTCTGTCCACGAACCCCTGCGCCAGAGGCTGGTGATGAACTTCCACATGGAAGGCATGACCAAAGACGAGGGCAGGGCCTTCATCCAGGCGAAGCTTAAAGGGGCGGGATGCAGCCACGACGTCTTTGAAGAGGCAGCTGTCGAAGCCATCCTGAATGCTTCCGCCGGCACGCCCCGTGTGATTAACCGCCTCTGCGGCCGGAGTCTGCTGTGTGCAGATGCAGCAAAACGGGATCTGGTGGATGCCGATGCGGCCATGCAGGCCATAAATGACTGTGAACTGGGATAGGAGGCAGCGCTGTGGACCTGAAAAAAAGAAAAGAACTGCAGAGGGAACTCAGAGCTGTAGAAAACACCTACGCCGGAACCCTTGACTGGCTGGAACTTGGGGAACTGCATTCCTGGGTGGAGGCCGGGAACAGCCCCTGTACGAATCCGGAGCAGGTCATTCATGAGGACGGTACATTTTTTGACTTCATCGAATGGCACCGGACGGCACGGTGGGTACCTGTCCGGGAACCTTTTGATGTATCGGGACCTTCGGACAGAGAGCTGTTCGACTTTTATACGGACAGACGTTCTGACCACGGCTCCTTTGAAGAGACCAAAAAATTTCTCCGGGATGCACAGACCTTTTTAGGCTGCGAGATCCTCACCCTTATGGATTTTCTCAGGGAGAAAGGCCTGCTGTATGCGTATCTGCACTATAAATATCCTGAGCGCCTGACAGGGGAAGAGGAACTTCCATTCTGACCTTTCCGGGAAAAATACCTCTGCGCAATTAATTTGCATGGGGGTATTTTTCATCCCGGATAATATGCAG
>JAETRI010000146.1 GCA_021770245.1 Lachnospiraceae bacterium
CATCAACAGGAACGATAGGAGGCGGTTTATTTGAGTATCACAACAATCACGACAGAGGATCTTCGGCACATGGAAGGAAAAGAAGGGCTGATCCTGCAGGGCTGCGGAGGGGATTTAAAGGAATGGATGGATGGAATCAATGACATGCTCACCGAGGCGGGGATTTTGAAGGACGGCAGTAAATTTGAAGATGTTTCCACTTTCCAGTATGGGGAGCTTACCTGTCTGCTCTACCCTTTCGAGGATGTAAAGCTGGATATAGGGAAACTTGCCGTGTGGCGGTTACAGACCCATGCGGATTTCGGGGGCACCTGGCTGTCAGACTTTGTGCCGAACCGGTTAGGCGGCTTTATTGGGGAACCTTCACCGGAGCCGGAAAAACCGGACTGTGCGTTGATCGGCCAGGACGGGAATGTCTTTAACCTGATCGGCATTGCCTCCCGGACCCTGCGCAGAAACGGCATGGCGGAGCAGGCAAAGGAAATGTCGGACAGGGTGTTTGCCTCCGGGAGCTACCATGAGGCGCTGAACATTATTGGCGAGTATGTCAATATCACCTCTGCGGACGAACCGGAACGCAAACCCTCTGTCCGGCAGCGGATGAAGGAAACAAAGCCGGCGGAGCCTGACAGAAAGCAGAAACCAGCAAAGCAGCAGGAACGATAAGGAGGATCAGGATGGGAAAAGAAAAAGTATACGGCGTGTGGGCGGTCCGCAGCGGTGCTTCTATCTTCGGCCATGCCGAGGCGTGGTGCAAGGAGGACGGAAAGCCTTTGGAATTTGATACCCGCAAGGCTGCGGAGGCTTACGCCGGGGAAATGAACAGCAGGACCACCGCCAATGTCCATTATTACGCACAGGAGAAGGAGCCGGAGCCGGGCGCCGTCAGAAAGACTTCTGCGCAGCCGGATTTGGATGCCCGCGCCCATGAGGAAGTAACGCCGAGAAATGACGCGGCAGAAAAGCAGAACGAGATTCCCGGCAGACAGGCCATGCCGGAGGCAGACCCATTGGTGGAAATCCGCTCTGCGGTCCATAGCAACTATGCGGGCATGGTCGCCATGCTGGGCGCGGACAACCGGGTGTACCTGGGGCGTGAGGAACGCTGCCGCTGCCAGGATATGCAGGCGTCCTATTATGACAATCAGGACGGCTCCCTGTGCTTTGTCTGCGACCAGCCGGATATGTACTATTTCCTCTATGGGGAGGGATGGGCGCACACCCAGGCGGAAATGCTGGAGCGCGGCCTTACCCTGCGACAGTATGAGGAATTTGCAAGGCTCCGGGACGGCGTGCTCTCACAGTTTACACCGATCCGGGAAATCCTGTTCGCCGGACAGCCCTTCCAGCCGCCGGAGAGCTATCTGCGTAATGCGGAGCTTTATGAGGAAGGACAGACCGGCAACTACAATATGCTGGATGGCCGGCTGGATAATGTGCCGCCGGAACGCCCGGACTTAACGGACGGCCAGACCTATGAGGAAATCCGGGAGCTTGCGCCGGAGACTTTGCCGGAGGAAAAGCCTTCCCTGATGGAGCGGCTGAAAGCGGAACGCCCGGAGCATGAGGTGAAACAGGCAGAGCCGTCCGTGCCGGAAAGGGAACGCTAATGGCGGCGGTAAAATTTGAGGGCGTGGACGTGCTGGACTTTCTGGGGCAGGTTGTAGAGCTGCACACGCAGCATTATAAGGACGATTTTAATATTGACAGGGAACTGATACAAAATCTTGCGGCCTGCAAAAATGGGGAGAATGAACAGCTTTTATGGATGTCCAGGACCTGCGGTACCTACTGTTTATGGGAAAGGGATGTCTACCTGCAGGACAGCCATGAAAATAAGGTGTGGCGGTTTTACCATGAGCAGACGAAAGATTCTATCCTGGCGTATGCAATCCGGCTGGACGGCATACAGGACGGGAAAGCCACCGGCTGTATCTGGCCTCTCGATTATCACGCCCACGTGGAACGGGTCAAGCTGCTGTCCTGTGCGATTGAAAAAGTATCGGTATTGTTCCAGGATGGTACACAGGCGGCTTTCCCCCATGATTCTTATATGCAGCAGATTAACATGTTTAAGGCAGAGCATGGAACTTCCAAATGTGTGGCCTGGCTGCCGGAAAGCGAACGGGAATTACAAACAATCCTGCGGCGGGAGCACGTTAAGCGGGATTACCATGCAAAGCCCGGTAATATCCAGGAATATATGGACAGCCTGAAAAAAGACACCCTGCGGGGAAAACTGGAAAAAGCAAAGTCGGCGGCCGCCTCCATCCCTAAAGCCCCCTCACATAAAAAGGAGCCGGAACGATGAAAGCCGGGAATAACAAAAAATCCGTCCGGGTGGAATTCGTCATGTCTGAACAGGAGGCGGAGCTGGTAAAGGGGCGCATGGCGGAACTCGGCATTACCAACCTGTCCGCATATCTGCGCAAGATGGCGGTTGACGGCTATATCATTCATCTGGATATGAGCGACATCCAGGAAATGATACGGCTCCTCCGTATCTGCTCCAATAACTTAAACCAGTATGCCAGACGTGCCAATGAGACCGGGAGTATTTACGCTGCCGACGTGGACGACCTTCGCACCCGTCTGGACAGTCTGTGGGATGGCATGGATAAGCTGCTGCGGGGATTTGCGAACATTTCGTAAACAGGCAGAAATGCCATTGATTTCCTCAGGCCGGCACGGTAAGATTCTAATAGAGGGGTAAATATGCTTCTCTTTGAAATACCCTTCGGGCATACCTGGATGTCCTGAAAAAACGGATATGGAATTAGGAAAGGAGGCGGACGTATGCGTCTGATTGGTAAACTGCTGGCACTTCCATTTGTAATAGTTACAGGGATTCTTTATCTGTTCTGCAAATTTCTTGTTGTGGTTTCCGGCGCTGTGCTGGGGATTCTGTCAGGGATTGTTCTTCTGGCAGCGCTGGCGCTGTTCTTCGCTGCCGGGTTCTGGCCGGGAATGTCCTGGCTGGTGATTGCGTTCCTTATCAGCCCATACGGCCTGCCGATGGCGGCGGCCTGTTTGGTCGGCATGATCGGCGGCGTAAATGGCGCCCTGAAAGATTTTATATTTGGTTAAACAGTTTCGGCGGGGCGCATTGGCAGCCCCGCCCTTTTTCTATAATTATGGCTGTCTGTTACGGCAGCTTTTTGATTGGAGGGATTTCATTGAAAGATACAACGCCAATTTATTTTCATTCTGCCACCTATGCGCATGAGCATGGGGAACTGGATCAGTACCACGCTTCCCACAAAGCAAACATTGCGTGCAGGGAGGCAATCGAACAGGCCATAGCGGACAACTACCGGGACAACCGTTTAGGCATGGCATGTGTGCGGCAGGTCTTACAGCAGTTTGATCCTGACCGGATTTTTTATGTCCTTGCC
>JAETRI010000147.1 GCA_021770245.1 Lachnospiraceae bacterium
CTGTTGTTGACTTCATAAATTGACTGTATATTGATTTGCTTGATTGTCAGGGATCTGCTCTGTATAATGTCATTATTATACAGAAAGAAAAAGTCCCAGAGGACCCTCCAGCAAGATGTGTCCCCTGAGACATGGTAAAACCATGATTATCTTATCAGATTACACGCTGTCCTGCAAGGAGGATTCCGATATTTTTTTGTTGAGAGCAGAGATACCTGTCCCTGCCCGGTCTGCCAGTCTCCCCTTATGCATCGTGATTTCAAGCTCCGCATCATGAAGCTGGAAGGCGGGGAGAAGAGAACCATTCGGATTGAGCGCATGAAATGCACCAACAACGGCTGCGGCAGGCTTCATAATGCGCTTCCAGACTGCCTGGTCCCCTACAAGCACTATGCCTGCGAGGCCATAGCCGGCGTACTGGATGAAATCATCACGCCTGATGATGCGGAGGACGAAGACTATCCCTGTGAGGCCACCATGCTCCGATGGAAGCACTGGTTGATGGCGAACCACCTTCGCATTGACGGCTACCTGAAATCCATTGGACACCGTCTGCTGGGATTGGGCGAGGAACTGTTATGTTCCAACGTATCCCTGCTCGGAACGCTGCGCTCATCAAACGGCCGCTGGCTGGAAGCCATTCTCCGCATGATATATAACTCAGGAGGTTTTCTGGAACCTGCCTGAGACTCCCTCTTTTGCACCCGCTTTGTTTTTACTGTCAGCTGGCCATGATGTATGCTTGCATCAAGGAGGTGCATAAAACCATGAATACAATCATAAAAGACCAAAACTGGCAGGAACAACGGGCCCTGGAGCGCTATGCCCTAATCGCCCCGATGCTTGAGGAAGGCATGGATCCCGCCAAACGCAGCAAACTGCGGAAAGAGGCCGCTGTCAAAGCAGGCATCTCGGAGCGGACACTCTACCGCTATGAGGCGTCCTACCATGAAAAAGGCTTCGCGGGGCTAAAGCCGGCAGCGTGTGAAAGGAGCCTGTCCAAAAAGCTGCCGGAGAATTACTTAAAGATCGTAGAACAGGCCATCCAGTTAAAGAAAGAGGTGCCAAAACGCAGCGTGGAGCAGCTCATCTTCATCCTGGAACAGGAGAACTGGGCAGCCCCCGGGACATTGAAGCGCTCCACGCTGGAGCGGTATCTCTACCGTGCGGGTTTTGGCGTGCGCCAGATGCAGATGTATAAGGATGCCCGGCAAAGTTCATCCAAACGTTTCTGCAAACCCCACCGGATGATGCTCCTTCAGGCCGACATCAAGTACGGCTGCAAGCTTCCCATAGGAAAAAATGGGGCGATGGTGCAGACGTACCTGTCCTCCGCCATAGATGACCATTCCCGGTATGTAATCCATTCCCAGTTCTATGACAATCAGGAGGAGACCATTGTGGAAGACACTTTCCGGAAGGTGGTCCTGAAAGCCGGAAAATTTGATACGGCTTATTTTGACCACGGCTCCCAGTATGTGGCAAAGCAGCTGAAGTTCTCCCTCGCAAGGCTTGGGATCACTGTCAGACACGCCCCTGTCAGGAGCGGAAAATCAAAGGGCAAGCAGGAAAAGTTCCACCAGGTCGCAGATGCATATCTGCGGGAAGCAAAAGCCCATAAAGTTAGGACGCTGGAAGAGCTCAACCGCCACTGGTCCAACTATCTGGAGGAATACTACCACAAAACAGGCCATGACGGGATCAGGGAATACTATGAGAGCCTGGGCGTGGCGGTTCCTGCTGAGGGTATCACTCCCCTGCAGGAATGGAACAGGGACTCCCGTCCCCTTACCTTTCTGGATACATCTGTGGTAGCGGAAGCCTTCCTGCATCATGAACAGCGTCTGGTAGACAAAGGGGCCTGCATCAGTTTCCGAGGACATAAATATGAGGCCAAACCGGCACTCATCGGGTTCAGGGTGGAGATATCCTATGACCCAATGGCTCCGGAGACGGTCACCGTCAGTCATCCCAGCATGGAACCATTTACCGCAAAGCCGGTAAAGATCGGCGCATTCTGCGGCAAAAGCCCGTCCCTTCCCGTATCCATGCAGGAGGCGGAACCGGAAAATTCCCGCATGCTTGCCGTTCTGGAAAAGAAGCGGGAACAGTCCCGGGAAATGATGACAAACGCCATTTCCTTTGGGCAGTTCAGGAAGGATGGTGGCAGCTATGTATAAAGCGTTCTATGAAATGGAGCGTTCCCCTTTTGTGCGGGATATCCCCGCACAGCTGCTCTATGAATCCCCTGTGATGGCGGACATTCTCGGCCGCCTGTTCTATGCGGCGGATCGCCAGCTCTTCGCCGTGGTCACGGCTGATGCGGGATGCGGGAAATCCACGCTGATACGGCGCTTTGCCACCTCCCTGCCGAAGGAAGAATATATCTTTTTATACCTTTCTGATTCCAAGCTGACGCCCAGGTGGTTCTATAAAGGGATGCTGGACCAGCTGGGGATAGAATCCAGGTTCTACCGCGGCGACGCCAAACGCCAGCTCCAGAAGGAAGTGGAGGTCATCCGGGGAGTACATGGAAAGAAAGTGGTCTGCATTCTGGACGAAGCGCATCTGCTGGAGAAGGAGACTATTGAAGAGTTCCGTTTCCTGCTCAACTATAAGTTTGATTCCATGAGCCCCATGGCGCTGGTGCTGGCAGGCCAGACGGAACTATGGGACAAGCTGCGGCTGCAGAGGTACGCAGCCGTACGCCAGAGGATAGACGTCAACTGTATCCTGCCACACCTTGGCCGGGCGGAGACGGAAAACTATATCCAATCCCATCTTAAATATGCCGGGGGAAGGCAGGACATCTTCACAGATAAGGCACTGGATGAAATATACCGGGAATCCACCGGGATCCCCAGGCGCATTAACCGCATCTGTGACGGATGCCTGATGTATGCCAGCCAGCAGGGGAAACGCCTCACAGATGAGCACCAGGTACGGTACGTGCTGGAGCATGAGATGCTGGGAGGTAATGCCTGATGGTGGATAAGCAGGATAAGAAGCGGCATAACGATATATGGGACCTGCTGTATGAGTATGCGGATATCCGGGATGAACTGGAGGACACGCTGCTATCCTTCCAGGAGCTCCATGCAGAAATCGAGTATGCGATGGAGGATATCACAGACGAACTGGAGAGCCTTCAGGAGCATCTGGCCAAATGCAGTGAAAGGCTGGTGCGGTTCCGAAAGCCACGGCACAGCCAATGTGAGGTTAGCAAAGAACAGAGCGGCCTGCCATTTATGGATTAATTGACCGTATTTATAATCAAACGAAGTATACCAGGGTGGTGCCGCCACCCTGATAGCATCGAGAGTAGTGACATAAGTTGGAGCAATTCTCTGACAGTCAATCAGAGCAGGTCAGCGA
>JAETRI010000148.1 GCA_021770245.1 Lachnospiraceae bacterium
GGCATATCCGTCCCTCCTCCCTATGTATACGGCCCGCTGAAAATCTTTTTAATTTCCGGCGCAGCCTTTTCCTTAATCCGTTCCACAAAGGGCCTTGCCGCCATTTTCGATGTCCCATGCTCCAGCAAAATGGCATACGGTTCCCCGCTTTCCAGCGCTGCGGTGAGGGACGCCCCGCCTCCGGAGGTTGTCCCGCCTTTTACTTCACCGTTCCAGTGCAGGCGTAGGTTCCCAGTGCGCCGGGCGGGTGGTTCCCCGGGAGCTGAGGCGGTATAGGTTGCCTTTTTTGTATAAGGTTTCCTGTAAACCCGGCCGTTTCTCTGCCCCTTCAATACTTCCTGCTCCGCATTCCTAAGCGCGTTTACCGCCCGGACGCCCCTGGACTTTACCTTACGGTTAATGTCGGCCACCTGTCCCTTTACAGTAGCCCGGACGGCCCTGCCGATCCCCTTTCCACTCCCTTCTGCCCATAACCTCACTTCAAATCCTTCCTTTCTTCAGCGTAGTATACTGTCGATATGCCGAGCGAACTGATATCGTCAACATCGATAATATAAAACACGCGTTCCCCAAGCGTCAGTTTATCGCCCCGCTTTGCTTTCGGGCTTCCCGCCTGCACGATCGTATGGGTAACAATATGATCCTTCTGGTTGTGGTTTGTCCGGTCCTCCTCCGTAGCCGCTGCCAGGCAACCTTTCAGCATCCGCGTCCCGTCGCCGGAATGGACGTTCGCCACTCTTCCCGTACTTGTCACAACCTGCTTATTTTCTTCAATGACGAAATCTTTAAAAAGGTTCCCCGGCCTCACATACATCATCCTTGTATTACTCATCCGCGCCCCGCCCTTCCGTTCTGCTGCATCCCCGCATAAAAATAGGGCGGCTTACCCTGGACGCCCCTGCCGGCCCGCGGGACACGGCAGGACTGTGCGGATACCTGCTTTTTTAATGCCTCATAGTCTGCCCGCCACAGCTTCGCCCGCTCCTGCATATACAGCCAGAGCTTATCTGTCTTTGTGTCAACCTCATAAGCAAAGCGCCTGCACAGGCTTTCCAGGAGCATCAGTTTTGCCCTGTCCCATGATCCAGGGTGCGTGTCAATGGCCGCCTGTATTTCCTCGTCCGTGAGTGCCGTGGTATCAGAGAGCCCTTCCACCATGGTATCTCCCAATTCAAACCTCATGCGGTCTTTGCCGGGCTCCCGGATCTTTGCGGGCTCATAGGTGTATGCCCCGTTTGCCATCAGATAGCGGCTCCCCCTCCCTCTATGCCAGTGTCCGCGGCTTCTTCGGTTTCGGTATCCGGAACAGGGCTTTCCCGGGCGGGAAACAGTCTTTCCGCGCGTTCCCTGGCCGCATTTTTAATTGTTTTGCGGCTGTCCGCCACATGGAGAAGGATCAGTATATTTTCGTCTGTAACCTCAGCGATCCTCCTCGCCCCTTCCTCCGCATTGGCCTGCATGATGGCAAATACCTGCCGGATCTCTTCCGGGGCGGCGTGTACTACCCCTGCCGGATCCTCTCTTATCATGATGTCCACATAAGGCTCCGCCGGGATAATTTCCCCGGTCAGACCCGCCACGGCCTCAGCAATCATCCCGTCCACCTGCTCCCGTGTAAAGGTTTCGGCCGGCTCCTCCTCTCTGTCCCTCAAAACGGATAGGATCCCCAGCTTTTCCTGGGATGCCGGAGCCAGGACCAGATCCCGCGGCACCTCATCACTGATATAAAATTTTCTTCCCCCAAAGCTGCAGGGCCTTTTCGCAATCAGCTTCACAGTGTCACCCCCCTCTTTTATACGGCATCCCTGAAGTACATCCCCAGGTCATCCGCCGTCTTCTTCATATCCACGGCCATGAGGCCCTCCACGTACTCCGAGTGCGTCCCGGGCTCCCCTTCGTAATTTAATACGGGCAGGATATTCCCGTTGCCGAGCATATCCCACGTAAAAATATAACCGGCTGAAGGCTCTTCGACGGAGGGGTTCGCTGTCGCATAGGCCAGAATAACTGGGCCAGCGCAATCTCCGTAACGCGCGCGGGGTTCACCGTGGAGCCCCCGTATTTTACACGCTCCAGGATTGCGGGATGGTTTTTGAGGGCGTTAAACACATTTACGCCTAACAGCATACGGTTCGGCGTCCGGCCTGTGTTCTGCCTCATGAGCGTTTTCCTGTCGTCCACAAACTGGATCGGATCGGAGTTGCCGTTGGAAAACTTTATAAACTGCCCTGACGCGGGCGCGGTGGAATCAACCCCGCTCTCCTCATGCCCCCATACGCCGGGCATAAAAAATTTGCCGGCAAATAACACATCCTGGTGGATGTTTGCCTGGGATGCCAGCGTTTTCGTGCGCTGCACCCTCGGATCCGCGGCTGACGGCCCCTGCCTGCGGGTTAAGTCGGTCTGGCGGATCTGGTCAATACCCATGATCATCTGATCCACCCGGCATGCATAATTTTCCGTATGTTCGGACAGCACCGCC
Source organism: Lachnospiraceae bacterium (assembly GCA_021770245.1). Taxonomy (GTDB): domain Bacteria; phylum Bacillota; class Clostridia; order Lachnospirales; family Lachnospiraceae; genus Eisenbergiella. The sequence goes on from JAETRI010000148.1 coordinate 2,483, forward strand.
GGGGCCACTTTCCCGTAGGCCGGTTTCCTCTGCCAATTGTCCCGCAGCAAATCTTCTTTGTCAAATACATAGTAATTATCAGATGATAATGCCACCTCACAGACCGGGAAGACCGTCTTTGCGAACGCCTCCTGATCGCCCATATAATAGGCGACTGCCATATTGGATAATGCCGTATGCGGGCGGAATGTCCCCTTTGCGATTTCCGCCCGGATCCCTGCTGCTGTATTCCTCATATCTGGTTTACCTCCTGTTTTCCTTTACTGTCCCTCTTCGCCGGAAGCGGCCCCGCTGCTGCCCGCAGAACCGCCGCCCTTCTGGTATTTCATGATCTGGATCCTGCAATACTCATCCTTTTTGGCGGCGTCCAGGGCAAGCCCGATCACATAGTCCCCGGCTGACGCCGCTGCCGCGAGCCCTCCCGCTCCCGCCGTTACCTCACCGCCTTTTGCAATCTCCCCTCCGGAAAGGATAAAGCTGATATCCTTAATCTGGATGTCCACATCTTCGCCTTTCAGGACTTTCCCGGAATGGGCGCCGGATATATCATTCCAGCCGGCCTCAATGAGTGCAACGCCCACGATGGGCTTTGTCCCGTCTTCTGCAAGTATCACATTCCCGTCTTTATCATAGGCCATGGCACGGTTCCGGCAGTCCTCCATATCAGCCCCGGCTTTCTCCGCGATGGTTGCGCTCTGGTTTATCTGTACCCCGTTAAAATTTCGGTTTGCCATAATGGTTGCTCCTCCTGATTCTTAAAATCCCCGGATTTTTCCACCATCGTGACGGTCTGATCCAGCATGGCAAGCATGTCGTTATAGGCGGTCCCGCCTGCTGCTTTAAGGCTTTTTAACAGCGGGACGAGCTCCTCCTCCTTTTTCCCGATGACCGCATATTTCTTCGCGACTTCGGAAAGCTCCCTGTCCTCGGCCGCCTCCCGGAATTTCTTTAACCCTTCGAGCTCCGCCCTTACTGCGGGATGAAGGCCCTTATAGATGTCATCCGACGCCGATGTTCCTGCTTCCGCCTGTACAGGCTGTGCTGCGGGCTGCTGTAAGGATCCTGCCGCGGGCTGTGCAGCCGATTTTGTGACGCCTCCTGCTCCCGCGGCAGGATCCCCCTGGGCGGTTCCTTGTGTTTCCGCACTGGAAGAGGGCGCAGATCCTTCCTCCACGCCGCAGCGCTTCTCGATATCCTCATAAAAAGCCCGTTCTGCGGGAGTCATCTTACTCTTGTCAATTTTCATTCCCATGTCCTTTTCCCCTTTCTGTTTTTCAACTTCAAAAGCTGCCGCGCCTTCCCCGGCCAGGAGCGCCTCTGCTTCCCTGATTGATTCGTCCAGCCGGCCGGCCGCCGCTTTCATGATCTCCAGCTCTTCCCCTGACACATCGCGGCGTTTGCTCACGATATTAGAGGATTTTCTGCCTGCCCACTGCCTTACCGATACCTGCATGACGGTCTGGAATTCCTGGAGGCTTTCCAGCATTGCCGCCTCTGCACCCGCACTGTCCAGATCGCCGTCATAAACGACCGAACAGAGGGCTGACTGCAGGGCGTAGCACATATCCCATATTTCATCTGCGATTTTCCGGTTGTTGACCTCGTTTATTTTTTCGCCGAAGCTTACAGAATCGCCTTTTTGGATCTCCTCCACCGCGCCGTCGATCTCCTCCTGCCCCATGCCGGCGGCCTTTGCGATAAAGGCAACCAGGCGTTTGAGGATGCCGCTGTCCTTTCCGCAGCCGGATTCCTCTGCGGATCCTGCTGCCGGCGCGTCCCTGCCCTTACTCTTAAACAGCCCGATGTGTGCATCCGGGTTTGCCCCTGCGTCCACAAAATCCACCTTGTGGACTTTGAGATTTTTAAGTTTTGTCGCCATTTTCCCATTCCTTTCCTTCTATACTTCCACCCGTTCAGCCTCCCCCTCAATGGAGAACATGGGATACGTGCCATCTTTGACTTTTTCCCATACCTCCTTATCCAGCACTTTAAAGCCGATCCACCAGCCGACCGGAAGCGTGCCCGCGGGGATGCCCATGGCCTCCATTTTCTCTTCCGTGAATACGGCGCTTTCTATTAAAACGGCCACGCCGCCGCGCTCATGCATCTCCCCGCCTTCGCCGTACAGCCTGACATATTCATATGCCGCCGCCTCCAGTTCTGCCGGCTCGATGATATCCCCCTGCCAGTCCTCGATCACTTCCCCGCCCATGCGCATGGAGACGCTCGCCCATCCGAAGGCCAGCATCTTTTCATCGTCGGATTTCATGATTTTAAACCGGCTTTTCAGAATGCCCTCCGCAGGGGCTTCCGGCGCTTCCGCCTGTTTCCCGGGAGCGTCCGGTAATCTTTTCTCAACCAGATCCAGAAACTTTCTCATGTCTTTCACTTCCTTCCTGCCGCCGGCGGCGCCTCTATGTATTCCACACCGCACCCGCAATTGGGATGCGCCGGGGGTAACAGGCGGTATCCCTCAAACAGGAGCCTCCCCCCGAAATCAAAATCTTCATCCATCCCCACCTCCATGCCGTCCAGGGAGCCGCAGACATCACACACAGCGTCGTCCCCGGAGGTACACCACCGTTTCTTAAGCTCCCCCAGGTATCCTGCCGCCTGCGCCTGCCGTATCCCTTCATCTGCACCGCGGTTATACGCAAAAGCAGTCTCCGTCCGGGCAATTACCATGGCCCGCTGCCGGTGCTTCCTCTCCGCGTACTTCTGCGCGGCGTCCAGCGCCTTTTTCCGGATGCTTTCCGGTTTCATGCGCGGGTGCTCCTGCCTCAGTTTCGCCGCTACGCTGTCGTAAAGCCGGGCCGTTGCCTTTGCGTCCTTTACGGTCAGGCCGACGCAGGGGCGGATCAGGCGGGACAGCTCATCCACTGTATGGCTGTCCCTCATCTTCTTCGCCACAAGGGCGGCAACCGCGTCTTTCTGCTCCTGTGTGACGTGCGTGACGAACTCTGCGCCGCGTTTACTGATCCAGTCCATCATTCCCGGCGTTTGCAGGTTAAATTCAAAATCAATGCCGTCCATAACCGGCTGTCCCGACGGGCCCGCTGCCGCCGCGCCTGACCATACCTTATACAGCATACCGGATACCAGTACCGAATAATCCTGCATCCACAGGCGGATCGTTTCCCGGTCTATTTCCCCATCTCTGACCGCCTGCCGGAGCTCCTGGTAAGTGATTGCGTCCTGCTGGTCCTTCCAGAACCCGCAGAGGATTTCAACAGGTTCATCACAATTATGTTCCAGATATTCCTCAAGCCTGCGCAGCACTTCCCGGCTGCCTTCCGGCTTTGCTTTTTTCACCCGGGATGGGGCTATGATCCGGAATGCCATGCGCCGCTCCCCCTTCCCAGACGCCGTTTAGCAGCCTGTACCGTTTCCTCCGGTATTTCATCGTCCCCGACGTCCGGAGGGGCGTCCCCGGCCGTTTCGGGCTCCGGAGGCTGGCTCTGCTCCTGCTGCCGCTTCCGGTCCTCCCCCATTGTGTCATAGGTCCTTCCCGGCAGATGGCCCGCCTGGCGGATGTAATCCTCCAGCCCGTCGTCCGGTACAAGGACACCAATGCCGACCATGTCTTTTATAAATGCCGAAACCTTTGTGATGTCGGCATCCTCAATATCCCCGTGCGTCATCACCGGGTACTCCGTAATGCCTGCAAAATACTGCCTGTTAAGGTCTATCAGGGCCGGGATTCCCTGGCTGTTGAATGTCTCACATATGATGTCAAGAAAAGCCCCGATAGCGACAGCGAATAACTGCGTTTTATCGGAGCTTAGCGCCCAGCTTCCCGTTTTGTCATGGCCCAGGAA
>JAETRI010000045.1 GCA_021770245.1 Lachnospiraceae bacterium
GTGCCCGAAGGGCGGTGTGTGCCCGAAGGGCGGTGTGTGCCCGAAGGGCGGTGTGTGCCCGAAGGGCGGTGTGTGCCCGAAGGGCGGTGTGTGCCCGAAGGGCGGTGTGTGCCCGAGGGGCCCGCGGCCGGGCCGGAGGAAGAAAATTGGGAAGGCGTGGTTTTCCATGTGGTAATGGGAGGATTCCTCGGGAGCCGGGAAGGGCTGGAGAGGCTCGCCCAGGAACATCCGGACATCCGCCTGCATCCCCGGGTGGAGCATATGGCGGAGCTGATGGCAGGCTGCGACGCGGCGGTATCCGCGGCGGGCACCATGCTGTTCGAACTGAGCGCCATGCGGGTTCCCACGGTTTTCTTCGTCAGCGCGGATAACCAGCAGTATGACAGGGAATTTTTCGGGGAAGAAGAAAGGATGCTTTTCGCGGGGGATATCCGCGAAGATGCGGACGGATGCCTGAAGGCAATTCTTGCCGGTCTGATGCGTCTTCGCTTTGATGCAGCGCTGCGGGAACGGATGAGGGAGGCACTCGGAAAGGTGACGGACGGACAGGGGGCTGGACGGATCGCGGAGGAAATCTGCCTTATGAGCAGGGAAATGCCGTAGGACGAAGTCCTGCACTCCTTTTTGTATGCATGCCGACGGGACCGCCGGTTGATATGTGCGCCGGAGCGTACCGGCGGAATCCCTTTGCTTTGTACGCGCTAAAGAGCGCAGACGGGAGCCGAATATGAATGCAATCGCTATCATTACCGCCAGAGGCGGGAGTAAAAGAATACCGGGAAAAAATAAAAAGGACTTCCTGGGGAAACCAATCCTGTATTATCCCATCGAAGCGGCGCTGGCCTCCGGACTGTTTGAGGAGGTTATGGTATCCACGGACGATGAGGAAATCGCACGGATGGCGGGGAAAGCCGGGGCCAGTGTGCCGTTTCTGAGAAGCGAAAAGACGTCAGGGGATTTTGCCACCACGGACGATGTATTGATGGAGGTGCTGGAGGAATATGAAAAAAGGGGGCGGACGTTCACTTATATGGCCTGCCTCTATCCCACGGCGCCCTTCGTGACTGCGGAAAAGCTGCAGCGGGCCATGGGGCTTTTGAAAGAACAGGATGCGTCGGGCGTGATGCCCGTTCTGCGTTTTTCCTTCCCGCCCCAGCGGGGTATGGCAGTGCGTCACGGCAGGCTGGAATACTGTTACCCGGAGAACTATATGAAACGTTCTCAGGATCTGGAGCCCATGTACTATGACTGCGGACAGTTTTACTGCTACCATGTGGATCGCTACAGGGCCTGCCGGGGGCTGCTGGAGGACGGATACGTGCCTCTGATTCTGTCAGAAATGGAGGCGCAGGATATCGATAATCTGTCGGACTGGGAACTGGCGGAGGTGAAGTACAGGATGATGGAAAGCCGTATACGGCGCGCAGAATGAGAATTTGTCTGCGCGCCAAGGCGCGCAGATGGGAGCAAGGTTGAAAGAAGAACGCTTTCAACCTTACGGATTTGGGCCTATGCCCGTTTTGGGCAGAACGCCCAAAACGGGAAAGGCAAGGGCATAAAAATGAAAAAAATTAAAATTGGAAGCAGGTATGTGGGGGAAGGAGAGAAAACTTTCCTGGTGGCGGAGGTATCGGCAAATCATCTGCAGGATTATAATCGGGCGGAAGCGATCATCCGGGCGGCTGCGGAAGCGGGGGCGGATGCGGTGAAACTTCAAACCTATCTGCCGGATACGATCACGCTGGACTGTGACAATTCCTATTTTCAGATTACCCAGGGGACGATCTGGGACGGGACGACGCTGCATAAGCTGTATGAGACGGCATACACGCCTTGGGAATGGCATCCAAAGCTCAAAGAATATGCCGCTTCCCTGGGACTGGAATGCTTTTCTTCCCCCTTCGATGAAACTGCGGTGGATTTCCTGGAAGAGCTGGACATGCCTGCCTATAAAGTGGCATCCTTTGAAATAAACGATATTCCGTTGATTCGCAAGATTGCCCGGCTGGGAAAGCCGGTTATCATGGCCACGGGGATCGCTTATCTGGAGGATATCGAACGGGCGGTACGGGTGTGCCGGGAGGAAGGGAACGAGCAGATCGTCCTTTTGAAATGTACTTCCACCTATCCGTCCCCCCATGAGGACATGAACCTGCGGGTGATTCCCAACATGGCGGAGGTGTTCGGCTGTCTGACGGGCCTGTCGGATCACAGCATGGGGACGGCGGCGGCCGTGGCGTCTGTGGCGCTGGGCGCTAAGATGGTGGAAAAGCATCTGATCCTCTCCCGGTCGGACGGCGGGCCGGATGCGAAGTTTTCCATGGAGCCTGCGGAATTCAAACAGATGGCGGAGGAGATCCGCATCGTAGAAAAGGCGCTGGGCAGAGTGACCTACGAGCTGACGGAAAGGCAGAAGCGAAGCAGAGAGGACGGACGTTCCCTGTTCGTGGTGAAGGATGTGAAGGCAGGGGAGGAATTCACCCGGGAGAACGTGCGCTCCATCCGTCCGGCATTCGGCATGCATACCATGTATTATGAAGAAATCCTGGGAAAACGGGCCCGGACGGACATTGCGAAAGGGACTCCGCTGAACTGGGAACAGGTTGAGTGATTCGTTGGAAGCCGGTTATGGATGCCGGCGGCCTATGACCGGCTTTGGGGAAAGGCCGGATAGTGCGGAAAGGCGGATGAAAGCTGGGATGCAAAAGACAATGATGATCCTGGGGGCCAGCGCCCTGCAGGTTCCGGCGATCAAAAAAGCGAAGGAGCTGGGATACCGGATTATTCTGGTGGATTATGACGAAAAAGCGGTGGGTTTTCCCCTTGCCGACGTGAAACTGGTGGTAAGTACGCTGGATCAGGAAGAGGTATACCGTCAGGCGCTCATCCATCGTCCGGATGTGGTGATCACCTCCACCAGCGACGGCCCGGTGCGGACGGCGGCCTATGTGAACGAAAAGCTCGGGAAGAGACCGGATCTGTCCTACGAAGACTCCCTGTGCGCCACGATCAAGAGCCATATGAGGAGGCGTCTGCAGGAATGCGGCGTGCCCATTCCCGTGTATTATGCGGTGGACGATGAGAAAGGCTTTTTGGAGGCCGTGGAACGTCTGGAAGGACGCTGCATCGTCAAGCCTGCGGACAATGCGGGAAGCAGAGGGGTGGTTCTGCTGGACGGAATCGAAAAGAAGGGACAAGAGGAGCTGTGCCGGATCTATGAGTACAGCAAAGAAAATTCACGCGGCGGCACGGTGATGGTGGAAGAATTCATGACGGGCCCGGAGGTGAGCGTGGAGGCCATGACCGTGAACGGGGTGACGAAGATCCTCGCCGTTACGGATAAATTTATCACCCCTCCGCCCTATTTTGTGGAACTGTGCCACTGCGAGCCGAGCCGCCTGGCAGAAGAGGTTCAGGAGGAGATCCGCCGGGTGGCTCTCCGGGCCGTATCGGCGATCCGCCTGCAGAACGGTCCCTCCCATACGGAGGTGAAGATCACGCGGGACGGTCCAAAGATCGTGGAGCTGGCCGCCAGGCTGGGAGGGGATTTCATCACTTCCAGGCTGGTACCCCTTTCCACCGGTGTGGACCTGGTGGGCGCTTCCGTGGTGCTTGCGGCCGGAGGAAAGCCGGAGCTTTGTGCCAAATGGCGCAGAGGGGCCGCTATCCATTTCATCCCCGGATGCGAGGGGACAATCCGGCGCCTGGAAGTGCCTAAGGAGGTTTGGAGGATGCCGGGCGTGGAAGAAGTGGTATTGTATAAAAAGGAAGGCGACCGCGCACATCAAACCCGATCCAGCAACGACAGACTGGGCCATGTCATCACCAGCGGAGAAACTGCGCAGGAGGCTATGGATACGGGGAAAAGGGCGCTTGAGATGATACGCGTGGAATACCTATAGCACGCAAAGGGGTACAAGGGGAAAGGAGAACGCTTTCCCCGCACTGATTCAAATGCGTGCGAAAGCACGCAAAGGGGTACAAAATACAATATGAAATCCAGAATATATGTCTGCCATACCTATTATCACGTGTATGTGGCGTGCCTGAAGGAATTGAACCTGCCGGAGGAGGAGAGGGGAAACGCGGCCCTGGTACTCAGCACCATGTCCAATGATTTCGGCGATCTGAAGAGCCGCGCCGATGGTTGCGGGCTTTTCCATGCGGTCTATATGTTCGACGAACAGGAGGATATCAAGTCCCCTTTGGTGATGAAGTATCACAGAGACAGGGGTAACCTGTTTTTGAATCTGCTGGCCAGGATGCGGTATACGAAACTCCTGGGTAAGCTGCAGGAAAAATATGTCCCGGTGGATTTCAGGGAGTATAGGGATGTGTATGTGTTCTGCGATTCGGATCCCATCGGATATTATCTGAGCTGGAAGAAAATCCCCTATCATGCGCTGGAAGACGGATTGGACTGTATCAGAACCTATGATACGGCCAGATATGATAATCGGGGACATTTCGGGCTGAAAGCCTTTCTGGCCGCCCATAATCTGATTTTTATCCAGAACGGCTGGGCGAAATACTGTCTGGATATGGAGGTGAACGATATTTCCGTACTGCCCTATCCCTGCCCCAAATATATCGAAAAACCCAGGAAGGAATTGGTGGACGGACTGGACGGAAAAGGAAAGGATATTCTGGTTCGGCTGTTCATCCGCGATATGGATAAGATCAGGAATAAGCTGAATGCGGGAGGAGAAAAAAACAGAATTCTTCTCCTCACGGAGCCGCTGTGCGGGCTGGATGTTCGGGAAAGGATTTTCAGAGACTGTATCGAGCAATACGGCAGGGTAGACGGGGAGGAGTCCGTCATTCTGATTAAACCACATCCCAGGGATGTCCTGGACTATCGGAAGATATTCCCCGAGCACATTGTCCTGGACGGGAAATTTCCTATGGAAATATTGAACTTCATCCCAAATCTGCGGTTCCGGCGGGTGATTTCGGTATTTACGGTGGTGAGCAGTATCCGGTTCGCGGAGGAGATCGTCTATTTGGGAGAGGACTTCATGGATCAGTATGAGGCGCCGGCGCTGCATCGTCAGAATGAGATGATATAGCCCGCGGCCCCTTTTCTTCTGCGGCATGCTGTCCGGCTCCGGCGGCGCGTGGTGATCCATCGGGGACACGCTTTTGCTTAGCTAAAAACGTAGCGGTACTAAGCTCGCATGGGACGCGCTCGCTAAGTGCCGACGTTTTTAGATAGTCCCCGATGGATCACCACGCGCCGCCGGCGCCGGACAGCATGCCGCAGAAGAAAAGGGGCCGTTTATGCGTCCTGGGACAGCGATACTTCTATTTTTTGGCCCGATACTTTGCCAGAAGCTTCTGAATCTTTGCGTTGGGGTTGAGAAGGTCGCTGATGGAAGTATCGTGGTTCAGGGTATCGATCAGATACGCCACATATTTGCTCATATTACAGTTGATATACCATTCCCGTTCCAGCAGTTCCGGGGGCTGGTAGATCAGGTTTGTGGTCAGGATGCGGTCGATCAGACCGTCCCGGTAGGCTTTGTCGAATATCTCCAGCCCCTTTGTGAACAGGCCGAAGGTACTGCACATGAAGACCTTGCGGGCTTTTCTTTTTTTCAGAGCCTGGGCTACCTCCAGGGCGCTTTCTCCGGATGCGATCATATCATCGATGATGATCATATCCTTTCCTTCCACGTCCGACCCCAGGAACTCATGGGCGACAATGGGATTGCGTCCGTTGACGATACGGGTGTAGTCCCTTCGCTTATAGAACATCCCCATATCCAGGCCGAGCACGTTGGCGATATAGATGGCGCGGGTCATGCCGCCCTCGTCCGGGCTGATGACCATCATATGATCGGAATCGATCACCAGATCGTTCTGGTTGCGCAGCAGATTTTTGATGAACTGGTAGGCGGGCTGCACGGTTTCAAAGCCGTTTAAGGGAATGGCGTTCTGCACCCTGGGGTCATGGGCGTCGAAGGTGATGATGTTGTCCACGCCCATCCGCACCAGTTCCTGGAGGGCCAGGGCACAGTCCAGGGATTCCCTGCTGGTGCGTTTGTGCTGCCTGCTCTCGTACAGGAAAGGCATGATGACGTTGATCCGGCGGGCCTTTCCGCCCACGGCCGAAATGATGCGTTTGAGATCCTGGAAATGATCATCCGGGGACATATGGTTCTCATAGCCGTACAGAGGATAGGTTAAGCTGTGGTTCACCACATCCACCAGAAGATAGAGATCCATACCCCGCACGGATTCCAGGATGACGCCCTTGCCCTCACCGGTCCCGAACCTGGGGACCTGGGTTTTGAGCAGATAAGAGTCTCGCTGATAACCGGAGTAGGCGAGGCTGTTTTTGTGTTCGCTTTCCCTCTCCCGGCGCCATTTAACGAGATAGTGGTCAATCTGGTCGCCGATGTTCTGGCATCCTGCAAGGGTAATGATACCGAGCGAACCCGCAGGGATGGTTTCCAGGTTTCTTTTTTCTTCCGCCATGGGAATCCTCACTTTCTGTTGTTGGCTAATCTTTTTTTGCACATCCGGATATCCGGACCTGTGAGCTTACAAAATTCGAAATTGCTTGTGATCCTGGAAAAAATCCGATCCTGGTAACGATCTTTTAACTCGGGAAGGGAAAGATTGGTAGAAACGATCAGAGATTTCTTCCGGTTGATGCGTTCGTTCAGGCAGGTAAAAAGATGGGACAGAATAAAGGGCGTGCTTTGCTCTGTCCCCAGGTCATCGATAACGAGGAGGTCACAGTTGTATAGATCCTGATACAGGGCTTCCAGGGTTTCCTGGGCCTTGTAATCATAGGTATTGCGGGAAAGCGTGTCAAAGAGGACGGCAGCGCTGAAATAGATCACGGAATGCCCGGCCTCCAGGGCTTCCCTGGCGATACAGTTGCTTAAAAAGGTCTTTCCGGTCCCGACCGTACCGTAGAGAAAGAGGCTTCGGTGGGTGGCAGGAAAAGAAACGGCAAAATCCCGGCATTTTTTTACCGTGGCACGAAACGTTTCCAGCTGCGCGCCCTCAAAAAACTCCAGGGAAAGGGTATCAAAATTTTCCTTCTGCACAATATCCTTCAGGTTGGACTGCTGATAGAGCAGGGAGATTTCCGCCTGCCTGAAGCAGTGGCATTTTTCCCCGTTTCGATAGCCGGTATCCCGGCAGTCCGGGCAGTCGTAGAGCGGCTCCAGATAGTCCGCAGGGAACCCCGCATCCTCTAAAAGACGGCGCTTGTCCCGTGTTACCTGGCGGAGCTTTTCCCGCAGGACGGCGAGCGCGTTGGCGTCCCCGTTGAGCATCTTCCTGCCCTGGGAGACGGAAAGAGTGGCCACGGATTCGTCCAGGGTTCTGTAGCCGTTCACATGGGTATAGACAAAATGCAGCCTTTCGTCTCGGGCATGCCGGTTTTTGGTCTGCCTTTGTTCGTACAGCCGCATGATGGAATTGTATTGGGTATTCGATAAAGCCACGGATCTTCTCCTTCATAGGGGCGACGGCCGTATGGGCTGGTCAGTTATTGCTCAAAAGCTGTTTTTCCAACTCGTCGTAGTCGTAGGTGTTCTGCATAAATCGGTTATATTTATCCGTGGGGCGGACGGAAACCTGTTTTACGGGCTTCTCTTTCCGGTTTTCTCCGTCCAGCCGGGAAATATCCGACTTATGATGCACGCCGGCCTCCTTCCAGGAAAGAAGGATCCTGTCTGCGTATTCAAAACGATGCCTGTCGGTGGCCAGGACGGTGCGGTCACAGGCCTCCAGGATGACGGTGGGCTCCAGTCCGTATTCTTCCCGCCAGCGGCGGATGAATTCCGCTTCCCTCCTGGTGGGGGCATTGGGCTTGCCCAGAGCGTTCATAATGGTGTAGACGGTGCGGTCATATCTGCTGGCATGGTTTTCCGCTTCCGCGGGCGTGGTCACATGAGCCTCCGCCCAACTGACCGCTACCTTTTCTATGTATCGAAAATCTTTCTTTCCCCGTTCCACACAGTATTGAAGAAGATAGTCGATGAGATCGTCGGAAAAGTGAAGCCCGTCCGAAAAAAACAGAATGGACTTCATGTCGGAAGGACTGAGCGTTCGGCCCAGGTACTGTTCCGCAATAAAAAGAAGCTGTGCGGTGGAATCCTTTTCCTGAAAAGCTTTCAAATCGTCCAGGCTGTAGGACGGCTTGGAAAAGGGGGTTGGAACGGGCACCGCAGAACAGACGTCCTCGGGTTCCTCCTGCAAAGGACGGTCTGGGCTCTCCCCCGGGACGGGAGGAGCGGCCGTCTCCCCGGAAACGGGGCGCGCGGTATCCCTGTCCGCATCCAGCAGGCGGATCCCGGCCAGATTGCTGTCTTCATCGTATTCCAGAGCAAGAACCCCGCGTTTCTCCCAATGCTTCAATGCGCGCATGACGTCCTTCTCGGTATGGTTAAAGGTGTCGGCAATGTCGCAGACGTCAAAGGACCGCCCGGCCTGCATCATGCGCATCAGGTACAGATAAATCTTAAGCTGTGCGTCGTTGGCATCCGCCATATATTCATCGATAAAACGATTTGAAAGAATCGTTGAACCGACATAATTATCCTGGTAAATCTTCAGGTATCCCATGATTACACCTCTATTGAAAGCAAACAAATTATAACACAGGCCCTTGGAAAAAGAAACCGTCAATTTGCTGAAAAGGCCCGCAGGCATGGGCGCTCCGGGAAAATGTGGATAATGTGGAAACTGTGGATGGAAGGGAAAAAGGGCGGGAAAACCGGGGAGCACGGATAAAAAATATCCACACCCTTTTCGGACAGGAAAGGATGTGGATATGTGGATAACTATTGCCTAAGAAGAGATTCCCCGATATTTACCACGTCTCCGGCCCCCATAGTTATCAACAGGTCGCCGGGGAGGCAATTTTTTCGGACAAACCGTTCGATTTCTTCAAAAGAAGGGAAATGAAGGCACGGTGTGCCGAGGGCCGTGATCTCCCGAAGCAGATGGGCGGAGCTGATCCCCAGGGTGTCCGTTTCCCGGGCTGCAAAGATGTCCGTAAGGATCACCTGGTCGGCCGGGGAAAGCGCCTTTGCAAAATCCTTGAGGAAAGCCTTTGTCCTGGTATAGGTATGGGGTTGGAAGATGCACCAGAGACGTTTGTGGGGATAATGGAGGGCGGCCTTCAGGGTAGCGGCAATTTCCGTAGGATGGTGTGCATAATCATCGATGACGGTCACGCCGTTGTATGTCCCCTTGTATTCAAAGCGTCTGTCCGTACCCCGGAAGGAATGCAGGGCGTCCGTGCAGGAGGAACGGTCCAGTTTCAATTCTTCCGATAGTGCCAGGGCTGCCAGGGCGTTCTGTATATTATGCTCTCCGGGCACGCTGAGGCGGACCGGAAGGGCGAGGCCGCCCGGGCCGTGTAAGGTAAAGGAAGCGCAGGCCGTTTCGTCATAAGAAATATCGGAAGCGAAATAGTCGCAGGAGGGAGTCATGCCGAAGGTGACGACGCGGCAGGAAAGTCCCTCCGTGAGATATTCCGGATCCGGGATGGAACCGTTCAGGATCAGAAGCCCGTCCTCGGGAAGAAGTCCGGCGAAGCGCCGGAAGGAGGAACGGATATCCTTCAGATCCTTGAAGAAATCCATATGATCCTCCTCTATATTCAGGATAATCCCGATGCGCGGGAAAAAGCTGAGAAAACTGTTGGTGTATTCACAGGCTTCCGTAACGAAAATCTCCGATCCGCCCACCCGTATGTTTCCCCGGATGGAACGGAGGATCCCCCCTACGGAGATGGTGGGGTCGGCGTTGGCCGCAAGGAGGATTTCCGCGATCATGGAAGTGGTGGTGGTTTTGCCATGGGTGCCGCTTATGGCGATGGGGATCCGGTAGTTTTTCATCATCTGCCCCAGAAGCTGTGCCCTGGAAAGGCAGGGAAGCTGCCTGCGCACCGCTTCCGCGTATTCCGGATTATCCGTATGGACGGCGGCGGTGTAGACCACGAGATCGATATCGTCGGTGATGTTCTCCGCTCTCTGCGGGTTGCCGTAGTTGATGCGGGCCCCCCGGCTTTCCAGAAGCTCGGTGAGGGGAGAACGGTTCCAATCGGAGCCGGAGACCGTGAAGCCCTCGGAGAGGAGGATTTCTGCCAGCCCGCTCATGCTGATGCCGCCTATGCCGATAAAGTAAACGTGGGACGGATGATCAAAATCTACTTGGTACATGGGTTATTCCCTTCCTGTTTCCATAATATTTGGGGTGGTATTTGGAGCTCCCTGTTATGTATTATACGCATTTGCGGAGAAAAAACCAATAGAAAATTTGAAGGGCCCGGGACAAACGCATGAATGGCCCTGCGGCCCCTGCGCCCCCTGCCCGTCCGTTTCTCTTTCCGTTCAGTGTCCCCGGGATATCGAAGGATTCATAAAACACAGATTTGGTAAATATAGAAGCGGAATGCGGGAGAAAGAAGGAAAAATTATTTATTTTATCTAAAAATGCAATGCAAAGAAAGGAACGCATTGAAAATATCCACAAATATTTTGGGTGAAAAAAGGAAAGAAATTGTAAATTATTATTCACATTTGGAACCGTATATGTTATAATCGTAATACGTTAATATAGGTGAGACTATATTTATGGAAAAGGATGCTGGAACACGAGTTGACAGATTGAAAAGGGCATGGAGGCTGATATGGTTAAGAAGGAAATGATTGCCATGCTTCTGGCGGGAGGGCAGGGAAGCCGGCTGGGGGTACTGACGTCAAAGGTGGCGAAACCGGCAGTATCCTTCGGGGGAAAGTATCGGATTATCGATTTCCCGCTAAGTAATTGTATTAATTCCGGGGTGGATACGGTGGGCGTTCTGACGCAGTATCAGCCCTTACGCCTGAATTCGCATATCGGAATCGGTATTCCGTGGGATTTAGACAGAAATATCGGCGGCGTTACGGTGCTTCCCCCCTATGAGAAGAGCGAAAACAGCGAGTGGTATACGGGCACGGCCAACGCCATTTATCAGAATATCGATTATATGGAAAGTTATAATCCGGATTATGTGCTGATCCTGTCCGGGGACCATATCTATAAGATGGATTACGAAGTGATGCTGGACTGCCATAAGCGCAGCGGCGCGGAGTGTACGATTGCCGTGATGCCGGTTCCCATAGAGGAGGCGAAGCGGTTCGGGATCATGATCACGGATGAAAACGGACGGATCACAGACTTTGAAGAGAAACCGCCGAACCCCAGAAGCAATCTGGCTTCCATGGGGATCTACATATTCAACTGGAAAACGCTGAAATCCGCCCTGATCGCCAGGGCGAAGCAGCCGAATCTGGATTTCGGGAAGCATATCATCCCCTATTGCCACGATCAGGGAGCTCCCATGTACGCGTACGAATTTAACGGCTATTGGAAGGACGTGGGAACCCTTGCCTCCTACTGGGAGGCGAATATGGAGCTGATCGATATCGTTCCGGAATTCAATCTGTATGAGGAATACTGGAAAATCTATACGAAGAGCGAGAGTCTTCCGCCACAGTATATCGCG
Source organism: Lachnospiraceae bacterium (assembly GCA_021770245.1). GTDB lineage: Bacteria > Bacillota > Clostridia > Lachnospirales > Lachnospiraceae > Eisenbergiella. The sequence goes on from JAETRI010000045.1 coordinate 11,519, forward strand.
CCGGGCGGGATGATCGAACGGAGTATCCTGGGCGAAGGGACGGAAGTTTATGGCCGGGTATATAATTCCGTGATCGGCTGCGGCGTCACCATCGGGAAGGATACGGTGGTGAGGGATTCCATCATCATGAATAAAACATCCATCGGATCTTCCTGCGAAGTGAATAAATCCATCATCGCCGAGAATGTCAGGGTGGGAAACGGCGTTAAGCTGGGAGAAGGGGAGGAAATAGAAAACAGCCTCGCTCCCCATATCTATAACAGCGGTCTTGTGACCGTCGGGGAAAAGAGCGCGATTCCCGACGGCGTCCGGATCGGGAAAAATACGGTGATTTCCGGTTTGACGGAGCGTTCGGACTACCGGAACGATGTACTTTTGGGCGGAGAATATTTGTTCAAGGTGGGGGGAGAACGCTGAGAATCGGGCCTATTCTCTGAAGTCGATACGCGCGCGGGGCGCGCAGATGGGAGCCAAAAGTGAAAGCGATAGGAATCATACTGGCAGGCGGCAACAGTCACAGAATGAAGGAACTGTGCCGGAAAAGGGCGATCGGCGCCATGCCCATCGCCGGAAGCTACAGGAGCATCGATTTTGCGCTCAGCAACATGTCCAATTCCCATATCCAGAAAGTGGGCGTGTTTACCCAGTACAATGCGAGAAGCCTGAATGAACATCTCAACTCCTCGAAGTGGTGGGATTTCGGAAGAAAACAGGGTGGTTTGTATGTATTTACCCCGGCGGTAACGGTGGACAACAGCTCCTGGTATCGGGGGACTGCGGATACCATTTACCAGAACCTGTCCTTCTTAAAGAACAGTCATGAGCCCTATGTGGTGATCGCCTCCGGCGACTGCGTCTATAAGATGGACTATAACAAGGTGCTGGAATACCATATTTCCAAGAAGGCCGATGTGACCATTGTCTGCAAGGATATGCCGGAAGACGCGAATGTGGAGCGCTACGGCATCCTGAAAATGAATGAGGAGAGCAGGATCGAGGAATTTGACGAGAAGCCCATCGTGGCCAGATCCAGCACCATCTCCTGCGGCATTTATGTCATCCGCAGGCGCCTCCTGATCGAGATGATCGAGCGCTGTGCATTGGAGGACAGATATGATTTGGTGAAGGATATCCTCATCCGCTATAAGAACCAGAAGCGGATGTACGGATACAAGATAAAGGAATATTGGCGGAATATTGCATCCGTGGAAGACTACTTTGAAACCAATATGGACTTTTTAAAACCGGAGATCAGGGATTATTTTTTCAGGCAGTATCCGGATATTTATTCCAAGGTGGACGATCTTCCGCCGGCGAAATACAACGTGGGTGTCCGGGTTTGCAACAGCCTGATTTCCAGTGGGTGTATCATCAACGGTACGGTGGAGGACTCTGTTGTATTTAAAAAGTCATTCATAGGGAACAACTGCTATATTAAAAACTCCATTATCCTGAATGATGTCTATATCGGAGACAATACACATATCGAGAACTGCATCGTGGAAAGCCGGGATACGATTCGGGCGAATACGTTCTATAAAGGAGAGGACGGAATCCGGGTTGTGGTAGAGAAAAACGAGAGGTATGTTTTTTGACCAAGGATTAGGGAGGTACTCAAATGAAAATTACAGACGTACGTGTGCGTAAGATCACCAGGGAAGGAAAAATGAAGGCTATCGTTTCCATTACGATAGACAACGAATTCGTCGTGCACGATATCAAAGTAATTGAAGGAGAGAAGGGACTTTTCATTGCTATGCCCAGCAAAAAGGCCACCGACGGTGAATACCGTGACATCGCCCATCCGATCAATCAGTCAACAAGGGAAAGCATCCAGAACATCATTCTGGAACATTATGAAAAGGCTCTTTCCGAGCCGGATGATGTGATTTGAATAACGAGACAAAAGGCCGTGTATGACCGGCTGTGCTGCCGGCATTTTGGCCCCGGAAGGAGTCCCGAAGGGACGAAAAAAGGGATTGACAACGGCGGCTTTTTGGTGCTAGTATAGCAGACATAAAAGCAAAGGCGATGAAGGAAAGAGTAACCCCGCGCCGCCGCATCCAGAGAGAAGGGCAGAAGCTGAGAGCCCTTTTGCGTATGGGCTGGGTGAAGACCATTCCGGAGCCGCCGTGTGAGGAAGCAGGACGGGCATTCCCTTCCGGGACCGGCCATAGGAAAAGGCCGATGAAGGGAAGCCGGTATTCGGAAACACGGACGTCTATCCGCGTTAAGGATCAGGATTTGGAAGAATCTGGAGCGAAAAATTAAGGTGGAACCGTGCATGACCGGTAACAGGAGCAGTGCACCCTTAGGAGAAATGGCAGAAAGCCATGACTTTTAAGGGTGTTTTTTTATGCCTGCAGGCGAATCCATGCGGCAGAAAGCGAGGAAAGGATGGACGTTATTTTAAAAGACGGAAGCAGGGGAGAGCAGGAGTTTACACAGAAAGAGGGGGCATGGACGTTCCGCCACACCACCTCCCATATTCTGGCACAGGCGGTGAAGAGACTGTATCCGGATGCCAAACTGGCCATCGGGCCCGCCATAGAGGAGGGGTTCTATTATGATTTTGAATTTTCCGCCCCTATTTCCAGCGATGATTTTGCGGCAATAGAAAAAGAAATGAAGAAAATCGTGAAGGAGAGTCTCCCTCTCACCCGATTTACGCTGTCCCGCGCGGAGGCTCTGGAACGGATGAAAAGACGCGGGGAAGATTATAAGGTGGAACTGATCGAAGATCTGCCGGAGGACGCGGTGATCAGCTTTTATCGGCAGGGCGATTTCGAGGATCTGTGCGCGGGGCCTCATCTGGCGCATACAGGCTATGTCAAGGCGTTCCGGCTTACGAGCCTGGCAGGAGCCTACTGGCGGGGAGACGAGAAGCGGAAGATGTTAACGAGGATCTACGGAACCTCTTTTCCTGACCAGGCCCAGCTTACGGCCTATCTCGAACGGATGGAAGAGGCGAAGAAGCGGGATCACAGGAAGCTGGGAAAGGAGCTGGGATTGTTTATGATCTCGGAGGAAGGGCCGGGGTTCCCTTTTTTCCTGCCCCGGGGATTGGTTTTGAAAAATATCCTGGTGGACTACTGGAGAAAGCTGCATGAGCGGGAAGGGTACCAGGAGATTTCCACCCCGATCCTTCTGGAACGGAAGCTGTGGGAAACGTCCGGGCATTGGGACCATTACCGGGAGAATATGTATACGACGGTAATCGACGGGGAGGACTTTGCGGTGAAGCCCATGAACTGTCCGGGAGGGATGCTGGTCTACCAGTCCCAGCCCCGTTCCTATCGGGATCTGCCGCTGCGCATCGGCGAGCTGGGGATAGTGCACCGTCACGAGAAGTCCGGGCAGCTCCACGGCCTGATGCGGGCGAGGTGCTTCACCCAGGACGACGCCCATATTTTCATGACTCCGGAGCAGATTACGGATGAGATTAAGGGCGTGATGAGGCTGATCCATGAGGTGTATGGCAGGTTCGGCTTTTCCTATCATGTGGAGCTGTCCACCCGGCCGGAGAACAGCATCGGCAGCGATGAGGATTGGGAGATGGCGACGCAGGGACTGAGGCAGGCGCTGGAGGAGACGGATACGAGTTATGTGATTAATGAGGGAGACGGCGCTTTCTACGGCCCCAAAATCGACTTCCATCTGGAGGATTCCATCGGCAGGACGTGGCAGTGCGGTACGATCCAGCTGGATTTCCAGCTTCCCCTGCGGTTTGAAGCGGAGTATATGGGTGCAGACGGGGAAAAACACCGTCCCATTATGATCCACCGGGTGGTATATGGTTCCATAGAGCGTTTTATCGGCATTCTGATCGAGCATTACGCGGGAAAATTCCCGGTGTGGCTGGCTCCCGTGCAGGTGAAGGTGCTGCCCATTTCGGAAAAGTTTTTTGCCTACGGAAAGGAGACGGAACGGAGGCTGAAGGAGGCCGGCGTGCGCTGCGAGACGGACCTTCGGGATGAGAAGATCGGGTATAAAATCCGCAGCGCACAGCTGGAAAAGATTCCCTATATGCTCATTGTAGGACAGCGGGAAGAGGAAAACGGTACGGTTTCCGTGCGGGGACGGGAGGAAGGAGACCTGGGAAGCGAAACGCCGGAGGCCTTTCTTACCCGTCTGCTTCCGGCATCAGTACAATAAGATCCGGGTTGGTCTGGGCAGGAATGCTCATGGTAACGAACTGATAACTGGCCAGGATACGGTCTCCCACCTTCAGGTCGGAGGCGTCCAGCGATGTCCCGTCGTAGGTACGGATGACGGTTTCTTCCCCGGGGATCAGGATCAGATCCTGGTCGGCGGTGAGTAGAAGATTTCCCTCATCGTCCGTGGAAATTTCCGTAACGGTGGCATAGGAGGGCATGGCCATATCGGAGGATGCGCCGACGAAAACGGCGTAGGCATTGGAAATGGGAGGAAGGCTCCTGGTCATGATGAGGCTTACATGGGCATAGAGCAGGTCTCCTTCTTTGATATCCGTTAAAGATCTGGGCTCAAGGGTGGCCGCATCCAGAAAGACGGTGCTTTCGCCGATATTCAGGCTGATGTCCGAAATGCCTGTGCTGGCGTCGTCCTGATTCCCCAGCAGGATCTGCCCGTCCGAGATTTCCTCCACCCGGCCGTTTACCAGGAGGGAGGAGGGCTGGCCTACGGTTTCGGGCATGGAGACGGAGGAGTCCCCTTCGGATGCGGGGCCGACCTGAGCTTCGCCATTGCCGGACGGGCCGTTATTCGTTTCTGCATCCTGTGAGGTATCGCCCTGTGCGGCATCCGGTCCCGGCCAGGCGGGTGTCTGCCCCTGCGTATCCGGACCCAGTCCGGCAGTAGACGGCCGGCCGCCGGTATCCGGCGTGCGGGTGCGTTCGCCGGGGAGGAGCAGGAAAACAGCTACGGCCGCGGCACATGCGGCTGCCAGGGAACCGGCGGCGATGATCCATTTTCTGCCCATTTGACGTCTGCCCCGTTTCATTCCGTCCCGGACGGCATCGGAAAGACCTTCCGGAAGGGGGATATTCTGATACGATTCTTTTCCTTTATTCATGTTTCCTCTCATTCTGCCGCCTGGGCGGCTCTTAAATCAGAAGTGGTCTGCGCAGGCCGGCTTCGGCCGCCTTCCGTGGCACGCTTCCTGAATTGGATGGCTTCGATTTCCTTAATAAGACGCTTATGCTTCCCGATACAGGGCCTTCAGCCTGGTTAGGGAATGATAGAGACGACTTTTTGCCGTGCTTTCGGGAATATTCAGGATATCCGCGATTTCCCGGAAGCTTTTTTCTTCGAAATATTTCAGAATGATCAGGGATCTTTCGTCCGGAGCCAGGGTATCCAGGGCCTGGTACAGATCCAGCCGGTCATCCACGGAGAAATCCGTATCCGGTATGGACAGGGTATCGTCCGGCTCCGTATACTGGTATTTTCCCTGCTTTTTGAGATAATCACAGGCGCAGTTGATAATGATGCGGCTCATCCAGGTGTCGAAATATTCCGGCTTTTCCAGACGGTTCAGATGGAGAAGCCCCCTGTAGGTGGCTTCGGAAACGATCTCGAGGGCATCGTGCTCCTTTTTGACATAACAGTAGGCCAGGCGGTAGAATTTGCCGGAGGAAGCCTCCATATGCCGGGCAAACTGGTTTTGGCTCATTGAATGGTTCATGGGATAACTCCTTTCTGTCTGCTGGACATCCGCTGCCTCTATGTTAGGCAGCGCCGGCAGTCCTTTTTCACTTATTAGACTGCCCGGATCGAGAAATAGTTTGCGTTTTTTTTCAATAAATGATAAAAATTAGTATAGCATGATAAGAACGGAAGAAAAAGAGGGAACCGATTTCGCCCAGGACAAACGCATGAATGGCCTTGCGGCCCCTGCGCCACCCCTGCCCGCAAGGCCATTCATGCGTTTGTCCTGGATTTCGCCTGGCAGGCATCCAAATTAGGATTGTGAAATCGAAGATTTCACGTTATAATCAGAAAGAAAATCGAAGGGCACGGGGGCGTAGGCGAAGCGGCAGGGCGTCCGGTCTGGAAAGGACAGCATAATGTATGTGATAGCGGGGTTGGGAAACCCTTCCAAAAAGTACGAAAATACCCGTCATAATGCGGGTTTTTGGGTGATAGATGCTCTTGCGGAAAAGTACGGGATTCGGGTAATCTGGCGCAGACACAGGGCGCTGGTCGGGCACGGCTATATGGAGGGCGAAAAGGTTGTGCTGGTGAAGCCGCAGACTTTCATGAATCTGAGTGGTGAGAGCATACGGGAGGTCATAGATTATTATAAGGTAGATGCCCAAAGGGAGTTGATCGTGGTCTGCGACGATATCAGCCTGGATCTGGGACAGCTGCGGATTCGGAAGAAGGGGAGCGCCGGGGGACATAACGGGCTGAAGAATATCATTGCCCATTTGGGAACGGAGAATTTCTGCAGGATCCGCGTGGGTGTTGGGGACAAACCGGAGGGATATGATCTGGCCGATTATGTGCTGGGGCATTTTACTACGGCGGAACAAAGGATTATGGCGGAAAGCGTGGATCGTGCGGCAGAGGCGGCATTTACGATCCTGAAGGAAGGGCCGGATACGGCTATGAACCGGTTTAACGCAAAGCGGGCAGATGGGAATTAACGTGAAATCTTCGATTTCGCGATCCTGATTTGGATGCCCGCCAAGGCGGGCAGACGGGAGTTAGGGTATATTGTAGATGAAAGCATTGATGGCGCCTTTGACGGAATTGGCGGAATATGAAGAGGGAAAGAGGCTTCTTGAGAAAGAACGGGCCTGCGTGGGCTATACGGGCTGCGGGGATTCTCAAAGGCTTCATTTGATTTACGGACTGGGCGGTGGTTTTGCTTATAAAGTCATCGTTACCTTCAGTGACCTACGGGCCAGGGAGATCTATGAGGAATACCAGTTCTATGACCGGGACAGCGTTTTGTATCCGGCCAAGGATCTGATCTTTTATCAGGCGGACGTACATGGAAACCAGCTGGTGAAGGAGCGGATGAAGGCGCTGCGGAGGATGATAGAGGGCAGGCCGCTCACCCTGATTACCACCTTTTCGGCCCTGATGACGCCGCAGGTGCCTCTGGAGGAAATTGCGGAGTCCGTAATTCATATGGAGGCGGACGGCAGCGTGGACGAAGGGAAGCTGGCGGAGCGTTTGTCGCAGATGGGATATGAGAAAACGTATCAGGTGGAGGAGCCGGGGCAGTTTTCCATTCGGGGCGGTATCATCGATATCTTTGACCTGACGGAGGAGAATCCCTACCGTATCGAGTTGTGGGGGGAGGAGGTGGAGTCCATCCGCTCCTTCGATATTTTAAGCCAGCGGAGCGTGGAGCAGCTCTCCCGGGTGGACATCTATCCGGCCACGGAAATGATCCTCTCGGAGGAAAAAAAGCGGGAGGGGATAAAACGGATCGAGCGGGAGGCGGAGGAATTTTCCGAAAAGCTGCGCGGGGATTTTCATACGGAGGAAGCCGCCCGGATCGTAAGCCAGGTGAAGGAACTGAAGGAACAGGTGCAGGAATTCGCTCAGGCCGTGAACCTGGAGAGCTATGTGCGTTATTTTTTCTCGGATACGATCTCTTTCCTGCACTTTTTTCCGCAGCGGTCCACCTGCGTTTTCCTGGACGAGCCGCTGCGGGTGAGGGAGCACGCCGAGGCGGTGGAGCTGGAATTTAGGGAAAGCATGATGCACCGGCTGGAAAAGGGTTATATTCTGCCGGGACAGGCGGAGCTTCTGTACGGCAGCGAGGAAACCGTTTCCTTTCTGGAGGGCATGCGCACCGTGCTGCTTTCTTCCATGGACGGCAGGAACGCTCTGCTGAAGCCCCGGGCGAAGTTCGATGTGAATGTGAAGAGCATGTCTTCCTACAATAACAGCTTCGAGGCATTGGTGGCGGATTTGAAGCGGTATAAGAGGAACGGCGCCCGGGTCCTGCTCCTGTCGGGCTCCCGTACCAGGGCGGCCCGCCTCGCCGAGGATTTGCAGGAGCAGGGGCTTTCCGGCTTCTATAGCGAGGATGGGGATCGGGAGGTAATGCCCGGAGAGGTGATGCTTTTCTACGGGCATGTGAAGAGGGGGTTCGAATACCCGCTGCTCAAGTTCGTTGTGATCACGGAAAGCGATATTTTCGGGGCGCAGAGGAAAAAGAAGAAACGCAGGAAAAAGTTTGAAGGCCAGAAGATCAACGATTTCGGGGAACTCAAGGTAGGGGACTATGTGGTGCATGAGAGCCACGGGCTGGGTATCTATCAAGGGATCGAAAAGGTGCAGATGGACGGCACCACCAAAGATTATATGAAGATCTCCTACCGGGACGGCGGAAATCTGTATGTGCTGGCCACTGGCCTGGACGTAATCCAGAAATACGCGTCCGCGGACGCGGCCAAAACCCCGAAGCTGAACAAGCTGGGGACCCAGGAATGGACGCGGACCAAATCGAAGGTGAGAAGCGCCGTGGATGAGGTGGCAAAGGATCTGGTGGAGCTCTATGCCCTGCGGCAGCAGCAGGAGGGCTTTGCCTTCACCCGGGATACGGTATGGCAGCGGGAGTTCGAGGAAACCTTTCCCTTTGAGGAAACGGACGATCAGCTGGCGGCTATCGCCGCCACCAAGGAGGATATGGAGAGCCGGCGCATCATGGACCGGCTGATCTGCGGAGACGTGGGCTACGGGAAGACGGAAATCGCCATCCGGGCGGCTTTTAAGGCGGTGCAGGACGGCAAGCAGGTGGCTTTCCTGGTGCCCACCACCATCCTGGCCCAGCAGCATTACAACACTTTCCTGCAGCGGATGAAGGATTTCCCGGTGAGGGTGGACCTGATGTCCCGGTTTAGGACCGCGGCGGAGCAGAAAAAGACGGTGGCGGATCTGAGGAAGGGCCTGGTGGATATCGTGATCGGCACACATCGCCTTCTGTCCAAGGATATCCAGTTTAAGGATCTGGGGCTTCTGGTGATCGATGAGGAGCAGCGGTTCGGCGTGAGCCATAAGGAGAAGATCAAGAAGCTGAAGGAGGACGTGGATGTGCTCACCCTGACCGCCACGCCCATTCCCAGGACCCTGCATATGTCCCTGGTGGGGATCCGGGATATGAGCGTATTGGAGGAGGCGCCGGGGGAACGTCTGCCCATCCAAACCTATGTGATGGAGTACAACGAGGAGATGGTGCGTGAGGCCATCGTGCGGGAGCTGGCCAGGGGCGGGCAGGTCTATTATGTATATAACCGGGTGAACAGCATCGCGGACACGGCGGCCATCCTGCAGAAGCTGGTGCCGGAGGCGGTAGTGGCCTTTGCCCACGGCCAGATGAAGGAACATGAGCTGGAACGGATCATGTACGACTTCATCAACGGGGAGATCGACGTGCTCGTTTCCACCACCATCATCGAAACCGGGCTGGATATCTCCAATGTAAACACCATGATCATCCACGATTCCGATCAGCTGGGCCTGTCCCAGCTCTATCAGCTGCGGGGCCGGGTTGGCCGTTCCAATCGGACGGCCTACGCTTTCCTGATGTACCGAAGGAGCAAAATCCTGCGGGAGGTGGCCGAAAAGCGGCTGTCCGCCATTCGGGAATTCACCGAACTGGGCAGCGGCTTTAAAATCGCCATGCGCGATCTGGAGATCCGCGGCGCGGGCAATCTGCTCGGGAAAAAACAGTCCGGCCACATGGAAGCGGTGGGATACGACCTGTACTGCAAAATGCTCAATGACGCGGTGCGGGGGATGAAGGGGGAGAGCAGGACGGCGGACTTTGCCACCACGGTGGAGCTGGAGGCGGATGCCTTCATTCCGCCCTCGTATATTGTCAACGAACAGCAGAAGCTGGATATCTATAAGCGGATTGCGGGGGTGGAAAATGCCGAGGAGAGCGCGGATATGAAGGAAGAGCTCCTCGACCGGTTCGGAGAGGTGCCCGTTTCGGTGGACAATCTGCTGCGTATTGCCCTGATCCGGTTCCGGGCCCACGGACTGTATGCGACGGAAGTGAAGGGGCGGGGCGGGGAACTGAAGATCCTCCTGCGGCCCGACGCCATGCTGCGGGTGGAGCACATCCCGGCTCTCCTGCGGCGCTTCGGCAGCCGCCTTTCCTTCAACGCCAAGGGGACGCCCTATTTCCTCTGCCGGTATAAGAAGTGCGGCGTGGTGGAGAAGGATGCGCAGAATCTGCTTGCGCTTACGGAAGAGCTGCTTGGGGATATGGAACGATATCTGGCATCTGGGGAAAACTGATTCGGGTGCGCAGATGGGATCACCTTGATTTGAGCGCGCGCCTTGGCGCGCAGATGGGAGCAAAATTGAAAAAAATACTGGTGGTAATCGACATGCAGAACGATTTCATTGACGGCGCGCTGGGCACGGCAGAGGCACAGGCCATCGTGGAGCGGGTAGAAGCCAAGATTAAAACATATCCGGCGGACCGTATTTATGCCACGCGGGATACCCATGGAGAAAACTATATGGAGACGCAGGAGGGAAAGCGCCTCCCGGTGCCGCACTGCATCAGGGGAAGCCGGGGATGGCAGATCTGCGACAGGATCGCTTCGGCAATGCCGTCGGCGGTGCTCGTAGACAAGCCCACCTTTGGGTCAACCGCGTTGGCGGAACTGCTGCGGGAAGAGAACGAAAAGGAGGAACTGGAGATCGAGCTGGTAGGCCTTTGCACGGATATCTGCGTGGTATCCAATGCACTGCTTCTGAAGGCATATCTGCCGGAGACGGCCATACGGGTGGACGCCTCCTGCTGTGCGGGCGTGACGCCGGAAAGCCACGAGGCGGCTCTTCGGACTATGGGGATGTGCCAGATCGGGATTGAGATTTGAAAAAGAATGAATGTGCAGGTGGATCTATGAAAATATTATATCAGGCAGGTATCCTGGCCGCCCTATGCTGGTTCTGCCATATCGTGGAGGCAATACTGCCTTTTTCCTTTCCGGCCAGCGTCATCGGGATGCTGCTGCTCTTCGCTCTGCTGGCTTTGGGCGTGTTGAAGCGGGAGCAGATCGGCGAACTGTCGGATTTCCTGTTGTCGAATATGGCTTTTTTCTTCATCCCCGCAGGGGTGAGCATCATGAATTATTTTGAAATTCTCAAAAACAGCGCCTGGAAGCTTGTATTGATCTGTTTCGTGACCATGGTGCTGACCTTCGGCGCCACGGCATGGACGGTGAGGGCCGTGGCGGGTTTTTTGGCGAAGAGAAGGGGGGAAGATAATGGCTGAATTGGCTTCTTCTCCGCTGTTCGGAATTGCGCTCAGCATAGCGGCCTTTTCGGCGGGAATATGGCTCCAGAAAAAGACCGGGCTGACCGTGTGCAACCCCCTGCTGATTGCGATCGTTCTGGTGATCGGTGTCCTTTTGCTTTTCAAAATCCCCTATGAAAGCTATAACGAAGGGGGAAGCATGATCAATCTGTTCCTGTCTCCTGCCACCGCCTGTCTGGCAGTCTCCATCCACAGCAGGGCTGAGCTTCTGCGAAAAAACTGGCTGCCCATTCTTGCAGGAGCCGCGGCAGGGTCCGCCACCTCCATGGGGAGCGTATATGTGCTGTGCAGGCTTTTAGGGCTGGAGGAAGATATGACCTGGTCCCTTCTGCCAAAGTCAGTGACCACGCCTATTGCGGTGGGGATTTCGGAGGGGCATGGAGGGATTGTCCCCATCACAGTGGTGGCGGTAATCCTCACGGGAATCATGGGGAGCCTGACGGCCCCGGCTCTGATCCGTCTGTTCGGCACCAAGGATCCGATGGAGGCGGGCTTGGCCATCGGCGCCTGCAGCCATGCGGTGGGAACCTCCAGAGCCATCGAGATGGGAGAGATACAGGGAGCCATGAGCGGCCTGGCCATCGGAATCTGCGGGCTCATGACGGTTGCGGTTTCGCTGTTTCTATAAGGCCTGCTCCGGATACCGGACGGGACGTGCCCGCTCGGCGCCATCCTGAAAGATGTTAAATATTGAAACTGAAACGGGGTATCGTTCGGTTGTCTTTTCCTCGGTATGAGTGTACCTTTACAATAAGAGCATGTACGTCCGGCAGGCTTTCATGCAAAGAGATTCTGCCGGCGGTCATGGGAAAGGAAGGGGCTCATGGTTATAGATAAGATATTGGAGGGAAACCGGAGACGGCTGCGCACGAACCCGGAAAATATTCTGATGGATGCCAGCGGATACCGGATGTGGGCGGACTATCTGGAGGTCCGGCCCGGTTTTGTGGGACGTATTGATTTCATCCACAAGATCAATATCCCCTGTCTGTTCCGAATGGCATGCGATATCCTAACCGATTATGAGCCTGCAAAAATCAAGTGGAAACCCAGCCACGTTACGATGACGGTCAAAAAAGCGGGGGTCTATCTGAAGGAACGCAAATTCATCACTTTGGAGGATGCGGCGGTTTCCTGTATGGCGTGGGAAAACAGGGGGGAGCGGCCCTTCACACTGACCTTTCTGCCCGGGACAGAGGACGGGACATTTGCCACTACCTACGGAAAAAAGCTGGCTGTCCGTTACTTTATAAACGGCCGGGAGGGCGGAAAACAGGAATGGATCCTTAAGCCGCAGGAGCGGCTGGAGATCTGCATTGCGGCCCAGGTCTGCCTGGAAGGGGAGACGGAGCGGATGGAGGAAGGATGCAGGCGGATAAGGGAGAACTTCAGCGATCCGAAACGGGCATTGAAGGTGCAGGAGGAAGCATATCAGTCCTGGTTTGACCGGGCGCCCGAGTTTGTGTCGGACGATGCCAGGATCGACCGGGTTTGGGCTTATCGGTGGTATGTGCTGCGTCATAACATGATGAAGCCCGAATTGGGCAACCTGAAGGAAACGTATTTTAGCGAAGGACGTTCCCATAAGATGGGGAAGACGCCCTATCGGCCCGACGGCTGGGAATTCACCAAGCTGATCCCGCTGAGCGTTCCCATGCATCTTTTGGATCTGCGCTGGTATGGGGAAAAGGAATACGGAACCTCCATCCTCCATGTGATGCGCGATAACCAGGACGAAAACGGCGAATTCCGCTGTGCCAAGGTGGACTGGCACGGGAATCCCTATGCCAATTTTTTCGGCTGGTCGGTCTGGCAGTACTATCTGGTGAGCGGGGATTCGGCCTATGCCGAAGAGGCCCTTCCGGTGGTAAAAAAGCAGATCGAGGGTTGGAAAAAACAATACGGAAACGAGAACGACCGTCTGCTCATCCAGTATGTCCACCAGCTTACGGGCATGGAATACCAGCCCAGCTATTGGTACTTCCACGATTTTCCCAAGGACTGCATGGACAAGGGGACCTATACCCCGGTGAAAAGGGTGGACCGGAACGTGTATCATTACCTGAATACGCTGGCGGCCGCCTGCCTTGGCGATCTGTGTCATGATCCGGAGGCGGATACCTATCGGAAGGAGGCGGAGGGAATCCGGGAGGATATCCTGCGCCTGATGTGGGATGAGGAGACCGGATTCTTCTATGACCTGCACTATCAAACCGGCGAAAAGGCGATGGTGAAAAACATCGTGGGATTCCTGCCTTACTTTGCGGGGATGGCGGAGAAGCGGGATTGGGACGGAAAGGAAAAGGGGATGGAGCATCTGTTTACGAAAGAGTTTGACACCCCCTGTCCTTTTCCGTCCGTCAGTACGGACTGTCCCGTCTTTACGGCGGAGGGCGGCTGGCAGGGGCAGTTTTTCAAGGGCAGGAACGGATGCATCTGGAACGGCCCCGCATGGCCCTTTGCCAACAGCATGGTGCTGGACGGACTGGCAAGGGAAAGCCTGAGGCGGGGGCATGCGCTTGACGACAGGTTCGGGACGTATTTCCGGAAATTCACCGGAATGCATTATCATGGCGGTGACGGAAGCGTGCCCTATCTGGTGGAGCATTATAACAGCATGACGGGAGAATGCATCAGCGACGACGCGGATTACAGCCATTCCTACTATATCGACCTGGTGGTGCGCTATGTGGCGGGAATATGCGTGGAGCCGGACCGGATCGTGGTGGAGCCGGTGGACATCGGCTTAAGCCGTTTTAGCCTGTCGGGCCTGCGGGTACGGGGGCATGAGATCGACGTGTGCCTGAAGCCGGGGGACGGCCGCCTGTCCGTGTCGGTGGACGGGAAGGAAAGAGGCTCCTGCCTGCGCCCCTGGCATATCGAGATCCCGGTTTAGGTCTCACGGCTGCATAACGGGAATTCCGGGACGGGAGAAATGCGCGGACCGAGAGAGAAAAGACGGAAGAGAACGCCGACTGAAAAAAGGAAAGCGGCAGCAGTTGCGAGGACGCTGCCAGGGACGGTAAGAGGATCATGAGGAAAAAGGAAAATGAGGAAAAGGATGAAGCCTTCCGGGACTATGCCCTGAACATGAACCTGTGGAAGGTACTCCTGCGGATGGGAACGCCGCTGGCCCTCTATCAGACGCTGAATACGCTGTACAAGATGCTGGATTCCCTGATGGCATCCCATATCAATGCGGAGGCGGTCAGTACGGTGGCGTATCTTTCCCAGATCAGCATTCTGGTGTCCTCTGCGGGAGCCGGTCTGGCCATGGGGAGCAGCCTGAAGATATCGGAGGCCTATGGGGCAGGGGATTACGGCCTGGTAAAAAAACAGGTGAGCAGCCTGTTCGCCATGTGCGGTATCCTGGATCTTCTGCTCTTCCTTCTCATCCCTTTTACTCCCTGGCTCCTGCGCCTGTCCCGCACCCCGGAAGAGCTGATACGCAGCGGGAGCACTTACTTTGCAGTGGAGCTGGCAGGGCTGGCGGTGACCTTTTTCAATAACGCTTATATCGCGGTGGAGAGGGCGAGGGGAAACACCAGGAGGATCTTCCGGCTGAACATGGTTGTGATTGCGCTGAAGCTTGCTCTGACCGCGGTGTTTGTGTATATCCTGAATTCCGGCATCACAATGATCGCGGTGGCCGGGGTGCTTTCCCAGACCGCCCTGCTGGCGGTGGGAATCTATCATATGCTCCGCAAAGGCTCGGCTTTCCGTTTTGAAATGAAAAGCGCCAGCTTCGGACGGGAGACGACGGCTCCTCTTCTGCGTATCTCCTTTCCGGTGATTGTGGAAAAGGCGGCCTTTTCCGCAGGAAAAGTGGTCGTCAATGCCATGTGCGGCGTCTACGGCGTGCTGACGGTGGGAGCCCTGGGAATATGCAACAATATTACAGGGATCTTTGCCAACGCCCAGAGCGGCTATCAGGAGGGGTGCGCCGCCATTATCAGCCAGAACCTGGGGGCCAAAAAGCCGGGCCGCGCCCTGGAGGCCTTCTTTAAAATCTTCGTGATCAATCTGATACTGGGCGCCGTGGGCCTGCTGGTCAGCTTCTGTTCCATTGATCTGCTCAGCTATCTGTATTCCTGCTCGGCGGAGGGAGTGGACTTTGAATTTCAGGCCGTCATTCAGGGCATCTTCCGTTACGATGCCATCGGAACGATCATCCCCTGGGGGATCAGCGCATCCGTCATGGCTTTCCTTTACGGACTGGGTAAAACCAGAAAAATCCTCTTCATCAACCTTTGCCGCCTGTTCGTCTTCCGAATCGGCCTTCTTTGGATCCTTCAGCGATACACCGCCCTGGGCAGCGAGAGCGTGGGCATCGTGATGATGGCCAGCAACACCCTCACGGCCGTCCTTTCCTGCATCCTCGTTTTCTTTGACCTGCGGGCTTTTCGCAGGAAATATGGCCTGTGAGGCAGTTCGGTACGCTCAGGCCTGCCGCAGGATCCGCCAGAGCGTGGTGCGGCTGATTCCTAAACGTCTGGCTGCCGCGCTCTGATTGCCGTTTTCTTCCTGTACCACGATCTCCACGATCTCCCGGTTGATCTCTTCCAGGGGTTTGTGGAGGTTCAGACGTTCCTGCGGCTCCGGTGCATCTGTGGTAGCATATTTTTTGGAGAAACGGAACTCCTTGGTTTCCGCGTGCAGCACTTCCCTTACGGCCTGGCTTTTGATGAACAGGTCGTCGGCCTGGGTTACGAGACGGCCCATCACCCTCTTAAACTGGGTGTAGTTGGAGGGCCAGTCGTATTCCTGCAGGAGCCGAAGCGCCTCCGGCTCCAATCCCGCTACTTCCTTTCCGTACTCCACGTTGAAGAAACCGATGGAGAGCCCCGCCATGTGGGGAATGTATTCCCGGGTATCCCTCAGGGGAGGGATTTCTACGGTGATACAGTTGAGAATATTTTTGACGGACAGATACCGGCCGGGATAGGCCTCGTTCTCTTTGTGAGGAAGCGCAAAAAAGATGCGGTTCCGTTTATGCAGGTCGGTATCCTTGATCGTATGCAGCAGTTCGCGGAAATTTGTTTCCGGGAGCAGATCAATGTTGCGTATATAAATAGTCGTATTGGTATCACTTAAAGGAGAACCCATATCCTGCATCAGGTAATCCCAGTTCTTGGAATTGATCAGGCGCGCACAGTCGATGACGGCCAGGGGATTGTTCTGGTCGGCTCCCCGCACATAAAACATTTCCACGAAATTCTGTTTATCCAGCCCGCGTTCGCCCAATATGAATATGGGGGAACGGGAAGCGTCCGCCTCCCTGGTCAGATCGTCGATGAACTGCCGGGGGACGGCATTGAGGTAAAAATTTTCCATATTGTTGAGCAGATCTTCTTTTTCCAGATAGTGCAGCCCGTTTTTCAAAAGGGAGAGGGGAACCTTTCGAAAATTGATGTAAAACTGAATCAGGTCTTCGCCGTCGATCTCTTTGCGGGTGCCGTCGATGGCGGCCAGGATGCCGGAATGCTTCCGGTAAACTTTCTTATGGCCGTCCTTGAGCACGGAGGGGACGTAAGAAGCCATGATATTCACCAATTCCCTGGAATACAGCTCATCCCTGGAATGATAGAGCATCTCCCCGCTCGGCGCAAACAGGTAAACGTCAAAGGGATGGGTTTCCAGGAGGCTCCGGAATATTTTGCTTTGATGCAGAGTTGCTTTATACATGTTGCCATAGGATACCACCTGCTCCAGCGTCTGATCGATGCTCTCCATGCCGGAGGTGATGAGGATGGAGTGGAAATCATACATCTTGGCCAGGGAATTGCTGATGGAATCGCTGAGGATCACGTCGTAATCGGACCGGGAGATCTTTTTCAGGATGTTTTCCGCTTCCTTTTGGTTATGGATGGTGAAGACATCCATGTCGTAGTTCAGCAGGGTGCTCAGGAAATGGGTATTTTTGGTGATATTGGGAAACCCGATCAGCGCGTAGTGACGGGAGGAATTCTGAGCGAGCTGCATGCAGCGCAGCAGGTCATAAAGAGAGACCATGATCTCCACCACGGGAATGCTGCTGACCTGCCGGATGAGCTGCGCCGTGCCTCCTCTGGAGATAATAAAGTCAAAATTGTTCTGGGTAAATTTGGATGCGATCTCCGCCCCGGTTTCCAAATCTCCGGTAAAGGCGGTCATCTCGATATCCTTTCTATGGGAGGCCGCCTGTACCATGAGGAGCCTCATGCTTTCATAAGGGGCGATCCCGAGTATTTTGATTTTATTCATAGGAATCCTTTCGTGCCAGGGTAAACGCTTGAACAGTCCTGCGCCCGGACGATACCCCTGGCAGAGCCCTGCGGAGCATGGTGATCGCAGAGGGGACCATCCAAAAACGCCGGCACTTAGCGCAATGTGGTCAACTTAAGACCTCGGGCGCTCTCCCGCCTGCAGCCTCGGGCGCCCGGCAGGGAGCGCCCATGGCCTTAAGT
>JAETRI010000046.1 GCA_021770245.1 Lachnospiraceae bacterium
GAGGGGACCATCCAAAAACGCCGGCACTTAGCGCAATGTGGTCAACTTAAGACCTCGGGCGCTCTCCCGCCTGCAGCCTCGGGCGCCCGGCAGGGAGCGCCCGAGGTCTTAAGTTGACCACATTGGGCACTTAGCGAGCGTGCCCTTTGCGAGCTTAGTACCGTTGCGTTTTTGGCTGAGCGAAAGCGGGTCCCCTCTGTGATCATCACACGCCGCAGGGCCGGGCAGAGGGCAGAGGTGTCGCAGGGGCCGCAGGGCCGTTCATGTGTTTGTCCTGATCGTCTCCCTTTATCGGTGTACAAACCACCGTCCTTCTGCTATAATTGGGAAAAGACCGATATTATGCCCGGCCGCGCCCTCCGTTTCGGCGCCGCGTCCGGCCGGGGTACAGAAAGGCGGCACTATGGAGAATACAAATAAGAAAAAGAGGGCGGTCGTCTCTCTGGGGCACCAGGCCCTGGGATATACCACCACGGAACAATGGGATGCGGTGAAGAATACGGCAAAGGCGCTCGCGGATCTGGTGGAGGCCGGTTATCAGCTCACCATTACGCACAGCAACGGGCCTCAGGTGAGTATGATCCACAAGGCAATGACACAGCTGCGCCGGGTTTACATCGATTATACGCCCGCCCCCATGTGCGTATGCAACGCCATGAGCCAGGGCTATGTGGGCTATGATATCCAAAATTCCCTCCGCGCGGAGCTGCTCAGCCGCGGCATCCTGACGCCGGTGAGCACGATCCTTACGCAGGTAACGGTGGATCCCTATGATGAAGCCTTCTATGAACCTACCAAGCGTATCGGACGCCATATGTCGGCGGAGGATGCGGAAATCGAGCAAAAGAAGGGGAACTATGTGGTGGAGGAACCCGGAAAGGGATTCCGGCGTATCGTAGCCGCACCCAGGCCCATTGAAATCTTGGAAATCGAAGCCATTCGCACCCTGGCCGAGGCCAATCAGGTGGTCATCGCCTGCGGCGGGGGCGGCATTCCCGTTATTCCACAGGCACATGCGTTAAAGGGCGCTTCCGCCGTAATCGAAAAAGACTGTATCGCCGGAAAGCTGGCCGTCGATCTGCATGCCGACATCCTCATTATCCTCACGGGCGTGAAGCAGGTCTACAAGGATTACCGCAAGGAGACGGAGGCCCCCATCCGTTCCATGACCGTTTCCCAGGCTAAGGCTTATATGCAGGCCGGGCAGTTCGAGCCGGGAACCATGCTCCCCAAAATCGAAGCCGCCGTCTCCTATCTGGATGCGGTCCCCTCCGGCGACGTGCTGATCACTTCCCTGGACTGCGTGCCGGATGCCATCCTGCACAAAACCGGAACGCGGATTACGCCATAGAATAAATCACAGATGAGAAATCGGGGGAGCGAAAGATTAAAATTTCTTTCGCTCCCCCGATTTATATGCGTCCTGGCATGCGGGTGGCGGCCGCAGAAGAAACGGCCTATTCTTCCCCTTTCAGCGCCACTATCAGAGCGCCGATCAGGATACAGAAATCCGAAAGATTGAAAACAACCCGCCGCAGAGGCTCCCATTTCACACCAAAGCTGAAATAATCCACCACATATTTTCTCTTCAGCCTGTCGTAGGTATTGCTGTAGGCCCCGCCCAGCAGCAGGGAAAGGCCGGCTTTCAGCCAGCCGTGGCCACAGGCGGACAGGGTTAAGACGAATACAAGGCTCAGCGCCGCCGTCATCAACAGGGAGACCGCGGCCACGATCCTGCCGTGACCGCTTCCCGCGTCGAGGCAGGCCCCAAAATTGTGGTACTTGCGCACAAGAATCCGGCCGCCCAGGATCTTTTTTTCCGTCCCGGCCCGCACGTTTTTTTCCACATGGTTTTTCAAAAGCAGTTCCCCGCCGAAAACGGCCGCCGGGATTCCCGCGTACAAATATTTCACTGTTAACTCCCGTCTGCCCGCTTTGGCGGGCATTCAAATCAGGCTAAGGAAACTTTCGTTTCCTGTGAAATCGAAGATTTCACACTACTCCCATCTGCCCGCCCTAACGCGCATTCAAATCCTTTCTATCGCTCCGTATTTTCCCGAATGAGGCGGCAGTTATATCAGCTCCTCCAGCATCCGCTTTGCCGCGAGGATGTCCTTTTTCTGTTCTTCCCCTTCGATCTCGCGCTCGATGGTGATATCCCCATCATAACCGATTTCCTTCAGCCTGGCAATAAATGCGGGATAATTTACCTTTCCCTTTCCCAAAGGCATTTCCGCCCCCAGATGATGCCCGTCCGTGGGATAACAGCCGTCCTTGCCGTGGATGCCCATCACGTATTCCCCGAACACATCCAGCGCGTCCACCGGATTCGCCTTCCCGTACATAATCAGATTCGCCGGGTCCAGGTTGACGCCCAGGTTGTCCATGCCGATATCCTCGATCGCCCGTTTCAGTGTCACCGGCGTCTCCTGCCCGGTTTCAAAAAGGAACCTCTGCCCGTTCTCCCTGCATTTTGCGGCCAGCTGCCTCAGGCACGCCAGCACCGCGGGATATCTGGGATCATGGGGATTTTCGGGCATATAGCCCACGTGGGTGACCAGATCGCGCACGCCGATCAGGCGGGCGAATTCCGACCCCGCCAGCAGCATGGAAAGCCTTCTGAAACGGAACGCCTCCGGCACCAGCCCCAGCGTTTCCTGCCCGTCATAGAAATCCCACACCTTCGGCCCTTCCCAGCCGCACCAGAAGGCGGTGATGCATACGCCGTAGCGTTTTACGGCCTCCCGCACCCTTTCCGCTGTCTCCTGCGTTAAAAGTTCCCTTTCCCAGCACACAAGCTGGCAGCTTTCCATGCCCATTTCCACCAGCTCCCGGAAACTGTCCTCCAGCACGCAGTCCCCGGCCAGTCTCACAATCACTCCTACACGCATAGCTCCTCCTTACCGTCCTTTCACATATTCCCTTGCCGCTTCCAGCTCTTCCAATCCCAGCAGCACCGACTTCACGCCCTCCTCCAAAGGCGCCCTGCGCATTTCCTTTCCCGACCGCAGGCATTCCAGGAAATACCGGATTTCCGTATAATAGGGCCCCAGGTCGGACAAATTGATGCCCGAAACCGCATCCCGCATCTGATCGTCCTTCTCCAGCTTCGGCGAAACCACCGTGCCGTCCTTTCCGTATACCACAAGGGCCGGCTCCTTTGTCCCGTTATAGACCACCGTCGCTTCCTCAAAACAGGCGCGGAAGGAAGGCTCAAAGGCCATCGTCGTACTCACGTCCCACAGCCCCTCCGCCACCGCGAAAACATCTCCGAACCTGTAATCAACGATGACCTGGTTGATCAGCCCGGTTTCAAAGGCCGTGGCCTTTACCGTAAACGAATCCGGCTCCCCGATCATGTACCTCAAAAAGTCCAGGTCATGGATATGCAGATCCAGCACCACGCTCCCGCTCTTTTTTTCATCCATAAACCAGTTTTCAAATCCCCAGGCCGCCTTTCGGCTCAGCCGCTGCATGACCAGGGATTTCAGCTTCCCGTAGGTTTGTTTCTCATAGACCTCCTTCAGATAACGGTATTCCGCAAAGGAACGCACCACCTGGCCCACCATCACCTTTACGCCCGTCTCCTTTTGGGTCTTTAGGAGAAGCTCCCCTTCCTCCCTGCTCAGGCAGACCGGCTTTTCGATGAAAACATGGCAGCCTTTTTTCATGGCGCGTACCGCGTGATCCGCATGCAGATAGCTGGGAAGGCAGATATGCACGATATCCGGCGTCTCCTTCTCCAAAAGCTCCATGCCCGTTTCATATTTGTGTACCCCGGGCCAGATCTCCGCTCCCTTTTCCAGACATTCCTGCCGACAGTCCGCTATGGCGATCATTTCCACGCCCATCTCTTCGGACAGGGCTTTCAGCGCCAGGTTATGGGTTGCTCCCATGCCGCCGCATCCGATTAATGCCGCCGTCAGTTTACGCAGCGCCCCGTTCTCCCTTTCTTCCATTTTCTTTCCCTCCTTTTTTATTATGTAGCTCTCCGCCGTTTTTCTATTTGTCCTATCCCATTACAAATACACACTATCACATATGCCCGGCCCTGTCAACCGGCCTGCTCCCTATTTCAGGACAAACGCATGGTAGGGGTGGCGCAGGGGCCGCAGGACTGTTCATGCGTTTATCCTGGGGTAATTGTAATTACCCATTGCAAATAGCCGGCAACTGTTTTACAATCAAAGATGCCAGTCCGAAATTGGAGAAATATTTTCTGATTTGTCCTATGAAGCTAGATGGAGAAATAAACCTGACGGCTTATTTCTCAAACGCAATTTGCGCCGGAGCGTCACAAATTGCCATGATGTCAGATTGTCCGTCGCGAAAATGCTCCGGAATGCGAAGTCAGATGCCGCAAAGGACGCGGCATGGAGGATTATTATGAAAAAAGAAGAAGCGAAAATAGCCGTAGATAAAAAAGAATTTTATAAGAACTTAACGAGGCTCGCCCTGCCGATTGCGCTTCAGAGCCTGATGCTCGCATCGGTAGCCGCCGGCGACGCGCTGATGCTCGGGAAAGTCGCCCAGGATGAAATGACGGCCGTTTCCCTGGCAACCCAGGTCCAGTTCGTACAGAATATGTTCCTCATGGCTATCATGGGGGCAGGAGCCATTCTGGGGGCCCAATATTGGGGAAAGGGCGACAAAAATACGCTGGCGGATCTTTTTAACATGATGCTCCGGTTCTGCGGAATCATGTCCGTCCTGTTCTTCCTGGCGTGCGAACTGATGCCCGGGCTGCTCATGCATATTTTTACCCATGATGCGCCGCTGATCGCGCTGGGAAGCTCCTATCTGCGTATCGCGGGCTGGTCGTATCTGCTTACGGGCATCTCGCAATGTTATCTGACCATGATGAAGGTAACGGATCACGTAAAGCCCGGAGCGCTCATCAGTTCCTGTGCGGTGCTCCTGAATCTGTGTCTGAACGCGGTATTTATCTTCGGCCTGCTGGGCGCGCCGAGGATGCAGGCAAGAGGCGCCGCTCTCGCCACCACCATTTCCCGCATCGTGGAGCTGGTCTTGTGCATCGTGGTATGCTCCAGGCCTGCCTACATACGCCCGGCCTTTGACAGGTTTATGAAGCTGCCGAAACAGCTGAAATCAGACTTTATCAGGCAGTGCCTGCCCCTTCTGGGCGGTTCGTTATGCTGGGGGATCGGATTTACGTCCTATACCGCGATCATGGGGCATATGGGATCGGACGCTGCGGCTGCCAACTCCATATCCGCAGTGGTCCGGGATCTGATCTGCTGCATGTGCAACGGAATCGGCACCGCGGCGGGGATCATGGTGGGGAACGAACTCGGGGCCGGACGTCTCGAACTGGGCAAGGCATACGGGATCAAGCTGAAAAATATTTCCTATTTCATCGGTTTTCTGTCCACCGCGCTCGTGCTTGCGGTAACGCCGCTGATCGTGCGGACGGTCATTTTAACGGATCAGGCGCGGAGTTATCTTACGGGAATGATGGTGATCATGTCCGTCTATATGATCGGGCGCTGCGTCAATACCGTCACGATAAACGGCGTGCTGGACGGAGGCGGCGATACCATATTCGATATGTACAGCCTGATCGTCTGTATGTGGTTCATCGCCATCCCCTTGGCTCTCGTCGGGGCCTTTGTCCTGCACTGGTCTCCTCTCGCCGTTTATGCCTGTACCTGTCTGGATGAGGTAGGTAAAATCCCCTGGGTAATGATCCGTTTTCGGAAGTACAAATGGGTACAGGATCTGACAAGGTAGGCGGGGAGAGCGCGATATGAAGCTTGTCAACCAGCAATTGATCAAAAATACGAACCTGAAACTGCTCTATAATTCGGTGTTTCACAACCGGGGTATTTCCAGGGCGGATCTCGCCAGGCGCACCGGGCTGAGCCGGACGGCCGTGTCCGCGCTGGTGGACGAACTGGAGGAGTCCGGTTTCCTCCGGGATACCGGTTCCCTCGCAAACGGGCCTGGTACCGGGCGGAAGGTCGGCCGAAAGCCCAACTGTCTGGAGCTGTGTGCCGGGAATTATTATGTGTTGTCCTTTGGCTGGGAGGCGGAATCCGTCCAGGTACATCTGGCTGATATTTCGGGCGCCGGTTTTCGGCATGAGGAGATTGTAAGAGGATCTTCCGATTCCTACATCCGCCTGTGCCGTGACTGGCTGGACGAGCGGCTCGCTTCTTCCTCATTCGCCAAGGGACAGCTTCTCGGCATCTGTTTTATCCTTCCCGCCATGCTCGACCCCACACAGCGCACGGCTTTCTCCACCGCAGTGCGGCTGGAGTATGACGGAGGCGGGGAGGGGGTTTTTTCCTGCCTTGCGGAAGCCTTTCCCGAATATGCCGTGGCTGTGCTCAACGATACGGCCTGCGCCGCTTATGCGGAAAAGGTCTATACGGGAATTACGGAAAAGGACTTCGCCTTCATCCGCTTTGACCGCGGCATCGGCGCCGCCCTGTTCATTCAGGACCGGCTGCTGGGAGACGCCTGCGCATCCCACACCCAATTCGGCCATTTCAGTATCTCTTCCGACGGCCCCGCATGCGCCTGCGGAAACCGGGGCTGTCTGGAAATGCTGCTGCGGGAAGACCGGCTGCAGGAACGGCTTCCCCATAAGGACATGCCTCTCACCTATGAAAGCCTGGGGCAGTCCGCCCTGTACGGGGATACGGACTCTATCCGGGCCATCCGGGATATGGCCTTTGAGTTCTCCGTCGCCCTGGCAAATCTGGTCTGCCTGGTGCATCCCTCCCTCATCGTCCTGGGTGGCAGGATCCGCCGGCTGGGCCCTCTTTTCCTGGAGGAGGTACGGGCGGCCCTTACGGAACGAAGCTTTCATAAGATGACGGATACCCTTCGGCTGCGCTATAGCATACTGGATTCCAACGCCTGCTATAACGGCGCCATGAAATATTTTTTTGATCGTCACTATCAATTCACCGCCGATATGGAACACACCTTTTTTATCGGATGAGATAAATCCCGTCGCTGCACCCGATGTGCAGACGGGACCACCCTGATTGATACGCGCGCTTAAGGCGCGCAGACGGGAGCATACATATGAGAAAACTGAGAATTGCCATCATGGGCTGCGGAAGGATTTCCGCATCCTACGCTGCCGCCTTCCGGCAGCTTTGCGAAACCGCAGAACTGGTCTGTGCCGTAGATACCGATCTTTCAAAGGCCAGGGCCTTTGCCGAACCCTTTGGCGCGTCTTACGGGACCCGCTTCGAAGATTTGGAAGGGAAAGGGATCGATGTGCTCCATCTGTGCCTTCCCCACTATCTCCATGCGCCCATGGCCGTCCGCGCCATGGAGGCCGGAATGCATGTGCTCACCGAAAAACCCGTGGCCATGACCCTGCAGGAGGCGGACCGGATGGCCGAAGCAGAGAAGCGCACCGGGAAAAAACTGGGCGTGATTTTTCAGACCCGTTATGAAGACAGCGTGATCACGCTGCGCAGGATGATCCGGGAAGGGGCCTTCGGCCGGATTTTAAGCGCCCGGTCTTTTCTCACCTGGAACCGTCCTTATTCCTATTATGAGGGCAGCGACTGGAAGGGTACCTGGGAGCGGGAAGGCGGCGGCGTGCTCATCGATCAGGCCATCCACAGCATCGACCGGGTTCGTCACATGCTGGGAAGCGAAGTGGAATGGATCGAAGGGAGCATCCACAATCACTGCCATGACCGCCTGTTGGTGGAGGACAGTGCGGAAGCGGCCATCCGTTTCAGGGACGGCTGTATCTACAGCCTCTATGCCTGCAACTCCTATGCGGACGACGTCCCTATCTATCTGGAATTCTTCGGGGAGAAGGGGCGCTGCGGCCTGCGGCAGGATGTGGGATTTTATGAGCTGGAGGGAACCGTTCATACCATTCCCGTTGCGGCACAGCAGCCCGGCGGCCTGTCCGCCACGCCCTCCTATTGGGGGGAGAGCCATCCGAAACAGCTTCTGGATTTCTATCACAGCGTCCTTTCGGATCTGCCCGTCGCGGTGGATGTGACAGAGGGCCGGCGCACCCTGGAAATCATCAAGGGAATCTATCTCTCTTCCCTGAAAAGGGAACGGATTTATCTGCCCTTTGAGGATGTGAGCTATTGCGGCCTGAACCAAATCCGGACACAGGAGCCGTAACCGTCCGCGAATCCGAAAAAGAGAAGCATACTTTTTATATTCGATATTCCGTATATAATTTTGCAACAATTTCCTCCGCGGAGAGATCGGAAACCGTGATGTCCAAAAGCTCTGTCCGGGAGGCCAGATAGGAAACCGCTTCGGATACCGCAAGCACCTCCGGGTCCAGGGACAGGACGAGCTTTCCGTTCTTTTCCTCCTTCTTCACCATTCCTTCCGGGAAATTTGCGATTTCTCCCTTATGTTCTACGGTCAGCGTCTTCTGACTCCCCGCGTGCCTTTTCAATTCCTCCAGGCTCCCGTCCATCAGAATCCGGCCCTTTCCGATCAGCAGGATCCGGGACACCAGCGCCTCGATATCCTGCATGTCGTGGGTGGTCAGCACCACCGTGACCTTCTGTTCGGCGTTGATTTCTTTTATGAATCTGCGTACTGCGATCTTGGACACCGCGTCCAGCCCGATGGTGGGCTCATCCAGGAACAGCACCTTCGGATCGTGCAGAAGGGAAGCCGCGATCTCGCAGCGCATCCTCTGCCCCAGGCTTAAGTTCCGGGCCGGCGTTTTCAAAAGTTCTCCCAGATCCAGCAGCTGCGTCAGTCTGTCCACGTTTTTCCGATATATTCGGCCGTCGATCCTGTAGATGTCCCGTAACAGTTCAAAGCTGTCGATTACCGGCACATCCCACCACAGCTGGCTCCTCTGCCCGAAAACCACGCCGATCTCTTTTACATGGGCGATCCTTTCCTTGTACGGTATACGCCCGTTTATGACGCACTCCCCGTTATCCGGCGTGAGCACGCCGCACATGACCTTAATGGTGGTACTCTTGCCCGCGCCGTTCGGCCCGATGTAACCCACGATTTCCCCGTCCCCCACCGTGAAGCTCACGTCGTTTAACGCATGGATATCCGTATACTCTCTTGAAAAAAAGGATTTTACGGCGTTTCCGAAGCCGGCCTGACGCTTTACAACACGATAGGTCTTGCTGATGTTGCGAAACTCGATCACCCTTGTCTCCTCCTCCCCATTTAAAAATATGTTTCCCGGAATGTTCACATCCCGATACCCGTCCGGGGCGTATTCCGAACGTGCAGAGACGAAAACGAGAGGCATTCTGCTGCCTCCCGCTCGAAGTCGTCCCGCCGGTCCTATCCCCGGTATTCTCCGTGTAACAGTCGTTTTGCCTGCACCGGATCCTGCCGGTATAGAGAACATAAGCCTTTTTGCACAGGTCCGGGCAGAAATACGCCATGGGCCTGAGTTTTTATCTTACCACACTCCCGTTGGATGCACAAGGGTCCGGGAAGAAAGATTCAGGGCAAACGCATGAATGGCCTTGCGGCCCCTGCCCAGCCCTTTCACCTGTTTAACCGCTATTGCTCCATCTGCCTGCCCAGAAAGCCCGCCGCGGACTGGATGAGCTTCTGCTCCACCTCCCCCATCTTTCCCCGGGCCTCATTGTTCAAAAGGGCTACGGAGCCGATCACATCCCCCTCGCATATGATGGGGCAGATGGCCTCATTCAGGCATTCCGGTTCCCCTTCCTCCGTCATTTCGATGAAATTCCGGTCGCCTTTGACGGCCAGGACGCTTTCTCTGCCCTCTATGGCTGCTTCCAGGGCTTTGCTGATGCCTTTTCCCACCAGGGCCTTACAGCCTCCGGCCGCCGCGATGAACTGGTCCCGGTCCGATATCAGCGTCATCTGGCCGGAAACCTGGGCCAGGCTTTCCGCGTATTGTTTGGCAAAGCTGCTCATCTCCCCGATGGGAGAATATTTTTTCAGGATGATTTCCCCCTCCCTGTCGGTAAAAATTTCCAGCGGATCGCTCTCCCTGATGCGCAGTGTCCTGCGGATCTCCTTCGGTATGACTATCCTCCCCAGATCATCTATTCTTCGCACGATTCCCGTCGCCTTCATAGTAAAAACCTCCATTTACAAATAGTAGATAATAACGCCCAAAACGTAATCCTAGTATCTGTAAATGGAGGGATTTTATACCTGAAACCGGAGCGAAACTATTTTAATGTCCGATCAAAAAACCGGTAGATCTCCTGATAGTATTCGTCCCCGTCAAAGAACCCATGCACCTGGCCGGGCACCATGATAAGGGTTACATCATTTCCGGCTTCCCGCAGGGCCTTTTCCATGAACCTGCTTTCCTCCGGGCTGACCAGGCGGTCCGCATCGCCGTGCATCAGAAGGGTGGGAGGGTTCTTCCGGTGCGCATAGGTTACCGGGCTGGCTATTTCAGCCATACGGCGGCATTTTCCCGCATCGTCGCTTCCGAACAGGTTCCGGCAGACCGGAGCCATTTCTTCTCCGTCCTTTACCAGCCTGCACAGGTCCGCGGGAGCATACCAGGGAACCACAGCCTGTATCCGGCCGGAAAAACCGCTGTAATGCTCGTCCACGAATTCCGTGTCGTCACTATAGGCCATCAGCTCCACCAGGTGTCCGCCGGCCGATTCTCCCCATGCCCCGATATGTTCTGCGTCCACATGATAGAGCTCCGCATTGGCCCGCAGAAAGCGCACTGCGGCCTTGCAGTCCTCAATCTGTGCAGGAAACGGCGCCGCCTGGCAGAGCCGGTAATCAATGCTGGCCGTCACGTAACCCCTTTTTGCCAGCTCGGCCAGTTCCCGGGAGGGCAGATATTTCCTGGTCAGGTTTTCATCCGACCAGCCGCCCCCATGTACCCAGACCACCGCAGGCAGGGCTCCCTGTGCATCCGCCGGATAGACGATATCCATCCGATACTCCCTTCCGTTATATGCGGTATAGACCACGCCCTCCTTACACGCCAGCCCTTCCTTTTCATATTCGATCACCGGAGGGGTTACCACTTTTGCCAAAGGCTCCTCTTGCAGATTCATGCTCCTTCTCCTTTCTCACCAGATTTACTCCATAAGCCGACATGGCCTGCGCCGTCCATGCACAGGCCATGCCGGATCAATTATTCTGCGTTGTCTTTGATCTTATCATATTCTGCCTTGAGGGTGACGTATTTCTCGTTCGCCCACTCGGTCAGCTGATCGGCGCCCATCTTCTTTGCGGTTTCCAGCATGCTTTCATATCTGGCCCTGCATTCCTCCAAACTCCCTGCCGTGATGATATTGGTGGACTCGTTCATGTACAGTTCCCTCAAATTGTCCATGATCACCTGTTCGTTGGAATCCGCTCCCATCCGCAGCATACCCAGAACAGGATTGGCATCACAAATTTCTGTCAGAGCCACCCTGGCATCATAGGTATATCCGCCGTTTCCGTATCCCGGCAGCACATTGGTTTTGCCGTCATGGCACATCCAGCCCCAGAATTTCACGCCGTCTTCTGTGTTGGGTGCCTCGAAATCATAGTTCAGGATCGGATAGCTATGGTCTTCGTCCCAGTTCCAGTCCTTCCCCTCTTCACCCCAGAGCAGAAGCTCCTGTCCCTCATCGGACCAGGCCCATTTACAGAATTCCAAAACCCTGTCCGGAGCGGAACAGCTTCTGGGAATGAACAGCCCTCTCCATCCGGCGGTTGTCTGCGTCCAGTGTGCGCCTTCCTGTCCCCTCGTCATATCGATCAGCAGCTGTACATCAAAATCGGCGCCGGCCTGTTCCAGCTTCGGATTGAATACGTCTCCGGCGTTGCTGTAAAAACTGTCCGCAAACAGATTTCCGCTGATCATCAGATCCTGATCCTCATTGCCCGTCCATGCGAAGTTCTCATCTGTCATATATCCCTTCCGATACCAATCATTCATCCGCTCATAGTACTTGATCAGATTGGGATCCATAATAAACGGAACTGCCTTTCCGTCCACATCCACAAATCCGTCCTCATTGGGTGTGGCTCCGCACAGGATCTTGATATAGTCATTGGTAAAACTGTAATTGTAAGCAAAGGGAACGATATCCGGATAATTCTCTTTCACGCTTTGCAGCAGATTGGTGAAATCATCCAGATTATTCAGGACAGGGGAACCCAGTTCCTCATAAATATCCGTCCGGATCACCATCCCGGCCTGTTCATAGACCACCTTATCCCAGCCTTCCAGCACGGAATTGGGCGAATAACCCACCATCTGAGTATAGAGCTTCCCGTCGTCCGCCGTATTGACGAAACGCATCACGGAATGAATATCCAGATCCGTATTGTATTCCTCCGCCAGCTCATCCAGGGAATAGCAGATGTTGGAATCCGACAGGCGGGTGAACTTTCCGGAACACACCAGGTCGCCCAGGTCGCCGGAGGCGATCATCATGTTCAGCTGATTCACGTCGGAGGGCACGGTCACCTCGAATTTGATCCCGAATTTTTCCGTTACGATATCTGGAATCCTTCCCGACCATTCGTCATAGGGCCACCAGATTTCGTCGCAGAACAGTTTCAGAGTGATGATTTCATCCTCCGACCAGGTCTTTTCCCCCTCGTCCCCACCCGCATCGGCCTGTTCGTTCTCCGCCGTGCCTGCGGTTTCGGCCTCCGGCTTCGCTTCCTCGGACGGAGCCGTACCCGCTCCGGCGCCGCAGCCGGTAAGCAGCAGTCCTGCGGTAATCACGGCCGCCAGCATCCTTTTGCCTGTTTTCCTTTTCATAAGTAAACCTCCTTTGAATAAAAAATCATGCATACATGACATGCAGCTCACTCTTTAACGGCCCCGATCATGATTCCCTGTACGAAATATTTCTGCAGGAAAGGATAGACACACATGATGGGAAGCATGGATGCCACCATGGCCGATGCCTGGGTGGTCATGGACGTGGACGTGGTTACCATGGAACCGCCCGTGGATGTGGAACCCAGCGTCTGGTTTACCTCCGTCAGCATCCGGTAGGCGATCGTCCGCAGACCTTCCCCGTTCACATAGTAGGCGGAATCCAGCCAGGCGTTCCACTGGTTTACCGCTGAAAACAAGGCCAATGTGGCGATAAACGGCGTAGATACCGGCCTCACGATACGAAAAAGGATCGTAAACTCGGAGGCCCCGTCCAGCCTGGCAGACTCGATCAGCGAGACCGGAATGGATGCAAAGAAGTTAATTCCCACCATGATAAAAAACAGGTTCAGCATGGACGGTATGACATAGACCCATACCGTATTCAGCAGATGCAGATTGCGTAATGTAATATAGTATGGAATCAGCCCGCCCGACACATACATGGCAAAGATGACCAGAAATTTATATATTTTCCCGAAAATCAGCTCTTCCCTGGAAAGCACATAGGAAACAAAACAGGTTGCGGTGACCGTCAGGAGCGCTCCCAGAATCGTCCGGAAAAAGGAGATCTGGAAAGCCCTGATCCATTTTTCCTGGGCCAACAGGTTGATATAGTTAAAAAGCGTGAATTTCCTCGGGAATAAATAGACGCCTCCCCGCATGAAATCATAGCCCTCGTTAAAAGAAGCCAGAATAATGTAATAGAACGGATAAGCGATCAGCACAAAGACTGCCAGCAGCAGAACCCATACCACCGCGTCGAAGATCACATTCTCTTTTGTCCATTTGTATTTTCTTCCAACCGTATTTTCATTTGTCTTTTTCATCAGAAAATCCCCTCACCCGTCGTTTTCTTGGCGCCCCAGTTGCTGATCAGGATCAACAGCACGGAAATCACAGACTGAATCAGGTCCACCGCCGTGGCATAGGCGAATCTTCCGTTCGAAAGCCCCGTCTTAAACGAATAGGTCTGCAGAATCTCCGATGTGGAATTATTAAAGGTATTTCCGAAAATATAGGCCTGTTCAAAATTGGAGCCGCCCATACCGCCTCCCAGAAGACTCCCTATGGACAGGATCAGCACCGTGATAACGGATGCCCGGATCCCCGGCAGGGTGATATGCCAGATCTTGGCCAGCCTTCCCGCGCCGTCGATGTCCGCCGCTTCATAAAGCTGGGAGTCGATGCCCGCGATGGCTGCCAGGAAGATGATCGCCCAGTATCCGGAATTCTTCCAGACCGCCAGGAAAACGGAGACTCCGTAGAAATAATCCGGAGAGGTGAGGAAAGGAACCGACGTATCCACCAGCCCCAGATTCAGCAAAAGCTTGTTGACAATTCCCGTATCCGCATTCAGGAAAGCCGTCGCTATGGTATACAACAGCACCCAGGAAATAAAGTTGGGCAGATAGCTGACCGTCTGAACCAGCCGCTTAAACCAGGTACACCGCATTTCACTCAGCAGAAGCGCCAGCAAAATAGGGGCGGGAAAGGACAGAGCCAGCTTCGATAAACTAAGCACCAGCGTGTTTTTCAGGATTTCCCCGAAACGGTAAAAGCCGAAAAATTCCTTGAACCATTTCAGCCCCACCCATTCGCTTTCAAAAATCCCGGCAAAACCCATATTGATGGAATAATTCTTGAAAGCAATGATGATGCCGAACAGGGGCATATAGGAGAAGATAAACAGGATCGCCATCCCCGCCAGCGCGATCACCTGCAGCTGCCACTGCTTCCGAAATTTCTTCCATTTGGTTTTAAAGCCCTTTCCCATCTTTCGTTTCTGCCTTTCTTATTTCTTATGAGTTTATTATAAAAAAACCGGGCAGACGCCAAAAGAGGAAAAAAATATGGATTTTAGGGAAAAAAGAAAGCAGGACTGTTCATGCATTTGTCCTGTTTGATAATTGAATAGATTTTACATCTACGATATGATATACTTTTTTTGCAGGGAAATACATGCAGCATGGATAGTGAAACGAAATCGATGTTTCAGGCCAGGCATTCTCATCGCCCGTCTCGTAAACGCTCCGGAAAGGAGATTATAAAGTCGAGTCGGACGTCTCGTCCTTAAAAGCCAGCCAGATTGAGCTGAAGAAGGAACTGCGGGAAGTCAAGCACAAGGTCAATAATACCTATGAGCTTGCCTTAGACGTATGGGGGCAGAGTACGGAAAACAGGCATTGGCTTGAAAGTTCCACCGGCTGACATCATGTACCCCAACGAAGAAGGATGCGGCCGTCCGCCCTTATTCTGCGGCGTTTTGCGGGCTGCCGCCAAAACTCACATATACGCTTGTCCCTTCCCCCGGGGAGCTTTCAAAACGCAGCCCGTACTCCTTCCCGCAGTAGAGCTTGATCCTTTCGTCGATATTCTTGACCCCGTACCCGTGCCGTTCGCTCCTCTGCTCTTCCAGGAGGCCGGACAGCCTTTCCGGTTCCATCCCTTCCCCGTTGTCCCGTATCAGCAGAAGCATCCTATCCTCCTCCTGCCATCCGTAGATCTCGATTTCACAGCCTTCCCTGTCCTCCCTTACCAGGAAGCCATGCTGCACCGCATTTTCGATCAGTGGCTGCAGCGTAACCTTCGGAAGCGGTGCTTCCATCATATCCTCCGGGATTTCAACGATCAGGTCGATGTCCGTATCGAACCTGTAATTCTGCAGGTCCACATAATTGCGCACCTGCTCGATCTCATCCCTCACCCGGACGATCTGCCTGCCCCGGCTCAGGCTCAGCCTGTAAAAATCCGCCAGCTTGCAGGCGATGTCGCTGATTTCCGATACATTTTCGTCCCGCGCCTTCCAGTTGATCAGATCCAGCGTGTTGTACAGAAAATGGGGATTGATCTGGGCCTGCAGCAGGCTCAGTTCCAGCCTTCGCTTCTCCCTTTCGTCTTCCAGCCTGGAGGTAAGAAGATCCTTTACCCTGCCGAGCATATCCTTATAGTAGTCCCCCAGCACATCCAGTTCATCCCGGCCGGCAATCTCGCTTTTCGCCGGTTCCTCCGTCCCGCCCTCCAGATACTCCCCCATATCCTGCTGCAGACGCCGGATCCTGTCCACAATGTCCGCAGAGTATCTCTTCTCAAATCTCCGATAGATAAACGCCAGCACCAGAAACAGGACGAGCCATATCATAAGAAGCTGCAGGAAACCGTCCAGGAAAAACAGCCGTGGGATCATCATTACCATCCTCCAGTCCGTCCCCCGGATCCGCTGCACATGGTAAAAATAGTCTCCCTGCCTGCTCCGGAGCGTCCTCCACTCTCCGTCCTCTTCCCACCCCTGCACCGCTTCGGAAAGGATTTCCTCCTCCCTTCCGCGAAAGAAATCCGCCCCTTCCCGAAGCATCACAAGGCCTTTTTCCCCGGAGTAGAGAAAGACCTCAGCATCAGAATTCCCCAAGGCGATCAGATCCTGAAGTTCCTCCTTTCTGATGCATACCTTTTGAAAGGCGATGGGATCCGTATTATTCCCGATCTTCCTGATAAAGGGAAAAACTTCCACGGTCCTGGAGAAATTCGCCATACGGACTTCCTCCGGCGCAAGCCAGATATAGGAGGCCTCACTTCCCCGGAATTCGGCGAATTCCGAATAGGCCTCCAGCTCCGAAACGGAATGAAAGGTGATGTTGTCCTGATACAGAGTCTCTTTGTCCAGATAGAGGGTAATGGGATATAAAGACAGCGCGCCCGTCAGAACCCCCAGCTGCGCTTCAATATTCCGTTTGGCATAATACTTCCCGGCTCCGTCCCCGTTCTCCTTCAGCATCGACTCGATGACGATACGGGAGTTCTGTATCATATATGACACATAATAATATTCCGAGACCCGATGCTCCACGGCATTGCTGATCTGCATGAACTCCCGCAGGGAGGTTTTCAGGATGCTGTTATAGATCGTTTCCCTGGCCCACAGAGAGATGACCGCCATTCCTGCCAAAAAACAGGTTAAAAAGGTATAGAGGTATTTCCGCAGCAGCTTCTGCCGGATGCCTCCCGTTTTCGCATGCGCCCTTCTCATCCCTGCCTCCGTTTCCTGTACTCCGAAGGCGTCATCCCATATTCCTTCCGAAATGCCTTTGTCCAATAGTTGGCGTCCCCATAGCCCGATGCCTGTGCGATGGCTCCAAGCGGCGATTCCGTGGTCTCAAGCAGCCTGCGGGAATGTTCCAAACGGGTGCTACGGATGAACTGGCCCAGGGTGACGCCGGTTTTCTCCTTGAAAACGGCCATCATATACTGCGGCGTCAGTCCCACCTCCTCCGCAATATCCCGGACGGAGAGATTCACGTTCCCGAAGCCGGATCTGACAGTCCGGACGATCCGGTCGATTTTCAGGTTACCGGAAAGGAAGCTTTCCTTATTCTGAAAATACGCGCGAATATTTTCCTGCAGATAGCCGTAGCACTCCTCAATGGTCTCAAAATCGCCAAATCGCATCCACAGGTAATCCGTCCCCGGCTCCCCTCCAGGCAGTTCGCCTTTCATCCCGGATTCCTTCAAAAGAGCGATCTGAAGGGTGAAAAAGATGTTCTTTACTTGATCCGGCAGGGAATCCGTCTGTCCTTTCAGATACAGATAAATTTCCTCCGCCATCCGCAGCGCCCGGCTGTCCTCTTCCTCCAGAAGCGCCCGTTCGAATTCCTTCACCGGGACTGCCGCCGGATCAACCGTCCGGTTCCCGGAAGCCTCCTGCCGCACCAGGTTCCCGTACCCCGCAAAAAAGAATTTCTGGAACTGGCAGGCGGCCTGTGCATACAGCTTTGGAGCCTCCTCATAGCCTCTTTTCCTGTCGCTCACCGCAATGAAATAGGAGCCTGCGTCGAACCGCCTTCCCTTAAAATCCCCCAGAAACCTTTCCAGATCTCCGAAAGCCTTCGTATAATATTCATCCCTGGAAAAGGCGAACAGGCAGGCCAGGATCCCTGCGCGGCTTCCCTCATAAACCCGCCTTGTCCGGCCGAAATATGCCTCCAGCAGCCCTTTTAATTTTTCCGGTTCGTCGGAAAGGCGTTTATGCTTAATGATCATACAAAGGAAATCGTCCCCTTTGTTAATCTGCCTTTTACCCCCCCCCATGCACTCCATCAGCCGTTCTTCCCAAACGCCGTGCACGAGGTTTTTAAAAACGCGCTCCCCCATCTGATCCGTGTATTCGTTCAGGATATCCGCCGCGAAGGCGGCATTCTCTTCCTGCTCTCTGTTTTTTTGAACCTTTTCCACCGCCTTCCGGACGGCCTCCTCCATCTGCTCCGGACGGATGGGCTTCTCGATATATGCCTCCGCCTCCAGCCGGATCGCTTTCCTATAGTATTCCAGATCCGAGTAGGCGCTTATGAAAATGATCCTGCACCGCAGCCCCTTTTCCCGGACGTATTCCATGAGCTGTATCCCGTCCATCTTGGGCAGACGGATATCCGAGATAATGACATCCGGAGCATGATTCTCCAGATATACGGCCGCCCTTTCCGCGGATTCAAAGGTCTCCACCGAATCAATGCCGAGCTGTTTCCACCGGATATGCCGCAGCAGTCCGTTCCTCACGGATATTTCATCGTCCAGTATCATTGCTGTGATCCGTCCGTTTTTCATCTAAGCCCTGTCCTTTCGGCCGAAACTTCCTGTTAACCCGTTTTATTATAGCCGGTTTTATCCGCTCCGTCAAATATCGGCCAAAGCGCTTACGGCCAAACGCATGAACGGCCCTGCGGCCTCTGCGGCATCCCCTGCCAGATCCTGCGGCGCATGGTGATCACAGAGGGGGCCCTCCAAAAACGCCGGCACCTAGCGGGCGCGCTTACAGAAAGAATCAGGCCGCCGGTTTCCCGGCGGCCCGATTCTTTCTGTCATGCCGTAGGATTTAGTTCCCCTTCCTTTTCGGCCTTCTCTCCCCTTATCCATTCCTCCGTCACCACCACGTACTTCACGCAGCGACGGTCCGCATAACTGTATGCGATATGGATGCTTCCGTCCTGTGCCTGCATCATCACAGGGTATTCGTACCTGCGGTTGTTCACCGAATTGCTTTTGCCCAGGAATCCGTCGCCTGGCTCCACCAGCCTGATATAAGGCCAGGTCTGTCCTCCGTCCTCCGAAATTGCCACGGCCACGGGACATCTCAGGCGCGGCCACACGGTGAGCGAAGGATCGTCATTGGCGCGGACGGGATTGTAGACCACGGCCAGAGCGCCGGAGCGCAGCTTGATGGCGGAAATACTGGAATTATTGTTGGGCAGCTCGGTCCGGACGGGTTCGCTCCAGGTATCTCCCCAATCTTCCGAATGGGCGATATAGATGTTATCTGCGGAACGGCTCCGGAACAACGCGGTCAGCTCACCCGGCTTTGTTTCGATCAGGTTGGCGTGCACCCGTCCCCGGCTCCCCGGAATCTCCACGCCCCTCCAGGTCTTCCCTCTGTCATCGGAGATCTGCACCACCGTAATATCGCTGCCGTAGTGGGTATCGTCGTCAAAGCAGATCCAGTTCCCGAAGACCCATCTGCCGTTTGACAGCACCTGAATCTTCTGTCTGCAGAAGGAGCCCTCCCGGCCGAACAGGGTTTCCGTCTTCCCCCAGGTATAGCCGTTGTCCGCGGAAATCTTCCTGCGGATCTCCGCCGTGCTTTGCAGGCTTTCCTTTCCCGGCATGGCGCTTCTGGATATCTGTGCGGTATACACAAGCCATACTTCTCCCTCCGGCGTTAAGAAAAGGGAAGGATTCTGCTCCGATCTTTCCTTGTCGTCGGACACGATTTCGGGCACGCTCCAGTGGCTCTCCCCCGCCTTGAGCCTGGAAACGGCAATGCTGATGTCCGCATTCCCTTCGTCCGACCCGGCGAACCAGCAGCAGAGCATGTCCCCGTTCGGCAGCTCCAGCAGATCGGCCGCATGACAGCTGTTATAGGGATTGGGAATCAGGCTTTCTACCGTACCCAGACGCTCGTTTTGATATAAGCTCCCGTCCTCTTCCATCGTTTTCAATACTTTCATTTCTCTTGCCATATTTTCTCCCATTCTGCCGCCTCCGGGCGGCATTTCCTTCAGGGGATTTCGCTCAGAAGCACAAATCCCGGATTTTTCGCTTTCTGCCGCCCGTGGGGATCCGCTCTGCTCATCCCTTCACGGATCCGATCAGGATACCGGACTTGAAATACTTCTGCACGAAGGGATACACGCAGATGATCGGAGCCATCGCGATCACCACGGCCGCCCCCTTCATATTATACTGGTTGATCGAAACGCCGTTGCGGATAACCGTCTGCATCGTCTCTCCCGCGCTGTTGGAGGAAATAACCACCGCCTGCAGCACCTGCTGAATCACCTTGTATTGAGGGGATTTCAGGTAGATCTGAGGAGTCAGATACTGATTCCAGATATTCACCGCATAGAAAGTCCCTATCGTAGCGACGATCGGTTTGGAAATCGGCAGATACACGTTCCACAGGATCCGGAATTGGTTCGCTCCGTCCACCGTGGCCGCCTCTTCCAGCTCATAGGGAAGCCCCTCCAGATAGGTCTTACAGATGATCAGATACTGCGTATTGATCGCGCTGGGGATGATCATCACCAGAGGATTGTCAATGAAGCCGAATTTATTGAGGATGATATAGTTAGGGATAATACCCGCTTCAAACACCCAGGTCATGGTAAAAAGCGCCATCAGCGCATACCTGGATTTAACCTGAGGCCTGGAAAGGGCATATGCCGTGATATAGGTGGCCAGGACCCCGACCAGCGTGCCGAACAGCGTATAGAGAAAGGAATTCCTCATGCCCAGGCCGATGTCCAGCTTGGGATTGGTCAGCACATATTTAAAGACTTCCAGATTGATCCCCTTGGGAAGGAACGTCACCTGCCCCGCCGCCAGATATCTGCCGTCGCTGATGCCGATGAAAACCTCATACAGGAAGGGATAGATACAGATGAATGCGATAATGCAGAGGATCGTATCATTTATGATCTCAAACAGGTCTATCTTTTTCCTTTTCATCTTGCTCTTTCCCCCTTCCTAGAACAGCCTTGTTTCGGAGAACTTGGCAGCCAGTTTATTCGCCACGATCACCAGGATGAACGCGATAATCGATTTGAGCATGTTCACCGCCGTGCCGTAGCTGTAATCCGGGAACCCTGTGGACTGGAACGCAATACGGTACACATAGGACTGGATCACATCCGCCGTTTCATAGACGCTGGAGTTGTACATCAGCAGGATCCTGTCCAAATCCACGGAAAAGATGTTCCCGATGCTGATGATCAGCATGACCACCACCGAGCTGGAGATGGAAGGCAGCGTGATGAACCACATTTTCTGCCACCGGCTCGCCCCGTCCATGTCCGCCGCTTCATACTGCTCCGTGTCGATGGCCATCATCGCGGCGATATAGATTACCGCGGAGTACCCGAAAGTCTGCCAGATCTGCAGAATGATGTACAGCGGCCGAAACCATCCAGGTTCCGCCATAAAGAAGATCGACTCCCCTCCGAAGAATTCGATAATCTTATTCACCAGGCCATAGGACGGCGATACCAGCGTATACAGGATACTTACCATGACCGCCGAAGAAATGAAGTAGGGCAGAAAGCTTAAAGACTGCACCGTATGGCGCACTTTCTTAATCCTGACCTCGTTGAGGAACAGGGAAAAAATAATCGGAAAGGGAAATACCACCACGATGGACAGAACCGCCAGGATGACCGTGTTCTTCACCAATTTCAGCATGTAGGGATCCCGGCAGATCTTGATGAACTGATCCAGGCCCACCCACTCGCTCCCGGAAATCCCCTTGAAAGCGCTGAACTTCTGGAAAGCGATCACCATGGCGCCCACAGGTCCCGCCTTAAAACAAATCAAAATAAAAATACCGGGCAGCAACAGCAGGTAGAGAAGATAATTTTTCTTCAGATCCTTCTTGATCCGCTCTCCCAGCGGTCTTTTGGGCTGCGGGCTGTGGGCTGCCAGTGTTTTAGTACCTGCCATATACACACCTCTTTCTTTACCGGGTCCGGACGCATACGGTCCGGACCCGGGATATTATGACAAATGCCTGTTAATTCCCATAGGTATTCTTGTAGGCTTCCAGCTGGAGTTCTTCCATCCTGGTATAGCCGGCCGCATCCATCTCGTCCAGGAATGCCTGCCAGTTCGCCTCGTTCAGCTCCGTCCTGCCCATGATGAAGGAGACAATACCCGCATCACAGCTTTCTTTCAGGGAAGCAATGATGGAGGTGAGCTCTTCGGACTCTTCATCCGTGTAAATGATGTTCACACCATACTGCAGATGTTCATCGTCGAACAGCTTCAGCGCGGCATCCCTTACGATATCCGCATTGAAAGAGAAGAATGCGGTAGGATCCAAGGGCTTACATACCGTATAACGGTCGCTTAAGAAGCTCCATTCCATCTCGCCGTCGGGCTTCGCCAGCTCATCGTCATAGCTGATCAGATATTTCTTGCCGTCGGCTCCCTCTTCGTAGCTCACACCTTCCACGCCCCAGTTGGCCAGGGTCTGTCCTTCGTCGCTGTAGAAATAGTCGATAAACTGGATAATCGTCTTCGCCGTCTCTTCGGAAGCCTGGGCGTTGATGACGGTTGCCCTTCTCTGGTTGTATTTAGGCGGCGTCTGCACCTTCAGCGGCTTGCCGGCATCGTCCACCAGATAATCCATGACCGCCATGTTGTAATCGGGGTCGTAATTCTTTCCTTCCAGGTTGAACGCGGCGGGCCTGGTATAGAAGTCAAAGCTCACGGAGCCTCTTCCTTCCCACATAGCCGCTTCCCAGTCGCCTTCGGAGAATGCGCCGGCAACCCATTCCGGATTGATCAGGCCCTCGTCGTACCAGGTTTTCATGGTTTCCACCATATCATAGGCTCCGTCCGCATGGATGTCGTAGCCGCCGTCTATATTATTGAAGTAGAAACCGTTGGACTCCTCCGCGGAAATGCTGTTCGCCGCATTGAAGAAGGCCTGGAAACGGATTACGGCCTCACGACCCTGCAGAGGATAGTAGTTGGGCACATCCTTGTAGTACTCTTTCAGCTTGCGCAGCGCCTCGGTGAAATCATCCACGGTCTTGACGGAGGCCACGTCCACGCCGGCCTTATCAAAATGATCCTGGCGGTAGAAAATAAAGCTGCTCTTCAGAGCGTCTTCCACCAGCAGGCCGTAGATGGAACCGTCGCTGTTGGTCACCAGGGCTTCATAATCCGGATTGGCTTCCAGATAGGCCTTGATATGGGGCGCATACTCGTCGATCAGGGGTTTCAGGTCGTAGAACGCGCCCTGCGCGCCGTATACGTTCGCCTGTGCCTGTCTGCACATGGTGCAGTCCGTTAAGGTATTGCTCAGCACCAGCTGGTCCACTTCGGAATAAACGTCTTCTTCCACGTCGGTACCTTTCTGGTATTCCACGGTCACGCCGGTCCTCTTCTCCGCTTCCTTATACCATTCCAGATCGTTGATCCAGTCGATGAATGTGGAACGCAGATACATACTGTAAGTGCCGCCTTCGCCCACATAACCGTCGGCCACTTCCCCTCCTTCTGCCTCGGCAGGGGCTTCGCTTCCCTCTTCCTTCGCTTCCTCCGAAGACTCCGCCGCCGTTTCCGCAGGCGCGCTCTCCGTCGTACCGGACGAACCAGAGTCTGAATTTCCGCTTCCGGATCCGCAGCCTGTCAGAGTTGCAGCAGTCATGGCAAGCGCCAGAAAAATGGATAAAAACTTCTGTCTCTTCATCACTTTTTCCTCCTTTTGCATGTAAACAGTTATCTATGATCAGGCACGGACGCTTGCCCGCGCCAGGATCAATCTTTAGAAGCAGCTTCCGCCATGCGGATCGCGTAATCGATCGCATTTACCAGGCTCAGTTCGTTGGCGCTCCCGTCGCCTGCATGTCCTTCCCCGGTTCCGTGGTCCACGGAAGCCCTGATGATGGGAAGCCCCAGCGTTACGTTGATCCCCGCCACCGCATCCCATTTCTTCCGTTCCTTATTATAGACAAATCCCTTCACCTTCAACGGGATATGTCCCTGATCGTGATACATCACCACAACGATGTCATACCAGCCGCCCAGCGCCTTGGAAAATACGGTATCCGGCGGGGTGGGTTTTCCTTCGGGGATACAGATTCCCTCTGCCATGGCTTCGTCGATCGCCGGCTGGATCTCCTCGATCTCTTCCCGGCCGAACATACCGTTTTCCCCGCAATGGGGATTCAGTCCGGCCACGCCGATCTTCGGCTTCTCGATGCCCAGGGCCCGGCAGCCCGCATCCGCGATCCGGATCACCTCCAATACCCGATCCTTCTTCACCCTTCTGCATGCCTCGCTCAGGGATACATGGGTGGATACGTGTACCACTCTCAGATCTTCATGGGCCAGCATCATGGTATAATGCTCCGTCCCTGTATAATGGGCATATATTTCCGTATGTCCCGAATAATGATGTCCGGCCAGGTTGATATGATCCTTGTTGAGGGCATTCGTCACCGTGGCGTCCACTTTTTTGGCCATAGCCAGCTCGATCACCTTTTTCACGTACTGGAAAGCCGCTTCCCCGCACATGCGGTCGCTTTCTTCGTATGCCTCTTTCAGCTCTCCCTCGGACATGGTCTGAGCCAGTGCATTCCGATCCTTCCGGAACAGCCTTTTACTCATGTCCACCTGGCCCATCTCCAGCACGTCCACGCAGCCGTGGCGGAATTCGGCATCCGCAGGGTTCTCCACGGGATGAATCCTGATCTTCCCCTCGGCTCCCACCGCTCCCACCGCTTCCTCCAGACAGGCCGCGTCGCCGATGATGAGCGGATTGCAGCGTTCATAGATCTGCGGATCCGACAGAGCCTTGATACTGATCTCCGGCCCGTTTCCCGAAGGGTCCCCCATCGTAATCCCGATAATGGGTTTCATAAATATTCTACCTCCTTATCCTATCTGATTCCCGCTTTCTCACATTCCTCCAGCACCTGCCTGATGGCCCGGATCCCCTCCTCGGAGATGAGATGGAAGGGGCTGCGGCATTTTCCCACGGGATAGCCCAGCAGCTCCACCGCCGTCTTCACCACCGTGTTGGGATTTCCGTACCGGAACGTATTTCGGAAGCTTCGGATCGCATCCTGCGCCTTTCTGGCTCCCTCCAGATCCCCTTTCACGAAGTTCTCATAAATGGCCACCATATTTTCCGGGAATACGTTGGCGCATCCGGATATGCTGCCCGCACCTCCGGCCAGAAGATTCCACAGGATCAGGGAGTCGTTCCCGGCAAGTACCGCGAAATCCCGGTCTCTCGTCAGCTCGATGTATTGGAGCATATTGTCAAAGTTTCCGCTGCTGTCCTTTGCCCCCACGATGTTGTCGATCTCGGAAAGCCTCGCCACCGTGGCCGGCGCCAGAGCATTTCCGGTCCTGGCGGGGATGTTGTACAGCACGATCGGCATGCTCACCGCTTCCGCAACCTCTTTGTAATGGAGGTAGAGCTCCTCTTGAGATGCCGCCGCAAAGGACGGTGTGATGATGGACAGGATATCGGCCCCCATCCTTTCCGCCATCCGGCTCATCCGGATGGTATCCCGTGTGGAAATGCATCCCGTCCCCGCATAGACGGGCACCCTGCCGGCCGCGGAACGGATGACGACGGAAAGAACCCTTTCCTTTTCCTCCTCATCCAGGATATAGCCTTCCCCGTTGGTTCCGAAGGCAAAAATCCCATGCACGCCGGCTCCGATCAGCCGTTCCACCTGATTTGCCAGCTCCTCCTCATTGATCGATCCGTCCTCATACATGGGCGTGACCACGGGAGGGATGATCCCTTTTATCTCTGTCATGCTAATCCTCCATGCCGCGTCCTGTGCGGCCCGCAATTCAAATTCACAGTACCTGCCGGTAAATCTCCTTCGCATCCTCCGGGGTGACCGCTTTCTTGTTGTTCGAAAGGAGCCTGGTCACCTGCATCCCTGCTTCCACCAGCGTATCCAAATCCGTCGGATTCACTCCAAAGCCGGTGAGGGACACAGGGATCCCGAGCCTGTGAAGGATCTCTTCCATCCTTTTCAAAACCGCATCCGCCTTTTCTTCCTCCGTCCGTCCGGCTCCCCTTCCGTCCGCGTATACCGCATCATAGATCCGGGAGAATTCCGCAAGACAGGCATCCCTGTTGAATCGCATCACCGGCAGAAGAAGGATCGCATTGGATACGCCGTGGGCGATGTGATATTTGCCTCCCAGGGGATAGGAAAGCGCATGGACTGCTGTGGTTCCCGAGGCGGTGATGGCCACCCCTCCGTAAAAGGCAGCGCGCAGCATATTGTCCTTAGCTTTCATGGCATCCTGATCCAGGCAGGCCGTTTCTATATTTTCGAAGATCAGCCGGGCGGCCTCCAGGGCAAACAGGTCGCTGAAAGGATTCGCCTTGTTGGACGTGAAGCATTCGACCGCATGGCACAGGGCATCCACTCCGGTGGCGGCCGCAATGGAAAGAGGAAGTTTTTTGATCATCCTTCCGTCCAGGATCACATGATCGGCGATCATCTCCGGATTGACGATACCCACCTTCAGTTCCTTTTCCGGGACGGACACGATGCTGTTGGGCGTTGCCTCC
Organism: Lachnospiraceae bacterium; assembly: GCA_021770245.1. Lineage (GTDB taxonomy): Bacteria > Bacillota > Clostridia > Lachnospirales > Lachnospiraceae > Eisenbergiella. Next base: position 26,436 of record JAETRI010000046.1, read on the forward strand.
GCTCCGGTTCCCGCCGTAGTGGGGATCATGAGGGTCGCCACCTGCTTCTTCCCCGCGAGAGGATCATCGAGGAGATCCTTCACCGTAAGGCCGTCCGACATGACGGAAGCCAGCTTTGCGGCATCCATGACGCTTCCTCCGCCCACTGCCACGATCAGGTCCGCCCCGGAAGAACGGAAATCGTCCACGGTCTGCTGTGCCTGCAAATAGGTGGGTTCCGCCGGAAGATCGGAAAAGAGCACGCTGTCCGCTCCGGCCTTTCTGATCTGTTCCAGGGGATAATCCAGGATACCCGACGCCGCGATCCCCCGATCCGTGAAAACAGCCGCCTTCCTGTGTCCCTGCAGGATCCGTTCCATCTGTTCCATGGCATTTTCCCCGCAGTATACGTTTCCGGGCATCTTCAGACTGTATCGTTCCAACATTTCCGTCCCTTCCTTCCTTTTTTATCCTGCCTTCCCGCCGCTTTCGGCGGTCCTGATCAGAAGCTTTCTTCGGCTTCCCCGGTCATCCCGATCAGCCGGACCAGCAGATCTTCTTTTCCGAACCCTCCCGACTTGGAGATCACCTTCAGCGTTTTATCTTTCGAACTCATACTGGAGTAGACCACCCCTTTTTCCAGCTCGTAGAGCAGCGAGATCTGCCGACACTTCATCTTCCTTACAAAATGGATTAAGGTGTCTCCTCCGATTACCATGATCGTGGAAACCAATCCCGTATCCAACACTATTTTCAGTATTTCACTGATCCTGTCCGCTATGTAGACCCTGGCCTCTTCCAACGGAATCAATTCCCGCGTCAGATACCGGTTCACTTCTTCCCGGTCGGAGCTGGTATCCAGGATGCATGCGCCCTGCCTGCTGCATATCCCCGCCACGTCTTCCACCAGCTTCCGTCCGGCCTGCGTATGCAGATAATCCTTTTCCAGCAGCGCTTCCAGGGTCAGCGTGATTCCTTCGACTCCCTTTTTCTTCGCATGATCCACCTGCTTCTTGGAAATATCGTTGATGCTCCCGCATACGATCAGGAGCGGTTTTTTCAGTCTCTCCGGTTTTTTTTCCGCCCGGGAAATCTGCAGATATTTCACCATGGCCGAAGCGAATCCCGCACAGCCCGCCAGGACCTTCAGCCTCCCCTTCCCGTACAGATAATCCGCCGCCGCATGCAGATCTTCATCCGTCGCGGAATCGAATACCGCGATCTGCTTCTCCCCTTCCCGTATGACCAGCTCCTCCGGCCGGGCATATTCCTTCACCAGTCCTTCATAACCCTTGAAAAAATCCCGGATCCTGGAACAGGTGACGGGTTCAAACGGATCCCGTCCAAACACGCTCTGTTCGATCGGCGTCCCGTCCACATAGCTGACGCCCCCGGCCACAATCCTGTTCATCTTGGGAAACGCCGGCAGGAACGCCAAAAAATCCTCCCCGGAAGCGTCCAGCACCGCCCGCACCTCTCCGGAAAGATTCCCCCGCAGTCCGGAATCCGTTTTCTTATACAGACATGTGATCCCTGCTTCCACCGCTTTCCGTGTAAGCCGGTAAACGGTCTCGTATGCCTCCTTCTCACTCACGTGACGGGTCTCCGTATCGATGACCAGAACGTCCGCCAAGGAATATTGGGAAAGATCGATCCCCACGTCCGTTATGATCTCCGTTCTCGCGCCATACGTCGCAAACTGCACCCCGGTATCCAGCGCACCGGTAAAATCATCAGCTAATACCAGAAGTCTTTCCATAATTACTTACGCCCTCAGGGAGATTGAAAGTGCCCTTCTTCAGCCTTTCAAACCGCCTAAATGTGTTTTATTTTGAAACACATTGTTTTTTCTTTCTGTCTCATTTTTATTCCCTCTATTCATGTCATTTTTGTGCAGTAGTTCTAAATTATGGAATAGAGAGCCCGTTCTTTTGTTTGAAGTATGCTTATCTTAACAAGTTTCCTGTTTCGCAACAAGAAAACAAAGAAGGGAAAAGGGAAATAAATGTTTTATATTGAAACATTTTTCAAAAAAGTGTACAATAGATGTGAAATAAGAACAGGAAAGCAGGACAAGCACATGAACGACCCTGCGTTCGGACGATACCCCTGGCAGAGCCCTGCGGAGCGTGGTGATCCATCGGGGACCCGCTCTCGCTCAGCCAAAAACGCAGCGGTACTAAGCTCGCAAAGGGCGCGCTCGCTAAGTGCCCAATGTGGTCAACTTAAGGCCATGGGCGCTCCCTGCCGGGCGCCCGAGGCTGCAGGCGGGAGAGCGCCCGAGGTCTTAAGTTGACCACATTGCGCTAAG
>JAETRI010000004.1 GCA_021770245.1 Lachnospiraceae bacterium
ATCACAGAGGGGACCATCCAAAAACGCCGGCACTTAGCGAGCACGCCCCTTGCGAGCTTAGTACCGCTGCGTTTTTGGCTGAGCGAAAGCGGGTCCCCTCTGTGATCATCACACGCCGCGGGGACGGGCAGGGGTGGCGCAGGGGCCACAAAAGCATTCTCAGAACTTCTCCGGCTGGCTATCGAACCGTCTGTCCTTAAAATAGTATTCATTATCATGCTCATTGATCTCCCTGTATACCTTACAGGGACTGCCGAATGCTATCACATTTGCCGGTATGTCCTTTGTCACGACCGACCCCGCCCCGATTACGGAATTTTCCCCGATTGTAACACCCGGAAGGACAATCACATTTGCACCGATCCACACATTATCGCCAATCGTGATAGGGAAGGAATACATACCGTCCCCCCGGTGCTTCGGATGGACCGGATGCCCTGTTGTACTCAGCGTCACATTAGGGCCGATCAGGACATGTTTCCCTATCGTGATTTTCCAGTCATCAATCAAGGTCAGGTTCATGTTCGCATAAGTGCCGTCCCCGATCGAAACATATTTACCGACCGCAGCTGTAAGCGGCGGCACAATCCAGACATTTTCCCCGACTTCTCCGAACAGTTGGGGAAGGAGCGCAGCCCGTCCCTCCATGTCCTCCGGCGGTAATGCGTTGAACTGCCGCACAAGCTTTTTGGCATGTGCCTGCAGTGCCATATTCTCCTCATCATCCTCCCATAAATAGCCGTTCTTCATTTTTTCCTGTTCTGTCATTTTCATGATTCTCCTTTTTTGCTGTTTTATATTTTTACTACCACAATTCCAACCTGTATCCTTTTTAATTTTCATCTACCTAATATCTTTTATTTGACAATATCAGGTTTTTACATTAAAATCATTCAGTATTCTTCATTCTTATATAACAATTTTCCATTTATGAGGTAGTTTTATGGATGAGGGCACAAAATACCGCTCTGTGTTCAATTCGGATTCTTCTGAAACGGTTGCATATAATAATCCCCTGTTCCCCGCCTATGTGGTATACGGGCTCCTTTCCTCCTACCCGGCCTATTCTTCCGCCAGCCACTGGCACAAGGATCTGGAGTTTATTCTGATAAAAAGGGGAACTATGACCTATAATGTAAACGGCCGGCTGATTGAACTGGCGGAAGGCAGCGGGATCATGGTAAACAGCTATCAGCTCCATTATGGCTTTTCTGCGGAACATAACGAATGCGAATTTGTCTGCATCCTGCTCTCCCCGGAATTATTGCAGGTGAACGGTTGGTTTTATCAGAATTATATTGAGCCTGTCACTGAAAATTCGGCATACCCTTACCTGTATCTTAGCCGGAACGGCTGGATGGCATCCGTCATGGAAAAACTGGATGAAATTTATGATTCTTTTGGCAAAATCCCCGCAGAACCTTTATCCTATTTTAAATTGATGGAAGATTATTTTATGCTCATGAAAATATTGTATGAAAATCTTGATATTGAAAGCCGGGCCCGGAAAGCGGAATCTCCCGACCTGTCTTCCCTCAGAAGCATGATGACCTACATAGAGGAACACTACATGGAGCACATCACTCTGACAGATATCGCCCTGTCCGGCGCCTGCTGCAGAAGTAAATGTTCCCTGCTCTTTAAAAAGTATCTGCGCGATACCCCTATCACTTATACCACGAAACTCAGGCTGCGGAAAAGCCTTTCCATGCTGCTAGATTCAAATAGAAGCATCGCTGACATAGCCTATGAATATGGTTTCGGCGGGGCAAGCTATTACTGCGAAACTTTCAAGAAATATTATGGGATGCCGCCACTGATATACAAAAAAAATCAGCCTGTTTGACCTTTGTGTTGCGATGTTCATCGGTACAACGAAATTGATACAATTCAACGATGCACCCCTCTAAACCTAAAAAATGCGGGCCGGAAACTGATTATTCCGGCCCGGGAAAAATTTTTCTTTCTATAATTAGATTAGGTTCTTTCTCAACTTTGGATAACCGATAAATACAGTATCCTAGGCTTCCCAATCGTCCACTGTTGCCTGTTCAAGTTCCATTCATGCGTTTGTCCTGTCATTTGTTTCCTTTCCTGGCTTTGCAGATCAGCTGGGTCATCGTCCCCATAGGGCAATATACACACCAGCTGCGGGGCTTGAACAGCACCATAGTGATAAGTCCCAGCACGGTAGAGGTCAGCATCACGCTGTAGAAGCCAAAGGCAAATTGAGCCACACCGGGATGGAACAGGGTTCCGTGATAGGCCCAATTCCACGGCAGCTTGAAGGTCCAAAGCAGCGTAACCGCCTGCCTTAGATCCTGAATTCCCGCAAAGACAAGATATGTATTCCAAAGCATCTGGAAAAACATAATGAAGAAGAAAATGAGAAATCCATAGCGGAAAGCCTTGCTTTTCATCCACTTGGGAATATCCCTTTTTCGTGACAGCCCAAACCGGCCCCCCAACAGGCCGAACATCTGTCCCCGGCCGCAGTAGTAGTTGCAGTAGCCCTTTGTCCCCCTGACGATGGCAATCACCAGGGGAATGAAAAAGAAGAACAGTCCGATCCAGGCGAACAGGATATTGACAAAGCCTAAGAGCAGATAGGTCAGCTCAACGATCCACAAATAGTCATACCAATGCTTTTTCATGCCTCAACCTCCCGTATCTCAATGACGCTGGCGGGACACTCCCTGGCGCATTTCCCGCAGCCCACGCATTTGTCCTCATTCACCTGAGCCGCCACGCCCCTGACGACCCTGATTGCGGACATTGGGCATACTTTTACGCAGCAACCGCAGGCAACACAGTCGCTTTGGTTCACCGCCGCTTTGCGGCGCTTCCTTTTTACTGACTCCATACACTAACCCTCCATGCAGCATCCTTTGCGGCGGCCCGGGCTCCCCCGCAGCCTTCCGCGTCAATAAAAGCAGTATAACCCATTTTTTCAATCCCTTCTGTGACGACGTCACACAATAAAATCGGCGTGGGACGGGCAGGGGTGGCACAGGGGCTGCAAGGCCATTCATGCGTTTGTCTTGTGTCGATAATGTCTGATGCTTGACAATGCGGAGGTAAGCCGCTATAATGAACATTGTTCATATTGAGGTGATGAAATGAATACTGTTGTAACATCAAAAGAGGATATTTTGAAAACCAGCCGAAAGCTGATCCAGCAGCAGGGATGGTCTGCGGTCAATATCCGCTCCGTTGCAGCGGCCTGCGGGGTATCGGTGGGATCCATTTACAATTATTTTGACTCCAAGGCTGAACTGGTGTCCGCCACGGTAGAAAGCGTTTGGCATGAGATTTTCCGCCCTCCAAAAGATGAGGCTGTGTTTCACGACACGCAGGCCTATATCACTTGGATGTATAGCCGGATGGAAGACGGCTGCCAACGGTATCCCGGCTTTTTTACGCTGCACTCCTTGGGATTTATGCAGGAAGATAAAGCCGATGGGAAACGGAAAATGCAGCAGGCCTGGCAGCACATTTTGAATGGGCTATGTTCCGTCTTAAAGCAGGACGCCAAAATCCGAGCCGATGCCTTTACGGAGCAGTTCACGGCAAAACGATTCTCCGATGTTTTATTTTCTCTGATGCTGTCCGCCTTGCTGCGGCAGGACTATAACCCTGCTGCCGTATTAGAGATCGTCCGCAGAACCCTTTATTAATATACTCCTTATCGGTTTGAGGTCCTGTCTTTCTATGCAAAATATCTATAATTAAAACGGTGCGGAAAGGAGAAAAATATGCAGGCACTTGTAGAAACCCTGTTTGATGCTGTCTATCTGATCTCTGTCATTGCCATCGGAATTTTAATGATCCGGGGCAGCAAGGGAAATCGCCAATTCCGTCTGTTCGGATGGATGGCTGTCGTGTTGGGAGCGGGAGATTCGTTCCATCTAATTCCCCGCGCTCTTGCGCTGTGTACCACCGGTCTTGAGAACTACACCGTCCCTCTGGGCCTTGGAAAGTGGATCACTTCGGTCACAATGACTGTTTTCTATGTGCTGCTCTACTATGTCTGGCGTCAGCGGTATCAGGTCAGCGGCCAACGCGTCCTTACCGCCGCTGTATACATTCTGGCCGGTGCGCGGATCGCGCTGTGTATGATGCCCCAGAATCAGTGGCTCAATGCCGAAGCGCCCCTCTCTTTTGGTATCTACCGTAACATTCCCTTTGCCCTGCTGGGCCTCTTGGTGATCGTGCTGTTTTACCGCAGCGCAAAGGAGCATAGGGACAGAGCATTTCGCTGGATGTGGCTGACCATCGTACTGAGTTTTGGCTTTTACATCCCTGTCGTTCTGTGGGCGGATATGGTTCCCCTGATCGGGATGCTGATGATTCCCAAGACCTGCGCCTATGTGTGGACAGTGCTCATCGGATATTTCGCTATGAAGCAGGAATGCAGACAGGAGATTGAAAATTGAACTTTTTAATCTCTTTTATTTGTCTGCGCGCCGGAGCGCGCAGATGGATATAAAAACGAAAGATTTTTCAAGTCTTTCATTCCCCCTGATTTGTATGCGCGCAAAGGCGCGCAGAAAGGAGCCAAAAATGAAGCGTTACATCAATTCGGCCCTGCTGTACGCCGTCCTTGCGATGGCCGGCGGCGTGTTCTACCGCGAGTTCACTAAATTCAACGGCTTTACCGCCAAAACCGCTCTCTCTGTTGTCCATACCCACTATTTTCTGCTGGGCATGGTGTTCTTCCTCCTGCTGCTCCTGCTGGAAAAGAACTTTTCTTTCATCAGCGCCAAAACCGGGCGGGTGTTGGCAGTCTATCATATCGGTTTGAACTTAACCGCCGTGATGCTCGTCGTGCGTGGCGTGGTCCAGGTTCTGGCGCCAACGCTCCCCTCCGGTATCAATGCGGCAATATCCGGGATTGCCGGGATTGGACATATTCTGCTGGGCGTCAGCATGGTGATGCTGCTGGTGCAAATCAGGCACAGCGTATCAGCGTCATAGAACTGATTTAAAGGGAAACGGTTAAGAACCGATTTATAAAACAGTAAGACGCCGATGGCGGTCAGGGAGGCGCAGCCCGCTGCGCCTCCCTGACCGGTGCATACACAGCTTGTACTTGTATTGCAGCCTCACCCTCATACATGACCTCTTATGGGATTTCTGTCCGTCGTACCAGAGATTTGCCCGCGAACTAAAAACAGCAGCTTCCGGAAATCCCGGAAACTGCTGTTTATACTGATTTCTAAGAGCGATAGACGGGGCTCGAACCCGCGGTCTCGACCTTGGCAAGGTCGCGCGTTACCAACTACGCCACTATCGCATGTTCCATTACGTCCAACGGACAAATACTAATATACAATAACATCCTCTAACTGTCAACTGTTTTTCCTAAATTTATTAAAAAATCTCATTTGCAAAAGTAATGTAATAGTTCAGCCAGCCCGCAGGCTCCCGGACGCCGGGACACACAGGGAAGGATCCCTCCGGAAGCCATCTGCCGCTTTGGTGCTGCTTCTTAAGCCGATGGGAGCGGCTTCCTTGCGAATGCGGCGTTGTCCGACGAGCATAGCGAGGAGTTTAGCCGCATTCGCAAGGTCCGAAGCCGGGAACGGCGGCTTTAGAAGTAGCCCAAAGGGGCGGCGGGCTTCCGGAGGGATCCTTCCCTGTGCGTCCCGGCGTCCGGGAGCCTGCGGGGTGGCTGAACGGTTACGTCTGCCGTGGCTTGCCAGGCAATTCTGATTGAAGCGTTCTGTGGCATGTGGTATACTGTTTTCCAAGGCAGGAGCGGCCGAATCGCTATCCGCGCCATAATGCCGCCTCAGGAAAGGAGCCCTCCATGAAAGAAAAACTGTACACCATTCCCTTAAACGATGCCATGAACGCGGAGGACGAATGCCCTTTCTGCTATATCGAGCGCAATGTGGAGCAAGACATTCTGGATTATGTCCTCGGTTCCTGCGCCTCCTATATGGAGGGCGACACCCGGGAAGCCACCGACAAAGCCGGCTTCTGCCGGATGCATTATAAGAAAATGTATGACTACGGAAATACCCTGGGAAACGGCTGGATTCTGAAAACACACTATAAGAAACTGATCGCGGAAATGAAGGGGCAGTTCGCCCGCTTTACCCCCGGCAAAGCCACATTAAAGGAAAGGCTCACGGGAAAAGAGGCCAAGGCCAACCCCATCGCGGAGTGGGTTGCGCGAAAAGAGGAGAGCTGCTATATCTGCGATTATTTTAAGAGCGAATATGCCCGATATATGGACACCTTCTTCTATTTATATAAAAACGACGAAGCTTTCCGCCAAAAGCTCTCCGACAGCAAGGGCTTCTGCCTGCATCATTTCGGGGATGTATGCAGGAACGCGGACAGCAGGCTGAACGAAAGGGAAAAGGGTGTATTCTTTCCCCTGGTTTTCCGGCTGATGGAGGAGAACATGGAGCGCATGTCCCAAGACGTGGACTGGCTGATCGAGAAATTCGATTACAGGAATAAAGATGCGGACTGGAAAAATTCCCAGGACGCCGTTCAGCGCGGCATGCAGAAATTAAAAGGCGGATACCCTGCGGATCCCGCCTATAAGATGAATAAATAGGGAATCGGCCCTTGACCTTGGCCCCGGCCGAGGAGCCCCTTTTCGGCCTGATCATCCCATCCATGCAGGAACGGCCATAGATGCCTTTGCTCCGGCACGCCAAACGCAAGAACGGCCCTGCAGCCCCCGCACTCCGCAGGCGTGCCGCGGGGGCTGCAGGGCCGTTCATGCGTTTGGCATGCCGCGGGGCTTCAGGGCCGTTCCTGCGTTTGGCGTGCCGAGGCGGCCATAGCCTACTGCACCACATAATCCCGGTATACCTCTTTCAGCCGTTCCATTTCCTCGGCCATCAGCCTGTTGCAGGTTTCCTCCTCTCCGGCAAAAAAGGCGCTCCTCATGGCCGCCACGGGAGAATCGTTTCGTATGTCCGTCCAACCGGCTTTTCTTTCCACCACCTGTTCCTCCAGCTTCAGGGAGGCATCGTGGTACTCCGGGTGGGCCGAGAGGAACTCCAGGTAATCCGGTTCCTTCAAATGCAGCCGCAGGGCGGACAGGCAGGAGCGCAGGCTTCTTTCGTCCCCGGTGAGGCGATAGGCGCTTTCAAAGGATTTTGCTGCCTCCTCAAATAAAAACAGCCTGGCCTGAGCCACTCCCAGGTTATGCCACACCGTCCCCTCAAAAGCCGGCGTCTTCCTTGCCGCGTCGTTTAATATATTCCTATATTCCTGTATGGCCAGGGCATAACGCCTGCTCCCCAGATAGTAATCCGCCCGCGTCTTCTGCTTTTCCGCCGGGGATACCTCCCCGCTCACGCTGATCTGGCGCTGGATTTCCTTCGCTTCCTTCGGGTCATAATAGCCCGTATATTCGAAAATCTGTCGCACAAAGTTCTCCGGTTTATCGTTGATCTTAAGCAGGGCGCGCAGCCGCTTCGCCAGGTCCGGCAGACCGCATTCCTCTTCCACCCATTCGACCAGCGCCTCGCCGAATACGTTTTCGTCCAGAAGATAGGCGTTCTCCTTCAAATGGTAGCACAGTTCCTCGATATTATATACGCGTATTTTTGCCGCATCAAAGCTGTACGGCGTCCCGGCGTTCTTTCCGATACACAGATGGACCCTGCCCATCCTTCCACCTTCCTTCCGAAATTCCTCATCCCAGAGGAAACGTTTCTTCCCACACCTTATGGGAGGCGGGATAGATTTCTCCGAAACCCTTATCCTCCATTCGCAGCTTCACGTTTTCCGCATCCGGGCAGGAAACCGTCAGACGGATCCTGGTGGTCCTGGGCGGACGCTCCGGAACCCCGTCCAGCGTCACCACCACCTCCTTCGCCTCCCTGCTTCCCATGGGCGTGATCCGCAGGGAAAAGGCCAGATCTTTATCCAACAGAAAATCGCACTCCCCATGGGCATCATACCAGTTCGTTCCGGCCTCCAGCAGAGGATAGTACACGTCATTGCCGCCCCGGGATGCCACCAGGCCCGCATTGGCTCCCAGCATATCCGCGCCCAGGTACACATACCCCCTTTCCCGGGGCGGGATCCCCACGCTTTTGGCCTTTCCGCCGTAACAGGCTCCCTTGCTGTAGAGATTATTTCCCTGGAAAACCCTGCGCCCCCGGCACAGGATGCCCAGGGAGGCGTCGTACCAGTCCCCGTCAAAACCGTCTCCGATGAGGTACACGGTGTCGATGACCCTCCCGGTGCATACCTTTTTTAGAACCTCACAGAATTTCGCGTCCAGCCTGGCCTTTTCCGCCTCCCTGTGCGCCGCCGCTCCCGCCGATTCCCGGTTCATCTCCGGGAACTCCTGCTCCTGCACCGTGACCACCACCGGCCTGGACTGGTGCCCCGCCTCGAATATCAGGGTCCTCATCCATTCGCCCGAAAAATCGCAGATCATACAGGGATGACGCCACAGCTCCTCCGGCTGGTTGATGTTATAGTAAAAGAAGCTTTCCGCCCGGCTCTGGCAGGCCACCCGTTCCGGCGGCAGGCCCAGGAGAGCGGCCAGGGAGGAAACCAGGCTTCTGGCTTCCTGATCCGCCTTTTCCAGCGTGATCATCAGCATATCCGCCCGTTCCGGATGCAGCCGTTTATCCAAAAGCGTCAGACTCCGTTTCAAAAACAGCGCCAGCAGGGAGACGCACTCATAGGCTTCTCCGTCCACCACGGCGCTTTCTTTCGCCAGGGCCCGGGAGAGCAGACGGTCCACCAGGATCCCTTCCCCCTGGGCCGCGATCCTGGCCGCCTCTTTTCCGTAGGTCCACACATCCCTGTCCAGACGTTTGCACAGAAGGACCGGAATCATGGTTTCCTCCCCCAGCTCGGGCGCGCACTGAGGAGGAGTTTCCGGATTTTCCGTGCCGGATGCCCAAAAGCTGATCTGGGCATATCGATCTCCCAGTTCTATTCCGATAATCCCTCCCTGTTGGTTTCTGTTTCCCAGAAGCATCTTCTCTGCCCGCCTTTCCGGGGGACGAACGTACCCACCGGGTACGCTGAAGAAAGCTGCCGCCCTGCAGGGCGGCGGCATCAAGCGGCCCGTTTCGGCCTCATTCCTACTATCCCCTATTTATCCCGTCCGTATCCAAAGGCTTAAAAAGCCCGTCCGCCATCCATTCCGTATATAGGTATCCCTCCAGCTGTTCCTGGGCTTCCCCCTTTTCCCCTGCCAGCCAGCAGGAAGCGATCCGGTTCAGCAGGCCGTAACGGCTTCCCGCTCCCAGGACGTTTCCGTCCGCTATCCGCAGCTCCCCGCCGTCTAAGCGCACGCCGTCCTGTGCGGCCGTTTCCGTGATAAAATACTCCAGGCTTTCTCCCGCAAACAGCACAAACGCGGCCGTATAGATGCCCGCATAGATATGCTGCATCTCCATAGAGCAAAGAGGCTCCTCCAGATGCGCCGCCTTGAAAATCCGATAATGGATGGTCACAGGCCGGTCCTGGTCTCCCTTATATACCACCATGGTCTTGTCCATCATGGCCTGCGCCCCCTCCAGGACGTCCACATATTCCTGGAAAAGGGGCAGTTTCATATCCTTTCGGATGAGCTCCTCCCCGAACTTTTTAATCACCTCGTCCGTTTTCGGCCGTCTTACGTCCCTGTATCTGGAATAATACTCCAGATAGGAAAGACGGCACATGTCGCTCAGCCTCTCTCCCCGGGCCGCCGCGCGGGCCACGTCCCGCAGCACATAGGCATCCATCTTCACCCCGTCCATCAGATACAGACCGCAGCAGCGATGCAGAAAAGACGCCTCCACGTCGCTGCGTCCGCCCTCCATCAGGTAGCGGCGGAACATTCCCGTCCTTTCCATCACGTTATCCCCGATGAATAAAAACTGCACCAGAAGCCGCTCCGTGAGCGGATAGGTGTCCACGGCAAAATTTTCCGCCGCGTCCCGGACCTCCAGAAGATTCCGGCTGACCCCTTCCCTGTACGTCACCAGATGACTCAGCACATGGCTGTCATATTTTCCCCGGGAAAAAACGTGGGCACAAAGGAGCGTCATCCGCCGCTCCCGCTCATGCAGCCCGCTTTCCAAAAGCCTGCTGCAAAGCCGCAGGAGCGCCTTCTCGTCCATTTTCCCCGGATCCGTGCCCTCCAGCCATTCGTAGGCCTTCTCGTAAAAGGAACGCTGGATCAGGATATGGGCTGCCTCATATACGTCTCCGTCCTCCACGTCCCCCCTGTGCAGGTCCTCCAGAAGCAGGTCGAGTTCCTCCGGCTCCTCCTTTTCATAATAATAGCGAAGGAGTGCCATGCGCATCTTCCTGGCGAAGGCGGGGGCCACCTGCTCGGAAGAGGCCAGATAGCGAAACCGCGCCGCATTGTGCCGGTTGACGTGGAATTTCCCCTTCCTTCCTCCGCAGCAAAACAGGTCATAGCCCAGTACGTGCCCCACGTCTCCTCCCAAAACCTTTAAGCATTTCGCCGGATTCAGCAGGGGCGAAAGGGTATAGGTTCTTCCTGCGCAGTAGCGGTTGTGCACCTCGTCCTCCAGCAGGATCTCGTGATCCCTGTCAAAGAGCGCCACGTAGGCCCTTTTGTTTTCCACCGGGCAGACCTGTTCCCCGCGCAGCCTGCTATGTATCACCACCACCCGCCGGATGTCTTCTCCGCCGCACTCCAGCTCCTGTAAAAAGACCAGGGGAGCCAGCGCCTGACAATTATCCTTTGTGAACATCCGCTCGTCCAGCATATTTTCATACAGCCAGGCCAGATGCCTGTCCATCCTGCCCTTGTGAAGCTGCTGCAGGATGAACCGGTCGATCTGCCCTTTGTACGCTCCGTAGAGCTCGGGCATCTCATCCTTGTGCTTTAAGATATAGGAATACAGATAGGCGCACCGGTCCTGATCCAGATTGCTCTGATAGGCGAAATACATCAGTACGTTCCGGGGGATCTCCACTTCCTTTTCCAGATCCACGCTCATCATATAGTATTCATACAGCCTGGTGACCCGCAGCTCCTCCTCCACGCCCCGCCGGTACCATTCATAGTAGGCGCTGCCCTGCTTGTTTCCCTTGATCAGCAGCGTACAGACGGCATAAAGGGTGTGGGTATCCTTCTTCTTTTCGTAACAGGCGGCCAGGATCCGGTACAGGCTTTCCCTATAGTACTTCTCCCTCCCCGCCAGATAGGCCACATGGCCCACCAGGTCATCGGACAGGATCCGGTTCTTGGCCCCGAAATGCAGAAGCTGTATCTCGTAGGTATCCAGTTTCAGCAGCAGGGTGGGACTCATATTGGCCAGATGCAGGGCTTCCAGGTACAGGACGGGACTGGTTCCGCTATGCCGGAACTGTTCCTCCAAAAACTGCCATTTCCTGGACACGCTCCGCCTGAGGACGGGGGAGAGGAACAGAAGCAGCCAGGCAATACGCCAACTGTCCGGATAAATGCGGTACAGATCCTCCACCTGCATCAGTACCTCCGTCGTGAAACCGTCGTCCTGATGGTACAGGCTGGAAAGGTAGAGATAATAACAGTACATCTCCGGCCCGTTTTTGTCCAGATCCACCTCCAGGCCCTCCAGAAGTTTCCCCGCCTCCTCGTACGACTCCCCGGTCATCAATAGCTGCGCCTGGAAAAGCTTTGCCGCCGCGGCCCGGTCGTCCAGCCGCCGCATGCGCTCCACCACCTCCGTGGTCTGCGCGCGCCACATGCCGGCGTTTATTTTTTTCATTTTATAGTCCTGGTAGAGCCGAACCAGCTCCACCGTCATCTTCTTCATCTCATGCCGCCGGCTCCCCTTTCCCATCCGGTGTTCCCGGTTCTTAATCACCGTCAGGTTCGCCTCCAGCTTCCCGCCTCCATGGCGGAAAATCACCTTTCCGAAATTTTTTCCCCCGTGCAGCAGATCGGGATTGATGAACACGGGAAGGCTGCACTGGTTTCCCAGGAAGTCGTCTTCCCGCAGCACCTTTTTTTCCGTAAAAAGGAAATCCCCCACGGTTTCCACCCGCAGGCGGGTATATCCCCAGCCGCTTTGCATGATTTTCAGCGTTTCGCACCGCTGGTTCTCCTCTACCCCGGCCGGATAGAGGTTCACCACCACGTCCCTGGTGGCCAGGACATATTCCACCGGCTGCTTCTTCTGCACGGATACCAGGAATTCTTCCACGTTCTGCTCGTTTCCCGTAATACGGGACAGCCCCCGGTACAGGCCGAGAAACTTCCTGTCCACACCGTCGAAAAGCCGGACGAACTGCGGCGAATAAAAAAGCTTCACCGCTTCCTGCCATTTTGTCCGGGCCAGGCTGGTGAACTGAAACAGGTTTTCCATGGGCCCTTCCGAGCAGGTGATCCCCTTGCGCGCTATGCTTACCCGGAAAGGCAGCTCATATTCCCCGGCGTCGGATACGATCTGAAAGGTCCCTTCCCGTTCCTCCCCCTCCCGCATCCCATGGGAATCAAAACGATAGCCTATATTCTCACACACCCCCGAAAACCACGGAGTCGTGCATTCCATCCGCTCTTCGTCGCAGAAAACATATCCTTCCACGCTCTGGCCATTCTCGCAGAACGCGGTGAAAAATCCCTCCGCCACCTCATCCCGGTCCGCGCCGATTGCCACCTCCTGGCAGGAGAACTTCAAGGCGTCTTTCTTCTTCTGCCATCCGTCCTCCCGGATTTTCGTATACATGTCCTTCAAAGTTCTCACCCCGTTTCTTCCGCCTTTGACGGCGCCAACATCCATAAGGAATCCGGCTGCGGCGCGGCCCTTTTTTGTGTTTTCGGCGGGCCGATGCAGCCGGACAAATCTTGTTATAGTATAACATCAGATGGGGGGAGGGCGCAATACCCGGCGCGATAAATGCGCGCCAAACACGTGAAGCAGGTAACGGTTCAGCCGCCCCGCAGGCTCCCGGACGCCGGGGCGCACAGGAAGGAGCCTGCGGGGTGGCTGAACCGTTACTGAAGCAGCGCAGTACCTATGAGAAACCACGGGTACGATTTCTCATAGGTGATTCAATTTGGGCCGCAGGCGGCCCAAATTGTAATGGAAGAATCATAATTATTTCTTTAATACAAGCGCTTCATAAGGCTTCATCTCCAGTTCCCCTTCCGCCTTATCCCGTTCATAATTGCCAATCAGGATCTGTGCATCGGCAAACTCCGCCGGAATCTGATATTTTACCGGCTCCTTTGTGAAGCTGCAGATTACCAGCAGCTTCTGCTCATCCAGAGAACGGGTGTAAACATACAGGGACTCATTCTCCGGCTCTAGCAGGGCATAATGTCCATAAACAATAATCGGCTCCTCTTTCCTCAAGGCAATCAGCTTCTGATAATAGTGGAAAATAGAATTTTTATCCGCAACCGCCGCCCTGGCATTAATGGTCTTATAGTTGGGATTAATGCCAATCCAAGGCGTTCCCGTGGTAAAGCCGGCGTTCCTGCTGTCGTCCCACTGCATGGGCGTACGGGCATTGTCTCTGCCCTTCAGGCAGATAAAACGAAGCATATCCTCTTTGGAAATCAGGCCCGCATCGGACATCTCGTGGTAAGCGTTGATACTTTCTATATCCCTGACCTCTGAGATATCGGAAAAAGGCATATTGGTCATGCCAAATTCTTCTCCCTGGTATACGTAAGGCGTGCCCTGCATCATATGCAGGCAGGTAGCCAGCATTTTAGCGCAGACCTCTCTATACTCCGGCGAATCGTCCCCAAAACGGGAAATGGAACGGGGCTGGTCATGGTTTCCTAAATACAGGCTGTTCCATGCCTGGCCGTCAAGTTCCGTCTGCCATTTGCTCATTACCCTTTTGAATTCTGTCAGGGGAACTCTCTTATCTGTCCACTTACCGTATTCTCCCCCATCCAGGCCTACATGCTCAAACTGGAAAACCATATTCAATTCATTTTCATTAAAACCGGCATACCGTTTTGCTTCTTCAATCGTAACGCCCGGCGCCTCGCCAACCGTGATCAGCTCATACCTGGAAAGTACTTTTTCATTCATTTCTTTCAAAAACTCGTGGACGCGTGGTCCGTTTGCACAATTGGCATACCCGTAAAGCTCTTTAGGCGCTTTCGGTCCGTCCGGCAGGCCCGGCTGTTTTGAAATAAGATTGATTACGTCCATACGGAAGCCGTCAATGCCTTTCTCGGCGCACCACCAGTTCATCATGGAGAAGACTTCTTCCCGTACTTTGGGATTCTCCCAGTTAAGATCCGGCTGTTTCTTTGAGAACAAGTGCAGATAATACATGTCAGTGGCATCGTCATACTGCCAGGCGGAACCGGAGAAATAGCTGCCCCAGTTATTGGGAGCCTGTCCCTCCCTGCCCTCCCGCCAGATATAATAATCCCGGTAGGGATTATCCTTGCTCTTACGGCTTTCAAGGAACCAGGCATGTTCGTCGGAGGTGTGGTTCACCACCAGGTCCATTACAAGGCGCATTCCACGGGCATGGATTCCTTCAATCATCTTATCGAAGTCTTCCATGGTTCCAAATTCCTGCATGATAGCCCGATAATCGCTGATATCATAACCGTTATCATCATTGGGCGACTGATAGACAGGGGAAAGCCAGATGACGTCGATTCCCAGCTCCTTTAAATAATCCAGACGGGATGTGATACCGTTTAAATCCCCAATGCCGTCTCCATTGCTATCCATAAAACTGCGTGGATATATCTGATATACCACGGCCTCTTTCCACCATGCTTTTTCCATATATACCTCCTGTATGTATCACTTTTTTACGTTCGAATGTTCTTTTTTCCAAATGAAACTGCCTTAATTATTCTTTTCCTTTCTTATTTTCTGATTAAGATCTCACTCCTTGCTTTCACAGGCCTTTGAAAACAGCTTTTCAGATTCGGCCCTCAGGGTTATCTGAGCACCTGCGACCAATCGCTGATCCCGATGAAGGACTTCGCCCATTCCTCATAGACGGCTTCGTTGGCCGTGCCCAGGCTGTCGAACACCAGCCGGGACTGCCCGTCCAGCCGGGTATCCAGCATCGGTTCATGGAAGGCTAAGGAATAAATGATTTCCTCCACATAGGGATTTCTCTTCGCCGCCGCATAGGATGCGTAGAGCGCCGCCGCCTGCACCTCGATGCCCTGCGCATTGGTAAGGCCGATCTCACTGAGAATCACGTGCCTTACGCTGCCGGAAGGGCTTAACATGGACGGGGTCTGAAGGAAGTTGGTCAAAAGGGACAGGTTCTGGAAGGTGAGCATTTTCCCGGAGGAGACCTGCGCCGCCATATAGGAGCCGTCCGGGCAGCCCGACAGATCCCAGAATTTGGCATAGGTGAGAGGCACCGGATAGGGATGCTGGGCCACTCCCCAGTCGATGTTCCCTTCCCTGGCGATCATCGCGTTGAACTGGGAAAGGAAATCCTTTCCGTCTATATATTCGTAGTATTCGTGATGGGATGCCGGGCGGTTCCGGTCCCAGTTCTGGTCAAGGCAGACGAAAACCCTTGCGTTGGCGTTCTGGCTCTTTATGGCATTGTACGCCACCCGGAATGCCTGGGCATATTCTCTGATATAATTTCCCCAGTCCGACCAGATCATGTAATTCCAGGTGCGCACATTCACCTCGTTGCCGATGATGAAATTCTCTGCCGAAGAATCCGCCGCACACCGGGAAAGCTCGCCCGCGAGCGCCGTAATCCCGGCCGGCTCGGCGGCGTTGAGCATATAGTACTGAGGCACTACGGGATGGGGATCCGCAGGCACCATGGCCGCTCTGGAATAAGGATTCGTAAGCGTCTGATTGCCTCCCTGGTTCATTACCTGTACGGTAGTATACCTTCCGGAAATGATCCCGTTCAAATTATTGGAAAGATAATAATTGCTGAAGTTCTTTCCCTGCTCGGACCGCAGGGGCCGGTTCTGTCTCGCTTTCGTGTGCGTGGCCAGAAGCTCCGGATTGGCAATATACTGCGGGTTCGCTATCATCACGTTCTGCCCGCCCGATTTGATCGCCAGGGCAAGCTTTGTATACAATCTGGCGTTATTATAAGGCACCGTAAACGCCGGCGCCGCGGTGGCCGGAACGGAAGCGACCGGAACGGCCTCCGGCGCAATCGCGTATTCATACGGCTGCAGCTCAAACAGATACATTGCGCCGTCATCACAGGCCGGGACCCCCGGCAGAACGGCCGTGTAGGAAATGGTTGCCCGGTCCGTAAGCACACTCTGCGCCGAAGTGGCGTAGCCCTCATTCACTTTCCTGGCTGCGCTCACCTGAATCCCCGCCGCCAGGACGAGCAGGACAAAAAGCAGCCCGTAAACATGTTTCCTTTGTTTTCTTTCCCTCATAAATATCCCTCCGGATGATTGATAGCCCTGATCTGTCGTGTGTCACTTCGGCCGGTCAGGTTTGATGGGTGAACTGTATCAGAACTTATTATACCAGGAAAACGTGTTCCTGTTCAATACAATATGATAATTTGGCAGGACATAACAGTACAGCCACCCCGGCGCCCGGGAGCCTGCGGGGTGGCTGTACTGTTATGTTTGCCCTGATCTCCCGGAATATTTCCTCTTGACAATTTTCACGTTTTGAATTATTGTATTATTAAAATAATACAGAAAGAGGTGATGACATGGCATGGGACCTGGATTCCGACCGCCCCATTTACGCCCAGCTTCTGGAACGCATCCAGCTCCAGATCGTCTCCGGCGTCTATGGCCCCGGTGACAAGCTGCCAAGCGTCCGGGAGCTCGCCGCAACGGCCAGCGTAAACCCTAACACAATGCAGAAGGCCTTTGCGGAGCTGGAACGCAGCGGCCTGATCATAACCAGACGGACCAGCGGCAGATTTGTAACGGAGGACATACAGATGATCACACGAATACGGACCGATCTGGCCCGGGAAGAAGTCAATGCTTTTATCCTGAAAATGAAAGGGCTCGGCTTCGGCTCGCAGGACATCATCCGCCTGCTGGAAGCCGCATCATCAGAAAACGAAAAAGGAGATGAATGAAATGGATCCCTCTCAAACCATAACCAACATCCCGGCCGAGACGGCGGGAAGGTCCCCGGCCGGCGTCGAACTCGTATCCCTGTCGGGCGTTTCCAAGTCTTACGGCCGGTACACCGCTCTGTATCCCACGGATTTAACGATTCCCAGGGGACGCATTATCGGACTGCTGGGCCCCAACGGGAGCGGGAAAACCACGCTGATCAAGCTCATAAACGGGCTGCTCGTTCCCACCGGAGGCCGGATTCTGATAGACGGCTCCTCCCCCGGCGTGGAAACCAAGAAAAAGATTTCCTATCTTCCGGAACGCACTTATTTAACCAGCAACAGAAAGGTTTCCGATCTTTTAGATATTTTTAACGATTTTTACGATGATTTCGACGACAAACGGGCGAAAAGCCTGCTGCAGTCCCTTAAAATCGACCTCCAGTCCTCCATGAAATCCCTGTCCAAGGGGACGAAGGAGAAGGTCCAGCTCGTGTTTGTCATGAGCAGGAATGCCGATCTGTATATCCTGGACGAACCCATCGCAGGGGTGGATCCCGCTGCCAGGGATTTCATCCTGCGCACGATTATCCAGGAATATAATGAAAATTCCACAATCCTTTTATCCACTCATCTGATTTCGGATATTGAAAATATCCTGGACGATGTGATTTTCATGCAGGGCGGCCGGATCCTGCTGTACTCCTGCGTGGAAGATATCCGGCTCAAACAGGGGAAATCCCTGGACAGCTATTTCAGGGAGGTGTTCGTATGCTGAACAAACTGATCAAACATGAATGGAGGGAGACTTGGAAAATCCCTGTCCTTTCCTGTCTCGTACTCATAACCGCCACCTGTATCTGCGCCCTGTGCCTGATGCGGATGGAACCGCCCGCAGTGGAAGACGCCGTCAACATGGGAGCTCTTTTTCTAACGATCCTTTATGCTATGATGGTTTCCTGTACCTCCTTCCTGATCCTGATCTATTTCGGCGTCCGTTTTTACCGGAATCTGTATACGGATGAAGGCTATCTGATGCATACCCTCCCGGTCACCCCCAGGCAGCTCATCCTGTCCAAGATGCTGGTGGCCTCCCTATGGTATTTTGTCTGCTCCCTCCTGGCCGTTTGGTCTATGATCGTCATCCTTACCTTCTGCATGCCGGTGATCGCCCTGGAGGGATCCGCGATCTCCTTTGACTGGTTTACAACGAACTCCGCTCTGCTGTTCGGCATGCCGATGCCCGCTTTCCTTATATGCTATCTGCTCCTCTCCGTGGTATCCTCCTTCAGCAATGCCCTGATCCTGTACGGTGCCGTTTCCCTGGGTCAGCTTTTCAGCAGGCATAAGGTCATGGCCTCCGTGCTATGCTATATCGGCTTTTCCATGCTGATCCAGACGGTTACCTCCTTCGCCATGACGCCCTATCTGACGAAGCTGATCATCACGGAGGGCGTATCCGGAGAACTGGCCGGGAACGCGGCGGGAATTCCGGAATTCGTGGGCGTCTTCATGCGCGGCACCCTTCTCGTCTCCTTCCTGGGTTCCCTCCTGTCCGCCGTCGGCGCCTATATCCTGACGGAATATATTATGAAAAGACAGCTCAACCTGGATTAATACGAACTCCGCCGGCTGCCGGCCCGGGCCGCAGCATAGGCACAGGGCCGTTCATGCGTTTTGCCTATGCCGTACCGGCAGCCCGGGCGGAACCATCCCGCAGCAGCCGGCATACTATAACCTTAAGCAAATTCATGAGGTTTTCCCGTCTATGGCAAATATCATACATGCCGCCCAGACTGCCGATTCCGACGTGGGCAGCCTGAAAATCAGCCTTACTTCCAGCCTGGGGCAGATTCCCATCACAGGCGCCTCCGTTACCATTTCCATTACCGGTACACCGGATTCCGTGGTGGAAACACTGACCACCGATGAATCCGGCCAGACCGCCACGGTAGAGCTGCCCGCTCCGGCCCTGGAATACAGCCTGGAGCCGTCCGATGTGCGTCCCTACTCCGAATATGACATTTCCGTCACTGCCCCGGGCTATGAGCCTGTCGTCGTCTCCGGATCGGAGATCCTTCCGGAGGTGCTCTCCCTGCAGCCCATTGCCATGATCCCGGAACAGCGGCCCGGGCAGGAAGAGGATATTTTCATCCCGGATCATACGCTCTATGGCGAATATCCTCCCAAGATCCCGGAAGCGGAGATCAAGCCCATGGACGAGACCGGGGAGATCGTCTTAAGCCGCGTAGTCATTCCCGAGTACATCGTAGTTCATGACGGCGTCCCCTCGGATTCCTCCGCCGCAAACTATTATGTACGGTATACCGATTACATAAAGAACGTGGCCTCGTCGGAAATCTATGCCACCTGGCCGGAATCCACCATCTATGCCAATATCCTGGCGATCATGTCCTTTACGTTAAATCGGGTCTATACGGAATGGTATCGGAATCAGGGCTATAACTTTACGATAACCTCCTCCACTGCTTATGATCAGAAATGGATTTATGGCCGAAACGTGTATGAGAACATCAGCTATCTGGTGGATACCATCTTCGCCAACTTTCTCTCACGCCCCGGGGTGCGTCAGCCTATCCTTACCAGCTATTGCGACGGAAAGCGGGTCACCTGCAGAGGCTTAAGCCAGTGGGGGTCCAAGTATCTGGGGGATGAGGGGTATACCGCCATTGATATCATCCATTACTATTACGGAAACGATATGTACATCAACACCGCACCGGCCATCAGCGGCGTCCCTTCCTCCTGGCCCGGATATGACCTGACCGTTGGGTCTTCCGGGCAGAAGGTATCACAGCTGCAGGAACAGCTGAATCGAATTCACAGGAATTATCCTGCGATACCCTATGTGACCGTGGACGGGATCTATGGGAACAGGACGGCAGATGCGGTGAGAACTTTTCAGGGGGTTTTCGATTTGCCCAGGACAGGGATCGTGGATTATCCTACCTGGTATGAGATTTCCAGAATCTATGTCGGGGTATCACGGATTGCGGAACCGAGCTGACTTAGGACGGATCCGAAAAAGCGGAAATCCGTCCGGAAGAAGGGACGGAGCACAGTCCCCCTGCGACACCGCGGGGCCGTTCGGTATACAACGCTCTCCATAGCTGACGTTCACAAATTGATGCACAGTGGATCAATGATAAAATCCTCTGTGCATCCGTTTGCCTCTATGCCCTGCCCTTATTCAAATTCCGAATGCCTTTTCTTCAAGACTTCATTGATCGCCGGATATTCCTTTTCCAAACGGAAAAACAGAAATAACACCGTGCAGATCAAGGCAGCGGCACAAGGCAGGA
Source organism: Lachnospiraceae bacterium (assembly GCA_021770245.1). GTDB lineage: Bacteria > Bacillota > Clostridia > Lachnospirales > Lachnospiraceae > Eisenbergiella. The sequence continues at coordinate 20,283 of JAETRI010000004.1, forward strand.
AAACAAAATTGATTCTGATGGCCCGGAGTGCATTTTCTGTCTGCGGACGATCCGGAATGTAGCAGCCGCTCTCCAACACGAAAGCAGAGATCACGCCGGAAAACACATTGCCCATCTTTACCATGAACATGGATACCGATGTGAGCAGCCCCTGCTGTCGGATCCCTGCCACGTACTCGGAGTGGTCGATAGCCTCGCCCAAAATCAGGAAAAATATCCCCGATGCCAGCCCCGCCCCCAGATTAACGATGCAGTTAAGCAGGAAAACCGCTGCGAAATTCCCGCCTGTCCAGTACATAAGCACACTGCCGCCCGCAAAGAGACTATAACCCCAGAGACTGATGGACTTTTTCGAAATCCTGCCCGCCAGGACAGGCCCGGCAAAGGTGCAGACAAAATTTGCGATCGCACTGCATGCCAGCAGAATACTTGCCAGTTCCGGCTTGCCCAGTTCATATTTTGCATAATACAGAGTAGTGGAGTTTCGGGTTGCCATGGCGAAATAATGGAAAAACTGTACGGCACAGCACAGCTTCCAAGGGGTACTTCCTTTTACTGTCCTTTTCAGAGTCTTCAGACTGAAAGGCACCGGCGGGGACTGGATCCGCTCCCTGGTGTTAAAAAAACAGAAAAGCACCAGACAGACGATGAGTACAGCAAAAAGCAGGGAAAGCCTTCCAAAGCCCCGTTGTTCATTTCCCTGCCCCAACAGGCCTGCCAACGGCATTCCCAGCCCCATGGAGAGGAATCCGCCGGCAGAGGCAAATGCCATACGGGACATATTGAGCTGGCGCCGCTGGACAGGGTCTTCGGTCAGGTTTGGCATCATAGCGCTGTAGGGAACGTTGCACATGGTGTACACTAAGCAGAAAGCCACATAGGTTCCCATAGCATAAACGCTGCGTACCTTAGAGGGCATCAACCCGGCCAAAAACATTAACGCCACCGAAAGGGCCAGAGGCACAGCGGAGAACAACAGCCAGGGCCGCTGTTTTCCCCACCGGCTTCGGGTCCTATCACTCAGCATCCCCACCACAGGATTTGCAAAGGCGTCTATCAGGCGGGCGGCGCTCATGACCGTTCCGGCCGCCCCTACGGCAATGGCGGCCACATCCGTATAATAATACAGAAGATAAGACGACATAAAATTGAACACCATGCTGCATGCCATGTCTCCCAGGCCATATCCGGCCTTTTCTCTCAAAGACAACGTATTCCCATGATCCTGCCTGCTTCTCATTTTCCCTGTCCTTTCTTTCTGCCCATCAGAATGCCGGGAAAGCGCCGATGGGCTATATCCACGGCGCTTCCCGGCACTCTGGCCGTTACTCTGTAATTCTGCCCTTCTGCCCGTGAGAGTTTGCGTCACAATTCTTCCGCTTTTGGAAATGTTCATATGTAAATGCGGCGGATGTCACGAGCGCTAATATAATAATGATTGGAAGCACCTTGTACCCCTCCTTTCCTAGTGATATAATTATACCGTGATTTTTATGGATCAGTTAGGATAAAAAGCCCGATTTTCTATGATAAATCCATCAAAAGGAGGATCCGGTTTGATCATACGAGGCGCTGACACCTCCATTAACTCTAGCGGCCAGGAACTGGTGGGGCATGGGACAGCCACTTTCCCCCTAGGCTGTTATGAAGAAAGTGTTTCCGACCGGCCGGTGGCCTGGCACTGGCACGATGATTGGGAGATTATTCTCGCCATACAGGGTATGGTAAAAGTACGGACAGCCACCGGAGACCATTTGCTGCAGCCGGGGGAAGCAGTCTATTTGGGAGGAAGCTGTGTCCATGAGGTCGTAGGGGACGGCCCGGGTGCGGTCCTGCGTTCGGCTGTATTTCATCCCCGCTTCATCAGCGGCATGGATACCGCTATCTGGCAAAGGTACCTACAGCCTTTTAAAGGTATAGAGGCCGTGTTGCTTGTGCCCCAGATACCCTGGCAGGCAGAATGTATCCGGCTCTTTGAAAATTGCTGGAATGCGCTGGACCAGGAAGATCCGGGTTATGAGATACGGACGCGGGAGGCCTTGACAAGCTTCGCCTTCCTGCTGTACACCCGGCTGGATGTCAGGCAGTGCCGTCCTTCTGCCAGGGAAATGCGGAACAGTCAACGAATTAAAAAAATGCTGCAATTCATTCAGGATCATTATGGAGAAAATATAACAATATCCCAAATCGCTGCCAGTGCGCTGCTCAGTGAGAGCGAGTGCCTGCGGTGTTTTCGTTGTACGGTTAATGCTACTCCCAGTCAGTATCTGAGGGATTACCGTCTTCAGATATGTGCCAGGATGCTCATCTTAACAAATGAAAAAATCGGGGATATTGGCGTCGCCTGCGGTTTTTCGGATGCCGCCTACTTTACGAAGCTGTTCCGGGAGGCCATGGGCTGTACACCGAGTGAATATCGGAGGAAAAAGGGTGTCCGGGCTGCAGGCGGGAGCGAAATGCTATTCCGCGTCTGAAGCAGCGCATACAGGAAAAGAAGGGAGGATGTCAAAAACAGATAGGACAGAAATTGATTTTTTAAGAACGCATAAAGGCCATATCCGGCAACCAAGGCCGCTGCTATGTGCAGAAGGATTCTCAACGGTTTAGAAACAACGGGTCCAGTGGCTTTGCGCACCATGCCGAGAATCATATTCCAGTGCAAGCCGAGATGCAGAGCCATTAGCACAAATCCCCAAAGTGCAGAAAGCACATGAAGCGGTCTTGCCAGTGCAATCCCTCCGGAAATCGGCAGGGAAGCAAAAACCTCTCTGGAAAGAATGATTCCGCTCACCGTTAAACCGAACAGGGAAAGCAGTACGGCAAAATTAGTCACCGTCTGCAAGATACGCACAGGCGTGTATTTTCCTTTAAAAAGATGGGCATACCAGTTACGGTTCAAAATATGATGGACGATCCACAGAATCAGCATAGCTGTTCCGATCCATTCATGGGCAAAATCCCCGGTGAGCTGCCGTGCCATTAAAAGCAGCAATAACACCGTCATTATCATATCAATAACAATTTTACATATAAATTTTTTCTTCATCAAAACCCTTCTCCCGTTTGCAGGTAAGGACCTGCCTGTCAAGCCATGTGCAGGCCCTTACCAGGCCAAACGCGGAAGCGCAGGCCGGAACGGGTAAAGGTACTGGTCCTGGATGATTCTGTGGTCAAACGTAACCGCAGCAAAGCCGTGGAACTCCTCGCACGGGTATATGACCATGTAGAACATAAATACCAGAAGGGGTTTACCATGCTTACGCTGGGATGGTCTGACGGCTATAGCTTTGTGCCGGTTGGCTTCAGCCTGCTTTCTTCCGCAAAGAAAAGCAACCGCTATCAAGGAAAGCCCTATACCCTGCCGGAACTGCGCAGGTTTGTACGCTTTGATAACAGTAAAAATATTTTTGGTTCAATTGTGGTGGCCACCAAAACCGGAATCCCCGTGAAGATTGTCATTGTACGCAACTGTAATAAAAAGAGCGAATGCCTGTACCTGCTCGGCACCGACTGCAGCTTAAGTGATTCTGAGATTGTACGCATTTATGGAAACCGGTGGTCAATTGAATGCTATTTCAAAGCATCAAAGTCCTTTTTAAACTCGGCACAGAGTTCCAGAGCCGTACTTATGACGCTATGGTTAGCCATACAGCAATTGTATTCACCAGATATACCATACTGGAATGGATACACCGTAAGGAAAATGATGAGAAAACTTATGGCGAGTTATTCTTCATGTTCTGCGATGACATCCAGGATATGGATTTAACCAATGCACTTCAGAGCCTTATGTCTCTGTTCGTAGAGCAGCTTTTTGCTTTGTCTGCAGATATCACAGCTTGTATCAAAAGTAAAGTGACCGAATGGATGAACTCTCAGGCGGCATTTATACGAGCTTTGTTTGCAAATATTTGCTGGGAAAGTTGAGTTAATTAGCAAACACCAATTCAGCTAGTGATTTTCTAATAACCTTCCAAAAGGCTATATTACTACTTGTTTCGAAGAATCAAGAATAAAAAAAGGAAAGATCAATTTAAAAAGGTGACAGTCAGGCTCTGAAAAAATTGCTAAATTGTAGACAGCCGAATACCAAAAAGTCCAAAGTATTAAAATCATATTTTACAGTACGAGCGGAATGCTAAAAATTCCATACCTAATACTTTATCTACTTCACTTTGACTGCCTGCATTTCAGCCCGGACACACAGTTCCGCTGCCTTAAATGCATGATCCTGCGTCATGGCATTTTCTGTCCGGTTTATGCAGTCCAAAATCAACTGTCCAAAATACGGATAACCCACCTTCCCGCTCACTTCAAAATGCTCCTCCCCATCCCCATTGACCAGAAAAACATGGTCGCCTGCCCCATTGCCTGTTCCGATATTCACATATTTACGAAGCTCTATATATCCCTTGGTTCCGAGGATGAAGGTACGCCCATCTCCCCATGTAGAGAGCCCATCAGGCGTAAGCCAGTCCACCCTGAAATGCTGGGTAGCCCCATTATCGCCTACCAATACCGCATCCCCAAAATCCTCCAATTCCGGATAATCTGGATGATTATAATTCCCTACCTGGCTGTAAGAGACTTTCGCATCCTTCACATCGCAATAAAATAGAAATTGTTCAATCTGGTGGCTTCCAATATCACAAAGGATACCGCCGTACTTTTCCTTCTCAAAAAACCAATCCGGCCTGTCTGCGGGATTGCCAATCCGGTGCGGGCCAAACCCATCCATATGGATAGGGGTTCCAATAGCCCCATCCTTGATGAGCTGACCTGCAAATACAGCCGACTCCACATGAATGCGTTCGCTGTAATACACCATATATTTTCTCCCGGTTCTTCCCACCATCTCCTTGGCCGCTTCCAACTGTTCCAAAGAGGTAAGAGGCGCTTTATCTGTAAAATAATCCTTTCCCGCTGCTATCACACGGAGGCCTAAAGCGCATCTCCTGCTGGTAACAGCTGCCCCGCATACCAGTTTTACCTCCGGGTCACTTAATATTTCTTCCTCACTTTTAGCTGCCTTGGCCCCTGGGAAGGCTTTCTGGAACCTGCAGACCTTTTCCTTATCCGGGTCATAGACCCACTTTACCTTCGCACCTGCCTCTGTAAGACCATTGCACATTCCATAAATATGCCCATGGTCCAACGCAATCGCTGCAATATAAAATTCCCCTGGTCCTACTACTGGTTCTGGTTTCCCTTTCGGCGCAAAATTCATCCCGTCCTTCTTTTGTTCCATACCCTCACCCCTCCATTCAACTATGCTTTTATTTCCTTTTTCTCTCCCGAAATGCTTTCCACTGAGTTTCAAAAAAAGAATCAGGCTCCGGCAGTGGCCGTACCGGTCTCCAGCTCACCTGACATTCCCGGCCACACAGGCTGATCTCTTGAATCATCCCACCCAATTTCCCCTTATCAAGCCTGCAGCAATATAAATCAGGCATTTTCTCTCCCGGCTTTTCCCCATCCGGGCAGATATACAGGGCAGACCCCCTGCTTCCACCGCCATGTTGGAGATAGTCAAGCATGGCAGACAAATATACCTGTTGTGATACCAGCGTATCATACAAATGGAAGAACATCCCTGTCTGCCGGAAATCCGAAATATGGACAGCCGCCCCGAAATCCCTCAGTTCCTCTTTTACCTCTCTAAGCGCTTGCCTAAGGCTTTCCTCGCTACGGATCATCCCGCCAGCCCTGTCCATCCGAATAGTCGCCTTTCTCCACATTTCTCCTATATTCGCTTCATCATATAGCATAGGGACCTGCTCCATATGTTTCCATGCAGCCTTCCGGCAAAATTCCCGGTCCTTTTTCTGCTGCGGATCCTTTTTAGGGTTATCTTTTTTCCCACAAACAATATGCTCTGCAGCCCGAAGTGCCCCCACCTGCCCGGCATTCAGCGCACCTCCTCCCGGCCGGGTCACCCCATGGCTTCCACATACCTCCCCCACCGCATAAATCCCTTCTATATTTGTCTGCCAATGGAAATCTGTAGAAAGCCCTCCATTATTATGCTGCACGCAAATAGCAACTTCCAGCATCTCCCTCCGCAGGTCAACTCCATGTTCCTGATAAAAAAGCACTGCCGGTTCATTCATATGGTCCAACCGCTCAATGGGTGTACCAAAACATGCACCGGCAGAAGAAAGATATTCATAAGCTTCCGGCATCAGTTTATCAAAAGCAATCATTCCGTCTCCTGGATTATGTAAAAAATCCAAGAAGACACGCCGGTTCCTGAGAACAGTTTCCTGATAAACCAAAAGGTCAATTATGGACGATCCTCCATACACTTTATCCGAATCAAAAGGCCACTGATATCCCTTTAAAAATATCTGGGACTGCATTTTGGCGGGATCTTCAAAATAATCCAGTAAAAACTGCTTTTCATCATTCCCCTGCTGGTCAGTGGAAATTATGCGGGGCAAAGCCTGCATGTAAGTTCCACTCACATTCCACCTCGGCTTCAGAGAAGCAATCCCAAATTGCCATTCTGTAAGGTTCTTCCCCTTTATCCCAGCTTCAAAAGCAATCCCGCTGCCCCCAAGCTGGGAAGCTGGGTATACGCTGTCATGATACATGACTGCTGGTCCTCCAGTAGCAAGAATGGCATTTTCACACCAGATGATGACAAATTCACAGCATGTTGTTTTTCCCCTATCCAGGCAGAGCACCCCATACACTTTCCCATCCTTTACAAGGAGCTTGACCATCTGCATATGGTCCAAAATCGGAATCTGGCGGGATATCGCTTCACGCTCCAGACATTCCACCATAATCTTTGATGTATATGGCCCCGCGCTGGAAGCTCTCCTTCCTCTGTCATGATCCGTTTTATATCCAATATATTCTCCATATTCATTATCCGGAAATGGCACGCCAAGCTCAACCAAGTGGTAAAAACATTTCGTGGACAGGGCTGCTTCACACAACGCCAAATCCCCATCCACACATTGTCCCTGAAATAAATCCTCCGCCATGGCGCCAACAGAATCAGCATCTCTTCCGGCAAGGGATAGCTTATAATAGGTCTGCTTATCCGAGCCGGTATTTCTGGATGTTCCTGCGCTTACGTTTTCTGACAGGATTGCCAGGTCATGTTCCCCATATTGGTGCAGCCGCACAGCAGCTTGATAACCGGCTGCCCCCGTTCCCACAACAACAGTATGTATTTCCATTTCCCTCAGTGATATCGTGATGTTCTCCTTATCATCCATACCAGTACCCCACAATTTTTCCCTATAAACGGCGGATATGGAACCCCCCATCAATATCCAGATAACTTCCAGTAGTATATAAGATCTGGTCAGAGCAAAACACACTCACCGCATTGGCAACATCCTCAGGTGTTCCCCACCGCTTCATAGGGAAAACCCCGCTTTCTATCATGGCATCATACTTTTCCTTCACAGCGCTGGTCATATCAGTCGCAATCACGCCCGGGCGGACCTCATGGACCAGGATTCCTTCCGGTGCAAGCCTGTCCGCAAAAAGCTGTGTAGCCATGGCGACTCCTGCCTTAGAGATGCAGTATTCCCCCCTGGCAGTAGACGAAACTTCGGCAGAGCAGGAACCAATGTTTACAATGGTACCTCTTTTTTCCCAGATCCATTCCTGCCTCAACATCTGTTTTGCAACCAATTGTGTCAAAAACAGGGTGCCTTTTGTATTGACCCCCATGACGCGGTCAAAGCTTTCCTCACTCATTTCCAGGATATCCCTCCGCTCCAGAGGCGCCACCCCGGCATTATTTACCAGCACGTCCACCCTCCCAAAACGCCGCAGTGTCTCTCCCACAAGATGTTCCCTGTCCCTGGCTATGTCAATGCGCCCCTGGACATAATGCCAGCTAATCCCCATGTCTGTCAATTTACTGAATGCTTCTGTATGTTTTTCCTGTTCTCCGGTGGCCATCAGCACCACCTGGTATCCATCCAGCCCCAGCCGCTTCGCAATTGCATACCCAATCCCGCGACTTGCGCCTGTCACAATGGCTGTTTTCATCATCATTGCCTGGTCTCCTCCTGATATTCCCTGTAGTATCTTAAATAAATATCTGTATCCCGCACAATGCATCCTGTAGGTTTTCCTGCGCGTATGAGATCCCCGCATTTTCCGCAGGCAACACAGGTCATTTTTTCATCCATCCTGTCTGTTTCCATGATTTGTTTCGGGAACCCCGGGTTTGCAAAAGCCATCCGCCCAAACAACATATTGTCGCACAGCCCCTCCTCTATAGCCCCTGCCGCATACAGGTCAGAATACTGCCGAAGATAGGACGGGCCGGAAGCCGAAATGAACATGCCCGGTACTGCCTTCTTCACTTCCCCTATGCCCTTGATTATCCTCGCAACACCATACAGGGGATGTTCTTCCGGGATATATTTCCCGCCATCAAAAGGCCGGGTAACATGGGTAGTGACATATGGGTTCCCCATGGTCAGGTTTACCATAGGGATGCCATATTCCCCATGGAGCAGACGTACCAGACGGGCAGGTTCTTCCATATCCGGCACTGCACCGTTCCCTTCCATGACGCCAAACCCATACGGATATGCATATCCATCATAAATTCCTATCCTGGATGTCACTAAGAACTGGCTGTCTTCATGGATTTTCGCTGAAGATATCCCATTTATTAAAAGGCGGGTGCGGTTTTCAAAACTCCCCCCGTATAGACCCGGCCTCTGATAAGCAGATAACATCTCCGCAAGCAGGTAGCCATGGCAGGCTTTCACATCTATAGCATCAAAACCTGCCTGTTTTGCCAGGAGTGCTGCTTCCCCAAACTTTTCTTCCAGTGCCTTTAAATAATCGTCTGTGACAATACAGCTGTCATCCGCCGCCCGCAGCTTTTCGTATTCCGGGTGGCGGTATGCAATCATCGGTGCCGGTCTTCCCTGTGGGTTGGAATAGCGCCCGCTGTGGTTTGCCTGCATGACCAGGTAAGGAGCAAAACCATTTGTCCTGATTCCAGCTTCTTTAACGACTGTAATAAATTTTTTATAAGCTTCAAGGTTCCCTCTGGTCAGCATCAGCTGATGTGCACTGGAACGCCCTTCCGGTACGATAGAAATGGCTTCAAACCAGATCATCGCGCTTTGTCCTTCGGCCTCCCTTACATATCTGCGCAGTGTCAGTTCGGAAGGCGAACCGTCAGGCAGCGCATCCGCCCCTTCCATAGGGGCAATCCCCATACGGTTTTTCAGCATAACATTCCCAAAAAATGCTTCCTGTTTCAACGCCCGCGTATCATCTGCAAAGGGTAAATGAACCCCTATTTCATCCGCTTTCGCCTTAATTTCATCCAAACTCTTATAGGCAAATCTTTGATGCATCATATTCTTCTCCTTCATACCTTCCTCTTTCCATTTCCTTTCTCAAATGAAATTTCATCCCCCTGCAACGCTATTACATGAGACTCCTGTGCCCAACTTACCCCTTCTTCATAGGGAAGGCTCCCTCTCTCCCAGCACATGTTCAGTGTCTCTCCCAATCCTATACAAGTATATTGACGAGTATCCTCATCATAATGAATAAAATCATCTGTAAATTGCGGTGTTTCGTGAAAGCTTTCTGCCAAGGCACAGATACACTTCAAATGGGGCAATGCCGTTTCAGGTATACATGGCAGATGTGCATTTCCCCTGATAGCATCTGCCATATAGGAAAGCTTGTGCATATTGTCTGCACTGGGTTCTCCATAGAAAATGTTTCTGCCGTCAATTAGTCGGCCAGTCATAATCTCCCTCTCTTTATCATAACATAATGTTACCATCCCCAGCTCCCCTTCAATAATAAATTCCGGTCTGCGCTCCTGCTTTTGGGGAACCGCATGAGTCGCATAGAATAACAATTCTATATCATTAGCAGTACGGATACGCAACGCGCAAGTATCAAACATTTCAATGGGATTTGCCCTGTATATCTCCGCTTCTATTTGAATTGGCTCAGCGCTTCGATTCACTTCATTTCCGGTCAAAAACAACATATTATGTAAATAATGAGCCGCAGCATTAGAAGCCACACTATCTAACAGCCATTCTCCAGATGCCAAACGGCGCTTTCCTGCCCAGCCAGTTCCCCGATGATAGTAATCAAGCCCCCTTGGGAAATATACAATTGTCCGGATTCGACGAACTTTACCATATAATCCAGTCATGATATCCTGTTTTAACTTTAAAATTGATTCGTTAAAAGACCACTGAAATCCAATTGCTAATCGGCGTCCAGTCCGGTCTCGTACTGCCATCATCTCTTCCGCATCTTTCAACGAAGCACAAATCGGTTTTTCACACAACACATCACTGCCATGCTCCATACAATATTGCGCCTGATATGCATGTAAATGGATTGGAGTCACAATAAAAGCCACCTGCGCTGCCTGCTTCTGATAAAATTCTTCCATTGTATGATAAACCGGCACACCATGTTGCACAAGCTCTCTTCCAGATTCACTTTGATCTGCATAAGGATCTACTGCTCCCACAATTTCAAACTGACTGGCACAAGGCCCATGCAGCAATTCCTTCACATAAAGACCGGCATAGCCACCGGTTCCCACCATTAATACCGATATTTTCTCCCATTTCCTGTTTTCTGTGCCTTCATAAGCATTCATGCATTCTGCACCCCTTTCTATCTTTCAGAAGGTTTTTGCCTGTATCTCTATCCTTTTACCGCGCCTATCATAACACCCTTTTCAAAATATTTCTGGTTAAAGGGATAAATACTTATCACCGGAACCGTAGACACAATAATCACGGCAAATTTAATCTGGTCCGCATATTCCTGCGCAAAAGCGCCCTCTCCCGCTCCCGTAGTTCCGGCCATAGCCTGATTGGAAATCAGAATATTACGCAAGATTGTCTGCAATGGCTGATACCCATCCTTATTCAGATAAAGCAATGCCGTAAAGAAATCATTCCAGTGACCGACCGCATAATATAATGTAATAACTGAAATCACCGCTTTTGACAGTCGTATTAAACAACCCCACTGCAGATCCAAAACTAAACTGCCCCGATTGTACACCTATATTAAATACATAAGTTGAAATTACTTCGGACACGGAAAGATTTAAATCATTCTGCATCAAAAATATTTTTTCAAACCCTACGCTCAGAATACGCCCCATATTCATAATCAGCAATATGACTATCGTCGGCACAAGTGCCGGAAGTTCCACATGGATGACCTGCTGCCAACGGCTTGCACCATCTACTTTGGCTGCATCGTACAACTGACCATCTACTGCGGATAATGCAGCAATGAAAATAATACTATTCCATCCTGCGGACTGCCAGACTCCGGATAAAACATAGACCGGCACAAAGGCACTGGGTGTTCCCAGTAAATTACATTCTTCGATACCAGGTGTAAATCTTTCAGCAAAGCGCTGATAACCCCTGTAGAAGGAGACAATAAAATCTGCAGAATAGCAACCATTACTACTGTGGAAATAAAATAAAGCACATATACCGCCGTCTGCACCACCCGTTTCAGCTTATTCTGCCGCAAGGAATTTATCACAATAGCCAGCAGAATCGGAACCGGGAATCCGCATATCAGAGTAAAAAAATGAGATAATAAATGTATTTTTCGGGTTTGTCAAGTAAAGTGTGTAATTTTTTTGTGAGAGCGTCTCAAGTTTTGTGTAAACTCAAAAACTGATATAAGATAAGTTAGTAGTTACTTAAGGGGCGGATGCCGGATTTCGGGCTCCGCCCCTTACCCTGTATTATACAGGCTGTTTCCATGCTGTCAATAAAAGTTGATATGACTTTTCCTGTTACAGATCCCTGCTGGTAAGCCGCTCCTCAAAATGAATCTCTAACCGGGAATGGATCTGCCCCAGTCCTGTCTATGCCCTGTCCATTTTTTCGTGATATCCATCATTGCCAGATACAGCATCTTTAACAGGCTGGCGTCTGTTGGAAATACGGTCTTGCATTTCGTTATTTTCCGAAGCTGGCGGTTAAACCCTTCAATGGCGTTTGCCGTACTATCACGAAATCGGTATAAGTCGTATACAAGATGCGCCGGATATCATCCGAAAACTGGAGGAAGGAACTGACATCCTCCCAGTTATTCTCCCAGTTGCTTATCGCATAGGGATATTTTTTTCCCCACTTTTCTTTGATCTTCTCCAGTTCTGAAAGGGCTGCCGATTCATTTGGTGCATTATATACTGATTTAAAATCGGATGAGAACTTCTTCAAGTCGCTGTAGTTTACATATTTGAAAGAGTTGCGCAGCATATGGATGACACACCTCTGTATCTGGGCATCTGGATAGACTGCGGCTATGGCTTCCTTAAACCCGACAAGCCCGTCCACACAGAAGAATAGCACATCCTGCACGCCCCGGTTCTTTAAATCATTCGGCATTCCCAGCCAAAACTTACTGGTCTCATTGGCTCCTACAGTAATGCTCAAAATATCTTTGTAACCTTCTGACGTGATACCCAGAACGATATAAGCAGCGCGGCTTACTGTCTTTCAGCAGGCTGTAGACATCGGCCACGCTGTTTAAGTTGTTATCTGCAATGATCTGTCGAATCTGCTCTTTTGTTGCAGGCATAAAAAAATCCTCCTTTTCGATAAGAATTGTCATATCTTGATTCTTACCAAAAAAGAGGTATTTTTTTCCAAAGACACAAACTATTTTACACTACCTGATTGAAAGATTATTATTCCCGGTGTCTTTTTCTATTCTTGCGGATACTAAAAAACATTTCTAATTTGGAACAAAATATTCCGCAAATTCCCCGGTTGTGTAAGACCGTTCTTCGTTTCTTTCCCAAAAACAAAGGAGGTAACTATGCAAAACTTAAAACTGGCACTGGAACAAGTAGGCCGCCAAGTGGAACAGGACAGGGAAAAATAATCTGCTTTTTTTAAAACTTACGCAATGTGAAACACCAAGTATTCCCGGCGATACCCGTAGTGCCGCAAAACTAATCAAAAACTTTTTGGATAAAGAGGGACTTTGCTATCAAGAAGTCAAAGCTGACCCGATTATGCCTAACCTTATATCTGTAATCAACACAGGCAGACCTGGACGGCATTTAATGTTCAATGGGCATTTAGACGTTATGCCCGCCGGAAACGAACCGGGGTGGACGGACAGCCCGTGGAGTGGCAAAATCGCAGACGGGAAAGTCTGGGGGCGTGGCACATCAGACATGAAAGCCGGTGTAACAGCCATGCTATTTGCTTACACATATCTTTCAAAAATACTGAAGCAGAACTTTTAGATAAAATCACAATAGATATAACCATGATACAGGGCGGTGATCTGCTTTCCGTCATTGCCCCGGAATGTAGTTTTACAGTTGCGGTTGTCGTTCCAGTTGGCGCAGACCCTTGTCTGGTGTATCAACAGGCAAATAAAATCATTTCAAATTATCCCGAAGCCGAATTGATTTTTGAGGGTATCAGTGTTGCGGATATATCAGACCCTAATCACGAAATGGTTGGTATATTACAGGACACCGTAACAATGTTAGGGTGGGAGAAGCCGGAGCCTGTACCCGATATTGCCATTTCCGATTGTCGTCATTGGCGTTACCGGGGAATACCTGCTTTTTGGTATGGAGCAGACGGAAGCCGCTGCTGCGCTACAAATGAATATGTGGATATTGAGGAACTCCTGCACCTTGTCCGTACTTATACATTGGCAGCCCTGCAATATCTTTCAAAACCACAAAAAATAACCCGCAAAAAGCAAACTGCACTCAAATTGTCTGTACCATTTCAGCCAATTTCCCCGGAAATACGGTATATACCACCTGTATATGCAGCTTATATAAAGGGAGTTGCAGATAGTTTCAAATCAACGGACTTAGACACTATTATCAATGAGCTGCTGGACACTCTTTATATTAGGCTTACAAAGTCTGGTATACTTGCCGGAGCAGCTTCTATTGTCATTATGGAACAACCTTTTACAACGTGATATGCGTGTTTCCCCAAAGGCAAAGCAGGTAAAACATGGGTAACAAAGTCAAGGGACTTATGCACGGGAATCCATACCGTTAAAGACGAACTGTTAGAAGAAGCCGTTTTCAAGGCAATACAGGCATAAATCTCTTTAGTGGATAATATGGCACAGTTGATTTTTTTCAGGCATAGCCATCCGCCCCGCTTCCTTCCATATGTTCATCCAGGATTCCCCTAAGCGCATTCATGGAACTTGTATGGGAGCGGACGGTCCTTACCGGTTTCCCTTTTGTCTGTTCCAGTGCGGTGCGCACCATCTTATGGGAAACCGTATCTGTAAACAGAACCAGGAGATCCGGCATGCCGATATTTTTCAGGCTTCCGGTCATCTTGGGATATATTTTCGCCTTACATTTATATTCCTTGCACAGTTCTTTATATTGACGAACCATACATTCGTTTCCTCCGACAATTACCACGCTCATCCGCTTCGTCTCCTTTTTTGAGTTAGTTTAAACTAACATGTGTTTAAAAATAAGCGCCTTATGCAAGGCCTTTTGTGATAATAGCATATCCTTTTATGTCTTTCCGCTCCGCAACAACAGAAAAATGCTCCAAAACAACACTTTCTGAAATCAGGACAAACGCATGAATGGGGCTGCGGCTCCGCGCCGCGGGACCAGGCAGGGAGTGGTGCGGAGCTGTAGAGCCATTCATGCGTTTGTCCTGCTCTGAAATCATGGCGCCCGGAAGCTTTTGCTACCGCTAGGGTTTCATGCCGCCGAAGGTTCTCATTCACCTTCCGCTGCGCAAAAAAAGCTATGCAGCGGCAAACCTGCTGCATAGCTTTTGGTGATACCTGGCGTAACTTAGAATTCTTTGAATGTTTCCCTATGGGCTGCTGCCGTTTGAGTCTCCCGTTTTTCTCCGGTACCGCCCCGCCGTTTGTCTTCTGCAGCAGCGCCGCTTTTTCCTCAGCGCTCCCGGAAGGTGGCGCAGGACGTTTCGCGGCAGTCACATGCTCCGCAGCCCTTGATGTCCACATGCTCCGCATGACATTTATAATTGCTGTTATGGATACATTTCACCGCGTCACAGTCAATGCTGATTGTCCTGCAGGGATTCATGGAATTGGTCGCCCTGTTCCCGTTCTCCTCCCGGAAGCTTTCGCAGCAGGTATCGTCCTCCTTGTGCGCATTGCTGCCTCCCACCATGATATCGCCCTTGCAGCAGCATCTGTCACTGTTATAGGTACAGTTCGTTACACCGCATTTTAATTCTGCCATTTCCTCTTAATCCTCCTGTTTCCTGTCGGGCCGCACCGGCCCGGATGCGTATAAGCTACAGGAGTATTGTGCCTGTTTTCAACAAAAAATATACTTTCCAAAATTTTTTAATGTTCATGTTTCGGCGGAAATGGCTGCGCTTCGTTTCTGCTCCGTCTGCGCGCAAAAGCGCGCAGACAAATCAGGGCGGTTGAAAGCGTACTTCTTTCAGCCTTTCTTTGGTGGATCATGGTCCCATCCATACGTTTATCCGATTTTCTTATTCATCCAGCGGTCATAGGCGCCCTGCCTGGTTTCCTTCAGCGTCTGTAAACCCATGCTTTCCAGACGCTCCACATAGGCATTCCAGCTTTCGTCGTTCAGTTCCTCTTCCCCTGTCACGAATTGGGCCACCATCTGATCCACATAGTTGTCCATCATAACAAATGTGGCCAGGATATCCTGCTCGTCCTCCGTAAAGGTGACTGTTGTGGGATAACCCACGCGGCGCGCCTCCAGAAGCCCTGCCTCATATACGCCGTCAGTTACCCTTTGGTTTTTGGCATCGCTGCCCACGATGATCTGAGCATGGGCATTGGTGTAGAAGAAGGGCATGTTCATCAGGCCGTTGGCAATCCGGAAATTATAGTAGCTGTCATTGTATTTGTCATGGTCGTACTGCAGTTCATAGGAGAGCGTACCGTCCCCGTTCTCCGTGCGTACATAACCGCCTTCGATCATATCGTCCCATACGCCGACTTCAGGACCGCATTTGATCAGGGAGGTGCCGTCCTGGCTGTAGAAATAATCCAGGAGCTTGACGGCAGCAATCTGCTTTTCTTCGTCGCACTTATCCGTGATACACATGCTGAAGGAATTGACCTCCTGGAAGCGTCCTGGCGTCATTTTCACCGAATTATATTCGCTGGTCATGGGAGGCAGCGTATTGAGAGACGCCGCATACTCTTCATAGCTCAGGGGGTCCTGCAGGCCTTTTCCCATCCCCACCAGCCTTTCCGTCCGTTTTGCCAGGTAGTCTTCGTCCTTCTGGGTAAACATTTCCTGATCGATCAGCTCTTCCTGATACAGACGGTTCATGTACTCCAGATAATGCCGGAAGTTCTCCTCGGCAGGGACATACACGTACTTCCCGTCGATCAAATCATGGCGCAGATTCACGAAGCCGAATGCCCAGAGGAAGGGATCCGTATCTTCCCCGTTGTAAACCTTGCTGTAAGGGATCTCGTCCGCTTCCCCGTTTCCGTTGGGATCCTGGGTCTTAAAGGCCTTCAGAAGCTCGTACATCCCTTCCGTGTCCTCCGGGATCTCCTCCACGCCCACTGCCTTCATCCACTCCGTATTGATCAGCTCCGTATAATCCATCAGCATGTCCCGGGGTGTGCCGTCAAAAGCAGGCATGGCATAGATGTGCCCGTCGTCCGCCGTCACATTGCGCCTGGATTCGGGAAGGAGCTCGTCCAGGATCCGCATGGCATTGGGCGCGTATTCCGCCAGCAGATCTTCCATGGGAAGAAGCATACCGGCCTGTCCATAGGCGGCCGCGTCGGTAAAGCTGATACCGGCCAGGAAGATATCCGCATAATCTCCCGACGCGAACATCAGCCCTGCCTTTTCGTTCCATCCCTGCTTCTCGATCGGCTGCACATCCAACTTGATATTGGTCAGCTGTTCCACCGCCTTCATATAGAACATATCCTCAAAGTCGCCGTGGGTTGCTTCCTTGGGATAGATTACGGACAGGGTGAGCGGTTCGTCCACCAGCGGCATCGCGGGGCATTCCAGAACCACATCGTCCAGCTTCTTCGCCATCTCCTCCGGATCGTTCTCAAGCAGCTGTGTGGTCACCTCTTTTGCCGCCTCGCTGTCCTCTTTTTCGCTCTCCGGCGTTTCCTCCGCCTCCGACGCTGCCGTTTCCTCCGGAGCCGTCTCCGTCTGCCCTCCCGAACTGCCGCAGCCTGCAAGAGATGCCGCAGCCATGGCCGCTGCCAGCAATATCGCCAGTATCTTCTTTCGTTTCATCATGAATCCTCCTTTTTGTTCATATACACTCTTTCCACAGAGCCTCCATACCGCGTTCTGCACGGTTATGCAGCATAATTTTCGGGCCTATCCCTTGATCGCCCCCATCATCACCCCCTTTGCAAAATACTTCTGCAGAAACGGGTAGATCACCAGCACAGGAAAGGATGAAACCACCACGATCCCGTACTTCATGCTTTCCTTGAGCTGGATTCTTTCCAAAAGCGCCTGCATTGCCTCGCTGTCCCCTTCCAGCATCGCGTTCATCTGATCCATCAGGAGGATGTTGCGCAGATAGAGCTGCAGCGGGTAGAGCCTGCTGTCCGACAGATAGATCAGCGCATTAAAGAACTGATTCCACTGATAAACAAAGGCATACAGGGTGAGCACCGCCACCATGGGCATGGACAGGGGCAGGACGATCGCCAAAAACAGCCTGGTATTGGAACATCCGTCCACAATGGCCGCCTCCTGAATCTCCCATGGCACGCTGGTGGCAAAATAAGTCCTGGCGATAATCACATTGGAAACGCCCACCGCGCCCGGGATCAGAACGGCCCAGACGGTATTGAGCAGGCCGAACTGCTTCATCGCCAGATACGTGGGGATCATCCCGCCGCTGAAAAACATGGTGAATAAAAACAGCATACTCAGCGCGCCCCGCCCTTTCAGATCCCGCCTGGACAGCGCATAGGCACAGGGAAGGGTGAGGGCCAGGCTGATCACGGTTCCGAAGACGGAATAGAAAATCGTATTCCGGTAGCCGGTCCAGATCGGCTTATAATCAAAGATCGCCTCATACCCCGCCAGGGTCAGCCCCTTCGGCAGCAGCCACAGTTCTCCCTTCGTGACGGCCACCGGATCGCTGAAGGACGCGCTCAGCACATAGAGCAGGGGATAAAGAGTCACGATCAGAAAAAACAGGCTTAAAAGGACGGTGGCCAACCGGAAGACCCTGTCATTCCTACTTTTATTTTTCATATTTATACCCATGCCTTTCCCGTTTTGGGTCTTCCCAAAACGGGAATAGGCCCAAATCCGTAAGATTGAAAATTTTAATTTTCAATCTTGTTCTCCTCTGCGCGCCTTGGCGCGCATTCGAATCAGGTCATTTCTTATCTACCATAGTCCATGGCCGCTTGCCTTCTTCGCGCAGTAGTTAACCGTTACCAGAAGGATCAGATTGACCACCGAATTGAACAGGCCGATCGCCGTGGAATAGCTGTACTGCCGGTACTGCAGCCCCATCTTATATACAAAAGTCGAGATGATCTCCGACGTTTCCAGGTTCAACGGATTCTGCATCAGAAATACCTTCTCAAATCCCACGCTCATCAGATTTCCGGTCTGCAGGATTAAGAGGATCGCTATTGTCGGCAGGATGCCCGGCAGATTGATGTGCCAGATCCTCTGCAGGCGGCTCGCCCCGTCCATCATCGCCGCCTCGTGCAGCTCGTAATCTATCCCGGCCAGCGCGGCCAGATAGATCACCGCATTCCAGCCCATGTGCTGCCACACGTCGCTGATCACGTAGACGCCGGCAAACCAGTCCGAATTGCTCATAAACGGGAAGGGGCCCAGGCCGGCCGCTCCCAACAGCTTGTTGATGATCCCCGTGGACGGATCCAGAAACGACGTAAGCATGCTCACCAACACCACCGTGGAGATGAAATGAGGCGCATAGGAAACGGTCTGCACCACCCGTTTGAATCTCTTCCCCTTCAGTTCATTGACGATCAGGGCAAACAGAATGGGCGCCGGAAACCCGATCGCGAGCGACAACAGGCTGATAGAGAGGGTATTGCGTATCAGCTCCCAGCTGACCGGATTGCCGAGGAACTTCACGAAATGCGCAAGCCCCACCCATTCCCCTCCGGTAATCCCCTCGCTGACCCTGTAGTTTTTAAATGCGATCTGTACCCCGTACATGGGGTAATAGCAGTAAAACAGGATGTAAAGCAGGGCGGGGAGGATAAAAAGATACAATTCCCAGTTGTTTTTCAGACTTTTTCCCGTCTTTTTCTTCCTGCCTCCAGTCTCTTTTCTCAATGCCACAGCTGCCTCCTTCCCTTTCTCCTCGAAAAACCGGCTCCCGCAGGGCCGTCACAGAGAATCCGTCGGAATCCTCATCAGGATCCCGTGCCGCACATTTTCCGTCTCCGCCGAAGCGGTGCAGGAGACGTACAGAATACCGTCTCGTTCACATGCGCAGGGATAATGCCAGCAGGGGCCCGCATCCAGCGCCGGATCATATCCTTCCCGCAGCAGGTACAGCCGTCCGAACCCGGCCTCTCCCGGAAGCCGGACCGCCATAACCAGCTTCTTTCTGTCGTTCTTTACGTTTCTCTCATTATAGATAAAATATTCTTTTCCGTCCGAAAGAACCCCGCCGTACATTTTGGCGCCCGCCGTCGGAAAACCCGCTTCCGTCGGCCCGCTCCAGCTCTCTCCTCCATCCGTGCTGTGGAATACCTCCGCACGTTCCTCGCCGCGTACCACCGCCGTCATACCTGCGTCTCCAACGATCAGGGCCGTTTCGGGATAGGGAAACGGATATTCCCCCCGATTCCACGGTCCCGGCAGCTTTCGGATCCTCCATTTGGCCGGTGCTCCCGGCCCTGCCAGCATCACGGACGGGATCAGCGGGAGTTCTCCCGCCGCCGGAGCCACCCTTCCCGCCGCGATCAGGCTTCCCCCGGCGGTTTTCACGGGTAATGTGTTGAAAAGGACCGGTTCCTCCCGTTCTCCGGCGTCGAGCCATTCTCCGTTTTCATACACCCGGCATCTATATCCCACCGGCCGGTCGTGGGCCTTCATGACCGTGACATAGGCCCAGGCACGGCCGCCGTATTCCTGAAAGGTGACCGGGACATAGTGGAGCCCCGCTCCTGCGGCATCCCCGGCCACCTCCTCCACCTCGGACCAGCTCTTCCCGCCGTCCTCGGACCATCGTCCCCGGATGACAGTCTTTCCCACAATCTCCGCCTCGCTGCAGTTATACCAGGCCATGAACAGTTTTCCCAGCAGCGGGACGACCATGGTATCGTGGAGAAACGGGAATTCCTCGTCCGCCCTCTGCACCATCGAAACCTTCATCCCCTCCGGCTCTGTGGGACATGCCGGATATTCCAGCCCCTCCCGCCATCCGAATCCCTGAATCCTCATCCGTCCGTCTCCTCCTTCAGATACTCCTTTTCCAGCTTATGTGTCAGCTTTCTCAAAATCCTGATTTCCTCTTTCCAAGTCTCAGACAGGGCGGCCGCATCCTGAACCCTGCAGACGGTTTCAATGGGAAGCCCCTCCTGCTGCAGATAATATTTGGCATTCGCGGGATACCACTGCCTTTCTATCAGCGCACACAGGGACAGGATTTCCGCCAGACCGTCCATATCCTCCCGTTCGTACTCCCGGACCAGCCTCTCGTATAAGCGGCACTGCATATTGGCCATGACCCCGCTGTATCCCGCTGCCCCGCCGCGCAGAGAGGGCAGCAATGTGGTCGTATTCGCATTATAGAGCTTCAGGTTACTGCCCTTTGCAATCGAAATTTTACTGCCGATGCTGTCCATGTCGCAGCTCGTATCCTTCAGGAAATAGAATCTCCCGGATTCCGCGCACCATTCCGTAATCCTGTCGCTCATCAGCCTTTTGTACGGGTAGGGACACTCATACAGCCCGAGGCGTATGTCCGCCGGAATCCTCTGCAGCAATTCCTTCATGCGCCCGATCCACACCTCATCCGGCTCATCCCGAGCCGCGAGGCGGTTCGTAACCAGGATCACGGCGTCCACGCCCGTACCCGCAAGCGCCCTTATTTCCTCCGCCTGCTCTCCCATCCCCTGGGATATGTGTCCGGAAGCTATGACGGGGATTCTCCCCGCCGCCCGCTCCTTCACAAAGGAGGCAATCCGTACCCGTTCCTCCAGGTCCAGAAAAAACATCTCGCTGGACTGGGTTACGGCGAATAATCCGCTCGCGCCCTGCCCGATGTACCATTCCGTCAGCGACGCAAGCCCTTCATAATCCACCCTGTTGTCAACCGTAAACGGTGTCAGCATAACCGGCCAGACACCCCCCGGAAAATCATTGTCCATGTAAAGCTCCCATCTGCGCGCTTTCGCGCACGTACCAATCAGGGGAAGTGAAAATCTTCGGTTCTTTCACTCTTTTCCTTCATATGTTCTATATTAGAGAACGTTGTTCTTATTATATTGGGTAAAAAAAGAATGATTTGTTCATCATTATAAAACATCATTCTCTAATACTTAATTCGTTTTTACTATAACATAGTAGTAAACATTCATCAAGCCACAAATATACCAATTTATCTTCTGCTAAATTGTGCAATCCGCATAAATCAAAATATTTATTCGCGTCCTGGACAAACGCATGAACGGCCCTGCGGCCTCTGTGATCACCATGCGCCGCAGGGCCGGGCAGGGATGACGCAGGGACCGCAGGGCCGTTCATGCGTTTGTCCTGATTCGCGTCCTTCACCGATTGCTTTTTATTTCCTGCCAGTGTAAGATATATTGTAAAACATGTTCAGACTGATAGAAGGCATACCTGCCGGGTCGGTGAAAAAAGATGGATAAGACCAAAAAAAGAATAACCATAAAAGATATTGCCCAAAAATGCGGTGTGACGGCAAACACAGTTTCCCGGGTAATGCGTAATGACAGCGGCATTTCCGAGGCCACCGTCATGAAAGTGCGCAAAACGGCGGAGGAGATGGGATACATCCGAAACAATCTGGCCGCCACAATGCGGTCCGGAAACAGCAGGCTGATCTCCATCATCGTCGACGATATCCAGAACCCGCACTACGCCACGCTGATCAACAAGATGGATAATCGTCTGAAAAAAGAAGGCTATGACACCATGATCCTGTGTACTTACACCAGTCCGACGGAAAGTCTGGATATGGCGAAGCTTTCCATATCCCACTGTGTGGACGGCATTCTCTACTTCCCGGACTCCAACGCCGCGAATATCGCCGACCTGTTAAAAAAGAATCACGTTCCTGTCATACTGATCGACCGAAGCATAAACGGGGTGGAGGCCGATGTGGTGAGAGCCGACGACTATCAGGGCGGCTGCCTGGCGGCGCGGCACCTGCTCTCAAAAGGCCATCGCAAATTTATTTATATAGGCGGGCCGGAGGACAACGGTGCACAGCCGTTAAGGCAAAGCGGCTATACGGATACACTGATCCAGGCAGGTATTGATCCGTCAGATATCAATGTCGTCAAGGCGATTACCGCATATCCGATTTTTGATCCTGAAACGCTGTCTGAGTCGGCAAACCACACCGGGATTTTTGTGTTCAATGACGAGCTGGCTTACGGCATCATGAATACCCTGCAAAGCGCCGGATATAAGGTGCCGGAGGAAGTCTCCGTCATCGGCTTCGACTATATACGGGGGGCGCTGCCATACCTTTTGCCGCTAACCAGCCTCGGCTGCCGTCTGGAAGGCTTGATGGCCGAAAAAGCAGTCTCCCTGCTGCTCAGAAGAATAAAGGAACCTTCTTCGGCATTCGTCTCGGAAATTTTACCTGTAATACTGCACGAACCGGAGAGCACGGTGGGAACGGTGCCTTGATCTTCCATACTGCAGAGGAACGAAAGCGCTGCTTTTGCAGCGTTTTTTATATACCTCAAATTCTCCCTGCACTTTTTATAAAATTAACGTAAATTTTTATTGACTATTTGTATGTTTTTATATATAATGCACATACAAAATAAAGGGAGGAGAAGCAAATGAAAGTGTATATGATCCCGTTTGATACGATCGGGAAACGGAGCCCCCTGCTGTATGGCCAGTTTATTGAGCATTTCCACCGGCAGATTTACGGCGGTATCTATGATCCGGGCAGTGATCAGGCGGACGAAAACGGATTCC
Source organism: Lachnospiraceae bacterium (assembly GCA_021770245.1). Taxonomy (GTDB): domain Bacteria; phylum Bacillota; class Clostridia; order Lachnospirales; family Lachnospiraceae; genus Eisenbergiella. The sequence continues at coordinate 43,447 of JAETRI010000004.1, forward strand.
GCAAAGATGTGCTGGAGGCCATGAGGGCCATCCACGTCCCTGTTATCCGCTGGCCCGGAGGATGTTTCGTATCATCCTATCATTGGAAAGGCGGCGTCGGGGAAAAAAGGACTCCCTATTTTGACAAGGCATGGAGGGTGGAGGAATCAAACGAATTCGGAACCGACGAGTTCATTGCCCTGTGCAGAAAACTGGAATGCGAACCCTATATCTGCACCAACGCCGGGACCGGAAGCCCGGAAGAGATGAGCGACTGGGTGGAATACTGCAATCTCGAATCCGAGGGGCAGTACGCCAGACTGCGCATCCAAAACGGCCACAAAGAGCCCTACGGCGTCAAATTCTGGAGCGTGGGAAATGAAAACTACGGCAGCTGGGAAATCGGCGCCAAGGCCTCAGAGGAATGGGGCCGTCTGGTAAAGGAGTCCGCCAAGATGATCAAGCATGTGGATCCCACCACAGAGCTGACTGCGGCTGCTCTCACTGATATCCACTGGAATCTGGAACTTCTGGAAAACTGCAAAGACTTCTTGGACTGGATCTCCATCCATCAGTATTGGGACCACATCCATGAAACCAACCGCCCCGCAGATTATAATCAGGCGATGGCCTTTACCGCCCATACTGAGGACGCCATAGGTAAGGTAAGGGGGCTTCTCATGGCGATGGGACTGGAAAAAAAGATCAAAATCGCCTTTGATGAATGGAACATGAAGGAATGGTATCACCCGAATGTCCATTCCATCGAACAGGGCGTAGAGAAAAAAGATTATCTGTATCCGCGGGATGACAACGACGATAATTCTATCTACACCATGGCGGACGCCGTCTTTACGGCCTGTTTCCTAAATGCCCTGAACCGGAACTGCGATATTGTCGGCATGGCAAATTTCGCGCCCGTGATCAACACAAGGGGATGTATTTATACTTATCCTGAGGGGATCGTTTTGAGGACCACATACCATGTCTTCTATCTTTACACCAATTATATGGGGGACATCGTGAGAAACATCGGCTGCCCCGACATGAAAAGGATCCGCGTTGTCAACTGTGAGGGGATGCCAGAGGAGATCGACGCCCTGGATATCTGCGCCACCGGGTTCAGCGACAGGCCGGGGATAGCGATAGCTTTCGTCAATAAACTGGCGGAGGAACCCTCGGAGATCGAACTTCATTTCGAGGCCGCCGGAAAAGTAAAGGGCTATTACATATGCGGCAAAAGCGTTTCCTCCTACAACGATGTGGGAAATACCCAGGTGGAAATTCTCGAAGAAGAGCTGGGGGATTTCCACCCCGGCATGAAGCTTTGCCTGAGACCTCATTCGGTCGAAATCATCCGGATCGGCTGTTAAATCGGGCAGGAGGCTGCCCATTAGTTGAGCAGCCGGCCTCCCGCACCACTGTTTGAAGGAGATAGCTGCAAAAGGCCAATCTGCACAAGGCAGACTGACCTTTCCGGGCAAGATACTCTTACCTTGTTCACTCTAAAATACCACTGATAGCTTCACCTATATCCCCATTCAGGCATATGGATTGTTTCTCAATATCCTTCGGGCAGACAGCCTCCCCATAATTGATACAGGCATACACAGCCTTCGGATTCGCCGCCGTCATCTGCCAGAACGGATATTTAATGATCCCCGGGGTGTTATGTTTATTGCGCACCATTTTTCTGTTGTTAAATTTCATATTCCTCTTGCATTATGGGTATAATTTGAATATACTGCAAGTAAGAAAGTAAGAATTTCTCACTTTAATTCAAAATGCAAAGGAGATAATACTATGTTAGCTGAATTACGCCAAAAAGCCCAGATTACCATCCCAAAAGAAATCATTGTCAAGCTTGGTCTGTCAGAAGGCGACAAACTGGATATTTTCGAGAAAGACGGTTCTATCTGCATTATGCCGGTTGCTGTCTACCCTAAGAAATACCTGAATGAGCTTCGGGAAGAAATCAGCGATGTAAAAGCAAGAATTGCCTCTGGAGAACAACCTGTTTTCGACAATGTGGATGCTCTTTTTGACAAATTGGAGGCAGAATAATGGCATATGAATTTACTTTTACACCCCGCTTCCAAAAACACTTTAAGGATCTGACTGTCCAGGAAAAGAAACAGCTTAAAAACAAGCTGCAGCTTCTGGCTGAAAATCCTTCACACCCATCCCTGCGAACAAAACGTATCCAAGGGACTACAGATCTTTTTGAGTGCAGCGTCAACGTGGATATCCGTATTATCTGGTATTACGAAGGTGACAAAATGATTATTCTGGTAGATGTAGGGCATCATGACATACTAAAGCAATTTTGAATATCCAAATCCATAAGATGCTTTAACACTTCCCCGATATCCTCTTTAATGCAGATGGATCTGTCGCTGATTTCCTCCGGCGCATAAGCCTCTTTGGCATTGATGCAAATATATCCCGCATTTTTCCACTCATGAGCCATGCGCCAAAACGGATATTTAATAATTCCCGGGGTATTTCCTCCCACCCCAAGCTCCAAAAACAAAATACGCGTCTCTTTATGCCGGCGAATAAAATCATCATACCGCCCTGATGCCGCATACCAGCCTTCGTCCTGCACAAAAGTATCGTCACAACGTAGGTTCATTGTCATAGGCGCACCGCAGACGGGACATTTCGGTATCAACTCCGTCGGAATTTTCATATCCTTCTGCTCCGAGATCATCCTCCGTACCGCATCCTCATTATCATACGTCTTCTGATGGCACGGCTTTGAACACTGCCACAGCCCATAATCCCCCTGGGTATAAAACAACCGCTTTTTATCAAATCCCGCTTTCTGGAACTGGTGGTCTACATTCGTTGTCAGCACAAAATAGTCCTTGTCCCTGACCACCTCATACAAATTCGGATAGACCGATTCCGGGGCATCCACATAGCGGTTATAATAAATATGCCTGCTCCACCATGCCCAGTATTCCTCCAGATCAGGGTACGGATAAAACCCTCCGGAATACATGTCCCGGATATGGTATTTCGCTATAAAATCCCCAAAATACTTTTCAAAACGCTCCCCGGAATAAGTAAGCCCCGCCGATATCGATAAACCGGAACCCGCGCCTATCACAACAGCATCCGCCTCTTTTACCGCCTCTGCAAGCCTTCCTATTCCCTCAGAGTAATTTTCTGTAGATTTCTTTGTCCAGATCCTTGAATACATTAAAAACCACCTTCTTTACACTTGTTTCCTGCCGCATAAAATCCTTGACCGTGCTTACCGCAATCTGCGCCGCCCTGTCATTCGGGAAATGGAACTCCCCGGTAAAGATACAGCAGAACGCCACACTCTCCAGGCCGTTTTCCGCCGCCAGCTCCAGGCAGGAACGGTAACACCCTGCCAACAGTTCACAGTCCGTCTTTGTGGGAGTACCTCTGATGATCGGTCCCACCGTATGCAGGATATATCTGCATGGGAGGTTATAGGGTTTGCCTGATATGTCGATACATTTCTGCGGGCCGACAGAATAGCACAGCTTACATCCGATACAGCCCTGGCCTGCAAAATATCCCGTCTGCTTTGCTTCTGTATCCCCAATCACAAAGCCGTCTCTGACTACATGGGATGGGTCGCTGATATCAAAGTATTCCCCATTGGCCTCATACACGCAGAATACTTCCAATGCCGTGCGCGTATCGTCCGGATAAATTTCCTTCATATATACATTCTTCTCAAAAATCTCATCCAGCCTCTCCGAACCGATATTTTTCACTTTCCCCCGCAGGGAGACAGACGCCTTACCTTTCGTTGCGGAAACCGCAATAAACTGCTGCTCCGTGATCTGCCTGTAAAATTCCTTCCCTTTGGCCGTCAAAAAATATACGCCCCTATCATCCCAAAGCATCATATCAATCACGCGGGTCTGGGGATGGCCGTCCGCCCCTATCGTAGCCACTGTTGCGGAATGAAACTCCTCCAGCAGTTTTTTCAGATACACTTTGCTTTCCATAATTCAATGCACCCCCTTCAATACCGGTGTAAGCCTTTTATAAATCACCATTGTAAAAATCCCGATCACCAGCCCTTTCAGCACATTGAACGGAAGGACATTAAACAGTACCACGTCCAACTTCGTCCGGATAAAAGGGATAAAAGCCCCAAAAGAAGCGATCACCTGGTCAAGCGGCATAAATACCTCAAACATAGGAAGCGGATAAAATAATTTGCAGCTGCCGCAGCAATCCCCATAATAAAACTGCCCGCTATGCAGGAAACCCATGCCGTCTTTTTCGTTTTATGAAATCTATAGATAAAGCCCGCCGCCCACACAAAGGAAGCCCCTATGAGGAAATTTGCCAACTCCCCAACACCTCCCGTTGAAGTAGATAGCAGCTGCAGCCCATTTTTTACAAGCTCAATCATGATGCCGGAAACCGGCCCAAAAGCAAACGCCCCTATAAGCGCCGGGAAATCCGACAGATCCATCCGGGCAAATGCCGGGGACAGCGGGACGGGAAATTCCACAAACGCCAAAATATAAGAAACTGCCCTTGTCATATCTTCTTCCATCCGGACTATTGCAGGGAACCATCCGCCGGATGGCTCCCGCATACCTTTACAGTAACCGTCGGTTACGGAATTTCACCGTATCAGCCGTTCGCCAGATAGCAGACTATACTGCCGGTCAGGAATTTCACCCTGCCCCGAAGACATACCTTATCCCGCATTAAAATTCATACGGAGGATTGCCGGAAAAATCGGCGATCACACCATGGGGATCTTCCAGGTAGAATTTTTCATTTTGAGATACCTCCATGTTTTATAATAATTTTATTTGGTAACAGTTGAACAACGCCTGACTTATTTCCGAACCACGCTGATCCGCTCCTGGATATGACTTCCTTTTACAATCTCATCCACCATAGCAACGGCATAATCCGCATAGCTGATGATGCTCTCGCCCTTTTCATTCAGCGTCAGTTCTTCTCCGCCAAGAATGTACTCGCCGCTGCGCTCACCTTCCGCCTGGAAATCCCCTGCAGGGCTTATGTAAGTCCACTTCACATCGTTTCTCTGCCGAAGTTCGGAAAGAGCCTTTGCCATTGCAGCCGCAAGCGGCTTGAACATATCCGGAAAATCCGGACCATCGGCAACGCAGGCCGTATGCTCCGGATTCACATACAGGCTTCCCGCACCTCCGACTACCAGCAGTCTGGTCTCCGTACCGGACAGCGCATCACACAGGGTTTTCAGGGACGAGCTATGCAGCGGGAGCTCTCCTTCCGTCCATGCGCCAAATGCGTCAACCACTACATCAAAACCTTTCAGGTCTTCTGCCGTGATGTCCAGCACATCCCTGCTTATGGACTGGGGCGCTGCCGACCTGTTCTCTCCCCGCACAACTGCCGTGACATCAAGCCCGCGCTGTACTGCTTCCTTTGTGATCATCTGTCCTGCTTTGCCATTCGCACATACTACTGCAACCTTCATAATAAATACCTGCCTTTCTTAATTCGCTCGTTGTAATTTTCTTTATTACAACAAGATATTAACACACGCTAGTTGTAATGTCAATAGTTACAATAAATTTTTTTCAAAAAAATTTGAGGCTTTGAAAAATGCCTCAAAGCCCCAATTCCACTTACTCCAGATCAATAATTTTTTTTACATCCTTCCTGATATCTTCCAATGTGATGGAGGACAGCTCGGTCTCCATGGCCTTTTGCACCCGCATCAGCTTATCATCCAAAACAGCATGGATATTTCTCCCCACCGGACAGTCTGTATTCGGATTCTCATGGAAGTGAAACAGTTCCCCGTTTTCAATACATTCAACCGCATTGTAGATATCAAGGAAAGAAATCTCATTTAAAGGCTTGGGGATAGAAGCGCCACCGGAACCCCTTACCACCTCCACAAGCCCCGCCGCCTTTAACTGCCCCAGTATCTTTCGGACAATCACCGGATTCACATTCGTACTGCCTGCCAGAAAATCGCTTGTCACCTTATAATCATCCTTAAATACATCTATGCAGGCAAAAATGTGGACTGCCAAAGTAAATCTGCTTGAAATCTGCATGGAATAACACCTCTCTTTCTTCCTGATATTTTATCCCTTTTTTGTTGTAATGTCAATAATTACAATAAAAACCTCTTCCGCCCATTGACTTTATGGAGATTTCAGATATAATAAATCATATGATTTAAAACACTCGTTTTAGAAAGGATAAATCAAGCTATGCCGCCAAAAGCAAAATTCACAAGAGAGGAAATTATTGACGCTGCATTTAATATTGTCAAAACAGATGGCTATGAAGCCTTAACTTCCAGAGCATTGGGAACAAGCCTCGGCAGTTCAGCGAGACCGATTTTTACTGTATTCAAAAATATGGATGAAGTTCAGCAGGCCGTGATGAAATCCGCCAGAGCGCTGTATAAAGAGTATGTCAAAAAAGGGTTCCATGAGAAACACCCTTTTAAGGGCGTAGGGATGCAGTATATTCTCTTCTCCGTTAACGAGCCAAAACTTTTTCAGCTTCTATTTATGACGGAGCAGCCTCAAATGCCTGCTTTCTCGCGTGTACTTCCATTGATAGAGGAAAGTTATGAGGAAATTCTTTTGTCCATTCAAAACGATTACGGAATTGACAGGCCTATGGCTGAAAGGCTGTATCATCACCTTTGGATTTATACACACGGCATCGCAACGCTTTGTGCCACCAACATGTGCCGCTTTACAGATACCGAAATCAGCTCGATGCTTACAGAGGTATGTACAAGCATTTTAAAAAACAAAAAAGGGGTACGAAAGCCATGATTGAAGTGAAAAAAGTCATAAAATCATACGGTACCTCAGAAAGCCGGTTTCCGGTTTTACACGGTATCAGCCTGGAAATTAAAGATGGGGATTTTGTCGTGATCCTCGGTGCATCAGATTCGGGAAAATCTACTTTTTTGAATGTGATTTCGGGTCTCGAACGCCCTGACAGCGGTAAAGTGTTTTACGGGGGAGTAGATATTACTGCACTTTCTGACAGGGAATTAACCGCATTCCGTAAGGACAATGTCGGATTTATTTTTCAACAGTATTATCTGCTGCCGAATATGGATGTTGACAAAAATGTGAAAATGGGGGCGGACTTGGCGGGCAACAAAGATTACAAAGCGGTTATCGAAGCGGTCGGGCTCGGAGAGAAACTACATAAGTATCCGAGCGAACTTTCAGGCGGCGAACAGCAAAGGGTTTCCGTTGCAAGAGCATTGGCGAAAAAGCCGAAAATATTGTTTCTTGATGAGCCGACAGGCGCATTAGACGAGCTGACAGGCAGACAGGTGCTGGATTATATCTGCAGTCTGAAAAACAAGTATGGCTTTACGATTGTAATGGTAACACACAATTTGAATATTGCAGAAATGGCTAAAACGGTCGTCAAAATGAACAGCGGAAAAATATCCGATCTATATCAAAACGAAGTTCCAAAGACCGCTTATGAGATTGGATGGTGATAGGGTCACAGACGTGAAATCGCATACGCGAATTCTCATCGCCCCGTCGCGTAAACGCTCCGGAAGGGGGATTAATATGCTTATTGGTATAAAAAACGCTTCAAAACTCATTGGTATTTCTGTTATCTCCTGCTGTGCCGTGCTCGTATGTACCATGTTTCTGAACTTTTATTTGGATATTTTGTCTGTTGAGAGTGAAATAACATCAGAATTGTCTATGGTTTTTTATAACGCTCAGGTATCAACGGCAAAGGTCGTTTGTCTTGTAAGCGGCGGTTGTCTGCTGATCACTTCGGTTGTTATGCTCATGTTTTATATGAAGCATTATATTGACACCCACAAAAAAGAGCTTGGTATATTAAAGGCTTTGGGTTATTCCAATAGGCTCTCGGAATCTTGAGCCTATAGTTATTTTTCCAGCATCATCAAGCAGCTGTCCAGCCTTGCATTCACATAACCCGCAAACAATTTTTGCATTGCACCAAGATCATGTTTTACATGGTATTCATCAAACGCATTATAATAAGAAATCCGGTCTGCAAATTTAATGTCAATTGGCGGATATCCGGCTTTCATCAATGCCAGGTTTACGAGCAGCCTTCCGGTCCTGCCATTTCCGTCAATAAAAGGATGAATTCCCTCGAATTCAAGATGGAACCGTGCAAGCCGGGAAATAATATGATCTGTATGATTCCTATAATCCTCCAACAACTGTTCCATTTTAGGCTGGATTAAATATGGCTGTACCGGTTCATGTTTCGCACCCATGATCTTGACCGGGACTCTTCTGTAAACACCGCGGTCTTCCCGTTTATCTGCCAATACAAGATAATGGATCTGCTTGATGATGCTTTCCGATAAAGGCGCCTGTTCTTTTACCAAATCCCGCACAAAATCAAATGCCTCTTTATGCCCGACTGCCTCCATATGGTCTTTTAAAGGTTTCCTGTCAATCGTCAGGCCACGCAAAACCATATCCGTCTCACGCAGGGTCAGTGTATTTCCTTCCATTGCATTTGAATTATAGGTATACTCAATAATGAATTCCTCTGTCAGACGTTCCACTTCCCCCTGCGTCAGCGGGCGTCTGGTATCCAGTTCACTTTTCTTCCTGTCTATAGCTGCCAGTAAACTTTCTGCTGCCTTAAACCGTCCATCCGCCGGTTTTCTTGTATCTACCGGAATCATCCAGCGGCGTCTTTCACGAATAGCGCCAGGAATTTTCCCTTCTGCGCACAATATGCGCACACGTCTATCTGAAATTCCCCATTTCTCTGCGGCCTGTTTTACTGTCATATACATAAAGAGTACACCTCGCCTTCCAAAACATTGTACTCCGTTTTCGGAACAATAACAATCTTATAGGAATAATATTCTCCTAATTTCGGAATAAAAGCGCCCCAAGAGGCGCTTTTATTCCATCTTTTCACTTGGTTATTTTTATTTGTAAATCAACGCATATGCATAGAAATTATTTGTCTTTATTGTAAATGTATATAGTAACGCTCAAAATCCTTGATTTTACAGCATTTCCGCAAGATTCTAAACTGAATTTACTACCAATTTACTACTTTTGAGGAAAAGAGCCCTGATATGCTTTTTTAGATGATTGCGGATAGGAAAATGATAGCACACATGCAGGAAAAAATAAAGAGACTGCCGGAATGACAGTCTTTTTGTGCATGTGAAAAACACCGAAACCCATTCCAAACCGTATGGAACGGATTTGCTTTCTCCGTTTTGCTTCCCATTACTGCTAAGTATGGTAATTGAATGTAATGCACATGGGCGAGTGTTCCAAGTCGTTCCGAGCATTTTTAATAGGCCTATAAACTTTTTGAAGAGGAACATTTAAAGATTCGCCCGGAACAGCCGGAACGGAATATTACAGAAAAAAATTAACCCCACATGGAATGTGAGGCACACACAATCCATGCGGGGCTTTTTCTGTTATTATGCTGTCTTTGCGAGCCTGGCCTCTTTGGAGGTCTTGCTCTCCAGGAGAGCGAGATTGTCAACGAGCAGTATCAGCCCATAGACCATTTCGCCATTCCCATCCTTATAGTTGTTGTTCTGGACGCTGTAACTGCAGGATACCAGGTCTCCTTTATCGAGATAGTCAAACGGTCCGTTATTCTGCTGTTTAGCGGAAATGAACGCTTCCAACGGGATAAACTGCGAATCATATTCGCCCTGTCCATTTGTGAAATGGTTCTGCGCGGCAACCGTAAACTTAATCTTTCTGGAGCCGTCCCTGTTCTCGAACACCTGAGGGTCTCTTGTAAGTCTGCCTGTTACTATGCCGTAATTTCTTATGTTCTTCATCCTGAGTTCCTCTCTTTCCTGTGTCAGTGGATTATTTTATATCTTCATTCTTTCAACCGGGCCGTGGACACGGCCTTATATCTTTTCATTCCAAGACAACGTAGAGGTGTATTCCTGTGCATTAACGGTATCAATGGGCGCAAGCCCCTGCCCATTCCAAGATTCGGAGCCGGGGCGGCAGATATACCCAGCCACCATTGCCCCGGCAATGGCCCGGCCTTGACTTCACGGGACTGCAATGTTAAAATTTTCCGGCCGGATGGTGGGGAAAGTCCCTGTCTATTCCTGAGTTCCTCACCGTCGGCAGGATGGTTCCGCCACATTGCAGTCCCATGAAGTCAAGGCTGGCGGCATACGGAGGATGATTTTTTTATATGTACAGACATATCCCTTTTTCTTCCATCAGCGGAAATCCGTTGCGATCATCCACCCAAAAAATACAGGCCATAATCAGGCGCGCAATCCTGATCATGACCTGTATCCGTTATCACAAGCCAGGTTCGGCCTGCTGGATTTGGGGAGGAATGCTGCAATTCACATAAGCGTATTTGCCGAACATTTTCTTCGCTGTTTTTTCCTGCCACAGGCATGCTTCCCTGAATTGGTCGTATGGGAATCTCTTCCGTACATCCATCTTACCTTTTCTTACCCTTGCCAGCCATCTTTGTCTTTTCTGTTCCCATCGCACACCTGTGTGCCCGCTTGCGTTATCGGAGCGCCGCTCTCTGTTCATGCTATTCTGCGCCGGTGTGACGAACCGGAGATTTTCTTTCCGGTTATCTGCTTTTCTGTTTAAGCATTCTGCCGTGCTCCGGATGTGGTCAATCAGCTTTCCTTTTGGTGCTTTTCCCATGATGACCTGATGGATTTTTACATTTTTGTTAGCAGGTCCTTTTTCTTTCGCAACAAGATAACCTTTACCATCAAAATGCCAGCGGTAATTTTTAATCTTGTCGAAATCCTCCTTATCGAACAGGAACTTCTCACCCTTGTGCGTGTACCCCACCCCATAGGCTCCATTCAGGTCGTAAGTGACCCCGTTAATATAGTTTTTCATGTCCATACTGTTGTCCTCCTTCCTGTGTATGGTCATGAAAACCCCCGGCTTGGCCGTAAGGCCAAGCCCTCCATGCTTAATATGGGGAAGACAACTGCCAGCCTGAAACTTATCCGACTTCTTGCGTGGCTCCGCCACGCAGATTATCTTTTTCTACATGGGATTTCTTTTCAAGATCGCTTCAAAATTGCCGAATATCCTTCTGTAAACTCACAGGTCAGTTTCCTGGTATGGGATTTTTGGACGCGGGAGAAGTTGATGCCTTTTTATAATGCCGGAGGCATTGCATGGGATGCGAAGCAGCCCGGAAACAGGACCCCGGAGAGCGGAGCTCGTAGTGGGCAAGAATCGGAACAAAGTGGAGATTCGCAGTAAGAGCCCCGGAGCGAGAATCGCGGAGTGGGTGAGCCGGGAGCGGAGCGGACGGCGAAGGTCTGTCAGCTATGCTGACCGAACGGAGCATGAAATGCGAAGTGAGTAAGACCCTCTTATCCTGTTCACCCGTTTTTTATGCGTTTTCGTAAGAAAATGCAGAAAAGTCCCGCAACATCTGAAAATACGGGCATTTCGGGGCGGACCTAAATTCAATTCTGCCCCGGAATTTTAGGGACCTAAAATACCTAAAATCCCTAAAATGCTGGAATGCCCGTATTTTCGCGGTTTCTTTTTGAATTTAGGTCCCTCCATTTTGCGGCAGTGCCCTCACCTGGACCTAAATTCGTGCCTGCGGCAGCGCCTAAAAAATGGTTTTGGTGGCTTTCCATAAATTCAAAATCACCCCGGAATTACGCTTCCATAATTTCCATAATTTCCATAAATTCAAAAAAAGCCCGTATTTCCGCCATTTCTTTTTGAATTTATGGAAGGCGTTTTTCAGCCAGTGCCCTCACTCTTCCATAAATTCGTGTCCTTGTGACATGGTAAAATGCAGCCTGTAGAATTTCCAAATAAGGTTTTTTTGCTCTGAATTTAATTTCCAATTTGGAAAAAAATTCGGGAAGCTGCATGTTTACTGGGGCGTTTTTGAATTAAATTTCCATGCAATTTCGTCCAGTGCCCTCACTTGAAAATTTAATTTATGCCTGTTTTTTGCTTCCGCAATTCCGTACATTTTCCGCTCTATATTCATGTATATATAGTCCATCCCGAAATCTGCCTGCTATATCCATACAATCCCGTTGCCCGATTAAAAAAAAATAAATCTTTAAGATTGGAGACGGCGCATATCCAATCCTAAAGATTATCCAGCGGGAAATCCTTAACAGATTCCGAAGCGATCTTCGAGAACAGAAAACAAAAGGGGCATACCGCCCCGGAAACTTGTAAATCATTTATGGTCTTTTTTAGGTCCTTGTGAAGACCATTGGCTATAAAGCAATCTTTCAGGATGGCCTTTTGATGGTCTCTGCGAAGACCAACGGCTATAAAGCAATCTTTCCAGATGGTCTTTTGATGGTCTCTGTGAAGACCAACGGCTATAAAGCAATCTTTCCAGATGGTCTTTTTATGGTCTCTGTGAAGACCAACGGATATAAAATAATCTTTCCGGGTGGTCTTTTTATGGTCTTTACGAAGACCAATGACTATAAAATAATCTTTTAGTGGTCTTTCTAAGGTCCTCATGAAGACCAGAAGTTTATCAAATATTTTTCAGACGGTCTTTTTAAGGTCCTCGTGAAGACCAGCGGCTATATAATAATCTTTCGGGATGGTCTCTTTATGGTCCTCATGAAGACCACTGCCATCAGATAATTTTCCATGTGGTCTTTTTAAGGTCTCTGAATGGGCTTTTAAAAGACCGTTTTCAGGCATTTATAAGAACCAATTCAACGGAGAAAAAAAAAAGAGCTGCCACCCCGGCAGTCTGTTTTTACTACCAGAGCAGCAGCTCCGAAAATTCCTTTATCTGGTTTTGCGCGTGCCCTTTCCCTTCAAATCAACTTTGCCTCGCGGAAGCTGATGTAAGCCCTACTTTTCCCGCCTATGATGATATGGTCGGCAAGGCTGATTCCCAAAAGCTCCCCGGCTTTCTTCACCCTTTCCGTAAGCTTGATATCCTGCTCGCTTGGCAGTACGCTTCCCGATGGGTGGTTGTGGATGAGGGCTATCTGTACCGCGCCCGCAGACAATGCCCTGATATAGATTTCCCGTGGCGATGCAACCGCAGAGTTTACCGTTCCCTTGTAAAGGAAGAAGATGCCAAGAAGCCCGCAGGCACTATTCAGGGCAAGCATATAGATGTGTTCCTCCGCATATTCGTCAAGGTGGAGGAGGCGGCAGGCAAGCAGCGCAATCTGCTCCGGGGAGTTCATTTTCTCCGTTTCATATTCTTCCTGTTTTTCCTCCACTAACATAACGCTGCCGTTTTCGTTCAGCCTGGTATCGTAAAAACTTACCATGTTTTTTCCCATGCCTCCTCTGATAGATAAGATAATATCCGCGTTGGATTCGGGGCGGCGAAAACCGCCCCTTTGCAGCCGCAGTTAAGCAGACTGCGATGTCATCTTAGACATCCGGCTTCAGAATCATATCCGGCGCCGCAGAGGGCGGCGCTGCTTTCAAAGTGTAGAGAGAGAGGCTGGAAAATCCGCAGCAGATCTGCTGAAAATTCTGGATCAGAAGAAAAAGAGGAAGCCTCCTTTTATGTGGGTGAAATCATTGCCTGTATTTCTCGTCGAGTTCCTTAATGGATTCCTCTACGGTCTTTTCGCCTGCCGCGATTCTTCTGAGTTCCTCGATAAGTTCCTCGGGCGGTTCCATGCCTGATATCCTCATGGTAGCGACCGTCTGGTCAACCATGTATTGTTGTTCGGGAGTGAGTTCCGTTTGGTGTCCATCCATGGCTTTATATTGTCCTTTCCAGTTTTTTTTGCGCAAAACAAAAAGGCTGGCCTGCGTTTTATTGCAAGCCAGCCTTTTACATGATTTCTTATTTGACAGTTGCCTCTGCCTGCTCACTGTCGTTCGCAGGTTCACGTACAGGCGGCGTCTACTTCGTAGCCGCTGCCTGTGCCTCTGCCTCGATGTCGATAACCATCTCATCGTTGATGGTGACATAGCTCACGCCCAGGGTCTTGTACATATAGGTTCTGTCAACGGGAGCGCCTACGGTCAGACTTGTCGCGTCGGCAACCTCGTAGTTGATGGCGTACTTGCCGTCGTCGCGCAGCTTGAGTGCCACTGCGGTGCATGCAACGGCTTTCTTGTCAGCGTCCATGAGGTGGAACGTAGCGACCTCAACCCCTTTGTGCATGACCTTATAGGTGCCTGCGCCTGCCTTGGCGATGGCGCGGAACTCTTCCTTTCCTGCGGAAGCGGTCTTGCCTGCTGCCTTGGGAGTGGGAGCGCTGTAGGATGCGGATGTGCCGATGCTTACTGCTGCCTCGTCGCCGAGACCGCCTGCAGCAACCTCATCTCTTACGCAGCCGTCATCATAGTTGTAGTCGGAAGAGCTGGAACCAGAGTCGGAGCTGCTGGAGCTGGAATTTCCAGAATCGCTGTAGCTGGAACCAGGGTCATTTCCACCGATGCTTACTGCTGCCTCGTCGCCGAGACCGCCTGCAGCCACTTCGTCTCTTGCGCAGCCGTCATCCGATGCGTGTACGACCATGCCTGTATTTCCCATAACCATAGCACTTGCCATAAGCAGAGCCATTGCCTTAGTTGCGATACTTCTTGTCTTCATCGTAATTACCTCTCTTTCTGTGATAGATAGATTGTTTATGGTTGTCTTATTCCTGCACCCGAAAAGATGCTGACGCCGTCGGAGGATGGTCCGTCGGCAACCACGTACGCCCGAGGGTACAGTCTGTGTCGTCAGCACCTTTTCCGATGCAGGAACTATGTCTTTGTTGCGAAGCATGGCTTTGTTTTTAGCCATTTCTTCATGTATTTGACCGGGACGCGCGAGCGTCCTTTGTCTTTTGCAAAGATGATTATATCATCTTCATGTCTTGAACCGGCTGCGTGGAGCAGGCCCGACGCTCGCTACGCTCGCATCAATCCGTCTTCGCTTCGCTCGACGGCTTGATTATTCCGCCCAGCCTGCGGTTTGTTTTCTGCGGCGTTCCCCTTGTTCCGTTTTCCCTCATACGCATCGCCTCCTTTGTATCTCCCCGCTTTTCCTGCCTTATACTTATCAGACACGGAAGCACGGGCACAGGTTTTATAAATCCAGAAATTTTTTAAATATTTTTTATCTCCATTCCGCCTTCAGTTCTGCCGGCAGTTCCACCTCCACCGGTGGGTCCCCGCCGTAAGCTGTTCCGTAAAGGTCATAGGTATCAAAACTCAGGTATATATGGCCGTCTGATAAATAGAAGTCAAATTCCCCGGTATCGCGGCTCCTGATAGCATCCAGTGCACCCGTCTCCTCCGTGTAAGGGTCTGCGGCGGCAACCGCATCCGCAACCTGATCAGCAATCTGCCCCTCCGTCCCGTCCAGAATGTCGGTGAGAGCAAGCACCTCACCGGTATCGGTGCGGAAGTTATAATAACGGCTTTCACTTTCCCTCATGCCGCCAAGGTACATTTCCTGTGTCTGGCTGACGCTCACATACTTTGCTGTCCGTGATTTTACTTCTGCGGAGACGGTATAATAATAGCTTTCCGATGTGGGCGGGTTTCCCTCCACGATATCCCATAAATCGGCCAGCTCGCCGCTTTCATTATTGAGAAACGCATCCTGGAGCCCTTCAAAAAAGACATTGATGTTCTGATAACCGTCCGTGTCTTCGGGGAAATCCGGGATTTCATACCAGATTTCAATATCATAGCCGCGGGAATCAACCGTAGTGCGCCGGATATCCCCCTCCGTGCCTACCGCCTTATTTCCCGGGGCAGGTGCTTCACTGCCTGCGGCTGTGCCGCTTCCTCCCCGGAGCAGAGCGGCCAGTTCTTCCGCGTCCATCCAGTCACCGGCCCATGACCAGCTTACGTCCTCCCTCCACATCTGTCCGTTGCCCAGCTTCCATTCCGCTGCATACCATGCCATATCCTGTCCTGCGGCTTCGGCCTCGCCGCGGGTAAGGAACACGCCGTCAAGGGCAGAGACAAGGGAGCCGTATTCGTTATTGCACCATCTGCCGCCAGTCTCTATGTAATCACCCTCATAGTATACCTGCCATTTATCCTCCGTCAGCGTGCCGAAATCATAGCCGCCCTCAAAAACACCGTGCTCCGCAATATATTCCCTGAATTTATCCACGGACGGGGCGGTATCGTAATACAGGAAAAAGTCCTCATAGGTATGGGCGAGCTCCGCCATGCCGTCCGTGAAAGTATAAAATCCTGTATCGGTAAGCAGTCCTTTGTCTGTCACGGCTATGTTTCCATGAATTTCTTCCAGCCTTCCCCCGGCACCGGCTGACGCTTTTCTGCCGTCCCAGCAGTATATCCGGGATGTGTCAGCCATATAATTATCTTCCGTATGCTCCGGCGTCATGCCGCCGGAATAAGCGCTGTTCACATAGTACACATCCCGTCCCCATGCCACGAACAGGGCAGGTATGCCGTTCCCCGCATCAAACAGGGCGGCACGGCAGAATGGCGTTTCATTTCCTTCTTCCCGGCTTTCAGCAATACATGTATCGAGGGCTTCGGCAAAAGCCTCCGCCTGTTCCATGGTCATTGCACACTGGCCTATATCGCCCGTATAAGGCAGGGCGGCAAAGGCTTCTTCTGGGAAGAGTGGTTCTTCCTGTGCCATAGCATCCTCTTCCGGGGCGGCTTCCTGTCCAGCGTTTTCTGTTCTGGCAGTATCTTCCTGTCCGGCCTCCGTCTCCAGACGGATGGAATTTTCATCCGCTTTTTCATTTCCATTGCGGATGATCGCTGCAATTCCCGCCGCAGTCCCGCCGATCAGTATCAGCCCGGCGCCTGCCACGGCAGCTGTCTTGATAGAAATGCCCTTTAAGGCATGGGCGACAGGACGGGCGGATGCCCCGGAAAGGGAAGCGGCGGAAGCCGCAGCGCCCTGTTCCATGGCTTTCGATGCCGCCTGTTCCGCTTTCTGTGTATCGGTACTTGCCTCTGCCTCCATGCGGAGGAAATAGAGCAGGAGCGGTATGGGTGCAAGGCTGTGGAGCCGGATTCCCTGTTTTTTCTCGTAATCGAGCACGTTATCTTTAATTGCTTTTCGTGCATAGTTTAAGCGGCTCTTGACCGTGTTCTCCGATGCGCCCAGCACCTCCGCGATTTCCTTCACGCTCATTTCGTCATAATAATAGAGCAGGACGCAGTCCCTCTGCGCTCCTGGGAGCGCATCGACGATTCCGCCTATCATCCGGGCGGTCTCGGCATTGTCGAAGGCTTCCTCCGGCACGGTCTGTCTGTCCTCGTTTTCGATATTGTCAAGGACGCTGTTCCCTTCTTCATCCTCAAGGATTGGCAGGTCCTCATGGGTGCGGGTAAGGGCGTTCTTACAGCGGTTTGCCGTCATGCGCCCCAGCCATCCCCAGAAAGCCGCCGGTTCGTGGAGCGTGCCGATTTTCGTATAAACCAGGAGAAGTATCTCCTGCGTCATATCCTCCGCGTCCGCCCCAGTCTTTAGGAACCTGCGGCACTGGTAGGAGACGGGCACATAGGCAGCGCGGAGCAGTTCCTCCATTGCCGCCGCATCTCCCCTCTGGCTCTTTTTTATCAGGGCGGCCAGTTCATTATTATCCATTCTGATTTCTCCGTCTTATATCTGCCTGATATGGCTTTTAGTAATAAGAATTATTGTCCAGTTTCTTTCCTATGTCGTTCATGGTCCAGAGCTGTCCAAGCTGTATAATATTGGAGAAAGCCATCTGCCACGATAATATTTCCTGTTCCCTTGCATTTTGTTCCGCTATGCCGTTTATCCGTTTCAGTTTGTCCTCCATGCGGTCTTTGTGCTTTTTATCTTCGTAAAGGTTCACCATCTCTTTCACGTTATCTGCCCGGAGGTTGCCGATTGCCGAAATAAAGAAACTTACGGCATCCATATAGTAATAATCCTTAGGGAACCAGGTGCCTCCGATATTCTTTGCCTGAGCTGCATGCTGTTGTGCCTGTACCTGTATCTCATAAATCTGGCTGTCTATCCCATCATTATACTTGCGGATTTCCTCATTTCTCTGTGCTGTTTCTGCATTCAGCCGCAGGGTGCGTTCCTTTGATTTCTTTGCCATTATCTTTATAAGGAAGAAAGATATGCAGAGGGCAGCCAGTGTAAAGGGTACTGATTTTATATTGGTGGGGATAAGGCCTAAAAGCACAAGGATTTCCAGCACCCGCCTGAGTTTGGATGGTTTATTTCTTTTCTTATAGATAATGAGTGTGATTACCCCGGCGTAGAGCAGGAACACAATCCCTGCCCCTGTTTCTCCCATAATAAATAATATAATTACCGCCAAGATCTGAGAAAGGATTCCTCCAAGCACACCCGTAAAATATAACTGCTGGCTGGTGCTGTATTCTGGATTGGGCGGCAGGGAGGGCTGGTATGCCTTCCGTAATTTTCCTGTTTCATAGGCCTTTTTCTGCAGCCTGTTGACTGCCTCTACTTCTTTTTTAATTCCATTCAGGCCTCTTAATAATTCTTCCCGTGTCTGTGCCATATGTTTTCCATTCCTTTCTGTCTACAGGTTTTTCATGTAAGCTGTGTCT
Source organism: Lachnospiraceae bacterium (assembly GCA_021770245.1). Classification (GTDB taxonomy): domain Bacteria; phylum Bacillota; class Clostridia; order Lachnospirales; family Lachnospiraceae; genus Eisenbergiella. The sequence goes on from JAETRI010000004.1 coordinate 61,932, forward strand.
GCCTTATACTTATCCAGACACAGAAACCATCTGCAAAGTTTTATCTTTTTGAAATTTTTTTGGGGTATGAATTTCCTGCCCGGTATGTACAAACGGAAAACGGTCCAGAACGGCCCATGGGAACAGCAGACAGAAAAAAGTCTTTCTGCCTGCGTCATAGATTATTGTCTCAGCGCCTTACCCGTTGTGCTGCGTACTTTCTGCCTTTTTGTGGCAGGGATTTATCCCATTAACAGTTATCCCAGAGGGGAGACAGAGATTTCCGCCCCCCTCTGAGTGGTTCCACTGCCGGGACAAATAAAAAGACGGCGCAGGATTTCATTTACCCACACCGTCATAAAGTACAGCACACTGGCCTAAATCGCCAGACTTCCTTATTGATAAAAGGCGGAAAATCTAGTAAAATAGGTATTGGCGCATAGTATTTATGCTGTGTTAGGAGCCATCATCTCCTGCATAGGGCTATGGGGGATGCCAGTCCCTCATAGCCTGCCTTTTTTATTCATCTCGTAACCCTAATTATAACGCACTGCAATGGGATTTTCAAGGCAAAATTGCCGCCCTGTTCCCTGCCGTCAAGGTTCCTGTCCGGTATTCCAAGCGTCTAGAATCTCTCATGTTCCCTGTCTTCTTTTCTTATCCCATTATAGCCGAACATCCGGCAATATTCAACAGGATTATATACATCTATACTTATTTTTACGAGGTGTGATGTATATGTTCAGCTATGAACCGTTATGGGAGACATTAAAGAAAAAGAATATTACCCAGTACCAGCTTATCAAGGAATACCACCTTTCCACGGGCACGCTTGACGCGCTGCGGAAAAACAGGAGCGTTACTGCCTATACCATCGAAAAGCTGTGCCTGATTCTCGGCTGCCAGCCGGGCGATATCATGGAAGTGCACAAGTGACGGGTGCAGGCATCGGATAAGCTTCTTTTTTGTTCCGGCCGTTCCAGGCAAATCTGTTGATGTTCCACTTCAAAAATCTGTGAACCTTTTTAAAATTGCCCGGAACATCCCGGAACACATTTTCCCTTGTGCACCACATTCAATTACCTGTATGGCCGGAAGCCGTCAGGCAGCAAGAGGATGGAGGGCGGAGCCCTTGCCATCCCCTCACGGACGGAGAACCCGCCGCCCGGAATCATCCTTCCTCGCATACGAGCTTTACCTTCATCCGCTTCCCGGCTTTGAACGCCTCTTTCACAAGCTTGTCAATCTTATCGGCCGCGCTCCTGTAACCGCTGTAGCTTTCGATTTCAAGCAGCGTCCTCGGCACATGGTTTTCCAGAGGTTTACTGACGTTATTGGCCGCCGGGCTGTTAGCCGCTCCCAGAGTCTTCGGTATTTCATGGATGGGCACGGATATGGCAGGTTTCGGTATTTCATGGACAGGCACAGGTACGGCAGGTTTCGGAACTTCATGGACAGGTAAGGATTCTGCGGGCTTCGCCCCGGAGATTACCGCCTTGGGCGCGTCAACCATGGGCTGTTCCGGCTCGCCTTTCCGCAGCCGGTTAATGGCCCTCACGCTCATATCGGGCGTGACCTGCTGCTGCATTTCCTCGGGCATCCCAATCATCGCGATAAGCTGGGAAGAACTGAAATTGCGGTAGCACTCTGCAATGCTCTCGATTACTTCGCCGTTTTCATCCCTTTCCGCATAGGTCTCGATGATGTTGATGAAATTACAGCAGGTAGACTTCTTGATGCCAAACTCCTTCTCGGCATAGTCCATGATGTTCTTATAGTTCAGCACCTTGTACATGTTGTTGGCCTTAATCCAGTGGAGCTGGAAGCCGATAACCAGGAAGCTGTTCTGGATATTCCGCATTTCCTGCTTAATTACATTGGTCCTCTCGGTAAACTCCTGCTTCATCCTCTTAAGGGGAGAGTCAACAACCTGTGCGGCCGGCTTTTCGGATACGGCCGGGGGATTGGGCACAGCCGGGTTACTTACGGAAGCTGCGGGATGAGCCGCCATTTCCCCGGCACCTAATTCCGGTTTAGAAGTGGATTTCCCAGAGGAGATCGCTTCGGATTTCGCTTCGGGTTTGGAAGCAGATTTCCCAGAAGAGATCGCTTCGGATTTCGCTTCGGGTTTGGAAGCAGATTTCCCAGAGGAGATCGCTTCGGATTTTGCTTCTGATTTGGAAGCTGATTTCCCAGCGGAGATCGCTTCGGATTTCGCTTCGGGTTTGGAAGCAGATTTCCCAGCGGAGACCGCTTCGGATTTTGCTTCCGGTTTAGAAGCTGATTTCCCAGAGGAGATCGCTTCGGATTTCGCTTCGGGTTTGGAAGCAGATTTCCCAGCGGAGATCGCTTCGGATTTCGCTCCGATTTTGGAAGCGGGCTTTTCAGCCTTAGCCGGTCCGGGTTTTGCCTCCGGCTCCAATACTGTCTTGAGCACGACTACCGGGGCGGCCTTTGCCGTGTCTTCTGTTTTTACTGCTGTCGTTTCTGTTTTCTTCATATCCATATGCTCCTTTCACTGCCTCCATGGGCAGATTATTAAAATTGTTCCATACGCTCGGAACGCTTCAAAGTCTTCTGAAATAGCGGCCGGCGCCGGGGACGGCGCCTTTTTGCCCGCCAGCCTCCGGCAGGCGTGACGGGCACAGGAGCCACAGGCTCATGAGAGGATTTCGATTTCCCCGGTGTCCGCGTGATAGTAATAAGCATTGTCGGAAAGCACCTCGTCAGGAGCCACCTGTGCCTGGTTGACATCACGCACCACCGGGCAGACGAAGCTGGCATCCGCCGGACCCGGACCCGCGGGCATGAGAAGCACCTCATAGATGCTGGACGGCAGGATATAGAAGTTCCCATGCTCCTGCCCGAACTCCCGCAGCATATCACCGTAGAGCATGGCGGCGGCACTGCCCATATCCCCGCTGTAACAGCGCAGGACGTACAGAGGGATGGCAGGAACGCCGTTTTTCTCTGAAAACAGCGCCGCCGGTGCATCGTCCCCCATCATTTCCCGGATTACGTCCTCCATGGGCTGTAAGGTTACGGGGTATATCCTCCTTGTGTTTTCCAGCGCATACCGGTACACGGTTTCTTCATCCGTCTGCCACAGCCTGAACATATAGTCATTTATGGTGATGCTCCCGCCTGTTCCGACGCCAACCGTGACAGGGACAAAATAGATAATGGCAAGGTCGAGGAAATCACGGTGCGGCATCTTTTCCAGCCGTTCCCGGTTTTGCTCCCTGTTTATGAGCCTGAAACAGATAAGGTCCTTAACGGCTTCAAAGTCCGTCATATCCGGGATTTCCGGGTCTTCCTCCAGACTGTTTTTCCGGTATGCGTCCGCCACTTCCGCGGTAAGCTCCGCAAGCGTAGCACCCTCCCTGTAAGACTGGTAAGGCCCGTTGAGGTAGATGGTGGGCGTGACCCGCTTTCCCGGCTCCATGATGGTAAGCCCGGTAAGGACGAGGCCGTTGTTCTTCTCCGTGGGCGTTACCCGGATATCCGCATCAGGGTAAAACTCCTGCACCCCCGCCTTGACTTCATCAATGAACTGCTGGAAATCCAGCACTGTGTTTTCTTCTGCCATGTACATATGTTTTTCTCCTTTCGTGTGGGGCCGGGGATTTACAACATAACCCCCGGCTGGTATTCTGTTGCTGTTTTTATGTTTTCCGGCCGTGCCGCTTCGGGAAGCCGGTTATAAAGCCTGTGCGATTTTAAATCGTATTTCCTGACCTGCTGTGCCGCCTCCCCTCTGGTAAGGAGCCACGCCTCACTTAATGGCGTATTGAGGACGGCGCTGACGGGCTTGTTGACCTGGTAACTGATATACCTTGCCGTGGATATGTCGCGCCCTGCTCCCAGGCAGAGCATGTTGTCGCAGTTGTTCAAGATTGTCATTGCCTTTGGGCTGCCGTAGAGCGATTCAAGCTGTGAGAGCGACTGGATGATGACACTCACCGAGATTTCCCGCGAACGTATCACGGATATGATTCTGTCGAAATCCGGTATCACCACGTTGGACGCAAAATCGTCAAGGTAAAACCGGACAGGCACTTTCAGGCGGTGCCCGGCGCTCTTGTCCGCAAGGTCGCACAGGGTATGTAAAGCCTGCGTGTAAAAGAGGTTGGCGAGCCGGTACATGGAGCTGTCCGTGTCCGAGATTGTGAGGAACACAGCCGTCTTTTCCCTCCCCAGCCGCTTGATGTTGATTTTGTTCGGATTTTTGAAAAGCTTTTTTGCACCGTCAAAGGCAAGCGGCGAAATCTTGGAGGCGAGGAAACTGTGGATGCACGAGCTCGTAGTGCCGGCGTTCTCGGAGACGTTCTGGAACATGCGGTAGCGGGAAAGGGCGAAGCTCTCCGGGTCTATCACGGCCAGTTCCTCCATGAGCTTCTTATATTTTCCCCCTACCCCCATTTCGCCTGAAAGACGGACCACGCTGGTAAAATCCTGTTCCTCCTCCGGCAGCGCCTCAAGCGCGTAAGCCGCTGCGGATTCAAGGTATATCCGCGCCATGTTCTCCCAGTATGGGTCGCGCACCGTCTCGACCGGGACAGTGCAGGCGGCAAGCGTTAAAATATCCTGTTCCGAGAAACGGCCGTATCTGTCACGCCTGATATAGGCAAGGGGGTTGTATCCGTAAGGTGATAAGGCACAGTCGGCAAGGTTTATCTCCATTACCTTATAGCCTTCCTGTGCTAAGATCGGCCCGACTTCCGGGCAGATTGTCCCCTTGGTATCCGCAACGACCATGCTCCCATTGCACTGTAAGATGTTCGGTATGACGTAGCCCCTCGTCTTGCCCGCGCCGGACGGGCCTATGATTAAGTCGTTGTTGTTGAGCCCGGTAATCCATGTATCGTTGCTGATGGCATGGTCCTGTGCAAGGATGCGGCATGAATTTTCCATAGATGTTAGTCACCTCCTTATATCCCGTGGATGATGCGGTCGGCAAGGTGCCACGCAACCGCTTCTTCTGCATTGAAATAACTGTCCTGCCTTGTCTTTTCGTAAACCTCCTCAATGGTGTGGCCGGTATGATCTGCGAGGATTGAGGCGGTAATCTCCCTCGTCTCCATGAGCCTCCTGCTGGCCTGGTCAACGCTTAATGCGCTGCCGCTGATTCCGGTGGTGAGAGGGTCGTGTATCATCACGGTGGCATGGGGAAGCATGTCCCTCTTATTTCCAGCGGCAAACAGCAGCGAGCCCATGGAAGCCGCCATGCCCACGCACACGGTCCTTATCGGGCAGGAGATTCCTGCCATTACGTCATACAGGGCAAGCCCGTCCGAAACGGAGCCCCCGGGGGAATTGATATACATGGTTATCTCTTTTTCCGGGTCTGCCTGTTGGAGATAGCGCAGCTGTAAAATCAGCGAATAGACGGATTCGCGGTTAATCTCCCCGACGACTTCGATGGAGCGGCGGCTGTTAAAAAGCTCGTCCTGTATCGGGCAGTAGGTGGTGCCCTCCGAACTTTCTTTTATGATATGTGGTGTCATGAGGCACAGGTTCATATATGGTTCCCTCCTTTTTTCCAGATGATGTCTTTATCGCAGAACGGCTCGATGAGAATGCGGTAAATTATCTCGTCACAGACAAGCTCGGGAAATTCTTCACGGTACGCCCTCGCAAGAAGCTCCGCGACAAAACTGTCGGAGACGTTCCCGTAAGCCTCGTCCGATGCCATGCAGTTATAGATGGTCGAATAATAAGAACCGCCGCGCATGTCTTCGAGCGCATAAAAATAGCAGATGGTGTCAATCCAGCAGACGGCCGGATACACGTTGTTGTTTCCGTTCCCGCAGGCGGCAAGCCGTTCTTCAAGTCTCTTCTTTTCTTTCATCCTGTGCCTCCTTCCATGCCCGGTAAGCCTCGCCCATGGGAGCCGCAAACAGGCGTAACAGTTCTTTGTGGGGGAGGACGCCCGCCCCGGGCCTTTTCTGCCTGCTTATCAGGAGCGCCATCTCCCGGACTGTCATTTTTTCAAGCCGTTCCTGAGGGATGCCGAGCAGCACGCCGAGCCTTTCGGCGTAATGTCCGTTTTTCATGTAGCCGGATAACGGCATGCTGCCAAATCTGCGGATGGCACAGGCATCGTGCTCCGGGTGTATGCGTTTCTTTCCCGCCCTTTCAAGCTGTTCATCCAGCGGTATCTTTTGGTATTCCATAGGGTCCTGCTCCTTCCTTATTTTTCATGATGGGACGCGGTAAAGAATCCCTCAGAAAAGAAACCGGGCAGCCTGTGCTGCCCAGTCGCGTAAGGGAAAGCTATTTTGTTGGGATATGGGGAAAGAACGTCCGTTTCATTTAGGCACATGGGAAAAGACAGGATAGTATATATATAGAAGAAACTGTCCGTTTATGAAGATATGCACATGGGAATGGAGGGGAAAACTACGCTGACTACGATAAAACTACGGTAAAAAATAAGAGCGTAGCAGCCATAAAGCCAGTATTTATGCGGGGTTTATGGATTGTAACTACGCTACTACGATAAATATAGAAAAACTTTATAGGAATAATAAAAGATACACCTGTATGGTGTTAAAATAGATATTTATATAATAAGAAAACTTTCTATCGTAGTAGCGTAGTTACCGTAGTTAGATTAACTCCAAGCCGCATAAACACTGGACTTGTTCCGGCTACGGTAAATCTTTCCTGTGTAGTTTTTCCCTCTTTTGCGTAGTTCCTGCCGTGCACATGGGAAGAATCACCTTGCGTTCAGGCTCCCGACAAAAACGAGATAACTGGCAAAATCGCCTATCCGCTTCCTATCTTCTCCAAGAACGTCACGCCACGCGGCGGCTTTTCCCTGTGCTTTCAGGTATCGTGCAAGGATATTGATGCTGTCTATTACCTGATTGTGGCGGGAAGTGCGGGCGGAATCCTCCTCCATCCGTTTCTCCCTGTCCCATAATGTCCATCCGGCCCTTGACTGCGAATACTTTACTGCTGCGGCAAACACGTTTTTGAATAGATCAGCGGAATCCGCGTCGGTTTTCGCATCGTCCAATATCTGTTTATGCAGGTCCGCCATCTGTTCAAAAGTAAGGCTCCCTGGCATGGTCTGGTAATCATCATAAGTTGAAAACATATATGTACACCTCCGGATTAATTTTTATAACAGAAGTATAACAGGGGAAAGGGCTGGCAGGCAACCAGGGGGGATGCTTTTTCTGTTCCGGGCTGTGCCGGGCAAATATAAAGTGCTTACAGATTGTTTTCTGTGTGGGCACAACCAAAATGCCTGGAACGCCCTGGAACAGATTTTCTCTTGTGCATGTTGTCCATAAACCTATATTGGGGAGGCGCAAGCCTCCCCCTGTTAAAACACATACTTCATCACATCCACTATGATTGCTCCGTAACTGTCCGCCTCGATATTCACGCGCCTTGTGCCGCCGCCCTTGAATTTAATCTGCACCGTGTTATCATCAACCAGCGTCAGGCCCGTGACATCCAGTTCCGCACATATCAGGGTGGTCTCCAGTACGGCAATGAACTCTCTTTTCTCCATGGCATTATCCTTTTCTCTGCAATTCGGTCGGCTTTTCCCCTGTGAGGGGCTGGATACAGGCGATACGGTCAGCAGCATGGAAAGCGTTTGCGGTTAGCTGCCTCTGCCACGCGCCCGCTTTCGGCGACCACTTGAAGCTGTTGCTCTTTAATTCGGAGCGTGTGGCTTCATCAGGCTTCTCGTTAAAATATATCCTGAGCCGGTTATCGGTTTTATCCGGCTCCACATATCCGCCGTCAAACTCCCATCCGACATAAACGGCCTCTGCCTTGCGTTCCAGTTCCTCAATCCGCTGTTTCACCCTGCGGATTTCAGCATTGTTATTAGAGAGTTGCCAGGGGAGATAGGGTGCTTTGCCGTAATGCCAGTTAGATTTCATATCGGATTTCAGCAGATCAATCTGCTCCGGCGTCAGGAACGGGCAGCCGTCCAGTGTGCCTTTCTCCCGGAAATAGCTGTTGACCAGCTTCATGGTCTCCTGTGATTCTTCCAGATTTTCAAGTTTCTTTTTCAGCTTCTCCACCGCATCGGGGTCGTCAGAACTGATTCCCCCTGTGCCAACGCTCCTTATCTTATTAAGGATTTCCTGAATCCTCCTCCACTCCTCCATGTTCCTGTCCCTGGCGGCGTTCTGCTTCTCCTTCTTCCGTGTGGGGAAGTTAGCCGGGCCTGCAATCATTACAGAGGGCACACGGGCATCAATGGCATATCCGTTGTTCATGTTCTGTGCCAGCTTTCTTGCATAAGAGTCAAGAAGCCCGTCTATCTTCTCATGGTACATAGGGTCAACTTTCTTTTTCTGTGCTTCCGCAACCTCTGCCGCCCTGTCCACCATGGTCCGGTATTCCGCAGTGGCGCTCCCGGCCTTATAATCTGAAAAACTGTTCATTTCCTTTGCGCGGCGTGCCGCTTCCTCATTGATTTCATAGTATTTCATCTGTTTTCTCCTCTCTGTGAAAAATCCTGCCGGGAGGCTTAAAAACCTCCCTGAACTGTCTCATACGATGCTGATATTCCCGGTGCCTCTCTCATAACGGTAAATATTGTTTGATAAGAAGTCTTTATCTTCCGTGGTTTCATGGTTCACGTTTTGCAAAACTTTCCTCAGCTCTGCGGCGGCATTTCCTTTCAGATCTGCAACGATTGTCATTTCGTTTATTGAAGTGGGGAGGAGATAGAGGTCCCTCCCAATCCCCTGTGCGAATGATTCCAGCAGGTTATCATATAAAACCACAGCGGCGCCGTAAAACTTCTCGTTATTCGTTGCTATGTACATGCGCTCGTCCTCATTCTCATACCCGGCTTCAAGGACGCTGTCATAATCCTTGAAAACATCCTCCATATCCCGGACGCTCCCGGGGAAAAGCTTCTGCGTGTTGGCGAAAGCTTCCGTGAAAAGAGCATCCGTGTCAGCGATGCCCCATTTCTCCACAAGGGCGTTATCTACTGGGAGATACAGCCCTTTCCCATCCCTTGCTGCCACGGGAATATAGAACACGATTGCCAAATCCATCCAGCCTATGTGCGGTATCGTTTTCAGCAGTTCTTCGTTTCTTTCGTAGTTCATCAGCCGGTAGCAGATACGGCTGTGTACCAGTTCAAAATCCTCAACGAACTCTAAAAGCCTTGAGGCACTGGAATCGTATTCGTCACATGCGGAAGTGATTTCACAAAATATCTTCCACAGGCTGCATCCATCCACATATTTGTCGTAAAGGATATCAAGGCGCACCATGGGGGAGAGGGTCTGCCCCGGTTTTGTGATCGCAAGCCCCGTCATGTTCTGGCCCCGCATGACTTCCACGGTCATTTCCGGGTGGGATGTGGCAAACACGGCCTGAAAAAATTCCGCGAAAGCCTCCATGGTCTGTATCTTCGCTGAAAACAGATATTTCTTATCTTCGTCCATAGGGTTCACTGCCTCCATTTTTAGTTTTATTGTTTTCGTTATTCCACCAGACGTTTGGACTAAACCGAATAATTATGAATTATTATTTCGTCCGTTTTAAGTTTGGTCCGTCCGGGGCCGGAACCAGCTCATAAGCCTCTGCCTGTTCTTTGGTCAGCGGCTCCCTGTAGGTCAGCTCGCCCCACGCGGATATCCTGCCGCCCGCAACCGGCCGCCTCCTGTCCGCATCATAATTGACAACCACAACTGGCTCATTTCCGTCAGGTTTGGGATAAGTGCCGATATCCACCGGCCTTTGCGTAGAGTAATAGCGGAAGTATCTGGCCGGATTCTGCCGCGATCCTGGCCCTGCCTTGTACAGGTATCTGTAATTGTCTGACCTGCGGTGAAAATCCCTTTCGGCTTCGTCCATCAATGCAAAACTGCGCCGGTGATAGTAATCTCTCCCAAAAGGCGTTTCCGTAAATTGACAGACCATAAATTCACTGCCCCGGCCTTTGGTCTGTGCAAACGCGAAACCGTGGCCAGTTTCAAAAAGTGCGGTCTGCTGTATCTCATAGCCGTCTGTTGTGTCCATATAAAATCAATCCTCCTTTCACAGTGATAACCGGCACAGGGGGAACCTGTGCCTGATAAGATATATGACAGATGCAGAAAAGCACAAAAAAAGACCTGGCGGATGTCAGGTCTTTCGTCTGTATGATATTCTTCCTGCTGCATTGTTAAGGATAATTAGGGCGTTTCCACCTCGAATTTCTCCCCTCTGCATTTAATCTGGTAATCCGGTATCTGTGCCAGCTCTTTCAGATGCTGTATTGCAGACTTCTGGCCCTTTTCATTAAGCGTGCTGAAGAGTGCATATGCTTCCTTTTGGTTTTTACTCCGATGCTGGTCTTTCTCCCTCTGTTCCATCCTTGTTTCGGTCTGGGAAAGGATTTTCTGTGCCTGTTCCTTTACAAGGGCAGGAAGGATTTCATCATTTAAAGCACCATATGCCCCGTCATAAACATTACGCAACTGCCTAACCTCTTCTTCATCCTCCGACGACTTTATCTTCTCATCAAGTTCGGATAACGCCCTTTCCAGCTTAGTGGCAGATATCCTGTATTCATCAGGAACATCAAGAAGGTCCGTGATGGAGACCCCTAAAGCACCCGCAATGCGGAGCAACGTCTTTAGCTTGGGGTTGGCACCTCCTGCTTCATAACGCCTGATAGCCGAATCAGCCATGCCGCATTTATCAGCAACCTGTTTCTGGGTCATCCCCTTTGATTCCCTTATATCCCTCATTCTCTGTCCAATAGTCCTGCTCATTTCTTCTCACCTCTTTTTTTATTATACTTTAAAACCCACCAAAAGTAAAGAACAAATTGTGTTCTTATATATATATAGAACAAAATTATACAAAATAGAAATGCAGTAAAATATAGTACAAAAAAAGTTCTGTTAAATGTTGACAGCATGTGTTTGCAGTGTTAATATATAGCTACAGTACAAATTTTGTTCTTATCTATATCAGAACAAAATAATCAGTATTGTACTGCGTTATAGGAATGTGTGGCTAAAAGAACCAGGGCACCTGCATCACGCCTTGGTTCTCCGGCAACCGAAAACGTCACTTAAAACAGGGTATCCCCAAAAGGATAGCCGCCACGCTGAAAGCGTGGTTTCGTACCTTGACAATTTAATAAAATCTACAGAAACGAATTTCAGACAAGGAGGAATGAATATGGATAAAAATTATCCTGTATTCAATGAGTATCTGCAAGGTCTCGACAAATTTCCTTTTGAGGCAAAGCAGAAACAAATATTCTGCCATGGAAACATGCAGGTTAAGGAGGGAATCGGCCAGAAAGTCCCTTATGACCCACGGACGAAAAAGCTCATTAACGAGTCAAATTACCATGACCCAAATGTCTACGGTACTTTTGATGAGATTGTGAAACTCCTTCACCCGCACATGACGGATTCGGAATGTTTGTCTGTGGCAACACTTGGAGGAATCTGCGCTATCACTATCGGACAGTGCATTGATGAAAATGGTGAAATGAGCGAGGATTCCAAGTCCATCATGGATAAAATGAAATCTTATACGGAGGTTTCAGAGGATGGCGCAGGCATAACAGTCTTTTTCGGGCTTCCTGACGGTTTCCAATTCGATGAGGGCAGGTATAATACGAACAACCCGGATATCGGGCTGACTGTTTATATCGAAGGCCACAGGGAAGGCTGCATAAATCTGAGCGGTAAGCCTGTCATGGAATCAGGGATTGAGATTCGCGGTGCAGAACTGCAGGAAATTATGGATCGGTATCTGGTCAGGGACACAACGCCAGTTACGATCCAGACTGACGCTGCGGGAACCGCACCGGCCCCAGCCCATTCCGAACAGGGGAAATCGTGCATGGATGATTTCGAGCTCATGCTTAAGGCCAAATCGTCTAAGAGCGGTGACAAAATCAGGGCACTGATGGATGGTGATGCCTCTGCCTATGGCGGAGACATGGCAAAAGCGAGAAGCAGTCTTTTATGCCACCTTGCTTTCTGGAGCAATAAGGATGCGGCACAGATGGACAGGATTTTCCGTTCTTCCGGGCTGTTTTCCAATGACTGGGATTCTCCAAGTACGGGAGACCCGAATGTAACTATTGGCGAAGCTGAAATACAGAGCGCAATCCAGTTTACAACAGCCACCTATTCCCCGAAGAAGAAATCCGGGAGGAGTGCTGGTGAACTCATTGTGCATTCGGGAAATGGTGATGTCACATTATCTGATTTCCGGCCTGAATCGTGTGTCAAACGGGATGATATCGGAATATCAAAGCTGTTTGCGGATACATACAAAAAAGAGTGCCGTTATGTCAAGGAGCGGAAGAAGTGGTTTATTTTTAACGGGAAGGTCTGGGAAGAAAATGACATAGGGGCAATGGAGCTGGCAAAGGAATTTGCCGAAGCGCTGCTACAATATGCGCACTCGCTCCCGGCCACAAATGAGAAAGAAGAAGCCCTTCGTACAGCATATGTCAATTATACAAGGGGGCTTCAGTCCAGAAAAACCCGGGAAACGCTGCTTAAGGACGCATCCAGCGTGTATCCGATAAGGATGGACGAATTTGACAAAGACCCTTACACCCTGAACTGCGAAAACTGCACCCTGGATTTACGGAACATGAAAGCGCACTGCCATAATGCTGATGATTTATTGACTAAGATGGCGGGCGTGAATTATGATCCGGCGGCCATATGCAGAAGGTGGGAGGAACATATGGATCAGGTGACGGCCGGTGATACTGAGCTCATAAAATTTATGCAAAAATCCTTCGGCTACAGCCTGACGGCTGATACGAAGTATGAGTGCTTTTTTATCCTGTATGGCCCGACTTCCCGGAATGGGAAAGGCACCACCATGGAAACAATCAATACGCTGCTGGGTAATTACGGAAAAACCTCAATGCCGGAAACGCTGGCCAAGAAATCATCCCCTAATGGAAGCGGGCCTTCCGAGGATGTCGCCCGGCTGGCAGGTGCCCGGCTTGTAAATTTTTCAGAACCAGAGGGAACGATGGTGTTATCAGCTTCACTGGTGAAAACACTGACAGGAAACGATACGGTTGCAGTCCGTTTCCTGCATGAGAACAGTTTTGAATACCGGCCTACATATAAGATTTTCATCAACACGAACCATCTCCCAAAGACGAATGACCTTACCGTTTTTCGTTCAGGAAGAGTCAAAGTCCTGCCATTTAACCAGCAGTTCGTTGGCAGGAACCAGAACCAGCACCTTAAGGAAGAGCTGCGCCAGCCTGAGAACCTTTCAGGTATCCTTAACTGGTGCGTTGAAGGATTAAGGCTCCTTGAGATGGAGGGATTTGACGAGCCCGATTCAGTCAGGGAAGCAACCTCGGATTATGCGAAAGCATCCGATAAGTTAGGACGGTTTATCGAAGACTGCTTAGAGGAAAATCCCTATGGTGAAATCCTTACTGATGAAGCCTATACGGTTTACAGTAGTTGGTGCAGGGCAAATGGCCAATTTTCGGAGCAGCGGACATCATTTAATCAGGCGCTTGAGAGTCATGGCGTAACTGTAAAAAAGAAACGCCCCAGGAACAATTCAGGTAAGAATCCGCTAAGCATGATTCTCGGATATTCATGGCAGGCCGGCAAGGAACCAGCCAGCGTTCCGGTTTCAGAAGAATAAATATGGGAGGTGATGAATTATGGTAAGAATCCGCGACGAAACATTAGGAACATTAAAAAATCCAGAAGCAAATGTGCCACAGCCGACCAAAGCAACAGGCGCATAGTGTTCTGGATCATAATTAACTGTGCTTATTATAAGCCAGAGTAATACGCTTTGTCAATAAGTGGGCCAACCGTAAACAGTTGGCTCGCATAACCAGAAAAAAGGAGAATTATATTATGAATACTACTGATACTACATCCATGAATCATGGAAAAACTGATACTGATAACCTTGAATATGTGTCTGCGAAAGAATGCAGGCTTCTCAAAGGGACTCTTCATTATGAGGAAAAGGAAAACAGGATTTTGTTTGCAGACGGCGATGGAGGGAAAAAAATCCTTTTCCCGGGAACCCTTCTTACCGTCTCTGTCAACGGGAATCCATATCCTGCCTGCCTTGACTTGGCACAATCTGGCAGCGGCTCTTTAGAATATACCCTTGCGGGGCTGAATCTTTGGAATGAGGAAATGAACGGTTTAACAGCATATATGCCGCTTTATTTACATGCGTATCCCGGGCATGAAAATATATCCGAATCTGCTTCCTTAAGCGGCAATCATCACGGGAACTTTTACAGGTTTTCTCATATGACAGTAGACACGGCAGCACGGTTAGATTTGGCCCAGACCATCTTAAGGTATATACCGAGTGATATATTTGCGCAGATAACCGCTGCCCATTTCCAATATCTGCTTCAGGGAGTTAAGGTGGACAGAACCCTCTGGTCGCTGATTAAGGAAGTCAATTCCGACTGTGACTTACTGCATAAAAGATTCACTCAAAATGAGATTGACTCTGTAACCTATAAAACACAGGTGACTGAATATCTGGACAAAATACAGGATTATTTGATAGCGCAAAATCCGTCCAGGTTTTCTCCCGGTGCAGGTCAAAAGAAAACTGGTGAGGATGTGGCAGACGAAACAAAACCCAAGGGAATTAGATACTATATGGATAAGGAATAGATGTTATGAGGAGGATTATATTATGAAATATGCGACTACTGTATCTATCGGCGAAAAATATACGCTTACTATCAAAGAGGCATCCAGGTACTTCGGCATCGGAGAGAACAAGCTTAGACGGTTAGCCGCCGAAAAGCCTACGGCAAATTGGGTAATTCTTAACGGAAATCGGATTCTGATTAAGCGCAAACAGCTTGAAAAAATCCTTGATTCCCAGGACCAAATTTAACATATTTTAACGTAATTAAAAACAATATATTATCAAAATATGGTTGACAAAGAGCCTGGAATATGGTATAATATAAATAAGCATATCTGGGCTCTTTTCAATCAGAAAGGAGCCAATATGTCAGAGAAACGACGAGATAATAAAAACAGAATATTGCAGACAGGAGAAAGCCAGAGAAGCGACGGCCGGTACTGCTACAAATATACTGACAACTGCGGGAAGCCACAGTTTATTTATAGTTGGAGGCTGTTGCCTTCTGACCGTGTGCCAAAAGGTAAGCGTGACGATATTTCATTGCGTGAAAAGGAAAAAGAAATCCGCCGCGATCTTGAAGATGGAATTGATGCGTCAGGCAGAAAAATGACGGTGTGCGAATTATACGAAAAATTTATCCGTACCCACGGCAACGTTAAGGACAGCTCCGTAGAGGGGCGTGAAAGGCTCATGAAGCGCTTAAAGGATGATAAGCTGGGGAATGCCCCTATAAGCGCCGTAAAGCCATCAGACGCCAAGGAATGGGCTATCAGGCAGAGAAATAAGGGACTGGCGTTTATTACCATAAATAACGATAAGAGAAGCCTCTCTGCCTCCTTTTATATGGCTGTACAGGATGATTTAATCCGTAAAAATCCATTTGATTTCAAGCTTGATTCCGTAATTGAAGATACTACGGAATCCAAAGTACCTCTGTCCCCGGAGCAGGCGAAAAGTCTTTTGGATTTCATGCAGGGCGATAAGGTTTACAAAAAGCATTATAATGAGTTTGTTATTCTTCTGGGCACAGGATTGAGGATTTCGGAATTGTGTGGTCTGACTGTGAAAGACGTTGATATGGATAACCGTAAGATTATCGTAGACCACCAGCTTTTGAAACGCTCCGGGAAGGGCTTTTACATCGAGACGCCGAAAACAGAAAGCGGCGTGCGCGAGATACCAATGAGCCCGAATGTGTATGAAGCATTTCAGCATGTGCTGGAAAAGCACAGGGATACAGGGGCCGTGATTGACGGGTATCATAATTTCCTGTTCTGCACAGGGAGTGGATGCCCGAAAACAGTGTTCAATTTTGAGAATGTATTTCGTAGGCTTGCTGTAAAGTATAATGGATGCCACGAACAACCACTGCCGAAGATTTTCACGCCTCATGTGCTTAGGCACACGTTCTGCACGAACATGGCTAACGCCGGAATGAATCCTAAGGCCTTACAATATATCATGGGACACAAGAATATTACCATGACGCTAAACTACTACGCACACGCTACATACAACTCTGCAAAAGAAGAAATGGAGCGGCTGACGGCCTGATTTATGGGAGAATTTACTACTACTTTTACTACTTTTGGAAGCAAAAAGATGTGATGAAAAGTGACGAAAAGTGAAGTTATGTATTAAGTCCAGACAGCGGAAAAGCCCATAAATACTGGCAATTCCGCTATTGGCGTGGCTTCCGGGACAGGTGCAAAAAAACTATATACATTTTAGCAAATTGTTTCAGGGTTGTTATCCAAATCACTGTAAATAAATGCCAGTCCGCCCTTTGTAACGCAGATCATCTTATACTCTCTGTCCTTTTTATAAATGGATGACGGGATTTCTACAGTAACCTGTATTTCCTCGTCCATGCGGTAGGCAGCATTGGAAAGCGGATAAATGTTATAAGTCCTGCCAATCGTATAATCCCCAAGGACTGCCTCAAAAGACTTAAAACATCCAGGTCCCTGCATCGCATTCTTTATATCAACCTGATAGGCGCTATCCTTTGACTGCGTGTAGTGGATTACTTCTTTTCCCATGCAGGCATACCGCTTTGCCTCATCAGGAGTCGTAGGTCTCCATGTTTTCACAACTGCTTTTATGCCGGAATCCGTGGCAGATGAGGCCATAGCTGCGCTGCTGCTGCCAGGATCTGCATGACTGCCGGGCTTGTCATCAGATCCGCTATCTGAATTATCGCCGGAATCGCCGCCTTCATCCGGATTTGCAGGCGTGAAATCTCCCGGATCATCCGGGTCGGCAGCGAATGGATCATCAAAGGGAACATCGTATTTTATATTTGCCATCGGCATTGCATTGAGTATATACTGCCCGCCGATACTCTTCCAGGTCGTTTCGCTGCCGCCAAAAGAAATCGTGCCTCCACGCTGTATATATGTACCGGTAAAGGGATTCATCCCAATCTCGGAAACATTCGCCGGAATATAGATTTCCGCTAACAATGTACAGGACTGGAACATATTACTACTGATTGCCTCCAGGCCTTGCGGCAAGGTAACATTTTGTAACCACTGGCACTGTGCAAAAGCGCTATCGCCAATTTTCACGGCGCCTGTGCCCGGCTTAAACCTGATCTGAACGACTTGCCCGCAGCTTGTAAACGCACCTGCCCCGACAGACGTAATGCTTGCCGGAAAGTCAAGATACCTGAGCGCCGTACAGGCCCGGAAAGTTTCGTCACCGATCGATTCAACCCCTTCGGAGATAGACGCTGAAGCCAGATTCTCGCAGCCCCGAAAAGCATTATCTTTCACGCTGGCCGTTGTCTTCGGGATAGTTACCGCCACCAGCTTTGAATTTTGGAAAGCCCCGGTCCCGATACTTGTGACACCGTCAGGGATATATGCTGTCAGGGCCTTACTTTCATAAAATGCATAGTCCCCGATGCTTGTGACGCCATGTTCAATAATAATGGTATTAATATTGTCAATATATCCCTTCCATGACGGGCCTTCGTTTTGTGTATAATTCGGCATGTCGCCTGTACCGGAGATGGTTAATACTCCGGCATTCGTCAGCGTCCAGCTAAGCGGGCCCTCAGTGCCTTCGTGAGCCGTGCCGTCGGCATTATCATCTTCAGTATAACCGTCCGGATAACGAGTGACAAGAAAATCCGCCGCCATAATGTCCTCTGCGCTAACCGCCCGCCCCCAATGTACCGACTTATTATAATTTGCCTCTGCAACCGTCACACCGCCGGCGCTGACCTGCAGCACAATGACAAAATGGCTATTATTATTTACCCGCAGGATATCGCCTACCTTAATGTCTTCAAAGCTGAATCCGCCTCTGTCAATGGTTCTGGAAGGCAGACTGCCAAAAGCCTCATCACTTAAGATAAAGGCAAAAGCCGCACAGCCGACGCCCAAACTGGCGCCTTTGACAGAGCCTCCCTGGAATCGGTAGTATTCTCCCCATTTACCCGTGCTTCCGTAAGGATCAAAATTGGTCCAAGTCATCCCCTCAGGATATTTATCCTGTAAATTCACCATAGCTGCATAAGCTTCCTGGTAGGTTGGACAGGCTCCCGTAGCTCTCGCCATCCGAAAAGGCCGGTTCTCCGCTTCTTTTGAACCATCGTTTGTAAAGAAGGGCTCCCTGTCCGACCAAACGCCGGCCGGTATGGTAAGCTCCTCGTTTTCCTCTTTGCCTTCTTGTACCTGCGTTTCCCTGATTACTTCAATCTCCTCAGCCTGATCAGTTCCCTCCCTGTCATCCGTTTCCGCTGCCTGACCGCTTTCCTCCCTTTCATCCGTTCCCGCTGCCTGACCGCTTTCCTCTCTCTCGTCTGTTTCCGCTGCCTGACCGCTTCCCTCACTGTCATCCGTTTCCGCTGCCTGATTGCTTCCCTCACTGTCATCCGTTTCCGCTGCCTGGCCGCTTCCCTCTCTCTCGTCTGTTTCCGATGCCTGATCAGTTTCATGGGTCTCTTCCATCAGCTCAGACGCACTATCCCCAGAAAACTCCTGGGATCCGGCGGCAGCTGCTGTCACGCCGGAAAACAACAGTGCGGCGATAACCGCCATCAAAATGACCTTCCTATGCTTAATACGCTGCATAATATCCCCCTCTCTTTACAAGAATGGTTTTAGCAAGGATCACATCCTCTCCTGAATCTTTTCCACATATGTTTTCATGATCTTTGCGATTTCCTCAATCCTCTCCCCGGAAAAGCGCAGCGACGGGCCGCTCACGCTGATCGCCGCCTCCACCTCTCCCTTTCGGTTAAAAATCGGCATGCCCACACATTTCACGCCGAATTCATGCTCCATATGATCGACGGAGTATCCCCGCTCCCTTGTCCTGCGCAGCTCCTCCCTGAGCGTATCCCTGTCCGTAATCGTATGCTCCGTGTATGCGGTTAACTTTCTTCCTATGTATTCTTCCCTCACCGCCTCCGGCAGGAAAGCCAGAACCGCCTTGCCGATTCCCGTACAGTACATCCGCGCCCGTTCGCCCAGGATCACCCGCATGAGGTTAAAGGATTCCACGGGATACATCGCCTCCAGATAGATCACCTCGTCCTCGTGGGGTACGGCCAGATAGACCATCTCCCCCGTCCGGTCCGCGATTTCCTGCATGAACGGCATCACGATCTTACGCACGTTAAACCGGTCTCCCACGGACTGGCACAGCGCGAAGATCCCAACGCCCAGCTGGTATTTTCCCGTCTCCTCATCCTGTTCCAGATAATTTACCTCCTTGAAGGTGGAAAGGATATTATGGACGTTGCTCTTGTTCAAATCCAGCATTTCGCTGATCTCCGTCACTCCCAGCTTCGGCTTTATGATAAAGCAGTTCAGGATTTCCAGAGCCTTCTGCAGACTTTTTACCTTCATAACGCTACCCCTGCATATCGCAAGCAAAGCTTACGATACTGCCTCCAATCAAAAGTTTCGTTCCTTCCCCTCATTCCGCCGCGCAGGCGGCATCCGTCTTCCTTTCCAGCCGATACAGATTGAACCAATAGCGTTCCAGCAGGCAGCTGTCCACCGTCTCCGCCGCTATGATGTCCTCCCGCTCCCATTCCTCCAGGAGGCCTTCCCGGGCCAGGCCGCTTCCCACAAACCACACGGGCACGCCCCGCTCCAGCTGTTCCTTCAGCCAATCCACATCCGCTCCTCCGTGGGCCTGCGGGAACATCCGTCGGATCAGTTCCTCCGGCTCATCCCCATAGAGCCAGGTATCCTGTTTTATGTAGTATCCGGCCACGGCCTGCACCTGGTCGAAATTAAAAAGCACCGCCGCGTCTTCTCCGATTGCATCCAGGCAGGCCGTCGTCCGCTCCATCTGCGCCTTTTTAAAGCTCTCTTCCTTCGCAAACGCCCGGTAATCCGAGATCCCCACCATGAAAAGAAGAAGCAGGCAGGCAGCACGCACTACCCTGTTCTTCTGCCTGCTTAGGAGGCAGGCAAAGGCGAACCAGAAGCAGCCCAGGGCCGGCAGCATGTACCGATAAATGAAAACCGGCCGCATCAGGACGGAAACCAGGATGCCGAACAGGGCCGTGGCGCCCACCAGCAGGGGGCCGCAGGATGCATAGAGGAGCTTTTTTTGCTCCACCCCGTCCGTCTCCCTGTGCCGCAGGAGCGCAGAGCCCATAAATCCTGCCAGCAGAAAGAAGAGAAGGACCGCCGCCCCGTAATCCAGCCATACATAACCGGTGGACGGCTTCAGCACGAATTTCACACAGCCTCCGAAGCAGCTCCACTCCAGAGGCAGAATCCAGTAATCCTTCCGCACGGCGGACACCTGGGCGGCCGCCGACGGCAGCCAGGGCAGATACGCCGCTGCGGACAGGCCGGCGCCCGCCGCCCACAGCATCGCCTTCCTGCGCCGCCCCTCTCCCTTTTCCAGCAGGAGCCCTCCCCCCAGGATGAGATACAAAAAGAAAGCCGCCACGGCCGCAAAATAGTGGGTGTAGGCCGCGCAGATCCCGAACAGGATGAACGCCGTCCAGTGAAGCCGTCCTTTGCTTCCGCCGTACAGGATCTCCCCGCCATGCAGATAGGCCGCGGTCAGAAAAAACAACGCCCAGCCGTACATCCGCACCTCTGTGGTATAATTCGCCATCTGAGGCATGCCAATCAGGCAAAAGGCAAAAGTACCCGCGCACAGCCAGCCGTACCGCCTGCGCACCAAGACGGCCGCATACCCCAGCAGGCCCAGAAAGGGAACGACCGACATCAGCTTGCCGACCACCACCCTGTCTGCCGCGGGCCACAGCAGGCCGGTACAGTCCGCCGCCGCTTTCACCAAAAGGTAATACAGCGGCGGATGGACGTCCTGCGCATCCAGGCGGATCAGATTTCCGACCGTCTGCCCGATAAACCCCTCCGTGAAAAGCTCGTCGTACCAGATATCCCTGCTAAAACATAAAAACAGGCTGTATACCGCCAAAGCGGCCGCAAGGCACCAAAGAAAAATGCCTGCGGCCGTCTTTCCCTGAAAATCACTTTCCCTCTTCAACCGCTGTCACCTTACGGATCTCCTTCGTCCGAATCTCTCTGCAGATCTCTTCTATAAATGCATCCAGGCTCTTCGCTCCCTCATCCCCGGCAAAACGGCTGCGGACGGAGACGGTCCCTTCCTCGGCTTCCTTCTGGCCCACCACCAACATATAGGGAAGCTTATCCAGACGGGCCTGACGGATCTTGTAGCCGATCTTTTCCGAACGGTTATCCACCGTGCTCAGAATGCCGTTTTCCTTCAGCTTCCCGTTGACCGCATCGGCGTATTCCTCATATTTTTCGGAAATAGGAAGCACGCGCACCTGCTCCGGACACAGCCAGGTGGGGAATTTCCCCTCATATTTCTCGATCAGCCAGGCCAGCGTCCGCTCGTAACAGCCCATGGAGGTCCTGTGGATGATGTAAGGGCGCACCTTGTCCCCGTTTGGATCCACATAACTCATGTCAAACCGTTCCGCCAGGAACATGTCCAGCTGAATGGTGATCATGGTATCTTCCTTGCCGTAGACGTTCTTCGCCTGAATATCCAGCTTCGGCCCGTAGAACGCCGCCTCGCCGTCCTCCTCCGTGAACTCGATCCCGATATGGTGCAGGATGTCCCGCATCATGTTCTGCACATAGTCCCAGGTTTCGGCATCTCCCAGGTATTTTTCCTTATTTTCCGGATCCCATTTGGACAGGCGGTAGGTTACGTCCTCCTCCAGGCCCAGGGTGGTCAAGCAGTACTTGGCCAGATCCACGCAGACCCGAAACTCCTCTTCGATCTGATCGGGCCGCACGATGAGGTGCCCTTCGGAGATGGTGAACTGACGCACCCTGGTCAGCCCGTGCATCTCCCCGGAATCTTCATTCCTGAAAAGAGTGGAGGTTTCGCCGTAGCGGCAGGGCAGATCCCGATAGGATTTCTGACTCTGTTTGTATACATAGTACTGGAACGGACAGGTCATGGGACGCAGGGCAAAGACCTCGTCGTCCTTTTCCTCGTCTCCCAGCACGAACATGCCTTCCTTATAATGATTCCAGTGATCCGAGATGATATAAAGATCCTTTTTCGCCATGAGGGGGGTCTTGGTGCGCATGTAGCCCCTCTTCTCCTCCTCATCCTCGATCCAGCGCTGCAGGGTCTGGATCATCTTCGTCCCCTTAGGCATCAGCAGCGGAAGCCCCTGGCCGATCACATCCACCGTGGCGAAGAGCTCCATCTCCCGGCCCAGCTTATTGTGATCGCGGTTTTTCACATTTTCCAGATAGTCCAGATATTCCGCCAGTTCCTCCTTGGTATTGAACGCGGTGCCGTAGATCCGCTGCAGCATGGTCCTGTTGGAGTCTCCCCGCCAATATGCCCCTGAGGATGAGGTCAGCTTAAAGGCCTTGATCCCCTTCGTGCTCATCAGATGCGGCCCCGCGCACAGATCCGTGAAGTCCCCCTGCCTATAGAAAGAAATCTCCGCATCCTCCGGCAGATCCCGGATCAGTTCCACCTTATAAGGCTCCCCCGCCTCTTCCATAAAGGCGATGGCCTCCTGCCTGGGAAGGGTAAAGCGCTCCAGCTTCTCCCCCTTTTTGATGATCTTTTTCATCTCCGCTTCCAGCTTGTCCAAATCCTCCCTGGAAAAGGGCGCATGCTCGAAGTCATAATAATAACCGGTATCGATGCTGGGCCCGATGGCCAGCTTGGCTTCCGGGAACACGTGCTTCATGGCCTGGGCCAGCACATGGGAAGCGGTATGGCGCACCACCGTCAGGCCTTCCTTATCCCGGGCGGTGAGAATGGACAGCTCGCAGTCCCGGGTGAGCACGGTACGCAGGTCCGTCACCTTGCCGTCCACCAGGCCGGCACAGGCCGCCCTTGCCAGCCCTTCGCTGATATCCTCCGCGATCTCCAGAATGGATTTCCCTTCCTCGTATTCTTTAAAGGAGCCATCCTTCAATGTGATTTTCATGAATTTTCATTCCTTTCCCGTTGATTTCGTTTCCGGCGCAGGCCGGCCGCCGACACTTTCCGTCCTCAGCCGATTTTCCGGCACCACCTGTACTGATAGGGCCCCATACGCAGCGCGCCGGGCTGCACGGTCTCATCCGTGAACAGATCCAGGTACTCCCCGTTCAGCGTGGGGAGGCAGGCCCACTGTTCTTCCCCGGAGAAATTTGCCAGACAGATCAATTCCTCCTCCGCCGTGGTCCGCCGTATCGCAAACACCGGCATCCTGCAGGTATCCCAGGTGGTCACATAGGCATCCTTTCCGAAGCAGGGATTCTCCCTTCTCAAGGTTTCCATCCGCCCCAGGCCGTCCCAGATCCGCTGCTGGACCGTCCCCTCTTCTCTGCGCCTGTCCGCATTCTCCCAGTTAAACGCGCTGCGGTGCAGATACCTGCTGTCCGCCGCCAGATCCGGATTTTCTTTATAATTATAATCGTTCACCTGCCCGATCTCGTCCCCGGAGGAAAGCATCACAAACCCCTCCAGGCTCATGCAGGCCGCGTGCATCATCAGATCCCTCTGGATCCCCCAGGACACCTGCTCCCTGTCCCCTTCAAAACCGCCCTTCTCCACGCCGCACAGGCTGGCCGTGGTGCCGCAGCTCCTGGCATCCCTGGACACCGGGTCATAGTTATACAGCTCCCCTCTGGCAAAGCTGCCCGGATAGACGCCCTCAAAGAAATGGTACAGATATTCCTTATGGGTGAGAGGATCGATCTGAAGGCGTACCTCCTCTTCCTCATCCAGCCCCCAGCCGATATCGTCATGGCAGCGCAGGTAATTGACGAAGAAGCAGTTTTCCGGCAGGCTGTGGATCACGTCCATCTGATGCTTCAAAAGCCTGGCATCCTTCGCCGCCAGAGCAGCCCACAGATTCACCATGCTGGACACCCCGTAGAGCATATGGCACTCGGGTTTCTCCGGCGTGCCGAAGTAGGCGGGCAGCTCCTTGGGAGCCATAACCACTTCACCCTTTAAGATCACCGCCGGACATACCACCTCCAGGATCATGCGCACCATGCGCACGATGGTATGTACCTGGGGCAGGTTACGACAGTTCGTCCCCAGCTCCTTCCAGATATAAGGGACCGCATCGATCCGCAGCACCTCCACTCCCATATTGGCCAGGAACATGATCACGCCGGCCATCTCGTTGAAGACCACCGGATTCTTATAGTTCAAATCCCACTGATAAGGATAAAAGGTGGTCAGCACATGCCGTTTCATTTCCTCGCACCAGGTAAAATTCCCGGGCGCCGTGGTGGGGAAGACCTGGGGCATCGTCCGCTCAAACTGTGCGGGAATGTCATAGGTCTCATAGCATTGATAACGATCCATATATTCCTGCTCCCCTGCCTTTGCGCGCATGGCCCATTCGTGGGTATCCGCCGTATGGTTCATCACCAGATCCAGGCACAGGCTGATTCCGCGCTTGCGCAGCTCCTTCGTGAGGGCAAGAAGATCGCGGTTGGTTCCCACCTCGGGATCCACCGTCATGAAGTCTTCCACCGCATAGCCGCCGTCATTATAAGGATGAGGCATTTTCAACAGGGGCATCAGATGCAGATAGGTGATCCCCTGTTCGGACAGATAATCCAGTTTCCCCTTCAGCCCCTTCAGCCCTCCCGCAAAGAGCTTCGGATACATGGTTACGCCCAGCATGTTGCTGTCCCGGTACCATGTGGGATTGGCCTCCCTTTTCACATCCAGCGCCTTCAACTCCTCCGAACGCTTCCCGTCGTACTGTCTCATGATTTGCAGAAGCTGTGCGAAGCTTTCCTCATCGTGATATAGCTCCATATACTTTCCGTGCAGCTCCTCCTGATGCTTTTCCAGCCTCTGTGAAAATAGATCCGCCCGTTTCATATTGACCTCCTACCTCTTTCCCGTTTCCGCTGTCCCTCCGGCGCAAAATCCAGGCGTCCCCGGACAGCCCTTGCACCCGGCATCCCTTTTTAGGGGAAATATGCCGGACAGTTCCGGCTGTTTCAGTCTGATTTTTTCTGAAAATCATCTTACCATAAACCGTTATAAAATGCAAATGGGCCATGCTCCTCGCTTGCCATTCAAATTGTGGAGGGTTCGTTTTCTCACCCCACGAAAAAAGCATGAACGGCCCTGCGGCCCCTGCGCCGCGGGGACGGGCAGGGGTGGCGCAGGGGCCGCAGGGCCGTTCATGCTTTTGGAGGGTCATGTAACTTACCCTGTCGAAAATGCAGCTCACTTCATTTTTGTTGCCGACGCCGTCTTTTCTATCGTATACTTACCTCGTTATCCGGGTGGAGAAGAAAGGAAGTAAGCGGTATGGAAGAAATAATAAAAGTAAACGGCTTAAAAAAATATTTCCATGAAGTAAAAGCCGTTGATGACGTAAGCTTTCACGTCGAACAGGGTGAGACATTCGGATTTCTCGGCATTAACGGCGCGGGAAAGTCCACGACGATTCATATGCTGTGTACGCTGTTGTCGGCAACGGCAGGGGAAGTTTCCGTCTGCGGATACCGAATCGGAAAAGATGATGAAAAAATCCGTCGGCAGATCGGCGTGGTATGGCAGAACAATTGCCTGGATGGACGTATGAGCCCGGAAGAAAATTTATATGTGCGCGGGGCTTTATACGGGCTTGGCGGAAGCAGTCTGAAAAAACGGATTGATTGGATAGGAGAGAAACTTCAGCTAAAAGAAATTTACCAAAGACGTTATGGAAAATTGTCCGGCGGACAAAAAAGGCGGTGTGAAATTGCTGCGGCGCTTATGAATACGCCCAAAATCCTTTTCTTGGATGAGCCGACTACGGGGCTGGATCCGGCTACCAGGAAGCTGGTATGGGAAAGCATGGACACCTTGCAAAAAGAGGAAGGCACAACGATCTTTCTGACGACGCATTATATGGAAGAAGCGGCGTGCGCAAGGCATATTGCGATTATCGACAGCGGTAAGATCAGGGAATACGGAACGCCTTTTGCCTTAAAGGAACGGTATGCCAAAGACAAGCTGCATCTGATCCCGAAGCCGGATAAGAAAAATGAAATGATACAACTGTTAAAACAGATGTCATATCAAGAAGAGGACTTGGTAAAAACAAATGAAAGACTTATCGTTACGGTCAGGGACAGCTTAAAGGCATTGGAAATTTTAAAGGTATCCGGGGAATGGCTGTCAGGTTTTGAAATGCTGCAGGGCACGATGGACGACGTTTTTTTAAACGTCACAGGGAAACAGTTGAAAGATGCGTAGAGGTGGAGATACGAGGATGCGTGAAATATTTTATCTCATAAAACGAAATTGTCTGATTTACATCAGAGACAGATCAGCGGTATTTTTCTCTATGTTATCTATGCTGATTGTGCTCGGACTAATGGTTATTTTCCTGGGGAAAATGAACAGTGAGGATTTAGTTGCCGTACTTGCAAAATTCGGAGATAGAGATACCTCTTCCGATGAATACAATGCTTCTTATTTGATACAGCTCTGGACAATGGCCGGTATTTTAGTCGTAAATTCTGTTACAGTAACATTGACAGTATTAGGAGCTATGGTGCAGGATGAAACCGGACACCGGCTTGCGGCTTTCTATGTCAGCCCGGTCAAGCGTATTAAACTCTCTTTAGGCTATATTCTGTCTGCGTGGATCGTTGGTACGTTTATGTGTCTGTTGACGCTGGCAGCGGGGGAAATTTACTTTCTGATACAGGGACATTCCCTGTTAGCGGCGTCTGCCTTGTTGAAATTAACGGGCATGATCGCATTAAATACTTTTACCTTTTCGGCTTTGGGATACCTGATGGCTCTGTTTATACACAGCGACAGTGCATGGAGCGGGATGCTTACTATTATCGGTACGCTTGTGGGATTTGCAGGCGGCATTTATCTGCCGCTCGGCACATTGGGCGAAAGGCTGCAAACAATATTAAAATGTCTGCCCGTTCTGCACGGCGCTTCCATGATGCGCCGGATATGCACGGATGCTGCTGTTGCAGAAACCTTTTCCGGCCTTCCGGATCTTGCAGGCGGCCTTTTTCAGAAAAAGATGGGGATTACTTTATTCTGGAACGATACCGAAATCACGCTTTCGATGCAGGCTGCCGTTTTACTTACTTATGCCTTTGTTGCAATTATCGCAGCTGCTATCCTTAACAGAAACCGCAAATTAAAAGATCGTTAAGAAGGGGTAGGTTGAAAAAAGGCCTGATGGCCTTTTTTCAATCGCCATTTGTGCCGCAGGCGGCCCAAATGGCATCGCAGCATGAATCGAAGATTCATGCTGCGATGCCGCAAAGGACGCGGCATGGAGGGTTATTATGAAGATTACTATTCAGGACTGCCCGGCGGGCGAAGAAGACGAAATCATCATCCGCTGTAAGCAAGTAGATGACCGGCTGCTGAAAACAATTTATTCTTTAAAAGCCTGCCATGATAAAATTACGGTCAGCAAAGGCGAAAAGATATCTCAGCTTTCACCATCGGAAATATTCTATTTCGATACCGTGGATAATCGCGTTTACGCTTATACACAACAGGATGTTTACGAGACCAAATTGAAACTATATGAGCTGGAGGTGCGTTTAGCACATACGGATTTTTTTCGCGCCTCCAAATCGACCATTATCAATCTCTCCAAGGTGAAAAACTTCAGTCCTTCCTTTCATGGACGTTTTGAAGTGTGCCTGAAAAACGGAGAAAATCTGGTGGTTTCCAGGCAATATGTGCCAGGATTGAAAGAAAAACTGGGATTATAGGAGGCATAAGGATTATGAAAAAAAGACTGGCATTTTTATGGAATAAATTCTGTATCATTTCTACCTGTACGCTGACTGCAATGGCGTTTTTTACAACAATTCTGTCTCCTGCCGAAACAATATCACAAAATGCTTTATGGCAGATCCTTTTTGTATCCCTTTTATGTGCGCTTTCGACATTTCTCTATCCTTGGGAACGCAGGATGGGCAGAGCAGAATTGTATATCCGCGTCGGTATCCATTATCTTTTGATCAATGTGATCGTACTGGGCTTCGGCAGCCGGTTTGACTGGTATCAGCCAAGCCGCTTAAAAAGTATGCTTGCCATGCTTCTTACAATCGCCGTTATTTTTGCAGTCGTATCGTTTTTTTCCTGGAACCGTTCCGCAAAGGATGCCCAAAAGATGAATGAACGTTTGGAACAGTACCAGGATACACGTTTTTAATAAAATTTTCGCACGCACCAGGCAGGACAAACGCATGAATGGCCTTGCGCACCAAGCCTCAATACACCTCTATCCCCTTCATAAATACCTCGTCCCTGGCAGAGGTAATCTGTACGAGAAGCCGCCCGGTCCCGTATCCCGCCGGACGGGTCAAAGGATTCTGTCCGGCAAAGGGATCGGCCAGCTGACAGATCCTGCAGCTGCCGATGGTGGTTCCCTGATAAAGGGGATAGCACTTCCCCTCCTCTTCCTCCGTCAGAATCTGAAAGCTCTCCACCCTCTGGCCCCTGGAAATGTCCTCCCGCAGCACCACATATCGGCAGCCTGCGTCCGTGTCCTGTAAGCGGATCGTATATCCGGGCTGGGTGGGACGGGTGGGAAGCACCTTTTCCACGGCTGCCGGAAGCCTCCCTCCCAGCTCCCGATCCAGGAGCTCTCTCAGTTCCCGGAGGCGTTTTCGATCCCTTTCGTCGATCCTTCCGTTTCTGTCCGGCGGCAGGTTTAGATTCAGGCAGCAGTTTGCTCCCACAGAATTCAGATAAACGCGGAACAGTTTTTCCAGGCTGTGGGGTTCCTCCTTTTCATGCCAGAACCAGCCCGGCCGGATGGACATATCGATTTCCGCCGGCGTGAAGCAAAGGCCGCCGGAATACAGGATATTATCCAGCGATCCCAGATTTTCACAGGTATTATAGAGAAAGGAAAGGCTTCCCTCCCCCGCCATGGGGCCGGCCCCCGTCTGTACCTCACTATAGCGGCACAGTTCCTTTGGCACCACGGCCCATTCCGCATGTCTGCTTCTCCCCGCTTCGTTCCCGCACCATCTCACATCCGGTCCGTAGTCATTGAAAATAACCGCATCCGGCTGATATTTCCGGATCAGTCGGATATAACGTTCAAAATCATACTTCTGCTTCTTCCCGTCCGGCCCTTCTCCGCAGGCGTTATCGAACCATACGCAGAAAATATCCCCGTATCCGGTCAAAAGCTCCGTTAACTGATCGCAGAAATAATCGTTATAGGCATCCGTTCCGTATAACGCGCTGTTGCGGTCCCAGGGGGATAGATAGAAGCCGAATTTGATGCCGCCCCTTTTGCAGGCTTCCGCCGCCTCTCTCACCACATCCCGTTTCACGGACGCGTTTTTTACGCTGTGTTCCGTATATCGAGAGGGCCACAGGCAGAAGCCGTCGTGATGCTTCGCCGTCAGGATCATCCCCTTCATCCCTGCCGTCTTGACTGTATCCACCCATTGATCACAGTCCAGCCCGGCCGGATTAAAAATCTCCTCCGGCTCGTTCCCGGTCCCCCACTCCCTGTCCGTGTAGGTATTCACGCCAAAATGGATAAACGCATAAAATGCCGTTTCATACCAGGCAAGCTGCCTGGCGGACGGCTTGACGGCCGCAGCCTGTTTCATGAATTCCCGCATCTTTCCTTTCCTCCTCTGTCCTTTCGATAGAAATTCCCCTGTCGGATCCGCTTATAAACTGTTACCCGGACTCATCCCCCGCAGCTGTCATACCTGCGCAGACCCGCTCTCCATACCAATGCCGATATACCGGCCAGAGCCAGCGCCACAACGGGAGAAAGCATACATAACCACGGCGGGGCATCCGGTTTTCCCATAAGATAGGACGCGGGGTAAAAATTGAGAAAGGCGACCGGCACAATCCCCGTTACCAATACACGGAATGTCCTGCCGAAAATCGTAACCGGATACTTTTGCGTCAGCAGATACACCTGCGTGAATATGGAATTTAAGGCACCAGCCTTCGTGGTCCAGAAGGCCACACAGGAAATAAGAAAGCGGATACACACCGCAATAGCTCCTCCGGAAAGAACGAAAACAACAAACCAAAGAATATGCCACATTCTCCATTGAACGCCTGCCATGGCCAGACCTGCAGCCACCAGCGCAATTCCCATGAGGGTATCACACAGACCGACGTAATTCATATCTCCTCCCACAAGCTGTAAAAACGGACTGACCGGACGCAGCAGATAGACATCGAAGGTACCGCTTTCGATTTCCTCCTCTATCTTTGACAGCCTGCGGAAAAAGACGGAAAAGATGCTCCATGACATCATGAACATGCCGTAAAGTACCAATAAATCGCCCACCTCCCAGCCGCCGAGAGCCTGAAAACGCCAGGCAATCACGGACAGCTGAACGATATTGGCGCCGTTGAGCAGCACCACGCTCACCAGGCTCATCCAGAAATCGGCCCGGTATTGCAGGATTCCCTTCATGGTCATTTTCAGCAGGGAACCATACATTCTCATATGAAACCGAAGTTCTTCCATTTTTCTAATCCTTCCATGCCTACTGCCCAAACAAAAGGTTATCCTCCCTGCACCGTCAAGTATCCATGTACCTTCCTCCACACCAGACGGCCTGCCAGAAACAGCGCTCCGGCCCAGAAGGCCTGCAGCAGAATGTCCGATGCGGCCTGCCATCCGGCTGCGGCGCCCGTATAAATATTTAAGGGGATTTCGAAAACACACCAAAAGGGCAGGATATGAACCACGGCCTGCAGCCAGTCCGGATAGAGCCAGTTGGGGATGAGTTTTCCCGAAAGAAGAGCAAGGATACCGCTATAGGCCATAGTGATCTGCCGGATATTGGTAGTCACAAAGCATACCATACCCAGCAGAAAATTAAGGGAAAACAAGATAAAAAAGCTCAAAAGCGCGCTGATTGCAAATCCGATCCCTCCCAGCAGGCCGGATGGCAGCTCCATCCCCAAAAACAGCACCCCAAGGAGCCACGCAGGAAAAACCAGCCATACGACGCCAAAGAGAGCCGCTCCCGCATTGCGGGAAAGCAGCTGTCCCTGCAAACCCATGGGCCGCAGCAGATCCGTGTCAATGCGCCCGGAACGCACCTGATCCGAAATATAATTCTGGGGTGCCGTGGATAGGGCAGAGGGATAAAAGATGATATCCAGCGCCACAGCCAGCATGGCATAAGTAATCATGGAATCCAGCGGACGGCCCACCATGGACGCATCCTGGGCATACAACACCACCCACAGACTGCGCACGCCATACATGGCAATCAAGCTATAGGCTGCCTTCAGCAGAAAATCTACCCGATAGACGCCGGCCAGGTGCCTCTCTGTTTTAAAAAAAGCCGCAAAAACCCTCATACCGCTTTTCCGCCTTCCCGGTAAATATCCCGAACGATCTGCTCAATGTCCGCATCCTGGATGAGAATATCCCGTATAGGCGAACCGGCTCTTCGAACAGAGGCGAGCATCTCATCCACCGTAAAAAGATGCTGATCGAACAGGACAGCCATCCGCCCCTCCCCCATCTTCTCCGTTTTTACTCCGGGCAGGGACAGAGCCGGACAATCGCCTTCAAACTGCAGCACCATCCGGCGCTGTCGGCCATAGCGCTCCCGAAGGCCGCGGATATCTCCGTCATAGATGATCGCGCCCGTATGAATGACGATCACCCGGTTCACCAGCTTTTCCATGTCAACCACATCGTGGGTAGTGAGCAGCACCGTCACGCCCCGTTCCCGATTTATCTCAAGGATGAAGTTACGCAAACGCTCCTTTGCCACCACGTCCACGCCGATGGTGGGTTCATCCAGAAATAAGATGCCGGGATCATGCATCAGGGCTGCAGCCAGGTCCGCACGCACGCGCTGGCCCAGGCTCAGCTGCCTCACCGGCTGATTCAAAAAGGGAGCCAGATCCAACAGTTCTGTATAGAGTTCCAAATTTTTTTGAAACCTGCTCTCCTCCACCCGGTACATTTCCTTTAAAATCCGAAAGCTGTCTATCACCGGCACATCCCACCAAAGAGAAGTCTTTTGCCCGAACACCACACCGATGTTGCGCAGATGTTCTTTTCGGTCTTTATGGGGCGTTAGGCCGTTGACCTTCACTTCACCTCCGGTGGGCACCAGGATACCGGATAACATCTTTATGGTAGTGGACTTGCCCGCGCCGTTTTGACCGATATATCCCACGATTTCTCCATCCTCTATGGAAAAGCTGACGCCGTCCACGGCCCGGCGCTCTATGTACCGGGGATGCAGCAATGACCGGACCGCAGCGAAGCGTCCCTCCGCGGGCTGCGCGATCCGATATGTCTTTGTGAGGTCTTGGGCGATTATCAAAACAGATCAACTCCTTCGCTGGGTTTTGTATTGTTCTGCTTCTCCCTGTTAGGAAAATTGACATTTTCCGGAAGCTTCGGCAGCTTATCCAACGTTCGCTTCTGCCCAATACTTTTCCTTTTTTAAGTTCCATTATAGCAAACCTAATAAAATAAAAACAAGGGACTTACACGTTTTTATCAGGACAAACGCAGGAATAGCCTTGCGTCCCCTGCGCCGCGGGGACGGGCAGGGGCGGCGCAGGGGATGCACAGGGGCCGCAAGGCCATTCCTGCGTTGGCCCTGACATTTCTATTGTCCCATCCTGCCCTGCCATGGTAAAATCAAAATGATCCCGAACGAATAGTATCACAAAGCCGCCTATGCTGTGGGCATTTCAGGCGGAATCACGGGCCGCCGGCAAGGACGCAGAACGGAGGGTTTTATGTGTGGAATCAAATCCGAGGCACATCTTGATTAATGGCAGCGCCTTAGACAAGGCCTGCCGGAGCGGGCAGAAAAGATAGGTTGTAAAAAGGTCCGATGGCCTTTTTCACCCCGGCAGTTTGTGCCGGAGCGTCACAAATTGCCATGATGAAAACGCTCCGGAATGCGAGGATACCATGAAATATACAATACGTGAAATCAAAGAGAACGAATATCCCCTGTTAAACGATTTTCTCTATGAGGCCATTTTCGTTCCCGAAGGGGAACAGCCGCCTTCCCGATCGATTCTCTCTTCTCCCGAGCTGCAGGTCTATGTATCCTGCTTCGGCGAGTATCCGGACGATAAGGGACTGGTGGCCGAGGTGGACGGCCGCGTCGTAGGAGCCGTCTGGGTCCGGATCATGGACGATTACGGCCATGTGGATAACGATACCCCGTCCTTTGCCATTTCCCTGTATCCGGAATATCGGGGAGGGGGAATCGGAACAGCCATGATGGAGGCCATGCTCACCCTGTTAAAGCGAAGCGGCTATGCGCGCGCATCCCTCGCCGTCCAAAAGGCCAATTATGCGGTAAGGATGTATAAAAAGACGGGATTTCAAATTATAGGCGAAAACAGCCAGGAATATATCATGGTCAATGATCTGGCCTCTTATGAATAGAGCGGAAAATTAAATTTCTTCTGGTATGCCCACGGAAAAGGCCGCCGCATCATCCAATGCAGCGGCCTTTTTTATCTCATATCCTATCTGTGCATGGAGAAGGAATCCATGTCATAATATTCCAGGTTCTCATGCACGCCTCTGCTGTCCGCTTCGGAAATCAGTTTATCCCGATCCTTCTTGGCAGCCATGGCTTCCTTATGGTGGCTGGGGCCGCCCACACATCCGCCTTCACAGATCATGCCTTCGATAAAGTCCTCCGGCAGCTTGCCGATCTTGAGAAGCGTGAGGGCTTTCTTGCATTCCGCGATTCCGCTGCACTTGGCCACCTTGATATCCGTGTTTTCTCCCGTCTCCTTCAGGCACTGTACCACGGCCGCCGTCACGCCGCCGCCGTTTCCGAAGCGCTTGCCGAATACGCTGGCCTCCTGGCTGTTGTTTTCCTCCGGCTCCAGCTCAATGCCCCGGGCACGCATCATGGCACGGATCTCGCCGAAGGTAAGCACGTAATCCGCATTTCCCTCAATACTCTTATCCTGGGATTCGGCTTTCTTCGCCACGCAGGGCCCGATGAAGACGGTAATCGTTTCGGGATCTTTCGCCTTCAGCATCCTGGATACGCCGCACATGGGCGAAACCGTAGTAGATACGTTCCCCACCAGCTCCGGGAAGTGCTTTTTAATATAGTTCACAAAGGCAGGACAGCAGGAGGTGGTCATCTTCTTCCCTTCCTTATAGCTCTCCGCCCATTCGTCGGCTTCCGCAGCGGCCGTCATATCGCCGCCCAGGCCCACTTCCACGAAATCCTTAAAGCCCAGCCGCTTCATGGCCGTCCGCCAGCTCGCCATGGTGATGTCCGCCCCGAACTGGCCCTCCCCGGCAGGAGCCAGCATGGCGATCACCTTTTTACCGTCGCGGATGGCATTGATCACATCCACGATATAGGTTTTGGAAGCGATGGCGCCAAACGGGCAGTTATGGATGCACTGTCCGCACTGGATACACTTGGATTCGTCGATCTGGCATACGCCGTGTTCATCCATGGTAATCGCGCTCACCGGGCAGCTCTTCATACACGGCCTCTGGATTTTCAGGATAGCCGAGTAAGAACAGGCCGTCGCGCACTTTCCGCAGCTCTTACACTTCACCGGATCGATGAAGGAACGGCCGTCGCTGATGGTGATGGCGCCGAAATTACAGGCCTGTCTGCAGGACTTCGCCAAGCATCCCTGGCACAGGTTCGTTACCACATACCCGGAGGAGATGGGACATTCCTCACAGGCCGAGTTAATGACCTGTACGATGTTATTGCTCTCCCTGTTACCGGGGCATTTTCCCTCCGCCAGCTTGATTCTCTGCCGGATGATCTCACGCTCCTTATATATGCAGCAACGGAAATGCGCCTCAGGGCCGGGAATCATCTCATAAGGGATATTGTCTTCCTTCTCTTCCAGCTCACCCGCATACGCCAGTCTGGCCACCTCGGTAAGCACATTATGTTTGATTCTTAAAATGGTAGCGTCATCAGATACTGTACCCATATTATGTGTTTATCCTCTTTCCTGTTTGGTGATGTTGGTTAACATGAAATCTGCGATTTTAAAAAGCCGGTAAGGATAACAATTATCATCCAGGCCGGCTTTTCACCCCATGCAGGAGAAAGCCTCCATGCACCTTATAGCTGCGGGCCGCAGCTACACTCCGGCCCGCGCCTGATCCCATCATCTTCCGGCGCGCCCCCGGCCTCCAGGCACAGCCCGCGGCCGGAAGACGCCGTTTTCCCGTATGGGATCCGATCAGTCGTTTCCGTACAGAACCTGCAGCTTCTGCAGATATTCGTATCTTTCCTTGGCGTTTGCTTCCGCCTGGGCCTGCAGCCTTGCAGCCTTCTCGGCATCCTTCAGGGCCAGGGACGTATATCTCACCTCGCCGCCGATGAATTCCTTAAAGTCCTTCGTGGGAGCCTTGCTGTCCACGACGAATTTCTTCTCTGCCGCAGGGTTGAAGCGGAACATATGCCAGTAGCCGGTCTCCACAGCCAGCTTCTCTTCGGTCTGGGCCTTGCTCATACCCTTCTTGATACCATGGTTGATACAAGGAGCGTAAGCGATGATTAGGGACGGTCCCGGATAAGCCTCCGCTTCCGCGATCGCTTTCACGGTCTGGTTGTAGTCCGCACCCATGGAGATCTGCGCCACATATACATAGCCATAGCTCATGGCGATGCTGGCAAGATCCTTCTGCTTCACTTCTTTACCGCCTGCCGCGAACTGTGCCACCGCTCCGGTAGGAGTAGCCTTGGACGCCTGTCCGCCGGTATTGGAGTAAACTTCGGTATTGAATACCATAACGTTGATATCTTCGCCGCTGGCCAGGACATGGTCCACGCCGCCGAATCCGATATCATATGCCCATCCGTCGCCGCCGAAGATCCACTGGGACTTCTTGGACAGGAAATCTTTATTCTTCACGATATCCCTGCAGGTATCGCAGTCTTTGCCTTCCAGGGCAGCTACCAGCTTATCGGTAGCGGGTCCGTTGGTGATGCCGCTGTTGAAAGTATCCAGGTATTCCTGGCAGGCAGCCTTAACAGCCGCGTCGTCCGTATTCGCCAGAACCTTTTCCACCTTCTCCTTCAGGCCGCCTCTCAGGGCCTTCTGAGCCAGCAGCATACCCATGCCGAACTCGGCGTTGTCCTCGAACAGGGAGTTATCCCATGCGGGGCCCTTGCCGGCCTTATTCACCGTATAAGGGGTGCTGGGTGAAGAGTTGCCCCAGATGGAAGAGCATCCGGTAGCATTGGCGATATACATCCTGTCACCGAACAGCTGGGTAATCAGCTTCGCATAAGGGGTCTCGCCGCAGCCTGCACAGGCTCCGGAGAACTCAAGCAGAGGCTGCTTGAACTGGGATCCCTTTACGCTGGTTTCTTTGAACTTCTCGAGCACTTCGGGCTTCTCTTCCAGGGTCTGTCCATAGGTGAACAGGGCTTCCTTGTCCAGCTGGGTATCCAGCGGAACCATGGTCAGAGCCTTCTCGCCCTTCATGCCGGGACATACGTTCGCGCAGGAGCCGCATCCGGTACAGTCGAGCACGGATACGGAAACCGCAAACTTCTTGCCGGGCATACCGGTCATATCCTTGGCCACTTCGGCGGTTCCCGCAGGAGCGGCAGCCAGCTCTTCTTCCGTCATGACCACAGGGCGGATTACCGCGTGAGGACATACATAGGAGCAGAAGTTACACTGGATACACTTGGAAGGATCCCAGCTGGGAACGTTCACCGCGATGCCTCTCTTCTCGTATGCGGAAGAGCCGGAAGGCGTGGAGCCATCCACATAATCCTTGAAAGCGGATACAGGCAGGGTGTTGCCTTCCTGTGCGCTCACCTTGGTCTGGATATTGTTGACGAAGTCGACAACTTCCTTTCTTCCTTCGGTAACCACGGCATAGTCGAGGCCTTCGTCCTCGCAGTCGCTCCAGCCTGCGGGCACTTCCACCTTCACAACGCCCTTGGCGCCTGCGTCGATGGCCGCCCAGTTCTTCTTCACCACGTCCTCGCCCTTACGGCCGTAGGTCGCCTGCGCGGCAGCCTTCAT
Source organism: Lachnospiraceae bacterium (assembly GCA_021770245.1). GTDB lineage: Bacteria > Bacillota > Clostridia > Lachnospirales > Lachnospiraceae > Eisenbergiella. The sequence continues at coordinate 99,024 of JAETRI010000004.1, forward strand.
CAGCTCGTTTGCCTTCTCGGCAGGGATGATGCCGGTGAGTTCGAAGAAAGCGGACTGCAGGATCGTGTTGATCCTCGTGGGGCCCATGCCCGTCTCGATACCGATCTTCACGCCGTCGATGATATAGAAATTGATCTTGTGGTCCGCGATGAATTTCTTCACCTGGCCGGGCAGATGCTGATCCAGCTCGTCCACGCTCCAGGCGCAGTTCAGCAGGAAGGTACCGCCGTCCACCAGTTCCTGAACCATGTTGTACTTACGGATGTAAGCCGGATTGTGGCAGGCAACGAAATTGGCCTGGCGGATCAGATAGGTGGATTTAATCTTCTTATGTCCGAAACGCAGGTGGGACATGGTCACACCGCCGGACTTCTTGGAATCATAATCAAAGTATGCCTGCGCATACATATCGGTGTTGTCGCCGATGATCTTGATGGAGTTCTTGTTCGCGCCGACGGTACCGTCCGCACCAAGGCCCCAGAATTTGCAGTTGGTGGTCCCTTCGGGCGTGGTAACCAGCTCCGCGCCAAGCTTCAGAGACAGATTGGTCACATCATCCACGATACCGATGGTGAATTTCTTCTTCTCGGTATTGCCGTATACGGCCACGATCTGGGCAGGGGTGGTATCCTTGCTTCCCAGGCCGTAACGTCCGGAATAGATCGGAACCGCGTCGAACTTGCTTCCCTTCAGGGCAGCCACCACATCCAGATACAGGGGCTCGCCCAGAGCGCCGGGCTCCTTCGTCCTGTCCAGGACGGAGATCTGCTTCACGGTCTCGGGGATGGCATCGATCAGAGCCTGTGCGCAGAAAGGACGATACAGGCGAACCTTCACCACGCCCACCTTCGCGCCGCTGGTCTTGATCACATAATCAATGGTTTCTTCAATGGTATCGTTTACGGAACCCATGGCCACGATCACGTGCTCGGCATCCGGCGCCCCGTAGTAGTTGAACAGCTTATAATCCGTACCGATCTTCTCGTTCACCTTGTCCATATACATCTGAACGATGCCGGGCATGGCGTCATAATAAGGGTTGCTCGCTTCCCTTGCCTGGAAGAAGATATCGGGGTTCTGTGCGGAACCTCTCTGGCAGGGATGGTTGGGATTCAGGGCATGGGCACGGAACGCATCCAGGGCATCCATATCCGTCATCTCCTTGAGATCTTCGTAATCCCAGGTTTCGATCTTCTGAATCTCATGGGAAGTACGGAATCCGTCAAAGAAGTTGATGAAGGGAAGGCTGCCCTTGATCGCAGCCAGATGGGCTACTGCGGTAAGGTCCATGACTTCCTGCACGCTGCTCTCACACAGCATGGCGCATCCGGTCTGACGGCACGCATACACGTCGGAATGATCGCCGAAAATGTTCAGCGCATGGGATGCCACTGCCCTGGCCGATACGTTGAATACGCCGGGAAGCTGTTCGCCGGCGATCTTGTAAAGGTTGGGGATCATAAGCAGCAGACCCTGGGAAGCCGTATAGGTGGTGGTCAGCGCGCCCGCTGCCAGAGAGCCGTGCACCGCGCCTGCCGCGCCCGCTTCGGACTGCATCTCGGTGATCTTCACCGTCTGTCCGAACATATTCTTCCTGTCTGCCGTGGCCCATTCATCGGTGGCTTCCGCCATAGGAGATGAAGGGGTGATGGGATAGATAGCCGCAACATCGGTGAATGCGTATGACGCATGCGCTGCTGCATGGTTACCATCCATGGTTTTCATTTTCCTTGCCATAAAAACCTTCCTTTCTATACTTTATAGATAATCATTTTTTCAGCCCTTTAGAGCTTCCCTTCCGGATGCCCTTCAGAGCTGTCAAAAATTTACCTTCAAGATATTCAATATTATACATCTTTGCCGCCCTTCATGGATATTCATATTTTATATATTTAATATATATTTTTTGATATATTGTATTGCAGTCCGCCTCTATTGGCCCTATAATAGAAGAAAATTTACAATAATCGGAACAAAAATCATAACGGATTATGTACCTGACAACAGGGAGCCGTATGAACGGCCCTGCCCACCCTGCCGTGCCCAAGCCGGTACCGTGCCTGCGGCAGGATGGGCAGGGCCGTTCATACGGCTCCCCATCGTCGGACACATGAAACGTTACCACGAATCGAAGGAGACTGCCATGAACCTGAATGTACTGCGTTACGCCCTGGAGGTGGAGAAGAGCCGCTCCATCACCGGAGCCGCCAAACAGCTTTTCATCAGCCAGCCCAACCTGAGCCGGGACATAAGGGAACTGGAAGAGGAGATCGGCTTTTCCGTTTTCACCAGGAACTCCCGGGGAGTCGTCCCCACGGAAAGGGGACGGGAATTTCTCCAGCTTGCCAGGAAGGCGGTGCGGCAGTATCAGGCCCTGGAGGATTATTGCAGCAGGGACGAGCCCGACAGCCTCCGTCTGCATCTTTGCGCCCCCCACTCCGCACTCCTCTCCTCCGTCCTCACCTCCTTTCTCGCAAAATACGGGCGCGGACGCAGGCTTTCCGTCAAGTACCATGAAACCGGGGCCCTGGAAGCCATCGAACGGGCGCAGCAGCGCGATTGCAGCTTTTCCGTCATCCGCACGCCCGAGCGGTACGAAAAATCGATCCTGCCCTTAATCCGGCAAAGGGAGCTGGCCGCCGAGGTTCTGGGCCGCTGCGAGCTTACCGTCCTTTTCTCCGAGCATCATCCCCTGGCGGATGTTCCCGTGCTTACCGCGGACATGCTGGAGCCCTATCCGGAAATCCTGTGGGAGGATGCTTCCCTCGCCTCCTGGCTTCACGAACCCGCCGAGACGGGGTGTTTTCTGCACGCCGGAACGGACGGCGCGCTTATCGTCCATTCGCCTGCCCTGCGCTGTGATATCCTTTCCCACATTCCCGGGACCTTCCAGCTTTCCCCGCCCGTCCCGGAATCCGTCCTCGCCCAATACCGGCTCGTCGTCCGTAAAATCCAGGGCGCACCCCGCAGGATGACGCTGCTGCTGATTCTCCCCGAGGATTACCACCCCTCACAGACGGAGCAGGCCTTCCTTGCGATGCTCAGACAGGCCTGCGGCGCCTACCGCCTATAGGGGCAGGTCCTTGTTATTTTTCCGCAATGGTTTCCACAATACTCATCCCGCGGATCCGCCCCGCCGGGCCGCATACCGCCGCCGCGGAGGAGACCAGTACCAGCGCCACGATCATGGCAAGCGCCTCCCAGGGAATCTCCCAGGGGCTGCCCCAGCGTCCGGTGACCATTTTATCGAATAAAATCCTGTGGATCCACAGGCCCAGGACGCCCCCCGCCGCGCTGCCGCCCAGGGCATAGGTCAGCGCCTCGGCCAGGACCATTTTCTCCAGCTGCACACAGCTCATGCCGATCGCCCGCATGGCGCCATACTGTTTCATTCGCGCGTTCACGCTCATGGCAATGCTGTTTACGATATTCAGGATCGTGATCAGGGCTATAATGGCAAGAAAGCCGTATACGAACAGGGCAAAGGACCAGAACGCCCCTCTTACCTCCCCATTGTTCAGCCGTTTGTCCGAGAAGAGCACGCCTTCCCCCGCCGCTTCCCGGATCCGTTCCACGTCCCCGTCCGTGGCGCCGCGGGAGAGCTGTACGTCCACACAGGTTAAACCGTCGTCCCCTGTCAGGGCACGGAAGGCCTCTTCGGAGCAGATGAGACAGATTCCGCCGGGGGAGGCGTCAAAGGGGATCTTGGAAAGGATCCCCGCCACCACCACCTCCTCTTCTCCCAGAGGCGTACGGAGCCGTATCCGCTCCCCCACCGACGCGGGGCGCGCCGCATCGTACATGAGGAGCACCTTTTTCTCCCCTCCTGCCGCCTCTTCCCCGATAAAATCCAGGCTGCCCTCCAACAGATCTTCTTCCGCCCAGCCGAACTGGTATTTCTCATAGGAGATCAGGTCGATTCCCGTCTCTCCCTCCTTCGTCACGCCGCCAAGCCCGTAGGCAAAAGCACGCCCATAAGCCCTTTCTACTCCGGGAAACTCCTCCAGCCTTTCCGGCAGCCCGCCGTCGATTATGCGGCCGTTATCCCGGCTTACGACGGATAAATCCGGCGCATAGGGCTTCAGCGGATTCACCGCATGACGCATGAATTGAAGCAGGACGGCAAAAGCCAAAAAAAGGATGATACTGAAGGCAAAGGAACCTCCCAGCAGGAACAGGTTCCCGCCCGGGCGGACATGCTTCCCCGATGCGCTGCGCCTTCCGGAGAGCGCATGGCCGATCCCCACCGATATCTCCACGCCGAACCAGCCCGTACCAAGGGCCTGCACTGCGGCCGCACCGTTTTCACCTCCTCCGGATACGGCGGTCAGCGGCGACACCCGGGCCGCCCTTTTTGCCGGAGCTCCGGCCGCCAGCAGCACCGTAAGAATCCCCACCGCCGTGCCGGATACCCAGGCGGCAGGGCTTACCGCAAACCGGGGCATATCCCCGAAATACGTGGGGGAAAGCATTGCGAGCAGGGCGCACAGGGCCCAAATAATCAGGGTTCCTGCCGCCAGGCCTGCGGGGATCGCCTTCCGGCACCAGCCCAGCGCTTCCCTGCGCACAAAGGCCATCACCTGCCTGCGGGAGGCCCCGAGGCATCGCAGCAGGCCGAAGAATTCCGTCTTCCGGGTTACGTTGCTGTTCATCGCGCCGGAAATCATCAGCACGCCCGCCGTCAGGACCAGAAGGAACAACAGCAGGGCCGATACCATCAGACCCTGCATGGACGGGTCGCTGCTTCCTCCGCTAACCCCCAGCAGCCCCGAATTTTCCGCTACCGTGCCCCCGGTCCCGTCCAAGCTTTTCCGGATTCCTTCCACCGATTTTCTCAGGTTTCCTCTTTCCGAGAGCCTGACATACCAGACGGCTTCCGCGTCCCTCCCCTCCGGCGTGATCCGTTCCTGATCCTCCCTGGTGAGGACCACCCCCACCGCATCTTTACTCATAAGCATTCCCGTATCCTGCGTAAAACCGGAAATCCGGCATCTCAGCGTACCGTCCGGCAGGCTTATCGTAACCTCGTCCCCCACCGACAGGCCGTAGAGCTCGCCGGCGTTTCGGCTCAGCGCCGCTTCCCCCGGTCCTGCAGGGTAACCGCCCGCTTCAAAGGGGATGGAGGGCCCCATCATCTCTTCCACACCCTCCCCGTAACCGCAGATCACCGCCGGCCGGTCAAACAGAAAATAATCCTGATCCAGCCTGTAATTGAGCGCGTCGTACCAGACCATGGCCTCCACCTCCGGCCGCATGGAAACCAGTTCCGCTTCCTCGTCGGTGATTCCGGAAAGACGGATGTGCCAGTATCCATAATCCTTCAGCAAACGGATACGCTGGCTTCTCACCTCCATATCCGCCATGCCGCAGATGGCCGTCACCAGGAAAACCGCCAGGAAAATGCACCAAAACGTCATTCTGTTTTCTTTTTTATGCGCCTGTGCCGATAAAGGGATCAGGTCCAGATAGCTGCCCATATCCTGACTTCGTGCCCTCTTAAGATAACTTTTCATCCGTTTGTCCTCCCAAATCCGTCAGAATCCCGTCCGCCACCCGCAGGACCCGATCCGTCTGTGCGGTCAAATTATTGTTATGGGTGATCATCAGAATCGTCTGTGAAAAGATGCGGGATGCCCGGATAAGCAGCTCCATCACATCCTGGCTGTTTTTGGAATCCAGATTCCCCGTGGGTTCGTCCGCCAGAATCAGCGTGGGGTGCATCATCAGAGCCCTGCCGATGGCTGCCCGCTGCTGCTGGCCTCCGGAAAGCTGTCCGGGCAGATGCCTCCTGCGTTCGGTCAGTCCCAATACCTCCAGGATTTCATCCGCCGCGCCCTTGGGAGGCCTGCGGTGATCCAGCAGCATGGGGAACAGGATATTCTGTTCCACGCTCAGCTCCGGGATCAGCTGAAAATTCTGAAACACGAATCCGATGTTCCTCCGCCTGAAAACCGTCCGTTTCTCGTCGTCCATGGAAAACAGGTCGCTTCCGTCCACCCAGACCCTGCCCGCAGTAGGCGTATCCAGGCCTCCGATACAGTTTAAAAGCGTACTTTTTCCCGATCCGGATTCCCCCACCACGGCCGCGAATTCTCCCTTTTGCAGGGTAAAAGAAGCATTTTTCAACGCCTCCACACGGCTCTCGCCGCTTCCGTAAGTCTTACAGAGATGATCCACCTTCAATATTTCCACCGTTTTTCCTCCTTTTTGAATTTACCCGTTTTGGGCCGCCTGCGGCACAAATTGGGAATGCAAAATAAGCCATCAGGCTTATTTTGCATTCTATCCCCCTTTTCTTAAGAAACGGCGCCATTCTGCCTTACGGTTTTGCAGGAAACGAAAGAAAGAACACCGTCTGCGTCCCGGGCTCGCTTCTTACGCCCGCGCTCCCTCCCTGCCCCTCCATAATCGAGCGCACCAGGGGAAGGCCCAGACCTGCGCCGGTCCTCCGGCTGCTTTCCCTTCCCCGATAAAACCGCTTGAAAATATGATAGATCTCCTCCTGTCCGATTCCCTCCCCGTCGTCCGTCACCAGAATGCAGAACATCAGCGGCGTCCTCTCCCAGGAAATCCGGATCCGTCCTCCGGACTCGGTATGGTCCAGGGCATTCTTCACCAGATTCTGCAGGGCCTCCACGCTCCAGATATCGTCGCAGAACAGCTCCTCGTCGTCCTGTTGGATCTCCAGCGATTTTTCTTCCCGTTTTGCGCGTACCCGAAGATCCTCCACCGCCCGCTCCGCCAGCACGGCGGCCCGGCAGAACCTCTTCTCGAATCGGATGCTCCCCGCGTCCAGGCGCGCCATCTTAAGGAGCATCCCGATGAGTTCCTCCATCCGTCCCAGGGAAAATGCCGACTTCTCCGCAAATTCCTGCACGGTTTCCGCTTCCTCCACATGTGCCCGGATGATCTCGTTATACATGGACGCAGCCGTCAGAGGTGTTTTCAGCTGATGAGAGAGATCGGAAATCATCCTTTTTAAGAATTCCTTGCTGCGCGCTTCCTGCTCCCTCCCCGCCCTCAGAGCCCCGGCCAGGCCGTCCATGAGGGAAAACAGGCGATAAACCGTCCCTTCCCGGACCGTCAAAAGCTCCCCTGTCTCCTTTCCGGAAAGGAAACCCTCCATCGCCTCCGCGGCCTTTTTATATAACTCTTCCCGCCTTTTCAGATATATAAAAATCCCCCCGGCCATCGATACGGCCAGCAGGATTTCTTTTCCCAAAAGCAAATATCCCAGCCCTGTCCGCTGCGGCGCGAACGCATTCAGAAGTGCCTGTCCGTCCGCAGAGCGTCCGATCCTCTCCACCAGGGCGGCTCCCTCCGGCGTGATGCGCCATGAGGAAAGGATCCGTCCCACTTCCACAGGCGGCATCCCGCTCTCCAGCAGAGCCGAGGCCGCCATCTCGGCCTGCCGGGCCGCCATGCGGGCCATATCCCTTCCCTCCCGCCCGTACAGGCTCCAATCCGCCGCCGCACCAAGCAGCAGACAGACCGCTAAGAACAGGAAAAGGATCCTTACCTCTTTTTCTTGAAAACAATCCATATTTGGCTCCTATCTGCGCGCTCCGGCGCGCATACAAATCAGGGGGAGTGAAAGATTTGAAAAATCTTTCACTCTTATACCCTTGCCTTTCCCGTTTTGGGTCTTCCCAAAACGGGAATAGGCCCAAATCCGTAAGACTGAAAATTTTAATTTTCAATCTTGCTCCCATCTGCGCGCCTTGGCGCACTCCGTTAAGCCTTCCATCGGTATCCGAAGCCCCGTACGGTGACCAGATGTTCCGGGCGGGACGGATCCCTTTCCACCTTTTCCCGCAGGCGGCGGATGTACACCGACAAGGTATTTTCGTCCACAAAAGGACTGCCCTCGTCCCACAGTTTACGCAGGATCTGGTCCCGGGGCACCACCCGACCCACATTTTGGACCAGAAAACACAATAACCGATATTCCGCCCCTGTCAGATCCAGTGCGGCGCCGTCCAGGGCGGCCCGGCCGGACAGAAGGTCAATGGACAGACCGCCGCATTCCAATACGGAATCCGTCCCGTTTTCCGCCGTCCTCGTCCGCCGCAGCAGGGCACGAATCCGGGAGCACAGTTCTCCGAGACGATAGGGCTTGGTGATATAATCGTCGCCTCCGCCGTCCAGCCCCCGTATTATATTGACCTCTTCGTCCGCAGCCGTTAAGAAGATGATCGGCACATCCTCCCTGCGGCTCCTCACCCGCTCACATACCTCGAATCCGGTTCCATCCGGCAGGGATACGTCCAGCAGGAGCAGGTCGAACGCGTTCTCCTCCAGCAGCTTAAACGCTTCTTTCACCGTTCCCGCCACATGCATTTCATACCCTTCCCGCTTTAATACCCACGCCAGCCCGTCCACCAGGCTCGCATCGTCCTCCAGAAGCAGTATTTTAGTTCCCATTTCCCGATTCTCCTGCCATTGTGCTGTTATCATAATAAAAGCCGTCGGGCTTATTTTTCAACTTATCATACCACAAACAAACCCGTGCCCACCTTACATTTCTGTAAGAAAAGCTTTGGCCCGCCGCTCTCCGCTTCCGCCCGCGCAGATAGTGAAAAGCAAAACGCCGATAACATCCCGGGAAAAGCATTTCCCTGTTATCGGCGTTTTAGTCAAATCCTTTTCAGATGTCTTCCGTCTGCTCCTCCAGCAGAAATTCTTCCACCAGCCGGGCGGCAGTGCGTACCGCACCGCTGCAGGGTCGGCTGGCATAATATTCCGGTGTGCGTTCTGCAGGGCGGGCGCTTTCTTCCCGCTCCATCCCTTCCGGCAGGCCGAGGAGTTCCCGGCACAGGATGGTTCCCTGTTCCTCCCGGAATCTGTCGCTCATCCTGCGCACCAGTTCATAACAGCGCGTCTTCTCTTCTTCCTCTTCCGGCGTCGTAAAGCCCTTTTTCAGCCCGGCCAGCATAGCCATGGCCGACACCGTACCGCATACCTCCCGCATCCGCCCGATTCCGGCGCTCATGGGACCGGCGATTCGCAGCGCCGTTTCCCGATCCAGTCCGAACAAATCCGCATAAGCGGCAAATACGGACTGGGCACAGGCATATCCCGATTCAAACAGCGCCACCGCATCCTCCACCCTACTTTTCATCTCTTATTTCCCTTTTCCGCAGCATTTCTTATACTTCTTGCCGCTGCCACAGGGACAGGGATCGTTGGGATAAACCTTCTTGTCCTTCACGACGGTGGTAGAAGTCTTCTGCTCCTTGTACAAGGCTTTCTGCGTCTCTTCGTCGAAAATGGTGTTCCATTCTTCCAGCCCGTACAGCCAGTCCGCTCCTGCCGCCACCATATTCTTATAGAGTAGTTCCTTGTCAAAGCCCAGGTTTACCGGCGTATCCTCTTCCATTTCCTCAATGGGATTGGCCTCCTTCAGGCTGTCGTTAATCCCGTCCAGGAAGCCCGTCATGGTCATGATATCCACTTCGTACCGGTCGGCCAGTTCCTTTACGGTTCCCTGCACCACTTCGTCCGGGTTTTTCAAAAGCTGTGCATAGATTTCTTTTTCTTTTTCAAAATAATCTGTCCACATCTTCTTCAGCTTTCCTTTGTCCGCTGTTTCGGAATAGGCCATTGATCTCCATTTTTCTAATAATGCCATATCTTTCACCTCGTTCGTATATTTATACTGTCCTGTATTCTTCGCATCCGCTCGGAATACAGATAGTATATACCAAACGGCGTCTAAAGTCCAGTTCGGGTTCGCTTTGATCGCGGCAAACGCTGCTCCCAGAGGCTGGGGTGCACAGGAAGGATCCTGTGCGCCTCAGTGTCCGGGAGCCTACAGCGTGGCTGCACTGATTATGGATTTTATAAAGCCTTCAAACCATCCTCGAATAAATGGCTTGAAGGCTTTTTAGGTACGCTTTTTCTGTTTGCCGTGAGAATTCACTATTAAGATCAACGATACATTTCCTCTCGGCTAACCGATGAATATTTTTTCAGCCCTGTTCAGGCCGGTCGCGGCAAAACCGGAAAACGATTCATGTGAAACCGCTGGGCGGAATGCTTAGTTGTATACCAGGTTATTTGTTGAGTTATATAACGTATATTCTGTCCCGTTGATAATCGCGTAATGCGTGCAGGACACCCGATATGTTCTCCCGGCCTGTGCACCGGTGTATACCACACCACCGGTGTATTCCTGTTTCCCGCTGGTATAGTGTTTGCTGATCGGAATATCTCTCCATCCGGATCCATTTTTCTCCTGAAGTACGACATTCTTTACGCCAATTTCACTTGCGGTAGCCGTACTACGTGTAGTAAACGTAACGGAAACCCCGTTACTGGCAATGCCAATCCCTAGCTGACATCCCGCCAATGATTCGGTAGAGGCTGGGCTGATCCCTTCATCCTCCAGGGATGTTACAATTTGAACTTCTTCCATCGGAAGTTCAACAAATCCCGGTTCCGCGGCATATATATCCATTTTCCCTAAGAGCAAACACCCAGCAACGCTTAAACAGCCAAATAATTTCAGAAATTTCTTCATGACATACCCTCCTTACTCTATTCTTCCTTAGTAGTGAATTCTACATATCTATTCCCTTGCATCCACTAAAAGTTACAGAATATTATATAGAGAGTATGATTCTGTATTTATATAGTTTATCTATCTGTAGTAAGACTTTAGATGGAACCTGTCGTCATATTTATTCCATCCCATTTACGACCTTCTCTAGAACATCCAATTTCTCATTACTTGAAACATAATATATTCCTTTGTTATAAAAGAAAACAGCTTCAATTACATCTCCTTTTGCGTAATAGCCCGCTTTTTTCCCTTCAGTATCTTCCTTTATTAATTTCCAGTCTTCATCATATGCCATCATATTTCTGGAATAATTTACTGGATATATGTATATCCCAATCACAAAAAACTTATCCCCATTACAATACTTTACAAAGACTTTATTCTTTTCCTGCATCAGCCCCACTGTCATTTCTTCCAAAACATACCCGTCCGGTATATAATTTACCCGTAAAACCTTCTCGCCAAGAACCTCCTCTACCTCTTCCCATGTCTCACACGCTATATCTCCGGAAGTATTTTCCTCTATATCTTCAACGCCAGTTACGATCGCTTCCGTGCGTCCTATCCTCTCCATTATTATTTCAAAGAAGGATTTCCTCTGCAAAGCATAGGTTCCCATATTCAGGCTGACCACCAGTACGAGGCAGGCTGCAGCCGCGGCGGCTGTGCGGAGAAGAATTTTTCTGGTTTTGGATGCTCTGCCCGGTTTTTCTCTTTTCTTTTCGGCTGCCTCCTCTTTCTCCGGGAAGATTTCCAAAGCGGTTTCGGAGAGGGGGCGTTGGAAAGTCTCGGCGTCCTCTCCCTCTTCGGCATCCTCTCCTAAATCCGCCATATGCGCCAGTTCCGCACCGTATCTCTTTTGGAACCGTTCATAAGCCGCATCCGCTCCGGGCTCATAGGTTTGGTCCTCTTTGATCGGTTCCAATACCTCAAGAAGACGGACGATGGCGTCCACTTCTTTTGTATTGAATTCTTCGTCTGTGGCTTCGTAGGTATACCACCACAGTTTCTCATACAATTCTTCTATCAGTTTTTCATCATGAAACGGCTTCTTATCCGTCATAATTTTCCTCCCATGAGGCATAGCAGCTTCAATAACATTCCGCCTGCGCCCGAGAGTAAAGTCAGCTGCAGGCTGTTCTTTATTTTCTGTTTCATTCTCAGGATTCTTACTTTGAAGCATGTCTCGGTAATACCCAGCTGTTCTGCTATCTCCTGCGAAGTATATCCATATTCATAATAACAGCGGAAGAGTTTCAGCTCTTCATCAGACAGGACTTTGCGGACGGTGGAAATCGCTTCCACCATCCGATAATCGTCCACTTTCCCTTTTCCTTCCTCTGCCGTATTATCCAGAAGAAAATCGAAATCCAAAGTATATTTCCTTTGTTTCTCTTCCCACTTCATAACCTTGTTTTTCGCCGTGAGGTGAAGCCAGCCCGGCACATTGGGATGTGTCCGCAGTTCTTTTTCCTTTCTGCAGGCCTCGAAGAAGGTTTCCTGTACGATATCCTCCACACCGTTGCTGTCCGTCACCATCCGGCGGACATACTTCAAGATGTTATCGTACTCGGCTTTGTATAAATTTTCAAAGAATTTCTGGTCATCCCTTCCAGTGCGTACCCTATTTTGCGCTTTCATCTTTATACCCATCTGCGCGCTCCGGCGCGCATACAAACCAAGGAGATCGAAAATGTCAATTTTCAATCTTATACCCATCTGCGTGCATGGCACGCGCTCAAATCAGGAAGATTGAAAACCTTTCAATCTTGCTCCCGCCCGCGTGCATGGCACGCACTCAAATCAGGGAGATTGAAAATCTTTCAATCTTGCTCCCGCCCGCGTGCATGGCACGCACTCAAATCAGGGAGATTGAAAATCTTTCAATCTTGCTCCCGCCCGCGTGCATGGCACGCGCTCCTACCCCAACAGAAAATTTGAAAATCCGTTTCAAGCCCGCTCCCTCGCCTATCACAGGTCTGCCATCATACAGCCTCATGTCACTCCCCAGACAAAAGCAAGTTCATAATCCCTTCGCCGATTCCCCGCAGGATCACTGGCACAATTTCGTCAGATACGTAAGAATCCGTTCCAGAACGACCCGTTTCTCCTTCGGGCATTCCTCAAAAACCTCCGTAAGAGTCCTTTGGGAGACCAGTTCACCGGTCAGCAGATAGGTTGGATCCAGATACATTCTTTCGTATACCAGCAGCATCTTTTCTATGGAAAGCCTCCTCTTCCCCCTTTCAATCTCCCCATAGTAAGTTGCAGAGATTCCCAGAAGTTCCGCTGTCTCCTCCTGCGTCAGTTTCATCTTCTTTCTCTGTTTGTACATCCTTTTTCCAATTTCCACAAGAACGTTTTCTTCAGCCATTTTCCCCTTCCTTCCAATATTTACCATCAACTACGATAAATATCATACAGGGGCGACAAATGGCTTTTTAGCAACTATCAGTTAACTTTTCCAAAGCGATATATTTCCTTTGGTTATGTTTTCTCAATAAAATACAACATTTTTTCGTATATGCCACAGGGCCCCCGGAAACCGGGAGCCCTGTTTTTCACGGAATATAGAATCTATTATCCATGTCTGTTATGCTTTTTCTGTCAGCGGATGGTAGCAAAGCACCATACGTTCATTTCCCATCTGCGTAGGATTCGGACGTTCCTTCCGGCACTGATCCGTCGCATAAGGACAACGGGGAGCGAACTTACAGTATGTGATCGCATACTCCTTGCCCTCCATATCGGGCATGACCGTTTCTTCCTTCCATTTGTCCCCTACCCGCGGCACGGAGCTCATAAGAAGCTGCGTGTACGGATGAGCCGGATTATCCATAATCTCCTTCGCAGGCCCGTATTCGATCAAGCAGCCGCGGTAAAGCGTTGCGATGTAATCGGACACGTAATATGCCGTCGAGAGGTCATGGGTGATATAGATAAAGGAAATCTTATATTTATCGCGCAGCTCCTTGAAGAGGTTAACAATATTCATCTTCATGGAAGCATCGATGGCCGCCACCGGCTCGTCGGCGATAATCAGTTTCGGACGGGTGATCAGTGCGCGGGCAATGGAAACACGCTGCAGCTCACCGCCGGAAAACTGGGTGGGATATTTTCCCTTCACTACCTGCAGGGACATACCCACGCTCTTTAAGGCCTCTTCCACCAGATTATCGGCTTCGCTCCGGTTCTTCGCTATACCGAGGCGGAGCGCCGTATTATACAGATAGGTATCTACCGTCTTCCGTGCGGAAAAGGACTCGTACGGGTTCTGGAAAATGGGCTGCACATCCAGCTTAAACTGATGCGGGTCATAGCTCTTTTTGTCGAGATAGGACTTGCCGTCCAGAACGATGTCTCCTATATCCGGATTGTGCAGACGCAGAACCATCTTACATAGAGTGGATTTACCGCAGCCTGACTCACCGACTACGGACAGAATGACGGGCCTATCGCTGTCAATGGACAAAGACACATCATCCACGGCCACCAGCTTCTTGCCGCGCAGCATACCGCCCACACGGAAGATCTTACTGACGCCTTTAATTTCCAGCAATTTCTCAGCCATTCGTCTTCACCTCCTCCTTCAGTAAGTGACAGGCAGCAAAACGTCCGGGTCTGATCTCACGGAAGGCCGGTACTTCGCTGCGGCATTTATCCGTGGCATGCGGACAACGGGGAGCGAAACGACATCCCGGAGGCGGGTTCTTCAGCGCCGGAGGCCGTCCCGGAATACCCACCCTCTGAATATCCTCACCCACACGAGGCAGGGCATCCACCAGCATCTTGGTGTAAGGATGGATCGGATCATTGAAAATGTCTTCCGTCTTTCCCAGCTCGGCGATGCTTCCGGAATACATGATCGCCATACGGTCCGTGATCTGATAATGCACGCCCATGTCATGGCTGACGATGATCAGCGTATTTTTCAGCTGCTGCTGCAAGCGCATCAGCATCATCAGGATCCCCTTCTGCACCACCACGTCAAGAGCCGTGGTAGGCTCATCGGCAAGCACCACGCCAGGAGCCATGAAGGTTGCCAGGGCAATGATGGCACGCTGCCGCATACCGCCGGAAAGCTGGAAAGGATAGGACTCCAGCACATCGGGAGAAAGGTTCAGCTCTTTCAAATATTCCGCAACTCTGGCCAGCGTCTGTTCCGTCGTCTCATTCTTTCTGTCTTCCTTCGGAATCGAATCGATGAACTGTGTTTTCAGACGTACGATGGGATTTAAAACGCTCTGTGCGGCCTGCGGTACATAGGAAATATTGTTCCACCAGGTCTTGCGAATCTCACCGGATGCGTAGGAAAATTTCTGTCCGTTCTTCTCGCCTTCCAGGACAACGCGTCCCTTATCGATTACAAGCGGGAACTCTATGATATCGTAGAGAGAGTTCAGCAGGGTGGTCTTGCCGCAGCCGGATTCTCCTGCGATGCCGAAGATCTCATTGTCATGAATCTCAAAATTAATGTCGTTGAGCACATGGACGTCGCCGTCAATGGTCTTATAAGAAGTTGACAAATTTTCGACTTTCAGCATATTCTATCACCTGCCTCTCTTCATGGACTGATAATCATTGTAACCCGTGATCAGCAGGAACAGGCCAATGAACAGTATAACAGTTGCAACGATCGGCGCGCCGATCCACAGCCAGCGTTTCGCAAGAACCGCATTGTAGTTCCTGGCCCACTGGATCATGTTGCCCAGGGATACCAGGTTACCGGGAGACAGGCCAAGCACCGCAAGGCTGGACTCGGAACCGATAGCGGAAAGCGTAGCGTTCATAAAGTTGGAAAGAGACCAGGAAAGCGCAAACGGAAGGATCTCCGTAACGACGATCTGCATGGTACTCTCACCCGAAAAACGGGCCGTGTGGATGAAATCGCGTTCCTTGATCGTCAAAGCCATGGAACGGATCTGACGGCTGGGCCAAGCCCAGGCGAACAAGGCCAGTACAAGAGCCATAACAATAACCGTAGCGCCGCCCTTCATCAGGGATGTCATCATGATCAGGATCGGCAGGGACGGGATTACGACAAAGGTATCCGTGATAACCATGAGTACCCGATCCAGCGCGCCGCCCGCGAAACCGGCAAGCAGCCCTACCAGGACGCCCACAACCGTACCGATGGTAGCAACGATCAAACCGATGAGCAGGGAATTGTGGATAGCCTCAATCAACAGCCAGGTCACATCCTGCCCCATGCTGGTGGTGCCCAGCCAATGTTCACCGGATGCCCCCAGATTGTTCGGATATGTATTGAAAGTGAACGGATCCGTATGAGGAAAGAAGTACACCACGAATCCAAGGAGCATAAAAATGCAGGTAATGATCAACCCCGCTTTCAAACGGAAGTTGGCTGCTTTCCAAAATTTTTTCATGTGAACCTCCCTCCGTATCAGCCGTACCTGATCCGCGGATCAATGAACGGGTAAACCAGGTCAACGATCAGCGTTGCAGTGGAAATCGCGACGATGGAGATCGTAATACAGCCCAGAATCATGTTATAATCCGACTGCAGGATAGCGCTCTGGATCAGAGAGCCGACGCCCGGATAGCCGAAAATGATTTCCGTCATGATCGAACCGCCGAATACGCCGCCTAAACTCATGGCCAGTGCAGTGATCTGTGTCAAAATGGAGTTACGCAGCACGTAACTCTTTCCAATCGTTCCCTCGGAAAGGCCGCGGTAACGGGCAAAGCGGACGAAATCCTCTTCGGCCGTGGTACTCGCCAGGGATTTCATGGAAATGATCCACCAGCCGGTACCCAGCAGCAGCAGGGAGATCGCCGGAAGAACGGACGCCTTTGCCAGGGAAGCAATCCACGGGCCAAAACCGGCGCCGGTCTTAATGACCGCCTGCAGCGGGAACCATTTGAGAATGAACGCAAAGACAATCTGCAATACCAACGCGACCAGGAAGTAAGGGATCGGGTAAATACAGATCGCTATTCCTTCCAAAATCTGTGAAGACTTCTTATTCTTACGGAAGCCTGCAAGCAGGCCGATGAAGTTACCGATAACCCATGCCAAAAACGTGGACGTCAATGACAGGATCAATGTGTACGGAAGATATCGTCCGATGATATTGCCCACAGGCTCGGGATAACTCATCAGAGACGGACCGAAGTCAAAGTGGAGCAGACCGTTCCAGAGGAAAGAACCGTATTGTTTGATCAGCGATCCTTCCAGGCCGAACTGTACGCGAAGCTGTTGGCGAAGTACTTCCATTTCGGCCGGATCCATATTACCTGACCGTGTCTGCATCTGCGCAATCATGTTCTCAACGGGATCTGAAGGGAACATACGCGGGATGAAAAAGATGAAAGTAACGCCGATCCAGATCGTCAATGCCCAGGCAAGTACACGCTGCAGAAAGAATGTTTTAAATTTCATGGCAGCACTCCCTTTATTATACGAAGGAAAGGGGAGCCGTAAGCCATAAACTTACGGCTCCCGCCTTTTTCAAATCATGTTTCTAAATACTATTCAGGATATCCGAATCAGCCCTGTACGGGTGTGATGTTCGGGAGCATGTATTTGAAGCAGCTCCACCACCACCAAGGACCGTCATAAGGATTCTCTGCGTTGGGATAACCCTCCCAGTAGGTGGAATTCGTAGGAACGAATTTCGTACCGGACAGGAAGTTGATCTCACACATATCCTTTACGCACTCCTGCAGGAACTCCGTATGAAGCTTATAGGCTTCATCGCTGTTGGGATCCATGTTAGCCAGTTCATGAAGGATCTCGGTAACGCGGGCGTTGTTCCAACGCATACCCTGACCGGAACCGGTCTCGCCCAGAGGCTTAATCAGTCCAGCGTCAAATCCGCTGATAGCGGAATAGAAATCCTTCAGGATACCGCCGGAAGGCCAGTAACCGGCGATGTCGAAGTTACCCTGTCCGCCGTCCACATCCCAGGTCGCGGAAGACTTGGATGCGATGGTGCACTGGAAGCCGAATGCCTGCAGCTGGTTGTAAACAGCCTGCACGCCGCGGGCTTCCTGGAACTCGGCGTCAGCCAAGTAGCTCAGCTCAAAGGTGAAAGGCTTGCCTTCGTAATTCCACACGCCGTTAACCTTCTCAAAGCCAGCCTTTTCAAGCAGCTTGGTAGCGGCTTCTTCATCATGTTTCCACCAGCCGGCGCCAAACATGGTGATCAGCTCTTCATCCGTACCCTGGATGCCAAGGGAATCGGCCATGCGCTTCGCATAACCGGTATCGTAAGGCTTAAAGGTGGTGCCGTCGCCCAGATCCAGTTCGAAATTCTCCAGCCACTCCTGCATCGGAATGGTGTAGGTCTCCTGCAGGAACTGCGTGTTGTTCAGAAGCGGGATCGGCGCCGCACGTCCTGCTCCGGAGAACGTGTTCATGGAAATCTGGTCGATATCCAGCGCAAGGCAGATGCCCCAGCGGAAATCTGCGTTGTCATAGGGAGCTCCCTTGCCGTGGGAGAATACGATACCCTTTGCGCCCGGGTCATCGGGGTTCGCATACGGGAACTCATCGTACCAGCACTTGATCTTATCGTTCGCGCTGTTCAGGGTCTGGAACTCTTCCAGAGTTACTTCGCAGAGGATATCGATTTCATTGTTGATCATAGCCATCTGCTTTGTGGTGGAATCCGCAAAAGTACGGAACCATACGTATTTAGGCGGAACCTGGCTTGCGGTGTAACCGAACTCGGCTGCGCCCACAACGCCCAGGGTGCTGTCCTGCCAGTCTTCACGCAGTTCATACAGAACCCACATGCCCAGGGTATCGTAATCCTTTACCGTATACGGTCCTGCAACCACAGGGGCTTCATCCTTGAAGGTGGTAACGTCAGCCTGCTGGGAATAGATATGCTCAGGAACGATACGATAATCGGTACCCCATACGGTAATGCCGTAACGCTGGGTGAAACGAGGGAAGGGCTCGGTCATCGTGAATTTCACGGTGTAATCGTCAACCTTCTCAACCTTGTCGATATAAAGGTTTGTGGCAGCGCTGCATCCGATCGTGTCGTTTTCTTTGATCATGTTGAACGTGAAAACAACGTCGTCTGCAGTCACATCTTCGCCGTCAGACCATTTGATGCCCTGACGAAGCTTCACTGTCCACTCGGTAAAATCAGCATTGGACTCCGGCAGGCCGTCTGCCAGTTCGCCGTACTGTTCGCCCTTAGCCGTCTGCATCTCCCAAAGATGGGCGCTCATCATCTGATGAATACCAAATCCCATGGCCGTACCGGACATGTAGGAGTTAAACTGGCCAGGCGTATCGGTGGAGTTCTGACACTCAACGATCAGTGTCTCAGCACGGGGTGTTCCAACTTCCGTTGTAAGGCCTTCTGCCGCAGCAGTACCTCCCCCCCCCGTTGTGTTTTCTTCTCCGCCTTCGCTGGAGGCAGGAGCTTCTGATGCAGCGGGGGTATCCCCGGATCCGGAAGAAGAATCAGTGGATCCCGAAGAACCTGAGCCACCGCATCCGGTAATCGCCACAGCCACAAGGGACAGCGCCATTACCATAGCAATGAGTTTTCTACGCATTTTTCTTTTTCCCTCCTTGTATATTTTTGCGTATATCTAGTAAAATCCTGCGTACGGTCCGCCGTCGTGGTTGTGCTTATGTAGACCGCTTTTTCATAATAATCTCCATCCTTGCCAAACCAGACAGATTTTGGCGAAGCACAGCATTTACAGGACGAGTCCGCTCGCCTATACCCCTTGAGGCTTCCCGTCGCAAAATTTTCTAGCCGATTAATAGGTAATTTGAACATTAAACATATTATAGTGCAGTTTGTCTATATTGTCAACCGAATCCGGTCATTTTGTCGTGATATGGTGGAATAATCCCAATCCGCCTCCGCCTTCTTACCGCAGATATTACACAAGTTGACGAAGGATAACCTCGTCAGAATCCACATATCACGGGACGGCCCTGCGGGCCGGACAGGGGCGGCGCAGGGGCCGCAGGGCCCTTCCTGCGTTTGTCCTGGGGCCGGACGGCGTTTGATGGGACGGCACAAAAAAGGGGCTGCCGCTTTGCCGTAATTTCCAGGCGATGCGACAGCCCCTAATACCGTATGAAACTATTCTGTTTTTCCGCATGTTTTTCTTAGAAAGCTCTGGGCGCCACGTTCAGCAGCGCATAGCCGTTTCTTTTAAGCACTTCCCCGGGATCGTTTTCATTGCTCACATGCGTCAGGACCGCCAGGTTTCTTACAAAATAATTTTCCACCACGTTCTTCATATAATTCTTCATCATTCAACACCCTTTCCTTTCTGTATGGGTATCCAGATTCTTTGTTTTCTTTTCCGTTCTAAGGTCCGGCCGTAACGGTTTCCCGCCCCTTTGGGGTCCGGTCTTGTCGTGTCCCCTGCCTTTTAGAAAGCCCTGGGCGCCACGTTCAGCAGTGCATAACCGTTTCTCTTGAGCACTTCCCCGGGATCATCCTCATGGTACACATGGGTCAGTGTAATCAGGTTCCTTACAAAGTAGGTTTCCATTACGGTTTTCATATAATCCTTCATTCTAAAACACCCCTTTCTTTTCTGTCTGGGTATCTGATCTCTTCTCTTTTCCGTCTTGCCGCTCTATGCTTCTGTCTTAAAAAGCCCTGGGTGCTACATTCAGCAATGAATAACCATTCCTTTTGAGCACTTCCCCAGGATCATTTTCGTTGCATACATGCGTAAGAACAACCAGATTCCTCACGAAGTAATTTTCCACTACAGTCCTCATATAATTCTTCATTTTATAACACCCCTTTCTTCAGGATTTGCTTTTTGGTTCCGGAGATGTTATGATGTTCTCCGTTCCGTTTACATTACGCATCATACCGCATCCCCTATGCGGTCACCAGATCATTTCTTGACTTCTTTTAAGGCAATATTGATATATTAATCGGTTTGCTTTTGGAGGCGGCCGGGGGAGGAGGAGTTTTCGTGAATCAGCGCTATTATGAAATGGAAAGAGAGGGAAGTCCCCTGGGGATCCGTATTTTGTATCAGACCCTTCCGGGAGGATTCCAGCCGCTGCACTGGCATGATATGCTGGAGATCCTCTATCCCCTGAACGGGGATGTTGATCTCCTTCTGGACGGGGAGAGGTTTCATCTCCCCAAGAAAAACCTGACCGTGATCGAATCCCGTCAGACACACAGCTGCCTGATCCATGGGGATGCGGCCATGAATATCTGCGTCCATGTTTCCAAGAGCAAGCTGAAGGGCTATCTGCCCGATATAGAACGCTATCGGATTCAATGCATCCCGGAAAAGATTTCCGATGAAAAATTTCCCGCCTATTTGGAAATATGTAACCTGATGTCCCAGTTAACCAGGCTGTACATGCTGGAAACCTCCGTCCTTTCCCTGGAATCCGAGGGGCTTATCCTCCAGGCCTTCGCCCGGCTCCTGCGCCACTTCGGGATGCGCGGGGATGAGGAGGCGCCGGAGGGGAGCCGGTTATCCACAGGACGGATCCATCAGGTGCTTTCCTGGGTGGAGGAGCATTACGGAGAACCCATTTCCCTTTCCGATGTGGCGGATCAGGTCGGCGTGGGCCGGGAACATTTCTGCCGCCTGTTCCGGCAGAACATGGGGATCACCTTCCAGCAGTACCTGACCGAGGTACGGTTAAACCATGTCTATGAAGATCTGATGAGTACCTCCGATCCCGTTTCGGAGATCATGGAGCAAAACGGGTTTACGAATCAGAAGAACTTCAATGCCAGCTTCAAAAAGCTGTACGGATGCACCCCTTCCGGGGTACGCAGGCAGTGACGTCAGCCGGGCAGAGGCGCCGCCGGGCACTCTCCGGGCCGCGGGCGAAAATGCAGGTGTACGGATTCTCAAAAGGACAGCTTTATATCCTCATTCCCTAAGGATGCGTTCCAGTTCCTCCACGCTGTCCGCGATACGGACGGCGCCGCTTTGCTCCAATTCTCCCGGGGCAGCATAGCCGAAGGAAACGCCTATGCAGGGAAGCCCCAGCGTCCGGGCTCCTTCCACATCGAACCGTCTGTCGCCCACCATGACCGTCCTCTCCGGCGGGCAGCCGTCTTTCCCGCCCAGCTGCTCTATGGCTCGTTCGATCACTTCCTCCTTCTTCGAACGGCTCCCGTCCAGCCCGCTTCCTACAGCCACGTCAAAATACTGTGCCACCCGAAAATGATCCAGGATTTTCTGCACAAAATATTCCGGCTTGCTGGATGCCACCCCCAGACGGCATCCGGCCGCCTTCAGCCGGGCCAGCATCCCGTCCATTCCCGGATATAAAGCATTCTCGCTCCACCCCACCCGAGAAAACCGTTCCCTGTATTTCTCCACCGCCTCCCAGGCCTGCTTCTCATCCATCCCATAGAACTCCCGAAAGCTGTCCTGCAGCGGCGGTCCGATAAAAGGCTCCAGTTTATCCAGATCCGGTTCTTCGATCCCGAAATGGGCCAGTGCATACTGCACGCTTTTCGTAATCCCCGGCTTGGGATCCGTGAGTGTTCCGTCCAGATCAAACAGTATCGTTGTGAACATTCGTCTCTCCTTCCTCATTCCCGCTTCGACGGCTTTCCTGCATCTTTGCCTCAAAATCCTCCATGCTCCCCGCCCGGGCCGCCAGCTTCAGCCAGCCTCTCAGGATTTCGGAATCCCTTTCCGCTTCCAGGCGTTCCCTGACCTTCTCCGGAATTTTTCCGCAGCCTTCCAGCAAATCCAAAACGGACTGCCGGATTCCTTCTTCTCTTCCTTCTTCTCTTCCTTTTTCTCTTCCTTCCTCTCTTCCCTCTTCTCTGCCTTCCTCTCTTCCCTCTTCCTTCCATTCCTCCACATACTCTTCCCACAACATATAGCTTCGTTTCACCTCCGGTCGTATCTTGATCCGCTCCGTGTAACCGTGCACCCTCTTCGTCGCCTCGTCCGTTGCATTCTCTTCCCGGCTCTCCTTCATATACCGAAGCATTCTCCCGATCTCTTCATTTCCACCCAATTCTCCCTCCGCGTTGAAGTAGTAAAAACGCAGGCCGTCTTCATATTCCAGTTCTTTTACTTCCTCACACCGGTTCCGGTTTCCTCCACCTTCACGTCCAGACGGATCCCTTTGGCATCCGGCGACAGCGGCGGGACCACTTTCTGTACCGTCACCTTCACGCGGCCGATCCTCCGGCCCAGCAGCGTCGACAGAAGCACCCGGCAGAAATCCTCCCCCACCTCGCCGTCCGATGCCAGCCGGTTCATCAAAAAATC
>JAETRI010000149.1 GCA_021770245.1 Lachnospiraceae bacterium
GCATCACAGCGTGGTCTCAGAAACGATATCTGCGGCCCGGAAAAAATTTAAAAAGTTTTTCTAAAAACACCCCGCCGAACACCCCTCAAAATCTCCGTATAGTGAAGGGCATGAAATCAGCCGCCCTTCGGAAATGGAGGAGATGGAAATGGAACACACATTGAGGATCAGTGTTTCAAAGGAGCCGGCATCCGGCGGGATCGTGAGCTGCCGCCATATCTCCGTGAGGGAGCGTTTCTTACGCTTCCTCCTTGGGGAGAAGCGGAGGGTGGCCATCATCGTGCCGGGCGATTCTGTCCGGGAACTGGCAATCAGTGAAGTCATGGAAGGAGGAAACGTACATGGGAAAAGTGAAGTTACTGCTTGATGTCATAGGGGACCTGCGTTCCCTTGCCGACAACTTACAGGCTGTTGCGGATGCAGTGGCGGACAACGGTGCCGTGGAAGCAGGGAGGACAGATACAAAGGAGCCGGAAAAAGCGGGAAAGGCTGGGAAGGCGGCAAAGAAAGAGGAAAAGCCTGCGGCAAAGCAGGAGCCGGAGGAGAGGCCGCTGACGCTGGAGGAAGTCCGCGCAGTGCTGGCGGAGAAGTCCCGCTCCGGACACACGGAGGAAGTGCGGGAACTGCTGAATAAACACGGCGCGGATAAGCTGTCGGAGATCGACCCGGCGGAGTATGCGGCACTGCTGGCGGAAGCGGAGGTGCTGTGATGGGAAGACACGCTTTATTGTCAGCATCCTCCAGCCACCGGTGGCTTGCCTGCCCGCCGTCTGCAAGGCTCTGTGAAAATTATGAGGATACGGGCAGCGAATACGCGCAGCAGGGCACCGATGCCCACAGCCTGTGCGAACACAAGCTGAAGCTGTCCCTTGGGATGGAAACCGAAGACCCGACAGAGGAGCTTTCCTTTTACGATGAGGAGATGGAGGAATGCGCCTGCGGGTATGCGGAGTATGTCCTCTCGCTGGTGGAGGAGGCCAAGAAAATCTGCAAAGACCCTGTGGTGCTGATCGAGCAGCGGCTGGACTTTTCCCGGTATGTGGAAGAGGGCTTCGGCACAGGTGACTGCGTCATCATCGCAGACGGGACGCTGTATATCATCGACTACAAGCACGGCAAGGGCGTGGAGGTTTCCGCAGAAGGAAACCCGCAGATGATGCTGTATGCCCTGGGCGCATTGGAGCTGTTTGACGGCATCTATGACATTGACGCCGTCCGCATGGCGATCTACCAGCCGCGCCGTGAGAATGTCAGCGTGTATGCCATGGCGAAGGATGACCTTCTCCAGTGGGCGGAAGGAGAGCTTTCCGAAAAGGCAAAGCTGGCCTATGCCGGGGAGGGTGAGTTCTGTGCGGGGGAACACTGCAAATTCTGCAAGGCGAAGGCGGTCTGCAGGAAACGGGCGGAATACAACCTGGAGCTTGCGAAGTATGACTTCGAGATGCCCGCCACGCTGGAGGATGACGAGATGCCGTTGCGGATACCGTGAAGAAGGCGGGCTTTGACCCGTATGAGCCAAAACTGCTCGGAATCACAGCCATGGAGAAACTGCTCGGCAAGAAGAAGTTTGCGGAGATTTTAAAGGGCCTTGTGGAGAAGCCGCAGGGCAAGCCTGCGTTAGTCCCGGAGAGCGACAAGCGGCCGGAGATGAACACGGCGCAGGAAGATTTCAAGGAAGATTAGTCAGGAGGAAAATCATATGTCAAACACAGCCAATAATCCAACGAAAGTGATCACCGGCCCCAACACCCGGTGGAGCTACTGCAACGCATGGGAAGCGAAGGCAATTAACGGGGGAACGCCGAAGTTCTCCGTGTCGCTCATCATCCCGAAGTCGGATAAGAAGACCATTGCAAAGATTGAGGAAGCGATCAAGGCGGCGTATCGCGAGGGCGAGGCGAAGCTGAAGGGGAACGGCAGGAGCGTCCCTGCGCTTTCCGTACTGAAGACCCCGTTGCGTGACGGGGATGTGGAGCGCCCGGATGATGAGGCTTATGCGGATTCCTATTTCGTCAATGCCAACAGCTCCACGGCTCCGGGAATCGTGGATGCGGACCGCCAGCCGATCCTTGACCATTCCGAGGTGTACAGCGGCGTGTACGGCAGGGCGAGCATCAATTTCTATGCTTTCAATTCCAACGGGAATAAGGGTATCGCCTGCGGGCTGAACAATTTACAGAAGATCCGTGACGGGGAGCCGCTGGGCGGCAGGTCCCGTGCGGAGGATGACTTTGCGGATGAGGACGAGGAGGATTTCCTGTCATAACCAGATAGAGAAAAGCACAGCCGCCGGGTGGCGGGGAACGGGCGTCTGCCTTTTCCCTGCCGCCCTTAAGGCGGTGAAAGGAGCTGGTAGGATTGAAGTCTATAGAAATTGACATTGAGACGTACAGCGATGTGGATTTGTCCAAATGTGGCGTTTACAGATATTCTTCCTCGCCTAATTTTGAGATTCTGCTGTTTGGGTATAGCGTGGATGGCGGGGAAGTGCGGGTGGTTGATTTATGCCAGGGAGAAAACATCCCTGTGGAAATCCTGGCGGCGATCTCAGATGAGTCTGTCACCAAGTGGGCATTTAATGCCATGTTCGAGAGGGTGTGCCTGTCAAATTACCTTGGGGAATGGCTGGAGCCGGAATCGTGGAAATGCTCCATGGTCTGGTCTGCCACGCTTGGCCTTCCGCTGTCTTTGGAAAATGTGGGCGCGGTGCTTGGGCTGGAAAAGCAGAAGCTGTCGGAAGGGAAAGACCTGATCCGGTATTTCTGTGTCCCCTGCAAGCCGACCAAGGCGAACGGCGGCCGGACACGGAACCTGCCGGAGCATGACAGGGAGAAGTGGGGGCGGTTCAAAGCCTATAACCTGCGCGATGTGGAGGCAGAAATGCAGATACAGCAGAGGCTTTCAAAGTTCCCGGTTCCGGATTTTGTGTGGGAGGAATACTGGCAGGACCAGGAGATCAACGACCGGGGCATCGGGGTGGATATGGAGATGGTCGCGCAGGCAATCGCCATGGATGGCCGTTCCAAGTCGGAGCTGTCAGCCGCCATGCAGAAACTGACGGAACTGGAGAACCCCAATTCCGTGCAGCAGATGAAGCAGTGGCTTTCGGAGAACGGGATGGAGACGGATTCCCTTGATAAAAAGGCGGTGGCGGAACTGTTAAAGACTGCGCCGGAGCCTTTGGGGGAGGCACTTGCCCTGCGGCAGCAGCTTGCAAAGTCCTCGGTGAAGAAATACCAGGCGATGGAGAATGCGGTGTGCGCGGACAGCCGTGCGCACGGGATGTTCCAGTTTTACGGAGCCAATAGGACTGGCCGGTATAGCGGCCGCATTATACAGTTGCAGAATCTGCCCCAGAACCATATCCCTGACTTGGCGCAGGCGCGGGAACTTGTGAAATCAGGGGATTTTGATGCCCTTGCCATGCTCTATGAGGACATCCCGGATACGCTCTCACAGCTCATCCGCACGGCTTTCGTGCCGCAGGACGGAAGGAAGTTCATCGTGGCGGACTTTTCCGCAATCGAGGCGAGGGTGCTCGCATGGATCGCCGGGGAGCGGTGGCGGATTAAAGTGTTCGAAGGCGGCGGTGATATTTACTGCGCCTCGGCAAGCCAGATGTTCCATGTGCCGGTGGAAAAGCACGGCGTGAACGGGCATCTGCGTCAGAAAGGTAAAATAGCCGAATTAGCACTCGGCTATGGCGGATCAGTCGGGGCATTGAAATCCATGGGCGCATTGGAGATGGGGATTGCGGAGGAAGAGCTGCAGCCGCTTGTGTCAGCATGGCGGGATTCCAACCCAAGCATTACGGAGTTCTGGTGGGCAGCAGACCGTGCCGTGAAGGAATGCATCAAAAAGAGAGTGCCAACGGAAACACACGGCATCCGCTTTGATTACCAGAGCGGGATGCTGTTCATCACGCTTTTTTCCGGGCGGCGGCTTGCGTATGTGAAGCCGAGGATTGGCGAGAACCGGTTTGGCGGGGAGTCCGTCACTTACATGGGCGTGAGCGGCACGAAGAAATGGGAGCGGCTGGAAAGCTATGGCCCCAAGTTTGTGGAGAACATTGTGCAGGCGGTCAGCCGGGATATTCTCTGCTATGCCATGCGGACTTTACGGAACTGTGCAATCGTGGCTACGGTGCATGATGAGATCATAATTGAAGCGGACAGGAGGATGTCTCTTTCTGCCGTATGTGAACAGATGGGAAGGACGCCGCCCTGGGCGAAAGGGCTGCTGCTCCGGGCAGATGGCTATGAATGCGATTTTTACCAGAAGGATTAGGCAGGGGGTGCATGATGGAACGGCTGCGGATTGAATACGGGATGGGATATATGGAGCTGAACATTGAGGCGTTCTTCCCCTGCAAGATGCCGGCGGCAAGGAAAGCCGCGAGGCTCATCAATTCATACTGCTCTGATGAAACGAGGGCGGAGCTGCTTTC
>JAETRI010000005.1 GCA_021770245.1 Lachnospiraceae bacterium
AGACGGGAGCAAGGTTGAAAGCAGGACACTTTCAACCTCCCTGATTAGAGTGCCCGCAAAAGCGGGCAGACGGGAGCAAGGTTGAAAGCAGGACACTTTCAACCTCCCTGATTAGAATGCGCGCCCTGCGCGCAGATAGGAGCAGGAATGAAGCAGATCATAGAATATCGCCAGGCGGGAATACGGCTGAAGGTGCTGGACAGCCTGGTTAAAGTGTTTTCGGACGAGGAGCCGGTGTGTGCGGGCGAATTCAGAGAGATCCAGGCGCTGCGGGGAGAATGCGTCTCCTTTCAGGTCGCCTATACCTGCAGCGATTTTGAACGGGAAGATTCAGGGCTGTCCCATTTCGGGTTCGCCCGGGTCCGCGTTCTTTCGCCCATCGAAGCCTGCGTGCATGTGCGCGGAGTATGTAACGTGCCCTGTCAGTATCCGGTTCATGCGGGCGTGGACGAAAACTACTTGAGAAAGGCGCCGGGGCTGTATCCGGACCGGCTGGAGGAACTGAGGGAGGATACGATAATTTTCCAGGCGGGACAGTGGAAAAGCCTTTGGATCGATGTGGAAGTGCCCGAAGAGGCGCAGGCCGGCGATTATCCGGTGACAATTGTATTTGAGCATCCGGAAGGCGGGAAAAGGATCGGTTCCGTGGAAACGGAGGTGACGATTCTGCCGGCCCTGCTCCCCGTTCAGCGTTTTCCCCGGACGGAATGGTTCCATGCGGACTGCCTTGCGGACTATTATGAGGTTCCCGTTTTTTCGGAGGAGCACTGGAGGATCCTGGAAAACTTCATCGGTGCTGCGGCAAAACGGGGGATCAATATGATTCTGACCCCTCAGTTTACGCCTCCGCTGGATACGGCGGTGGGAAAGGAACGGACCACCGTGCAGCTGGTGGATGTGGAGCGGACGGAGTCCGGTTATTCCTTCGGATTTTCCAAGCTGGTGCGCTGGGTGGAAATGTGCAAAAGACAGGGAATTGTGTACTTTGAGATGTCCCATCTCTTTTCTCAATGGGGGGCGGTGGCGGCTCCGAAGGTGATAGGGAAAAAGGATGGCAGGATGGAGGAGCTTTTCGGATGGAATACCCCGGCAGTGGGAGGGGAATATACGGTATTTTTGCATGCCTATCTGCCCAGGCTGCGCCGGGTGCTCCGGGAACTGGGGATTGAGCAGAATACGTATTTTCATATTTCGGATGAACCGAACGCAAAACAGATAGATTCCTATCGGGCGGCCCGGGAATCGGTGGCGGAAGAACTGGACGGCTGCAGGTTCCTGGAGGCCCTTTCCGATTATGAATTCTACCGTCTGGGGCTGGTGGACAGGCCGGTATGCGCCACCAATCATGTGAAGCCTTTTTTACAGGGGGGAGCGCAGAGGCTGTGGACTTATTATTGCACCGGGCAGGCGGCGGATGTGAGCAACTGCTTTATCGCCATGCCTTCGGACCGGACACGGATTTACGGGGTGCAGCTGTTTAAATTCGGGATAGAAGGCTGTCTGCACTGGGGATACAATTTTTATAACAGCGTGGAATCCCTGTACGGAATCGATCCCTTCCGGGTCACAGACAGCGGCGGCGCATTTCCGTCAGGCGATGCGTTCCTGGTCTATCCCGGTAAGGGAGGAAAGCCGGAGGAATCCATCCGTATGATGGTACTGGACGAAGCCATGGGAGACCTGCGTGCCCTCCTGCGCCTGTCCGAGCTTGTAGGGAGAAAGCGGGTGCTGGAGATGGTGGAAGAGGGGCTGGATGTGCCCTTGGATTTCGATGCCTTTCCCGCATATCCCCGGGCGGCGGATTATCTGCTGCGGCTGCGCAGAAGGGTAAACCGGGCGATCTGCGAGGCGGAAGCGGGCGCATGAATTGTGAACCGTTATCTCATGCCGGACCTTCTGCCGCCCCCCGGGCGCCGGCCTCCGGGATGCCGCCGATGGTCTGCAGAAACAGCCTGGTGCGTTCCTGCCTGGGATTGGCGAAGAATTCCCTGGAAGGCCCCTGTTCCAAAATGCTCCCGTTATCCATGAAGATGACTTTGGAGGAAACATTTCTTGCGAAATTCATTTCATGGGTTACCACGAGCATGGTCATCCCGTCCTCTGCGAGCCGGCGCATGACGGAAAGGACTTCACCGATCAGCTCCGGATCCAGGGCCGAGGTGGGCTCGTCAAAGAAGATGATTTCCGGTTCCGTGGCAAGAGCCCGGGCGATCGCCACACGCTGCTGCTGGCCGCCGGAGAGCTGATTGGGATAGTGGTCATACCGGTCGGACAGCCCAACCTTATCCAGGGCGCGTTTCCCGGCCTCCACTGCCCGGGCCTTGGGGATTTTCCGGGCGACGATCAGGCCCTCCGTTACATTCTGCAGCGCGGTTTTGTTCAGGAACAGATTATAGTTTTGAAATACAAAGGCTGTTTTCTTGCGGATTCTGGCGATATCCCTGCGCGAGATATGGTTCATCTGAAAGGTTTCGCCGTCAAAGATCATGACGCCCTCGTCCGCCTGCTCCAGATAATTGATGCAGCGCAGCAGGGTGGTCTTTCCGGAACCGCTGGGCCCGAGGATGGCGATCACGTCCCCTTGACTGACCTCCAGGCTCACGTCCCGGAGCACCTCCAGGTTTCCGAATGTTTTTCTGATATTTTGTATCGTCAGCATATAGTCAACCGTGCCTTTCCGGAAATATCGTTATGCCTTTTTATGGTGTCCGTAGGAATTGAGTTTCTTTTCCCCCACGCTCTGCAGTTTTGTGAGTACCGTGGAGAACAGCAGGTAGATCAGGCCCACCTCTATGTAGAGCGCCAGAGGTTCATAGGTCCTGGCTACGATGCGTTGGGTTGCCATGAACATTTCCGTCACCGTGATGTTGGCAGCCAGAGAGGTATCCTTGACCAGGGCGATGAGGGAATTGGACAGGGAAGGGAAGGCGGTGCGCATGGCCTGGGGCAGGACGATCCGCCGCATAATCTGCAGGTAGGACATACCCACGCAGTAACCGGCCTCCATCTGCCCGGCGGGTACGGATTCCAGCGCGGCACGGATGATTTCCGCGGCGTAGGCCCCTTCATTGATGGAAAAGACCACAACGGCGGCCGGAAACGGATCGATGACAATGCCCAGGCCCGGAAGCCCGTAGAAAATCACGTAGAGCTGCACCAGAAGCGGCGTACCGCGGATCACCCAGATATAGAACCGGGCGAGCTGTTTTAAGCCTTTCAGATTGGCGAACTGGATCAGCGCCATAATGACTGCAATGACCAGTGCGATGGTAAAAGAAATGGCTGTGAGAGGAATGGTCATAGTAAGCCCCGGCAGCAGGATCTTGCCGAAGGAATCTACGAGAATGCCATATAGCCGTTCAGTGATCATGGTTTTGGTGATGCCTCCTTCTCGCTTTCTTCCGTGTGTGTTGAAAGGTATGACTGCGGGCGGGGAGTTTCAGCCCGGATATAAGTATAATCTGATTTTTAAAATATAACAATACTTATCTTGTATGGCCTGCTATAGCTTTGAGGCATCGCTAAAACTGCCGGCCATCCCTTCCGGATTCAGACATTGTCTCGCAAAGTCCACAAAGGCCCTTACCGCAGGAGGCATGGCCTGATTTTTCTTCCAGACCAGGACGGTGGAACTCTCCAGTTTGGGCGAAAGGGGGATATACCGCATTCCCTCGTAGCTGCAGTCCAGCTTTAAGGTAAGAAGAAAACCGATTTCCGCTTTGCAAAGCTGCGCCATATTATAGGGTAGGTTTCCGTTGGCCGCAATACGGATATGGTCGGAATATTGGCCGAACCAGCTGACGATTTCTTCTTTAATCAGATCGCGTCTGGTAAAAATCAGCGGCCGGTCCGCCAGGTCTTTTGGCGTGACGGAATCCCTGGAAGCGAGATCGCTTTCCTCGCAGGCCAGAATACACCATTCCTCCTTCCGAGGGCTGCGGATGAATTCGTATTTGCTCACATCCACCGGTTCCAGCAGAAATCCCACATCCAGAATGCCCCTTTCGATACGCTCCTTGATATTGTCGGAATGCCCGCTGTATAGGTGAAAGGTAATGTCAGGATGACGGCGGCGGAAAGCGCCGAGAATCTGTGCCAATAAACGGCTGTTTTGATATTCGCCGCTGCCAATGGCGATTTCGCCGCTTAGGACTTCCTCCTGGGAAAGCTCCTGCTTGGTTTTATCCGCCAGGGAGATCAGTTCCTGTGCCCGCCGTTTCAAAAGCATACCGTGCCGGGTGAGCAGGATACGATGGCGGCTTCTCGTAAACAGCTTGACGCCGAGTTCTTCCTCCAGCTGCATGAGCTGACGGGAAAGGGTTGGCTGGGTGATATGGAGCAGGGCAGCGGCCCGGGTAATGTTTTCTTCCTGAGCCACGGTTAAGAAATAGTTTAGAACGCGGATATCCATAGGGCAGCCTCCTTATCTGCCGGCTTTCGTCCGGCCCTGTTTGTATAAAGGTATTATAAGGCAAAAATGCGGCGGAAGGAAGGATAAAAGTACGGCATTAAAAATAGAAAAGCGGTGGTAATTCTGCCGGGAATCATTTATAATGGGAAAAGAAGGCAGCAGCTTTTGCACAGACGAAAGGAAAGACGGGATAGGAGGAGTAGGGTAAATGGAGAAAAGAAGACTGGAAAAACTCGGAATCGAAACTTCTCTGCTGGGATTCGGATGCATGCGCTTCCCCACCACGGCGGACGGAAGGATCGACGAACCGGAAGCGGAGCGGATGGTGGACAAGGCCATCGCGGCAGGCGTAAACTATATTGACACCGCATACCCTTATCATAACGGGGAGAGCGAGCCGGTTGTGGGAAGAATTTTGAAAAAATATCCCAGGGATTCCTTCTTCCTGGCGACCAAGCTTCCCCTTTGGCTCGTAAAAAGTACGCAGGATGCGGAAAGGATTTTCCGGGAACAGCTGGAAAGGCTGCAGACGGATCACGTCGATTTCTATCTGCTGCACGCCATGAATAAGGAAAGATGGGACAGCATGAAGGCCCTGGGTGTGGTGGAATACTGCGAAAAGCTGAAGGAAGAGGGAAAGATCAGGTATCTGGGCTTCTCCTTCCACGACGATTATGAGGTGTTCGAGGAGATCCTCCGTTACCGCGATTGGGATTTCTGCCAGATCCAGTATAATTATATGGATACCGGAGAGCAGGCCGGTGACAAAGGCTATGCGCTGGCGGAAAGCCTTGGGATCCCTCTCGTGGTCATGGAGCCCGTAAAGGGCGGGAGCCTGGCGTCATTTTCCGAGGATATCAACGAGAAGTTCCGCACGCTGGATCCCGGCAGGAGCATTGCCTCCTTTGCGCTGCGCTGGGTGGGCAGCCATCCCGGGGTGAAGGTGATCCTGAGCGGCATGACGAGCATGGAACAGGTGGAGGACAACCTGAAAACCTTTACGGATTTTAAGCCCCTTAGCGAAGAAGAAAAGGCCGGGCTCGAAGGGATCGTGAAGGAACTGCGTTCCCGGGTGCAGAACGGGTGTACGGGCTGCCGCTATTGTATGCCCTGTCCGGCCGGCGTGAACATACCGGGCAATTTCAAAATATGGAACAACTATCACATGTATCGCACATACGGCCATGTGAAGTGGGCCTGGGAGACCGAGATGAAGGAAGAGGAGCGGGCAAAGAACTGCATAAAGTGCGGCAAGTGTGAAGGCGTATGTCCGCAGAAGCTGCCGATCCGGGATCATCTGACGAGAGTGCAGAGTGATCTGGACGGGAGGATCTATCAGTAAGAAAGCCGGATCCGGCCAGAACCGGCCGTGCAGGAGGCATAAAAAGGTACCCGCTGAAGCGGGCAGGAGGTATGGGTATGAAAGAAAAGATTCTGCAGAAGTTCGGAGAAGTGTTCGGCGGGGATACGGGAGCGTCGGTCTACTTCGCACCGGGCCGTGTGAACCTGATCGGGGAGCATACGGACTATAACGGCGGACACGTGTTTCCCTGTGCGCTGACGATCGGTACATACGGGGTGGCCCGACAGAGGGCGGATCGGAAGCTGCGCTTTTTCTCCATGAATTTTGACCACCTGGGCGTGCTGGAGGGCAGCCTGGACGAGCTGAAGCCGGATAAGGCGGCGGGCTGGACCAATTATCCGAAGGGCGTGATGTGGGCCTTTGAGGAGAGAGGATTCGAGATCCCCTATGGCATGGATCTGCTTTTATACGGAAATATTCCCAACGGCTCCGGACTTTCCTCTTCCGCATCCGTAGAGGTGCTGACGGGCTTTATCCTGCGGGACATGTTCGGCTTTTCCGTAACGAATCAGGATCTGGCGCTGATCGGCCAGTACTCGGAGAACCGGTTTAACGGGGTAAACTGCGGAATTATGGATCAGTTCGCCATCGCCATGGGTAAGGAGAACCATGCGATTTTCTTAGATACAGCGGATTTAAAGTTTGAATATGCGCCCATTCGTCTGGAAGGGGCGAAGATCGTCATTGCCTGCAGCAACAAGAAAAGAGGGCTGGGTGATTCCAAATATAACGAAAGAAGGAGCGAGTGTGAAACCGCTCTCGCAGAGCTTCAGGAGGTGGTGGGGATCAATTCCCTGGGCGATCTGACGGAGGAGCAGTTTGAACAGTACAAATCGGCCATCAAGGACGACGTGCGAAGGAAACGGGCGAAACACGCGGTGTATGAGAACCAGCGTACCGTAAAAGCGGTGGAAGCGTTGAAGGCTGCCGATATTGCGCAGTTCGGACGGCTGATGAACGACTCCCACATATCCCTGCGGGACGACTACGAGGTGACCGGAGCCGAGCTGGATGCGCTGGTGGAAGCGGCGTGGGAGGTTGACGGAGTGATCGGCTCCCGTATGACCGGAGCGGGCTTTGGCGGATGTACGGTAAGCATTGTAAAAACGGACGCCATCGACGGCTTCATCGAGAAGGTCGGGGCCGAGTATCTGAAAAAGATCGGTTATGCCGCCGATTTCTATGTGGTGGAGATCGGGGACGGGCCGCGGGTGATTTGATTTATATGCGCGCCAAGGCGCGCAGATGGGAGCCAAAAATGATTCAGGACAATATCAAGGAACTGGTGCGGTACGGATTGGCCACGGGGCTGGTGGAGCCGGAGGACGCGGTCTATACGGCCAACAGGCTGCTGGAGATTTTCGGATTGGATGAGATAGAGGGGGAGATCCCCGTTTCGGCGGAGGGCTGTAGGGAGGAAGAACTTGTGGACCGGCTGGAAGGCATCCTGAAGGAAATGCTGGACTATGCCGCGCAGAAGGGCCTTTTGGAAAACGACAGCGTGGTTTACCGGGATCTGTTCGATACGAAGATCATGAGCGTTTTGGTGGCACGTCCCAGCGAAATCATCCGGAGGTTCCGGGAGGAATATGCGAAATCCCCGGAAGCGGCCACGGAATATTTTTATAAGTTCAGCCAGGATACGGATTATATCCGGCGCTATCGGGTGAGCAGGGATCAGAAGTGGGTTGCCCACACCAAGTACGGGGATCTGGACATTACCATCAACCTTTCCAAGCCGGAAAAAGACCCCAAGGCGATCGCGGCGGCCAGGAACGCAAAACAGAGCGCTTATCCCAAGTGCCAGCTGTGTATGGAAAACGAGGGCTATGCGGGCCGTGTGAACCATCCGGCCAGAGGGAACCACAGAATTATCCCCATTACGATCAACGGGGGAAGGTGGGGGTTCCAGTATTCCCCTTATGTGTATTATAATGAACATTGTATCGTGTTCAATGCCAACCATATTCCCATGAAGATCGAACATGATACCTTTGTGAAACTGTTCGACTTCGTGAAGCTTTTTCCCCACTATATGCTGGGTTCCAATGCGGATCTTCCCATTGTGGGCGGCTCGATTTTGAGCCATGACCATTTCCAGGGGGGCCATTATGAGTTCCCCATGGCAAAGGCGGAGGTGGAAAGGCGTTTTACGGTCAAGGGCTTTGAGGACGTGCAGGCGGGGGTGGTATGCTGGCCCATGTCGGTGATCCGCCTTTCCGGCCCGGACAGTGACAAGCTGATCGCTCTGGCGGACGTGATTCTGGAGAAGTGGCGGGGATACACGGACGAGGAGTCCTTCGTGTTTGCCGAGACGGACGGGGAACCTCACAACACCATCACTCCCATCGCAAGAAAGCGGGGAGAGAATTTTGAACTGGATTTGGTGCTGCGTAACAACATCACCACGCAGGAGCATCCGTTGGGAGTCTACCATCCCCACGCGAAGCTCCATCATATCAAAAAGGAAAATATCGGCTTGATTGAGGTGATGGGCCTGGCAGTCCTGCCCTCCCGTCTGGACGGCGAGATGGCTGCGCTGGAAAAAGCTATTTTGGAGGGGGCGGATCTCCGGCAGGATGAAACGCTTCGGAAACATGCGGATTGGGTAGAGGAATTCCTTCCCAAATATGAGACGGTGAACGCGCAGACGATCCATGAGATCATCCGGACGGAGATCGGCCAGGTGTTCATGGAGGTGCTGGAAGACGCCGGGGTCTATAAGAGAACGGCAGAGGGCCAGGAAGGATTCGACCGGTTCCTGGCGGCGTTGAATCCGTAACAGCGTGAAATCTTCGATTTCACAGGAAACGAAAGTTTCCTTAGCCTGATTTGAATGCCCGCCGGGGCGGGCAGATGGGAATTGCAGATAAAAAACTGCATTCGCGGTTTCTCATCGTGCTGCCGCACAGAGCGCGGCATGCCGGTTAGAGACAGAGATGTGATTTCGGGCCTGAAGGATACCGGCTGTGGCGGGCGGTATCCTTCAGGCTTTTTATATACATGGCAGGGATAAGCGGTACAGCATTTTGTATTTTATGTGTGGCGCCGATTGACAAACCCTTTAAAAAGAGGTATATTGTTTTTATAAAAATAAATAATGTTTAATAATAATAAACAAATGTTTAGGGCCGGGGACGACGGTCAGGCGGCCGGCGGGGAGAGAACGGAGTATGGAAGAATCCTATAAAAAAGAGTCCATGGAAACGGACGTGAAGGTAAAGTCTTTGGTAAAAGCGGTTCAGGTGCTGGAATGTTTTACCGAGGAAAAGCCCAGCCTGGGTATTTCCGAAATGGCGGGTATGCTGGGGTATAATAAAACCACCATATACAATATTGTAGCCACCTTTGCGTCTCTGGGATATCTGGTGCAGGATCCTGTTACGCAGAAATACAGTCTTGGGCTGAAACTGCTTCATTTCGGCTATATCATTAACAGCCGAATCACATTGTCGGCAGCGTTGGAACCGTATTTGCAGAAAATAGCGGATGCAACCAGAGAAACGGTGTATTTGGGGATTCCCTATGAAAGCAGGGTGCTCTATCTGGATACGAAGACGCCGGGGGCAGCGTTCCAAAGGCCTATTCTCGGAGAGAAGGCGCCTATGTACTGTACCGGACTGGGAAAATGTCTGCTGGCTTTTCGGACGGACAGGGACTTTTCGGATATACCGGATCCGCTTCCGGCATATACGGTGAATACGATTACCGGTAAGGCGGAGCTGTTAAAGGAGCTGGACGGAATCAGGCAGAGGGGGTATGCCGTGGACAACATGGAGCATGAATTCGGGATTTCCTGTGTGGCCGTTCCGTTATTCGGGCAGGCAAAGGAGGTGATCGGCGCTGTCAGTGTGTCGGGTCCGTCCCTTCGCTTTACGGAGGAATCGATGCCGAAGATCTATAGGATGATGGCAGATATCCTAGCAGAAGTGCAGTACATATATTAACGGGAGTGCGTGCTTTGCACGCGGATGGGAGCAAATATGGCAGAGAACAGATACATAGGAAAATATCCGGTGATCGGCATAAGGCCGGTGATAGACGCCAGACGCGGATATCTGGATGTGAGGGGATCTTTGGAGGAACAGACCAGGAATATGGCATTGTCGGCCAAACGTCTGTTTGAAGAGAAGCTCCGGTATTCCAACGGGGAACAGGTACAGGTGGTCATCTCTCCCACGACTATCGGCCGCGCAGCGGAGGCGGCGCGGTGTGCGGATTATTTTGAGCGGGAGGGCGTGGCTGTCACGCTGACCGTGACGCCCTGCTGGTGTTATGGGGCGGAAACCATGGATATGTCTCCGCATACCATCAAGGGCGTGTGGGGCTTTAACGGGACGGAGCGCCCCGGAGCGGTCTATCTGGCTTCCGTGCTGGCAACCCATGCCCAGAAAGGCCTGCCCGCATTCGGCATCTATGGACATGACGTGCAGGAGGCGGATTCTACGGAAATCCCTGCAGACGTGGAAGAGAAGCTTCTCCGATTCGGACGTGCGGCGGTCGCCGCCGCAACCATGCGCGGAAAATCTTACCTGCAGATCGGTTCCGTCTGTATGGGGATCGGCGGCTCGATCATCGATCCGGCTTTCCTGGAAGAATACCTCGGTATGCGCGTGGAGTCCGTGGATGAGGTGGAAATCCTGCGCCGTATGGAAAAGGGGATCTACGATCAGGAAGAATTTGAAAAGGCCTATCGATGGACCAGGAAGTACTGCAGGGAGGGATTCGATAAAAATCCGGTCGAAATTCAAAAAACGCCCGAGGAAAAGGAAGAGGACTGGAAATTTGTGGTCAAGACCATGTGCATCATCAAGGATTTGATGAACGGGAATCAAAATCTTCCGAAGGGAAACGAAGAAGAGATGCTGGGCCACAATGCCATTGCGGCCGGCTTCCAGGGACAGAGACAGTGGACGGATTATTATCCGAACTGCGATTTCGCGGAGGCGCTGTTAAATACCACTTTTGACTGGAACGGCGCCAGGGAGCCCTATATCCTGGCTACGGAAAACGATGTGTTAAACGGTCTGGGCATGCTGTTTTTAAAGCTTCTTACGAACCGGGCACAGATCTTTGCGGACGTGCGCACCTATTGGAGCCCTGAGGCGGTGAAAAAGGCGGCCGGATATGAGCTGGAGGGTGCAGCGAAGGAAGCCGGCGGATTTATTCACCTGATCAATTCCGGAGCGGCGTGTCTCGACGCCTGCGGCAGAGCCAGGGACGCGGAGGGAAATCCGGTTATGAAGCCATGGTATGAGGTTACGGATGAGGATCAGGCGGCTATCCTGGAGGCAACCACCTGGAACGAAGCGGATTTCGGGTATTTCAGGGGAGGCGGTTATTCGTCCAGATTTGTTACAAAGGCCCAGATGCCCGTGACCATGATACGGCTGAATCTGGTAAAGGGCCTGGGGCCCGTGCTTCAGATCGCAGAAGGCTGGACCGTGCAGCTGCCCGACGAGGTGACGGATATCCTGTGGAAACGGACGGATTACACCTGGCCCTGCACCTGGTTTGCCCCGAGATGCGACGGGAAAGAAGGACCCTTCCGTGATGCCTACAGCGTGATGAACAACTGGGGGGCAAATCATGGGGCTATCAGCTACGGGCACATCGGCGCCGATCTTATTACGATGTGTTCCATGCTGCGTATCCCCGTAAGCATGCATAATGTGGCGGAGGATAAGATCTTCCGTCCTGCGGTATGGAATGCCTTTGGCATGGACAAGGAAGGACAGGACTACAGGGCATGCGCGGCTTTCGGGCCGCTGTATAAATAGAATCGCCGCCGCGTTTTGCGGACGGACTGCGGGAAACGAAGGGCGCAGGAGGAGATCCCTCCTGCGCCTAAAATTATTTAGGAAACAAGACAAACAGATGACCTGTTTGGAGCGCTATAATAGCGACAGTATCAAAGGCTATGTCTGCGATATGTGGGGGGAGCATTATGAAAATCGACAGATTAATAGGCATTCTGTCCATCCTGCTGCAGAAGGATGTGGTTACGGCCCCCAGTCTGGCGGAACACTTTGAGGTTTCCAGACGGACGATTGGCAGGGACATTGACGCCCTGTGTCAGGCGGGGATCCCGATTGTGACCAGGCAGGGCGCCAACGGGGGAATCTCCATCATGGAGAACTACAAAATAAGCAGAACCCTTCTTACCAACCGGGAGATGCAGGACATCCTTGCCGGACTGCGCAGCCTGGACAGCATCAACGGGACAAACCGGTACGGGCAGCTGATGGAAAAGCTGTCGGCTGGCTCCTCGGACTTTATGAGCGGGAACCAGTCCGTGCTGATCGATCTTTCATCCTGGTATAAGGCCTCCCTGGCGCCCAAAATAGAATTGATCCGCAGCGCGATCGATCTCTCCCGGGAGATGGAATTTCTCTATTTTGCGCCTCATGGAGAAAGCGTAAGGAGGATTGAGCCGTACTATCTGATTTTCAGATGGTCGAGCTGGTATGTATGGGGGTGGTGCAGGGAGCGGGAAGATTACCGCCTGTTTAAGCTGAATCGGATGGAAGAGGTACGGATTACGGAGGAGAGCTTCACGAAACGGACCGTACCCCTGCCGGATCTGAGCAATGAACGGATCTTTCCCGGAGGTATCCGCGTCAAGGCGGTGTTCGATGCGAGGTGTAAATGGAGGCTGGTGGAGGAGTTCGGCAGGGGGTGCTACGAAGAACTGCCGGACGGGAAGCTTTTGTTCCGGGCGGATTATACGGATCCGGATAATCTGCTTTCCTGGCTTTTCTCCTTCCGGGATCAGGCAGTGCTTCTGGAACCGGAGGAGCTTAGGCGCGAGATGGAAGGGATATTGGAGCGGATGGCAAAAGGCTACGGGGAGAGGAAAAAATCCCCTCCGAATTGAGAGCCGCCTTGCGGCATGAAAGGGGTTAGGTTGAAAAAAGGCCTGATGGCCTTTTTTCAACCGGGAATTTGTGCTGCCGCACAAAGTTCCCTTTGAATTGAGAGCCGCCTTGCGGCGGCAGAATGGTGGTTAAAATGACGGAAAACAAATTGAATTTAAGCTGCTGTGGGACAAACTGCGCCGTCTGCAGCTTCTATGGCGGCATGTGTGCCGGATGTAACGAATGTGAAGGAAAAGTATTCCACGCGCCTAAGGGCAGCGCCTGCCGGATCTATGAATGCTCCGTTCAAAAGAACGGATACGAAAACTGCAAAGACTGTGCCAAGCTGCCCTGCGACATCTGGAAGGCTACAAAGGATCCTTCCATGTCGGACGAGGAATTTGAGAATTCCATCAGAGAGCGTATCAATAACCTGAAAGGAAGTATGAATTGATGGCCTTTGACTATAAAAAGGAATACAGAGAATTTTATCTGCCGGGGAAAAAGCCGGAAATCGTCGCCGTCCCCCGTATGAATTACATAGCCGTGCCCGGAAAAGGCGATCCGAACGAAGAGGGCGGAGCATATAAAAAGGCGGTCGGCGTGCTGTATGCCATTGCGTATACCATTAAAATGAGCAAAATGGGGGATCATCGCATCGACGGCTATTTTGACTTCGTGGTGCCGCCCCTGGAGGGACTTTGGTGGCAGGAGGGCGTGGAAGGATTCGATTACACGAAAAAATCCGCCTTTCAATGGATCGCCATGATCCGTCTGCCCGATTTTGTCACACGGGAGGATTTCGCCTGGGCCAGACAGGAGGCGTCCGAAAAAAAGAAGACAGACTGTTCCTGTGCCGAATTTTTCACGCTGGAAGAGGGACTGTGCGTCCAGATCATGCATATAGGCCCTTATGAAGAGGAGGCGGCCTCCGTGGTTTTGATGGACAAGCTGGCAGAGGAAAAGGGATACCGCAGCGATTTCACCGAGGTGCGGCGGCATCATGAAATCTATCTGTCGGATGTGAGAAAAACGGCTCCCGAAAGATGGAGGACGGTGATCCGCCATCCCGTGGCGCCCTCTGCCGGCAGAACGGATGACTAAGCGACGGGGGCGGACGGATCTGCCATGCCCTGCGGGCATGCTTCACGGCCGTCTGCCGGGTAAAAGGGGCCGTTAAGAGCTCCCGAATCATACGGAAGTAATACAACAGACCGCATGAGATCCGTGGAAATCATGCGGTCTGTGGCATTACGCTCAAACACTGCAGCGGCTTCTTTGGCGCCGTGTGAAGACAATCCTACAGATTGGCATACATCGGTCCGGCCGCTGCGGAATAGCTCTGCCAGAACCGGCCGCCGTTGAAGGAAGGCTGGACGGTATCCAGTTCCTCCAGGGACACGGCTCTGCCGTCCGCGGCGCGGGAAGCCGCCCCGGCCAGCATGATCCGGACGGACTCCAGAAGATCAGAGACGGGAACCAGAAGGCTGGGCTTTCCCTCCATGTAATTACAGATCTGTTCCAGCAATGCCCGATAGAGACGGGAGGAATCGATGGTGAATACATGGGTGGTCTTGGTGGTCATGACGGTGACGGCGAAGGGCTGCCAGAGGCCTGTAAAGGTGTTATACAGGAAGCTTTTCCCGCTGTCGTACTGGACGTAGTAGCTTTCACAGTATTTCCCGTCCGCCTGGGAGCGGCCCAGGTATTTCACCCAGCGGGCCCCGGTACCCAGGAGCGCGCCGGCAGCCTCCACGATATGGATACCGTAGTTGAATTCGTCCACGCCGCTGGTGCCGAACAGCTGTACCGTTTCGCCGCGCTCCTCTATGGGCCGGCTCAGATATTCCCGGATCTCATAACAATAACGCACGCTGGAGCAGCCCAGAATGACGGCTCCGTTCCCGGTAAGTTCTTCTACCCGTCTGCAGTCCTCCAGATTGCCGACCAGAGGTTTGTCGATGAAAACCGGTTTCTTCCGGTCAAAAAAAGGCTGGGCACAGCGTAAATGATCGTCCCAGTTACAGCCATGGATAAAACCGATATCGCACATATCCGCCAATTCTTCCAGGCTGTCGCAGCGTTTCTCAAGTCCAAACCGACGGATAAAACCGTCTACTTCCGCATTCCGGCGGAACGAGTCGTCATATACCCCCACGTATTTCGCCCGGCCCATCTGTTCCAGGGCTTCCCCAAAGCCCAGGGGATGGGACGTATCGATGTTGACAGCTCCGATCCGTATCATTTTAATATCCTCCTCCTATTTTGGCATGCTCTTTCCGGTCGTTTCCCCTGCCCTGGGCCGTACTCTTTCGGACGGCCTCTTTGCAGGGAATCCTACAGCTTCATGGTATCACGGAGAATGGCAGAAGGCTTTGCAGATTTTACGGCTTTTTTTGCACTTTAACCGTTTCCGCGCGCTATTAAAGGAAGTGGAACGTTTCCGGCAGGGGTTTACGGAAAGGTAAAGTAGCGGTTCCTGGAGTTGAGCATCCGATATTCTATGGGGGTGCAGTTTTCTTTGCTTTTAAAATAGCGGCTGAAATAGTGGATACTCTGAAATCCC
The DNA here is from genome assembly GCA_021770245.1 of Lachnospiraceae bacterium. GTDB lineage: Bacteria > Bacillota > Clostridia > Lachnospirales > Lachnospiraceae > Eisenbergiella. The sequence goes on from JAETRI010000005.1 coordinate 15,198, forward strand.
ACCAGCTCGGCAATATCACCGATGGAGGTGTCGGTATTGACCAAGAGCTCCCGGGCCTTCTGCATGCGGATGGAGTTGACGTAACGGATGGGGGTGGTATTGTAGAGCTCCTTGAACATGTTGGTCAGCGTGGTTTTACTGGCGTGGGCTGCCAGGGCCATGTCGTCCAGGCTGATAATATGGGAATAATGAACCTGGATGTATTCCATCAGGGCCGCCACATTGACTCCCCGATAGGTCTGTACCGGCTCCGGCTCCGGACTCCGGGACTGGAGGGCGGGCGTATCGTCGGACGCTTCCCGAATCAAATTGACGAGCATTTCAAACAGGTGGTTACAGATGGTGGGATAATAATACTTCTGCCGTTTTGTGCTTTCCCGGATAATCCTTTCGAAACAGTGTACATACCAAGAATAATTCCCGGAGACGAAGGGCAGGCTGATTCCGGTGAGATCCTCGAAGAGAGGCTGGCTTTGGACGGAAAATTTGATATCCAGTATATGGGGGAAATGATTGGGAGCAGCGTGAATGGCATGAAACTGCTGGGGCAGGACCAGATAGATCTGTTTCGGAGACACGGGATAATCATCGTTTTCGATCATCATCTGGCAGCTGCCTTCCGAAAAGGCAAACAGCTGAAAAAAGGTGTGGTTATGAGGATCGTTTTCCCAATTCTGACGGTACTCTCCGCACCAAAGTACGCTGCACGCATTCATAGATACCTCCGTTTCTGCGCAGATATTCCGCGCCTTGATGCCGCGGCCCGATCGAAAGTCCCGGGTTTGGCTCCATAACTTACTATGAAAATAAGTATAAATCCCTTTTTGTGCCTCCGCAAGGACAGTGGTTTTTTTTCCAAAAAATTACGTTTAATTTGCAAAGCAATCCGAAAATCGATATGTTATGATCTTTTTAAGCCACGGGGGATGAGCCAAAAGAGAAAGGGGAGGCAGGATGGCGGGGAAAATAGAAGGGGTTTTGTTGCAGTTTGACAGGGAACCGCTGATACAGCCGTTCGGATTCAAAGGGGGATATCTGGACGAGTTGTGGCAGAGCTTCTGCGAGATCCGTACGTCGGACGGAAAGGCCGGTACGGGGAGGGGAGTGCAGAGCGTGCTTTGGGCGGATGCGGTTACCTTTGCGGGGCATTCTCAGGCAGGCGCCAACGCGATGATGCTCGCGGTGACGGAAAAGGCGCTTGACCTGTTAAAGGGAAGGGAATTTACGGATCCATGTGACTTGATGCACGTCGTCTTTCCACAATGCTATTCTTATGCTTCCCAGGTTACGGGCAATGACAGGCTGCCGGCCACCTTTGTCTTAAACGCGCTTGTCCCGGTGGACTTCGCGCTTTGGCAGATTGCGGCGGCCGAGGAGGGATGGGAAGATTTTTCACGTCTGGCAGAGCGCTTCTGCCCGTCCATGAACCGGCGGCATGGGAAATTGGGGGCCATTCCGCTGATCAGCTACAACACCCAAGACGAAGAGGTGGAAGCGCTTCTTGAGGAAGGGATTTTCCTGTTAAAAATTAAAATCGGATCCAACCCGGGCGGACGCGGCGACCTGGAGGAAATGTGCCGCTGGGATGTGGAACGCCTGCGGCGGATCCATGAGATCGCGGCCCGCTATGAGACGCCGTATACTGACTGCGGCCATCCGGTCTATTATCTGGATGCCAACGGGCGCTACGATAACAGGGAACGCCTTGAGACGTTCTTAAAGGGAGCGGCGGACTGCGGCGCCCTGGAACGGATCGTCCTCCTGGAGGAGCCCTTTTCGGAGGATGCGGGGATATCCGTAAGAGGCCTTCCCGTGCGCATCGCAGGAGACGAGAGCATCCATAGCGCCGAGGACGCTGTCCGGTGTATCGACGGATTGGGATACGGGGCGGTGGCGCTAAAGCCCATTGCCAAAACGCTCAGCGCCACGCTGGAGATCTACGGGCAGGCGGCGAAACGCGGGATTCCCTGTTTCTGTGCGGACTTGACCGTTCCTCCTGCCATGCTGGAATGGAACATGCAGGTGGCGGCCAGGATCGGAACCGTTCCCGGCCTGAAAACAGGGGTGGTGGAAAGCAATGGCGCGCAGAATTACCGAAACTGGGATAGACTATTGCAAAGCACGGGCCATCCGGATGCCGGCTGGCTGCATCCCCGGGACGGCGTGTTTGATATGACAGATTTTTATTCACAATGCAACGTATTCCGGCACGGAGCTTAAGAGCCTGCATGAACGGAGAGCCGCCTGCGGCGGCAGAATGAGAGGAAGATTGAAAATTAAAATATTCAATCTTACGGATTTGGGCCTATTCCCGTTTGGGGAAGACCCAAAACGGGAAAGGCATGGGTATAAAAATGGAAGATCGTGGGGATAAAGTTACCTTCGGGTTTGCGGTCATCGGATGCGGTCTGATTTCACGGTTCCACATCGGCGCGATCGAAGAGATTGACGACGCATTCCTTGCCGGTGTCTATGACCAGAACCGGGAGGCGGCCGAAAAGACGGCCGGAGAACATGGTGTACGCTGTTACGACAGTTTTAAAGAGGCCCTTGACGATCCGGCGGTGGATGTGGTCTGTATCTGTACGCCCAGTTACCTGCATGCCTCCATGGCGTGCAGCGCGGTGGAGGCGGGAAAGTCCGTGCTGGTGGAAAAGCCTCTGGCGCTCTGCCTGGAGGACTGTGACCGTCTGATTGAACTGGCGGCGCAGAAGGGAGTACAGGTGGGAACGGTTTCCCAGCTTCGTTTTGCACCCGCCATCGGTAAAGTGAAGAAAGCGATGCAGGACGGGACGCTGGGCAGGCTTACCAGAGCCGATCTGTATATGAAGTACTATCGCTCCCAGGAATATTACGATCAGGGGGGCTGGCGGGGGACCGTGGAAAAGGACGGCGGCGGCGCCCTGATGAACCAGGGCATCCATGGGGTGGATCTTCTGAGGTACCTGGCCGGGCCGGTAAAAAGCATTTATGCGCTGAGCGCCACGAGGGTGCATGACATCGAGGTGGAGGATACGCTTACGGCCGCCTTATCCTTCCAGAACGGGGCACTCGGAGTGATAGAGGCCTCCACGGGGGATTGGCCGGGCGCGCCGCGCCGGCTGGAGCTGAACGGGGAATGCGGCGTCATCATTCTGGAGGAGGACCGCATCGTAAAATGGGAAGTGGAAGGGGAAAAGGGATTTTCCCTGTATGAGCGCAACGACGTTCAGACGGAATCCCACCGCGATCCGGGGAAAATCGATGCATCCGGACATGTGTGTCAGATACGGAATTTCATCAGCGCCCTGCGGGGGGAAACAGAGCTTTTGGTGGACGGAAAGGAAGGCAGGAAAGCGCTGGAGCTGATCCTTTCCGCATATGCTTCCGCGGAAACGGGAGAGGCAGTCGTGCCGGGCGCGGGATGATAGGATTTATATAAAAAGGAGGGAGAAGCAGTCAAATGAAAATTGCGATGTTGTTGGAAGAGGAATTAAGACAGGATCTGTTTTCACAGGCGGCTATGGAAAGGCTTGGCCGTCTGGGAGAGGTGGTCTGTAACGAGACGGGTAAAAAGGACGAAGAGACGATAGGGGAACTGTTAAAGGGGGCCGATATCGCCATTTCCTCCTGGGGAACGCCGCAGCTGACAAAGGAGCTGTTAAGTAACGCGCCGGATCTGAAGCTGGTGGCCCATGCGGCAGGCAGCGTGAAGGGCGTCGTATCGGACGAGCTCTACGACAGGGGAATCCGGGTGATCTCCAGCGCGCGCGTACTCAGCAGAGGGGTATCCGAGATGGCCATGGGGCTTGCCATCGCCGCCGCGAAAAACATATTTGCCTATAACGCTTCCATCCACGCGGGAAACTGGCCGTCGGATAAGAGCGAGGTGAGCGAACTTTTCGATATCAATGTGGGCGTGGTGGGATGCGGCTTCGCAGGCTCGCATTTCATCGAGCTGCTGCAGGACTATGGGGTGAACGTACTGGCCTATGACCCCGGAGTGAGTGAGGAGCGGATACGGGCGCTGGGAGCGAAGAAGGCGGAACTGGAAGAGGTATTCCGGCAAAGCGATATCCTTTCCCTGCACGCGCCGTCCATCGATGCCACAAAACATATGGTGAACGAAGAAACCCTGGGGTGGATGAAGGAGAACGCGATCCTGATCAATACGGCACGGGGCTCCCTGATCGACGAAGAAGCGCTTTACCGGTGCATGAAAGGCGGAAAACTGAAATATGCCTGCCTGGACGTGACGGATCCGGAACCGCCTGCGGCGGATCATCCCCTGTATGAACTGCCGAACTGTATTTTTACGCCCCATGTGGCAGGGCTTGCCAATAACGGGAAACGGAAGATCGGCGTTCATGTCTGTCAGGAAATAGAACGGTTCGAGAAAGGTGAGCCGCTCGAAACGCAGGTGACGAAGGAAATGCTTGCCACGATTGCATGAGGAGGATGTGACCATGCCGACGATTGACCTTTGCGGGGAAGAGCTGCGCTCCTTTCAGGGGAGGACGCCCCGGCCGGCGGATTTCGATGCGTTTTGGGAGGAAGGGCTTGCATGCATGGAAGCGATTGCGGAGGAGCCGCAGACGGAGCCTGCAAAGATAGAGATCCCGGGCGTTTCCTGCTGTCATCTGTACTATACAGGGGTGGGAAACGCACGGATCTATGCGAAATACTTAAGGGCAAAGGTGCGGCAGGCAGATAGGCCTACCCTTCTGGTTTTCCACGGGTACAGGCGTTCCAGCCCGTCCTGGTTGAACCTGATGTCCTTTGTGGGAGCAGGGTTCGATGTAATGGCCATGGACTGCCGCGGACAGGGAGGACGTTCCCAGGATGTGGGGGGAATCCTCGGAACTACGTACAGCGGCCATTTTATCCGAGGGTTGGACGACCCGGATCCCCATCGGATGCTGATGCATCAGATCATGCTGGACGCCGCCCGCCTGGCGCGGATCGCGTCCCGGATGGACGGCAAAGGAGACGTGCCGGTGGCGGCATTCGGAGCTTCCCAGGGAGGCGGACTGGCCCTCGCGTGCGCGGCGCTCTTCCCGGCCATAAAAAAGGTGGCGGCGGTCTGCCCGTTCCTGTGTGATTACCGCAGGGTTTGGGAAATGGACCTGGGGGATACGGCCTATGCGGAGCTGACGGATTACTTTAAGATGTTTGACCCGAGGCATGAACGGGAAGAGGAGATTTTTACAAAGCTTGGATATATCGACGTCCAGCATCTCGCACCGCGGATCCGTGGGGAAGTGCTGCTGCTGACGGGGCAGATGGATACCGTCTGTCCGCCGTCCGCACAATATGCGGCATATAACAAGATCCGTGCGCCGAAGCAGGCGTATCTGTATCCGGATTACGGGCATGAGGTGGCGCCTGACATGGAGGATATGGCCCTCCGGTTCCTGGTCCCCATGGCGGGGAGGGGGAATGGGACGGACGGGCAGGAGAGGAAGTGATGCGATGAAAAAAAGAAGGGAAGGTATTCGGCGGGACCGGATCAAGAGCGGGATGTTCGTGTGGATTATCCTGATCCCGATTTTGATCCAATATACATTGACCAGCGTGATTCCTATGTTGATCAGTTTTTTCCTCACTTTTACCGATTGGAATCTGGTCGGGGGATGGAATTTCGTGGGTTTGGACAACTGGAAGCGGCTTTTCACCGACGCCGCTGTGTGGCATTCCCTGAAGGTATCCGTGGTTTACGCCTTGTATTCCGTGATACCCACGGTGGTCATCGGACTGCTTTTGGCATTGGCGGTCAATACCAAAAAGAAGGGAACTGCTTTTTTCAAAAGTGCCTGGTTTTTCCCCGTGATCACTTCGGTGGTCGTGGTAGCCAGCATCTGGAAATGGATGTTTACGGCGGAGGAGGACGGGATCATCAATCAGGTGCTGGGACTTTTCGGCATAGAACCACAGTTTTTCTTCGGAACGGATCTGGCCCTGGTCACGGTCGCCCTGCTGGGGATCTATCAGAGCGTGGGCACGGCAATGGTTTATTATTACTCCGGCCTCAAGGGGATAGACACGAACCTGCATGAGGCTGCGAAAGTGGACGGATGTACGGGGACGCAGGCCTTTTTCCATATCACGCTGCCGCTTCTGCGGCCGACCATGGCGTATGTGCTGATCACTTTAACCAGTGGTGCGCTGAAGGTGTTCGATTCGGTTTATACGTTGTATAACCAGACCGGAGGACCGCAAAATGCTGCGAATACGTTGGTCATGCATGTATATCGGACCGGGTTTTTCAGTATGCAGATGGGTTACGGAAGCACCATCGCGTATCTGCTGTTTCTCATTATCATGATTATTTCCGTGATCCAGTATCGGATTACGAACCGGGATGTGGAGTAAGGAGGCGCCAGTGAAAAAAAAGATCGGTAATTTTTTCTTTTACGTCGTATGCATCCTGTTGTGCGTAATCTTTCTGTTTCCGTTCGTGGTTATGCTGTTCGGTTCCCTGGATGCGGAAACCAAATATGCGGTCACGATCACCAGCTGGTTTCCCAGGCAGTTTTCCTTAAAACAGTATCAGTCGGTGCTGAGCGTGGGAGGCAGGATGTCGAGGTGGGTACTCAACTCGGTGATTATCAGTATCATACCCACCATAACGGGCGTATTTCTGGATGCGCTGCTGGGATATATTTTCGCTAAAAAGAGGTTCCCGGGCAGACAGTTTATTTTCTGGTATTTTATGGCTGCGATCATGGTACCTTATCAGGCGACGATCGTATCCAATTATCTCTTATATAACTGGTTAGGCTGGATCAATACCTACTGGGCATTTTTAATCCCGGGGATGTGGACCGTGCTGTACATGTTTATGATGCGGCAGAATATTGCAGCAATTCCGGACGCGCTTCTGGAGGCGGCGAGGATCGACGGGGCGGGAGAGTGGAGAACCTTTCTTCAAATCGTCATTCCGGTGAGCAAACCGGGGCTGAGTACGGTGGCCATATTCACTTTTATGAACAGCTGGAACAATTTTATGGGGCCGCTGATTTTTACCACCAGCGAGAAGATGTACAATCTGGTGGTGGGACTTTCCACCCTGAACCAACAGAGCGCTTCCTTCAATATGCAGATGACGGCAGGCGTCATCACCTTTGTACCCATGTTTCTGGTATATATGGCATTCCAGAAGTATTTCGTGGACGGTATCACGGTGGGGAGCGTGAAGGGTTAGAGGGAACCGCTGCCCAAGAGCCGGTTTATGCGGCCGGACAGACGAAAAATAAAACAGGTTACCTGCTTCCGACCGGAAGCTTGTTGATAAAAAAGGAGGGTATTATTTATGAAGATGAAGAAAGTATTGGCAATCTGCCTGAGCATGGCAATGCTCCTAGGTCTCGCCGGATGCGGCGGCTCCAATTCTGGCGGAACGAACACGGACGGAGCGGCTCCGGAATCATCCGCGGCGGAATCGGCGCCGGCACAGGAAGAGGATGCGGGCAAAACGGAGGAAGCTTCGGAGGCTCCCGCTCAGACGGAGGATGTGACGTTAACGATGTGGACGTTCCCCTTCGGGACCGATGAACAGGGCGCGGAAGAACGCGCAAACTATGAGACGATGGCAGCGGAATTTGAAGCGGCTACGGGAATCCATGTGGACGTGGAGATTATCCCCTGGGGAAACCGGGAAACCAAGATGCTCACCGCAATCGCTTCCGGGGAAGGGCCGGATGTGATGTATTTAAATCCGGACATCCTGAAGCAGTTCCAGGCCTACGGCGTGGTGTCGCCCATTACGGATTATGTATCGGCCGAGACATTGGCAGGATATTCCGAATCCCTGCTGGACAACAGCGTGCGTATTCAGGGCGAGCTGTACGGCCTGCCTGTATTGGTGGATCTGGGAAGACCCGTCTATAACCTGGACCTTCTGGCCGAAATCGGCATGACGGAAGACAATCTGCCTACCACCTGGGAAGAGTATGACGCCATGCTCGCCGCTTTGAAAGAAAAGGGGATCTATGGCGTATATTGCAACTATCCTTCCGGCGGCGTGTCCAGTTATGCATTTGCCCAGTTCTTCTCCGAGGGCTGCGATGTGGTAAAGGAAGACGGTACGGTGGATATCGACAGCGAGGCGGGCAAAAAGGTGCTGGGGAGGCTGGCCTCCTGGTATCAGAACGGCTACACTCCTACGGATTCTTTGAGTATTGCTGACGATGATGCCAGCTTTATGTCCGGCAAAGTGGCCAGCACTCTTTCCAGCAAGGGCGCGGGATTCTTTGTGAGGATGGCTCCTGATATCACTTTTAACTGGGCAGCAGGCCCGATCCTTTCCGGAGAAGGCGGCCAGTACGGCATTTCCACGGTGGGAAGCCTGGGCGTATCCAAGAGCTGCGAGAACGTGGAAGCGGCCGTAAAGTGGATCGAATTCTTCACGGAGGTGGACAGACTTCAGGAATGGTGTAACTTCGGCGGATATATTTGTGCAAAAGAAGGCGGAGAAAGCCCTTATCAGAATTTAAAGGGATACGCTTATCTTCTGGAGAATATGGACTGCGTACGCGGCGAGCCCAATCATGCGGCGGCCCGTACCATGTCAAGCGTATTTACGCCCGACCTGCAGGCGATCGTATCCGGGGACGTGTCTTTGGATGAGGGGATTGCCAAGATGAAAGCGGATATCGAGGGGATCGTCAGCACGGTGGATGCGCTGAGGAACTGACGGGTTTCACCCGATAACAGATCTGTTTATGCAGCGCCATGGGGCGGGAAGCCTCATGGCGCTGCTGTGTAAAGGGAAGTGTGAAAGATTTACTGATTTATTTGCACGCAGTAGCGCGCAGACGGGAGCAGATATGAAATTATCATACATTACGGACGAGGCGACGCAGGATTTCGAGGAGGCCATCTATCTTGCCCGGGAAAACGGGCTGGACGGACTGGAGCTGCGCAGCGTGGAGAACAAAGGGATTGAGGAAATCCCGTCCATGATCTGGCAGGCCTGGAAAAGGCGGTTGGATGAGGAGGGACTGACGGTATCCAATATCGCGGGGAGCTTTCTGAAATGTGAATATTCCATGGCACACATGGAAAAGGAGCTGGAAAAGCTGCGGCGGCTGTGCGATGCGGCCGATGCGTTTGGCTGTGACACCATCCGGGGATTCTGCTTTCTGGCGCCGGAGGAAGGGGCCGTGGAAGCCGCCCGTCTGGCGCCCTGCCTGGAACAGGCGGGAACGATCCTTACGAAACGCGGAAAACGTCTGCTGCTGGAGGCGGATCCTTCCGTAAATACCAGCAACCATCGGGGACTGGCGGCCCTTCTTAAGCTGCTGGATCCCGCATTGTTTGGAGCCATCTATGATCCCGGTAACGATCTGTTCGATCCGTTGGGGGAGGACCCTTTTCCGGAAGGATATGAGGTAATCGCTCCGTGGCTGGCCCACGTCCATATTAAGGATGCCGTTTATGATGAAAATCACGAGCCTGTGTGTGTGGCGCCGGGCAGCGGCCTGGTGGGCTACGATGCCCTGCTGAAACGCCTAAAACAGGACGGCTATGACGGCTGGCTTTCTCTGGAGCCTCACTACCGCAAGGATGTGGAACTGACCCGGGAACAGATGCTGCTGCCCGGCGGAAGCGATTTCTCCAGGGGCGGCGCGGCTTCCCTGAAGGAAAGCGCGGATGCGCTGAAGAAGCTTCTGGGAAACGGTTAATCCGGGCCTGTCGGACGGTGGAAGAAATACGCGGGCATGGAGGAAGATTATGACGGTTATTCATAACATAAGGCTGGTGGAGGGCGGAACCGTTACCCCTTGTGAGATCGGGATAGAACAGGGAAGAATCGCGGCGATAGAACCGCCGGGAGGTCTCGCCGCCGTCCCGGGAGCGGACAGGGTGGACGGAGAGGGGATGTATCTGTCCCATGGGTTTGTCGATATCCATGTGCACGGAGGGGGCGGATTTGATTTTATGGACGCGGGGGAGGAAGCCTGGCATGGGATAGCAGCCTTTCATCTGCGGTACGGGACAACCCAGCTGGTGCCTACCACACTGGCGGCGGATCGGGAAGGCCTGCTCAAGGCCCTGGATACCTACATGGAGTGCCGGGAAGGACGGGGTGACGGGGCGGAATTTCTGGGGATCCATGTGGAAGGGCCTTATCTGGTCCCTGCGCAGTGCGGAGCCCAGGATCCCAGATATATACGCAGGCCGGAGCGGAAGGAGTATGAGGAGATGGTGGAGCGCTGTCCCGATATTCTGCGCTGGACCGTTGCACCGGAGATACCGGGAGGCCTGGAAATGGGCGATTATCTGGCCGCAAAGGGGATTACCGCCTGCATCGGCCATTCCGATGCCACCTGTGAAGAGGTGAAAAAGGCGATTCTGCACGGATATACCCACATCACCCATCTTTATTCCGCCATGTCCACGATCGTACGCAGACAAGGTTTCCGACATGCGGGGATCGTGGAAAGCGCCTATCTGTTCCCGGAGCTGACCAGCGAGGTGATTGCGGACGGCTGTCATCTTCCCGGAGATTTATTAAAGCTGGCCTACAGGCAGATCGGCCCCCGCAGGCTCTGCCTGGTGACGGATGCCATGCGGGCGGCCGGGCAGACGGAGGGGGAAAGCATTCTGGGAGATTTGTCGGACGGCCAGCGCGTGATCATAGAAGACGGGGTGGCAAAACTGCCTGACCGGCAGGCCTTTGCGGGCAGCATCTGTACGGCGGACCGCCTGGTGCGTACCATGGTCCGGCAGGGCGGCGCGAGCCTTCCGGATGCGGTGGAAATGGTGACCGCCACGCCGGCCGGGATTTTGGGGCTGGAGAGGCAGACGGGAAGAGTGAAGGTGGGCAGGAAGGCCGATCTGGTGCTCTTCGATGAGGACATCCGAATCAGGAGAGTGTTCCGGGAAGGGGTCCTGAAATATGAGGAGCCGGCGGCAGGAGGAGCCTGATGAACGAAATGCCTGCTAAAGCGGGCAGATGGGAGCAAAATACATGAAAGAATGGAAAAAGGATAATTTGACGGTACGGCGTTTTGAAACGAGAGCGGAGATGGGGAGCGCTGCGGCACGGGATATCGAAGCGGCCATCGGGGAGGTTTTATCCCGGAAGGATATGTGCAATATGATTTTTGCGGCGGCTCCTTCCCAGAACGAGGTCCTGGCCGGGCTGAGGGAAGCGAAGGTAGATTGGACGCGGGTTCACGCCTTCCATATGGACGAGTATATCGGCCTGCCGGACGGAGCGCCCCAGAGCTTCGCCGTTTTTTTGAAAAATGCTTTGTTCGGCCAGCTGCCCTTCGGCAGCGTGGAATATATCGACGGAAAGGCGCTTCCGGAGGAGGAAACGGGCCGTTACGGGGAGCTTCTGTGCAGGTATCCCTGCGATATCGTGGTAATGGGGATCGGAGAGAACGGGCATCTGGCGTTTAACGATCCCGGCGTAGCGCTTTTTGAAGACCCGGAGAAGGTAAAGGTGGTGGAACTGGATGAGGCGTGCAGAACGCAGCAGGTTCATGACGGCTGTTTTGAATCGCTGGACCAGGTGCCTCATCAGGCTATGACACTGACGATTCCCACCCTGCTCTCCGGGGAATATGCATTCTGTATCGTTCCCGCTTCCACGAAGGCGGAGGCGGTAGCGAAAACGCTGGAGGGGCCGATCTGCGAGGAATGTCCGGCCTCGGTCCTGCGCAGGCATCCCAGGGCCGTTCTCTATCTGGACCGGGACAGCGCGGCAGGGCTGGGCGAAGAATAGCGCACTGGGCGCGGCATATCGATTGGATGTACTGTATAATAGGATAAACCGATAACAAAAGCGGGGCCGTCACACAATGACAGCCCCGTCTTTGTTATCAAGGAAATCCTTTCGGACCTTCCGGAGGGATATCGTCTAGATTTGATTTTCCAGCAACAATTCCACCATCCGCATGCTCTTCGCCGCATCCTCAATCCCGCACAAAGGGGCCTTTCCGGTCTGAAGCATTTCGATGAAATCCCGATCCTCCTGGAGGTAGCCGTAATACTGATGGTATGCTTTTCCTCCGGCAATTTCCAGTCCGTCGATCACATCGATCTGCTGCTCACCCACACCGGCCGAGGCGATGGAATAGATGGTCTTACCGCCGAAATGAAGAATTTTTGCGTCGCAGGCGGCATCTCCGAATCCCAGATTGATAAAGGCACTGGCATTCGGGCCGTGGATTTCAAAGGTGTGCACCCGTCCGCCTGTCTGATAATTGGCCCGCAGGGTGCCTGTAACCCCGTTTTCAAAACGCATCACCGAGCTCCAGGCATTATCCACCGGGCTGTTATAAGCGGAGGCTACTGTGGCGGCCCTGCAGGGTTCGGAACCGGCGAAATAGCGAACCAGATCCGCCGCATGTACGATATCACAGACAAAGGAGCTCGCATAGTTCCAGCATTCGGCCACGTCGCTGTTTTTAATGAAAACGCCGTCCACCTGCGTGATGGGGGTGAGTTCTTTCATTCGGTTGAAAACATACTGGACCAAGGGGATGAAACGACGGTTCATGCCCACCGCCACCTGCAGGCCGGTTTTTTGGGATTTACGGGCGAGAGATTCGGCCTGATAGGAATTGATGCCCGCCGGCTTTTCCATGAAGACCGGGAAGCCCGCGTCCAGGCATTCCCAAACGACCCGGAACATGCGGTCCGGTTCCACCAAACACAGGATGCCGTCCGGCTTCTCCTGTGTGAACATTTCCCTCATCAGGGTATAGCTGTGGGGAACGGCATACTTTTGGGCGGTAGCCTCCGCCTTTTCCTTGTTCAGATCGCAGACAGCGACGAGCTCGCAGTCCTCGATTTCCGCCAGGCTGGGCAGGTGGACGCTGTTGGCGATGCCGCCGGCTCCGATTACCGCAACTTTTTTACGTTCCATACAGATACCATCCTTTCATAGTTTGCGTAGATTGAGTTTGGGCAGGAAGCCCTGCAGGATTACCGGGCAGGGGCCGGGATTATTCCAGGCTGTTGAGCCTGCATTGCCGGGAACGGGAAAAATAATCGTCCAGCCGTTCTATCCCGAATTCCCTCACGATATCCTTTGCGGAAAACGCATCCGATTCGCTGGTGAGCATCACGGCTCCCAAAAAGCCGGGATCGCGGATCTCTATGGCGGAGCCGTATTTTTCCTTTGCCGCCCGTATTTTTTCCCAGTTGAAATCCAGATGCAGCATTTCATAATCCAGGTTTACGGAGGCGGTGAGGAAGGGATAGTAATTGGTGGAATGGGCGATGACCTCTCCCAGCGGATTGATGAGGCTGCAGGGCAGGCCCGCTACCGCTCCCGCAAAATAGCTGCGGCAGTGATAGGCCCATTCGTTCTGCACCAGACCGCCGTGGTACATGGAGGAAAAAAGGATCAGCTCCGGCTGCTGCTGCTCATATTTTTTCCTAAGCTCCTCAAAGTTCAGGTCAAAACAAATGGCGCAGGCTGTGCGTCCGATATCCAGGTCAAAAACAGGCGCCTGGCTGCCGCAGAGAGCCTTTCCTTCGGAGACCTCCGTAACGACCAGATGGTTTTTGTTATAGATCCCGGAGACCTCCCCTTTCCGGTTTAGCAGCTGCGTGGAGTTGCGATAGCTGCCGTCCGGCAGGAGGCGCGCGGCGCTGTAGGCGATATTGCAATGATTTTTCCGGCAGACGGATGCAAAAAAGTCACGGATCCGATTCTGACGGGCTTCATAATAGCGGAAACGCTCTTCCGTGGTAAAGTCCGGATACCGGTCGCAGCACTCGGGAAGGAGGATCAGGTCGGGCTTCTCGCACAGGACGTTCGCAAGCTGCTCCTCCCAATGCCGTTCCATGGCTGCAACAAGGCCGGACAAATCCTCCCGGTAGGGGAGGGAATAGGGTGCAGGGCCCAGGATACTGATTTTAATCGTTCGTGCCATTGGCGTGGCCTCCCTTTCTTTTTATCGGCATTATATCATTTTTGTACGGGACTGTATTTGCAGATTTCCCCCGCTTATTTGTACAAAAACGGGAGCAGGGCCATTCATGCGTTTGTCCTGGTTTTTAGTATTGTCCGGTTGTATTCCATGCCGTATAATGAATAAAGAAAGCCGTTTCTACAAAGAAGCTAAGCTGAGAGAAACGGGACGGGAGGACGCTGATGGGGAATTATTTGAATCCGGATAACGAAGGATTTCGCAGGATGGTCAATTCCGAGATATATGTGGATAAAACAGGCTTACTGAATCATACGAATCGAGTAATCAATACCATGCAATGCTGTCTTTGTGTCAGCCGCCCCCGCCGCTTCGGGAAGTCTATGGCTGCTGCCATGCTGGCAGCCTATTATAGCCGCGGATGCGATTCGGAGGAATTGTTTTCTTCGTTTGAGATCGCCGGAAGCGCTGATTTTAGGAAATATCTGAATAAATATGATACCGTTTTTCTGAACATGCAGGAATTTTTAAGTCAGAGCAGCGATATTGGCGGGATGTTGGATCTGATCAGAAGAAGCGTTTTGTGGGAGCTTTTGGAGGAATACCCTGATTTCCGGTATTTTGACAGGGAGAACCTGATGCGGACTATGCAGGATATATACAGCGGGACGAAGTGCCCATTTGTTATTATTATCGACGAGTGGGACTGTGTTTTCAGAGAATATAAAGCGGATAAAGAGGCTCAGGAACAGTACCTTGACTTCCTGCGCGATATCCTGAAGGATAAGGGGTATATCCACCTTGTCTATATGACGGGCATTCTTCCGATTAAAAAATACGGCACGCATTCGGCATTGAATATGTTTGACGAATTTACCATGATTGATCCGGGGCCGTTGGCTTCCTATGTGGGCTTTACGCAAAAGGAGGTAGAAGAACTCTGCAAAAAATATGATATTGGGATGGATGAGGTAAAGAACTGGTATGACGGATACGCATTTGAGACGGAACCCTCTGTTTACAGCCCACGTTCGGTGGTTAGCTGCATGAGGTTGGGCAGGATCGGGAATTACTGGAATCAGACAGAGACGTTCGAGGCCCTGCAGATTTATATTGATCTGAATTTTGACGGCCTGAGAGACGATGTATTGAGTATGATCGCCGGGGAAGAGGTTCCCGTAAACACAGAAAACTTTGTCAATGATATGTCAACCTTCAGGACAAAAGACGACGTACTTACGTTGCTTGTCCATTTGGGTTATCTGGGCTATGATCTCTCACACAAGTGTGTGTTCATACCGAACAGCGAGATCCGTTCCGAATATGTGAATGCGGTATCGGTGTCGGATTGGGGGGAGATCTCCAAGGCATTGAAGGATTCCGCGGACACCTTATATGCAATTTGGCAGGGACGTTCCGGACAGGTGGCGGAAAGTATGAGAGAGGCACATTTTGAAACCGCCCACATTCAATATAATGATGAAAACGCGTTAAGCTATACGATTTCGCTGGCTCTATACGCGGCGAGAAATTTTTATACGATACACCGGGAATTTTCCGGCGGCAAAGGCTTTGCAGATCTGGTATTCATTCCGAGGAAACATTTCAGCGAGAAGCCGGCATTAATCGTAGAACTAAAATGGAATAAAAATGCGGAGAGCGCATTGGAGCAGATTAAGAGAAAGGAATATTGCAAAAGCCTGGAGGAATATCATGGAAATCTCCTTTTGGTGGGCGTGAACTATGATAAGGATACGAAAGAACATGAATGTATCATCGAAAAATATATAAAGCGATAAATTCGGATATGGACTATTTTAAATACATCAAGGAGGCACAATGCCGTGAAGGACATTACTCTATCCCGGATGCATGAGATCCAGCGGGAGCTGCAGGAAAAGTATAAGGAAAAATGGGGAGGCCTTTCCCCTAAAGTCGCCAGAGACCAGCTTCTTTGGATGATGATTGAGGCGGGAGAAGCGGCAGACATCATCAAAAAAGAGGGCGATACGGCTATTATGGAAAACAAAGAGGCCAGGGGCCATTTCATAGAAGAGCTCTGTGACGTGATGATGTACTTAAACGACGTAATGCTCTGCTATTCCGTCACGCCGGAGGAGTTGGCGACGGCTTATGAGGAAAAACATCGCAGAAATATGACGCGGTGGTAGGGCAGGAGTGTCGCAAAAGGCCGCAGAGCCATTCATGCGTTTGTTCCGGACGCCGTTTGCTTTGACTTTGATAACGGGTTAGGGTATGATATTGATACGGAAACGACCCGGCCTGCCCGGTACGGGATGCGCAGGCCGTTTTCCGAAGCTTTATCGGACAGGGGCGCGCTATCATGAAATTCCTTCTTATCGCCATCAACGCCAAATTTATCCATTCCAACCCGGCAGTCAGGAGCCTGCGCGCCTGGTGTATCGAAAGGCAGCCGGAGCTGGCCGGCCGGATCGATGTGGCGGAGTATACGATCAACCAGCCGGCCGGGGAGATTATGGCGGACATTTACCGGCGCCGGCCGGATGTGGCCGCTTTTTCCTGTTATATCTGGAATTGGAAAATGGTACAGGAAATCCTGTGCGAACTGGGGAAGCTCCTGCCGGATATGCCGGTCTGGCTCGGCGGACCGGAGGTATCCTACGATCCGGAGGAAGTCCTTTGGCGTTTTCCCCGGCTGACGGGGATTATGGAGGGGGAAGGGGAAGAGACATTCCGGGAGCTGGCGGATTTCTACGGACGCAGGGCGCAGGAGGGCTCCTGTCCCTCCGACGGCCTTTATGGGATCAGGGGGCTCGTCTACCGTCCGGCCGGAGCGGAAGGGAGAGCCGGGCTGCGCCGGACGCCGCCGCGTCCTTTCGTGGAGATGGACGACCTTCCCTTTCCGTATACGAAGGAGGAACTGGAGGGGCCAGAAAACCGTATCCTCTATTATGAATCCAGCCGGGGGTGTCCGTACCGGTGTACCTACTGCCTGTCCTCAATAGATAAGACAGTGCGGCTTCGAAGCCCGGATCTGGTAAAAAGGGATCTGGACTTTTTCCTGGAGGCAAAGGTTCCCCAGGTCAAGTTCGTGGATCGGACGTTCAACTGCGATCCGGCTCATGCCATGGGGATTTGGAAGTATATTCTGGAACACGATAACGGGATCACCAATTTCCATTTTGAAATTTCGGCCGATATCCTCACGGAGGAAGAGACGGCGCTTCTGAGACGTATGCGGCCCGGCCTGGTACAGATGGAGATCGGGGTACAGTCCACCAACCCGGAGACTCTGCGGGAGATCCGGCGGGGGTCTGATTGGAACAGGCTGAAAAGAAATGTGGAAATTCTCCGGCAGGGCAGAAATATCCATCTTCATCTGGATTTGATCGCCGGTCTGCCCCTGGAAGGCGGGGAAAGCTTTCAAAAGTCGTTTAACGACGTCTATTCCTGCCGGCCGGAACAGCTGCAGCTGGGATTTTTAAAGGTCCTGAAGGGCTCTTATCTGTATGAACGGGCCAGTGAATACGGCATCGCGTATACGGAAGGCCCTCCGTACGAGGCACTGTTCACAAAGTGGCTGCCCTATGAAGAAATGCTGCTTTTCAAGCGGGTGGAAGAGGTGCTGGAGCTCTATTATAACAGCGGTCAGTTTGCGCATACTCTTCCCGTTTTGGAGCAATGCTTTGAGAACCCCTTCGATATGTACAGATGTCTGGCGGAATATGTGGAGGAGAAGGGATATTTTTTGAAAAGCCCGTCCAGGGAATACCGCTACCGCCTCCTTCTGGACTTCGCCTCGCAGAGGGATCCGGGGAGGAGGGAGCTCTATGGGGAGCTTCTGACCCTGGATCTGTATCTGCGGGAGAACAGGAAAAACCGGCCGGACTTTGCGCCTGCGCCCTGGGGGGAAGCGGAAAAGAAAAGGATCGTGGAGTTTTACCGCAGGGAAAGCAGGGAGCCGGTCTATCTGGAAAATTACGTGCGCGCGGGATATGATTCCAGGCAGATGGCCCGTTTGACCCACATTGAGGGATTTACCCATCCCGTATGGGAACCGGCGGAAGCAAAATCCGATTGGGGGAACAAAACAGGGCAGAAGGCTGCAGGCGGTGTGCCCCGCGGGATTTTCGATGCGGGAGAAAAGGAGAGGTATTGGCTGCTGTTCGACTACGAAAGAAGAGATCCTCTCACCCGGGCGGCGCGTCTTGTGCCGATACGGCTGTGAACGGAGTCTCCTGGGAGGACGGAACGGATAATCTTTGCGGCATACCGGATTCGGGAAGATTGTGAACGGCGTTCCCGGAGAGCGGAATGAGAAGCGGCCGGGGCTCGGAACCGGCATGGAGGAAAGGGAATGAAACAAAAGGAACGGGTGGCTGCGATCCTGCAGCGGCTGGATGAACACTATGGGACGGACATCATCTGCTATCTGGAACACGAAAATGCCTGGCAGCTTTTGATTTCGACCATCCTGAGCGCCCAGTGTACGGATGCCAGGGTGAATCTGGTAACCAAGGATTTGTTCCGCAAATATCCGGGTGTGGAGGCTTTTGCCAAGGCGGACCTTCCGGAGCTGGAGCAGGATATACGTTCCACGGGCTTTTATCACAATAAGGCAAAAAATATCATTTCCTGCTGTCGGGATCTGCAAGACCGGTTTGACGGACAGGTGCCCCGTTCCATAGAGGATCTCACTTCCCTGGCGGGCGTGGGCAGAAAGACGGCCAATGTGATCCGGGGAAATATCTACCATGAGCCGAGTATTGTGGTGGATACCCATGTGAAACGGATTTCCCGCAGACTTGGTTTTACGAAGGAAGAGGATCCGGTGAAGGTGGAATACGATCTGATGAAGGTGCTGCCCAAGGATCACTGGATTACCTTTAACCTGCAGATTATCGCGCTGGGAAGGGAGATCTGTAAAGCGCCCCACGCGAAATGTGAAATGTGTTTTCTGACGCAGTTCTGTCCATACTATCAAAGGACGAAGGGATAAAGGGAATGGATGCTCCGCTGCGGGATTATGTCAGTGTGGACTTGGAGACCACAGGCCTTCGGCCCAAATACGATAAAATCATAGAGATCGGCGCGGTGAAGGTGGAGGACGGACAGATCGCCGGAACCTGGCAGAGCCTGGTGAATCCGGGCCGCAGGCTGGAGGAGGCTACCGTCAGTCTGACAGGGCTTACGGACGGCATGCTCCGGGAGGCACCGGGAATCGAAGAGGCCCTGCCGGGTTTCCTGGAATTCTGCCGGGGACATGTCCTTTTGGGTCACAGCCTGGCATTCGATTATTCGTTCCTGAAAAGGGCTGCGGTGAATGCCGGGTATTCCTTTGAAGCGGAGGGGATCGATACGCTAAAGCTGTCCCGGAGGTTCTTAGCAGATCTGGAAAGCCGTACCCTGGGATATCTGTGCTCCTACTTTGGGATCCCTCATCGGGCCCATCGGGCCCTGGACGACGCGCTGGCGGCCCACCGGCTGTATGAAGAGCTGTGCGGCCGTTTTTTCCCGGAAGAGGGCCGTGCGTTCCTTCCCTTTCCGCTGGCCTGCCGGGTGAAGAAGGACCGGCCGGCGGGGCAGGCACAGAAGGAACGTCTGCGTTTCCTTGCCCAGGCCCATGGGCTGGAGCTGGATGTGGACGTGGAGAGGCTGACCAGGAGCGAGGCCAGCCGCCTGGCCGACAGAATCCTTTTCCGGTTCGGAAAGATTCCGGCGGAGGAGAAAAAAGGAGGAGGGAGGAACGTCTAAAATGAAAAAATGCTGTTTTCTTCCCCCATTTTTGTGCCATTGATTGTGCGTCTGGCCGGTTGCAAAAAGAAAAAGATTCATATATAATAAGCATCTGAAGCACAGTAGGCAGGTGGGGTTCCCGGGGCCGTCCTGCGGCGGCAGAAGGGAAAATTTGATGAAAAGAAGCCGTGCACGGCACGGATGGGAGCGGATATGTTTAATCTGTATAATAAAAAGAGCAGGAAGATCATTTCGTCCATTATCATTGTCATCCTTGTTTTGGCAATGATCGTTCCCACGTTATTGTATTTTCTGTAAGGACGGGTGCAGCTTATGAGAAAAAGGGTATGGATACCGGTGTTGGCTCTGGTAATCGGAGCAGTTCTGACAGGGGTGGGTTTGCATTCCCGGGCGCAGGCCAGACCAGACGATACCATTTTGGACGGGGTATATGCGGGGCAGATTTCGCTGGCGGGAATGAACCGCGAGGAGGCCGGCGCTGCCATCCGATCCTATGTGGATTCCCTGGGCAGCAGCATCATAACGCTCAATGCAGTGGACGGAAATACGGTTTCCGTGTCCGCATCGGAGCTGGGGCTTTCCTGGGGAAACCCCGAACTGGTAGAGGATGCGGTCAATTTGGGGAAATCCGGGAACGTGGTGGTACGCTATAAGGCGCTCAAGGACTTGGAGCACCAGAATATGGTATACGATATTGCCCTGTCCTTCGACCGGGCTTCGGTGGCCTCGGTGGTGGAGAACAAGTGTGCGGAGTTCAACGTGGAAGCCGTGGACGCCCATCTGAAACGCGTGGACGGGAATTTTGTGATAGAGGACGGGCAGACCGGCGTCGTGGTGGAGAATGCGGCGTCCGAGACAGCCATTTACGATTACTTGACTACCCAATGGCAGGGCGGGGATGCCTCCATAGACCTGGTGGTAACGGAAGAGGTGCCTAAGGGAAGGGGAGAAGAGCTGGCAAAGGTCAAAGACGTTCTGGGAAGCTTTACCACCAGCTATTCTTCGTCCGGAAGCAACCGGAGCGAAAATGTGGCAAACGGCTGCAGGCTGATCAACGGGACGACGATCTATCCCGGAGATACGTTTTCCACTTATGAGACGGTCAGTCCCTTTACCCTGGAGAACGGCTACTATATGGGCGGTTCCTACCTGAACGGCCAGGTGGTGGACAGCATCGGCGGAGGAATCTGTCAGGTTTCCACTACGCTTTACAACGCGGTGCTTCAGGCCGAGCTGCAGGTGGAAGAGCGTCACAACCACTCCATGATCGTGGGATATGTGAAGCCTTCCATGGATGCGGCCATTGCGGAATCCGCGGGAAAGGATTTCCGGTTCACCAATAACACGGGATATCCGATTTATATAGAGGGTTATACGAGTAATAAAAATATTACATTTGTGATATACGGTGTTGAGACCCGGGATGCGGGACGTAAGGTGAGCTATGAAAGCGAAGTCCTGGAGACCATCCATCCCAACACGGAAACAATCGTGCAGTCCAGCAGCCAGCCCATCGGGTTTGTGGATGTCCAGTCGGCACACATCGGGTATAAGGCGAGACTGTGGAAGGTGGTAACGGAAAACGGCGTGGAGGTCAGCCGGGAACAGGTGAACAGCAGCAGCTATAAAATGGTACCCCGTACGGCGACGGTGGGCGTTGCCACGGACGACAGCAATGCCTATAACGAGATGCAGGCGGCCATTGCCACGGGCAGTATCGACCATGTGAAGAGCGTGGCGGCGGCGCTGAAGAACGGGCAGAGCAGCGCACCGCCCGAGAACAACGGCATCGATCCGGCTCTGGCGGCCATCCTGGCGGGCAGGACGCCGGAGGAACAGGCTATTTTAATCCAGCAGTACAATGAAATGCTGGCCGCGCAGCAACAGCAGGCGCAGCAGCAGTTAGGGCAGTAAGGCGATTCGATGGAAATTGGGAAAATACCGGAAAACGTACTCAGGCGTTCCGTATTGAAACAACTGAAGAGCCGCAGAAGCGAAATCAGACTTGGCGCAGGACTCGGGGAGGACTGCGCCATCCTGGTATCAGAACCGGAAACGGAGCTGCTGTTTTCCGCAGATCCCGTTACGGGTTATGGGCAGGACACGGCGTTTTATGCCATTCATCGGGCGGCGAATAACATCGCCGCCTGCGGAGGGGAGCCCGTGGCCGTGCTTCTTACGCTGCTGCTTCCTCCGTCCGGTACGGAAGAGGAGTTAAAGGCCGTGATGGCGCAGGCCGAAACGGTATGCGCCGGACTGCGGATTCAGATTGCCGGCGGACACACGGAGGTGACGGAGGCGGTAAACCGGATCGTCGTGACGGCGGCTGCGGTGGGAAAGGCAAAGGTCGGCTGCGTAAGGGCGACGGGAACGCTGCGTCCGGGGATGGATCTGGTGGTCACCAAATGGGTCGGCCTGGAGGGAACGTCGCTGGCGGCAAAGGAAGGGGAGGGGAAGCTTCTGGAACGTTTCCCCGCCTATCTGGTGAAGGAGGCGCAGGGCTTCGACCGGTATCTTTCCGTCATCCCGGAGGCCGCGGCCGCCGGAAAGTCCGGCGTTTGCGCCATGACCGACGTATCCGGGGGAGGAATCTTCGGAGCGCTCTGGAAAATGGCAGAAAGTTCAGGCGTCGGACTTGACATCGATCTGAAAAAGATTCCCATCCGGCAGGAAACGGTGGAAATCTGTAATTATCTGGATCTAAACCCCTATAAACTGCTTTCGGGAGGAAGCCTCCTGGCAGCGGCGGAGAACGGAAACGACCTGGTGCGCGCTCTGGAGGCGGAGGGGATCGAGGCTGCCGTGATCGGGAAGGCGGCAGCAGGGAAGGACCGGGTGGTACATAATGGGGAAGAGAAGCGCTTCCTGGAGCCCGCTTGAGCGGACGAGAGGATACGGGCATCATCGTACTGCCGCAAAGGACGCGGCATGAAAGGATTCGTATGAGAGAACAACTGCTTGGTATTATTGAAAAAAACAGCCGCATTGATTTAAAGGAGCTGGCTGTAATCCTCGGGGTGGAAGAGGTGGATGTGGTAAACGAACTGGCGGCCCTGGAGGCGGAGGGGATTATCTGCGGCTATCATACGCTGATCGACTGGGATAAAACCAGCCTGGATAAGATATCCGCCCTGATCGAAGTACGGGTGACGCCTCAAAGGGGCCAGGGTTTCGACAATATCGCGGAGCGGATTTATAAGTATCCGGAGGTCAACGCAGTATATTTGATTTCCGGCGGCTTTGACCTGCTGGTGACGCTGGAGGGAAGGAATCTAAAGGAAATCTCCTCCTTTGTATCGGAAAAGCTTTCCGCGCTGGAGGGCGTCCTGAGCACGGCCACCCATTTTATCCTGAAGAAGTACAAAGACCATGGAACCATACTGGCCAAGAAATATGAAGATACGAGGGAGAAGATTACGCCATGAGAAATCCGCTGTCTGATAAAATCGTTACGATCAAGCCGTCGGGCATCCGGAAGTTTTTTGACGTTGTCAGCGAGATGGAGGACGCCATCTCCCTTGGCGTCGGGGAGCCCGATTTCGATACGCCCTGGCATATCCGGGACGAGGGGATCTATTCTCTGGAAAAGGGAAGGACCTTTTACACATCCAATGCGGGTCTGAAAGAATTGAAAATAGAGATCTGCAAATATCTGGACCGGCGTTTCGGTCTGGAATATGATTATGCCCATGAAGTGCTGGTGACGGTGGGCGGCTCGGAGGCCATAGACATTGCCCTGCGGGCCATGGTGAATCCCGGTGACGAGGTGCTGATTCCCCAGCCCAGCTACGTGTCCTATGAGCCCTGCGCCATTCTGGCGGATGCGGAGCCGGTGATCATTAACCTGAAGGAGGAAAACGAATTCCGTCTTACGGCTAAGGAGCTGCGGGAGGCGGTTACGGAGAAAACCAAGGTGCTCATCCTTCCTTTCCCGAACAACCCTACCGGAGCCATCATGGAACAAGGGGATCTGGAGGCCATTGCGGAGGTGATCCAGGAAAAGGATCTCTTCGTGATTTCCGATGAGATCTACAGCGAGCTCACCTTCAAAGGGGATCATGTCTCCATTGCTTCCATACCGGGCATGAGGGAACGGACGATCGTGATCAACGGTTTCTCCAAATCCTATGCCATGACGGGCTGGCGCCTGGGCTATGCCTGCGGACCGCAGGCGATTCTGGACCAGATGCTGAAAATCCATCAGTTCGCCATCATGTGCGCCCCGACCACCAGCCAGTATGCGGCCGTGGATGCGCTGAGAAACGGAGACGGGGATGTCCGGGAAATGAGGGAAGCCTATAATCAGAGGAGGCGCTATCTGCTTTATGCGTTTAAGGAAATGGGACTTCCCTGTTTTGAGCCCTACGGCGCCTTTTATGTTTTTCCCTGTATCAAGGAATTCGGTATGACCAGCGATGCGTTCGCTACCCGTTTCCTGCAGGAGGAAAAGGTGGCCGTGGTGCCGGGTACGGCCTTCGGGGACAGCGGCGAAGGATTCATCCGCATCTCCTATGCCTATTCCCTGGACAATTTGAAGGTGGCGATCGGCAGACTGGCGGATTTTATCGGTAAGCTGAAAAAAGAGCAGGCGGACGGGAGCCGTCCATGAATATCGTACTGCACCAGCCGGAGATACCGGCGAATACGGGAAACATCGGAAGGACCTGCGTGGCCACCGGTTCCGTGCTCCACTTAATTGAACCGTTGGGCTTCCAGCTGTCGGAAAAACAGATCCGGAGGGCAGGGCTGGACTACTGGGAAAAGCTGGATGTGAGGCGGTATATCAATTTTGAGGATTTTCTGGAAAAAAACCAAGAGAACCTTTCCCGTTCCCGCCTCTGGATGGCTACCACCAAAGCCATGCAGGCCTATTCGGATGTACGTTTCGGCCCGCAGGACTATATTATGTTCGGAAAGGAAAGCGCAGGGATCCCGGAAGAGATTTTGGCGGAAAGGCGGGAGGATTGTATCCGGATTCCCATGCTGGATCGGATCAGATCCTTAAACCTGGGGAACAGCGTGGCGGTCGTACTCTATGAAGCGCTGCGCCAAAACGATTTTTCCGGACTACGGACGGCAGGAGAGCTGCACCGGCTGAAATGGAAGAACTAAAAGTTTAGCGGCATCGGCCGGTTATTCCGGCCGATGCCGCCAGACTTTCAGGCTCTCAGGTCGAGAAACTCGCCCAGTCCCGATACCACAGGCACCTCTTCCATCATCTGAGTCAGCGCATCTCCTGTTACTTCGGCCACATCAAGGGCTTTGGACAGGAGGGAGACGCTCATCTCAGCGGCCATGCGGCCTGTGGAGAAGGACATCGATAAAGATGCGACATTCATACGCTGCTCCTTTTTAGGAAATCGTCGATTCTGTGACGATTACAGTATAGCAGGAAGAAGAAGAGAATGCAACAGGCAGGCGCGGGCCGTTTTGCCGGCCGAATGGGGCCGGCGGAATGCAGAAAGTGAGGAGCGATGACGGTAAAAACGAATCATGGAGAGGTGGAAGGATTCCTGGACGGAAGGCTGTGGAAATTCTTGGGGATTCCCTACGGGAAGGCGGAGCGGTTTGGTGCGCCAAGGGCGTATGACTGGAAAGGGGTATGGAAGGCGGACCACTTCGGGAAAAAGTCCGTTCAGAAGCAAAAGCCGGGGGACACAAACGAGGGAGAACCGGGCAGGGACGAAATGGGGGAAGACTGCCTGAACCTGAATATCCATGTCCCGGCGGGGGAAAACGGCGAACTTCCGAGGAGACTTCCTGTGGCGGTATACATTCACGGAGGCGCGTTCCAGGACGGAAGCAATCGGGAGCGGCAGGCGGAACGGGTGATCGGAAATCATTCGTTTCTTTACGTTTCCATAAATTACCGTCTCGGAGTCCTCGGCTATCTGTATTTGGGAGAGGCATTGGGAGAAAACTATCGACACACGGGGAATAACGGAACGCTGGATCAGCTGCTGGCCTTGGAGTGGATTTACGAAAATATCGAATTTTTCGGCGGGGACAGAAGCCGGATCACCCTGTTCGGGGAGTCGGCGGGAGCGAAGGCGATAGGAGCGCTGATGCTGCGTCCCGAATTAAAGAAGTGGTGCGGCGCTGCCATGCTGGCGAGCGGAGGGTATCAGTGCATCCGGGATGCGCATACCGCTTCCGTGGTAGCAAAAGCTTTCTATCAAGAAGCCCGAAAGCGCGGTGTTTTGCGGAAGAAGGAGGAGATCCTCACCATGGACGCGGACCTGCTTATGGAAATTCAGGGGCATTTGGTGGATAATCCGGGCAATACCTGCATGTTCGGCCCGGTGGCGGACGGAATCGTTCTGCCCTTCGACTGGCAGGAACGAATCCGGCGGGGCGAATATTGGTCGGGAAATGCCATCGTGGGAAGCTGTCTGCACGAAATGGTTTTTCTGCGTATGCTGCATCCGGACCTGGCAAAAAAAGCTCCGGAAATCGCGTCCTGCCTGTTCGGGGAAAACGGGAAGGCCGCCCTGGAGACGTTCGGCAAGTATGAGGAGGACGTAAGAAGCCGGGGAAAGGAGCTCTCCTGCGGGGAAGCGGCGGATGAGTGGGTAGAGATTTTCTCGGATTTTATGTATCGGACCTACAGCCGCCGTTTGGCAGAGCTTCTGACGGACACGGGAAGCAGGGTATGGTACTATAGCTTTGAGTACGGGACGGCCTCCCACGTGCTGGACCAGTCCATGGCCTTTGACGGTGCGGCCGGGGCGGATGCTTTTTTCCCGGGCATCCCCAAAGAGCGCAGGGAGAGAACGGCGGAACTGATCCACGAAAGCTATGCCCGCTTTTTGGAAACGGGAAGCCCGGAATGGGACGGGATTGCGGAGTGGAAGCCCTTGTGTGAGAAAAAGAGCCGGATGATCTGGAAAGAGACGCCGGAGGCTGCTGACCTGGACGGGGAAACGGTGCTGGAAGGCTTTCCGGACTCTGTATACAGACTCTTGTAAGAAGAAGAAAGCGGCGGGCGGGCCGTTATGACAAACGTATGGCTCTGCAGCATCCCTGCCCGGCCCCGCGGCGCCGGGCAGGGATGCTGCAGAGTCATGCATTTGTCGTGGCATGGTGCGGGCTCTGCCCGTGTTATGCCGGGAAAAGGTATGGTATAAAAATCGGGGGATTTGGGGACGATAGGCGTATAGGTTGAGAAACGGCCGGACGGCCGTTTCTCAACCGCCCATTTGTGCCGCGGACGCCTGAAGCCAAATCGTGGATGCAAAGACGTATCCGCAATTTACCGGGCATGATTTTTCATGTGGCACTGCCGTCAAGCGTATGGCATGGATGAGGGATGATGTGAAATCTTCGATTTCATGAAAAGGAGGTAGTAGTCATGGGAAATAAAGGACTTGATTACACTGCGCTGGTAATCGCCGTGATCGGTGCGGTGAACTGGGGGCTGATCGGCCTGTTCCGCATGGATCTGGTCGCAATGCTCTTTGGCCAGCTGAGCTGGATTTCCAGGATTGTCTATATCCTGGTGGGCATCTGCGGAATCTATATGCTTACCTTTTTCGGGCGCGTGAGGAGCGGCCGACAGGACTAAGGGGCCGCCGTTTCCGCTAAAAAGAGACGGCATACGGATTTCGTTTAGAAAGGGACTTACGGTAGCATTCCGGAGGTCTCTTTTCTTTTTGCCTGAGGGGTGCATCCGTAGCGCTCCTGAAACATACGCCGAAAGAGCTTATAATTGGTGAATCCATGGCGGGCGAGCAGCTCGGTGATACTGATATCCGTCCGGAGAATATCATCGCACACGTGGGAAAAACGTACCTGATTCACGAATTCCAGAAAGGTCAGGCCCATATTTTTCTTGAAAAAACGGCAGAAATATTCCGGATTGAGGGCTACCGTGGAGGCGGCATCGCGCAGCGATATGGCTTCGTTATAGTGGGCGTTGACAAAGTCCATCACCGTGATCAGGCGGGAGCGCTCCACATCGTTTGGCCGGGGCGCGCCCTCTCCGGCCGGAAGCTGGTAATAGGTGACGCACAGATACAGAAGCTCATAGAGCAGGCTGGTAAAATGGAGCCGATATCCCGTTTGGCTGCGGGTATGGCAGGACTGGAGTTCCAGCAGGAGCGAGCGAAACTTGTCGTCCACCTCGGTCTGCCCGCAGGAACCGGAACGAAAACGGACGTTATCATAATCCGGTATATGCTGTACCAAGAAGGGATAGGGGATCTGCAGGGCGCAGACCCGGGAATGCTCCGGACAATTGGTGGAATGGATATCCCTGGAGTTGATGATCGCGAATTCTCCGGGCTGAAGTATGGCAGCCGCATCACCGAGGACAGCCTCCATTTCACCGGAAGAAAGAAGAAGGATTTCCAGGCTGTTGTGCCAGTGCTTGGGAACGAACAGGCCTACCTCTTCATAGGAAAAGCAACGCACCTGGAGAAGAGGGTCAATTACGATATTCTCATGGAAGTAATTGTCGGAAAGGCTGCTGCCATGGACATGGATCCCGTCCAGGTAGCTTCCCGGATAAAAGTCAGACGTGGGCTGGTACCCGATTTCCGTTTTTTTCACTGCCTGTCCCATAGTACCTCCTGCGGAAAATAGGTTTCAATGCAAAACAGACCGGTGCATAGGAAGGCACCCGGATTTGTGCCGCAGGCGGCCCAAATCCGAATCGCAGATGAGAAATCGCATTTGCGATTTCTCATCGCACTGCCGCGCAGGACGCGGCATGTCGGCTGGCGCGTGCTTTTGCAGCAGCGCCGGATGAACCTTCATGGTAAAGAACAGCCTGTAAATACAGTTATATTATTTATGGTTTTTCAAAAAAAGTCAATATTTTCCCTGCTCAAGTCAGTTTTGCAATAGCTTTTCGAGGGCAGGCATGTTAAGATAAAAACAGCCTGACAGGAATAGATGCGCGCCTCCCCCGGCGCAGAAAAGGAGAAGGTATGACAAAGGATCAATTGCAGGAACTGATCGGGAAAATGACTTTGGAAGAAAAGGCGGCCATGTGTTCCGGCGCCGATTTCTGGCACACGGAAAGCGTGGAAAGACTCGGGATTCCGGCCATGATGGTTTCCGACGGCCCTCACGGCCTGAGAAAACAGGATCAAAAAGCGGATCACCTGGGCGTGAACGACAGCATCAAGGCGGTATGCTTCCCGGCCGGATGCGGAACGGCTGCCAGCTTTAACCGGGAGCTGATCACGAAGATGGGAGAGGTACTGGGAGAGGAATGCCAGGCAGAGGGTGTGGGCGTCATTCTTGGGCCGGCCGTGAACATCAAGCGTTCCCCTCTGTGCGGACGGAATTTTGAATACTATTCGGAGGACCCTTATGTGGCTTCCGAAATGGCGGGCGCCCTGATTGAAGGCGTTCAGAAAAAGAATGTGGGAACCAGCATCAAGCACTTCCTGGCGAACAATCAGGAGCACCGTCGGATGTCTTCCTCCTCCGAGGTGGATGAACGGACCCTGCGGGAAATCTACCTGGCGGCCTTTGAGGGAGCGGTGAGAAAGAAGAAGCCCTGGACGGTGATGTGCTCGTACAACAGGATCAACGGCACTTATGCGGCGGAGAATAAAGAAGTTTTGACGGATATCCTGCGCGAAGAGTGGGATTTCGACGGATTTGTGATGAGCGACTGGGGAGCGGTGAATAACCGGGTACCGGATCTGTATGCGGGACTGGAATTGGAGATGCCCTCCTCCGGCGGAATCAACGACAAATTGATCGTGGAAGCGGTGAAGGAAGGACGCCTGGAGGAGGCCGTTTTGGACCGGGCGGTGGAACGGATCCTGAATATCGTGTACCGTTTTGAGGAAAACAGGGATAAAACGGCGGTATTCGACAGGGACAAGGATCATGAAACGGCGAGGAAGGTGGCTGAAGAAACCATCGTGCTTCTGAAAAACGAGGGAGATATCCTGCCTCTCGACAAAAAGGAGAAAATCGCCTTTATCGGTAAATATGCGTCAAAACCCCGTTATCAGGGCGGCGGCAGCTCCCATATCAACAGCCATAAGGTGACGAGCGCCTGGGACTGTGTGAAGGATTGGGGAAATATTACGCTGGCGGAGGGCTTCCGGGACGAAAAGGACGAGATCGACGAGGCGCTGATGGCGGAGGCCGTGGAACAGGCAAAGGCGGCAGGGGCAGCAGTGATTTTTGCAGGGCTTCCGGATGCCTTTGAATCCGAAGGATTTGACAGAAGCCATATGAGGATGCCGGAGTGCCAGAATGAGCTGATCGCCCGTGTGGCGGCGGTGCAGCCTAATACGATTGTGGTTTTACATAACGGTTCGCCCGTGGAGATGCCTTGGGCGGATCAGGTCAAAGGAATCGTGGAGGCCTATTTGGGCGGCCAGGCCGTGGGTGGCGCGCAGGTGGATATCCTGTTCGGTAAGGTGAACCCCAGCGCGAAGCTTCCGGAGTCCTTCCCCTACAAGCTGGAGGATAACCCTTCCTACCTGTATTATGTGGGAGAAGGGGACAGAGTGGAGTACAGGGAAGGCGTGTTTGTGGGATACCGCTACTATGATAAGAAGAAGATGGATGTGCGGTTCCCCTTCGGTTTCGGGCTTTCGTATACCACGTTTGATTATTCCGATCTGAAACTGAGCACAGAGAGTATTTCCGACCAGGATAACCTGTCGGTGAGCGTGGATGTGACCAATACGGGGAAAATGGCCGGTAAAGAAGTGGTGCAGCTGTATGTATCCGATGTGGAGAGTACCGTGATCCGTCCGGTGCAGGAGCTGAAGGGATTCGAAAAGGTGGAACTGGCTCCCGGAGAGACGAAGACGGTGACCTTTACGCTCGACAAGAGGGCCTTCGCATACTGGAATACCACGCTTCATGACTGGCATGTGGAAAGCGGAGAGTTCCTGATCCGGATCGGGAAATCCTCAAGGGATATCGTTCTGGAGGCTTCCGTAAACGTAACGTCCACGGTGAGGGTTCCCGTGCGCTACACGCTGGATACCACCTTCGGCGACGTGATGAAGGATCCGGAGGCCATGGAGATGATGGCTCCTTTTATGAAGCTGGGTATCCTGGAAACGGGCGGAGAAGAGGAAACCGGCGCTGCATCGGAGGCCATTTCTTCACAGATGCAGGAGGCGATGATGCGCTATATGCCGCTGCGTGGACTTCTGAGCTTCTCCGGCGGCGCTGTGACTATGGAACAGCTCCAGGGTATGGTGGATGCATTGAACGCCAGAAGGTAGTTTCTATAGACATAAAAAGGGCGGCTGCGGCCGCCCTTTTTATGCGCAGTCCCGCATAGGGAAATTAGCTTTTTCACAGCATGCGGGCCGCGCGGCGGGCCGGGAGAAAATCTTCCCTGCCCGATTGAAAGGCTCAAAGCATTCCGATCAGATAGGATTGCCGTCCGTCCCTTAAGAACAGGGGCAGGGTATCGAGAGGCGCATCCACCTCGTACCAGGCTCCTCCCGCATATTCCTTTCCGCTTCCCGCATGGATCCAGGATCCGCCTTTGGGAAGGTAAACGTTCCTTTTCGTCCCTCCCTCGTGGCAGATCGGCGCCACCAGGATGTCCGGGCCGTACAGGTAGGAATCCGTGATGTCCCAGCATTCGGTATCCTGCGGGAACTCGTAAAACAGGGCGCGCATGACCGGCGAACCCTTCTCATGGGCCTCCTGCATCAGGCTCCTGGTGTAGGCGCGCATTTTCTCACGGATACGGATGAATTTCACCAGGATGGGATAGGCCTCCTCGCCGAAGCTCCAGATTTCGTTATCGGCCCCGGTCTGTTCCCGCACCTCCCCGGCCCGGTTGACGATGGGCTTATGGGGCAGGCGGCTGCCGTGGAGGCGCATCACCGGACAGAAGGCGCCGAATTGGAACCAGCGCACCAGGAGATTACGAAACGCCGCATCCCGGATGGCGCCGCCGTGAAAGCCCCCGATATCCGTCGTCCACCAGGGGATCCCGCACAGGCCCATGTGGATGCCTGCGCAGATCTGCTTGCGGAAATCCTCCCAGGAGGACATGACATCGCCGGACCATACCAGCGTGCCGTAACGCTGGCTTCCCACCCAGGCACAGCGGATCAGGTTCACGATATCCTTCTGTCCCATGCTTTTCTGGCCTTCGTAGAAGAGGCGGGCATATTCCCTGGGATAGATATTTCCCACCCGGGCCACCGGTCCCGCCGCGTATCGGTACATCTCATAATCATAGGTGGTAAATTCCGGTTCCGCTTCATCCAGCCAGAAGGTACGGATACCCAGATCCGCATAATTTTTCTTCACCTTTTCCCACACGTATTCCCGGGTACGGGGATTGGTGGCGTCCATGAATACATTGTTCCCATGGAAAACCATCTGTACGTCCACGCCGGAATGACTTTTCACCAGCAGGCCCTTCTGCTTCATCTCCTCATAGTTTTCACTGCGCCAGTCCACCTGGGGCCAGATGGAGACCATGGTTTCGATCCCCATTTCGTGGAGCTTTTCCACCATGCCTGCGGGATCCGGAAAGTATTCCTCGTCAAAGCGCCAGTCGCCGCAGCGGGGCCAGTGATAATAGTCGATCACCAGCACGTCCACCGGGATATCCCTCTTCTTGTATTCCGCTGCAACGGAGAGTACCTGCTCCTGATTGAAATAGCGCAGCTTACACTGCCAGAAACCAAGGCCGTATTCCGGCATCATGGGGGGCTTTCCGGTGGCCTGCACGTAGGCCTCCACGATCTGTGCCGGACTATCCCCCGCGGTAATCCAGTAATCCAGCTGCAGGGTACATGCTGCCGCCCATTCCGTGGTGTTCCTGCCGAAATGCACCGTGCCCACGGCCGCGTTGTGCCACAGGTAGCCGTAGCCCAGGCTGGACACATAGAAGGGAATACTGGCCTGGGAATTCCGATGGGCCAGCTCCAGGTTGCAGCCCTTTAAATCCATTACCTCCTGCTGATACTGGCCCATACCGTAGAGCTTTTCCGTCGGATCGGATACGAAGCTGGCCCTCAGCTCATACCCGCCTCCGGGAAGGGGGTTAAAATGCCGCGCCCTTTTCTGCAGGGCGCCGCCGTTGGGAATTTCCTGCAGCAGAAGCTTCCCGTTCCGATCGTAGAAGCCGATCTGCAGGGCATGTCCCCAGGGCTGTACCTTCAGTACGGCCGTAATGGCGCCGTTTTGAATGGAGGCCTCCCATTCGTCCGTGATGATCTCGGTTTCCGTTTCTTCCGGTTCCAGCAGCGCGATGCTCCCTTCCTGAATGTCCCCCAGAAAAGAAGCGCGTACCCGCAGGCTGTTTTTCCCCCAGGGAGCCACCTCCACTGTCTCACCGTTTTCCCGGAAGATGAGACGGCTGCCGTTTTTCTCAAAAAAGTCCATTGTCCTGTCCCTCCTTTTCTATCTGCCTATGATGATTATAACAGGTTTCGAACCTCTGTGGCCAATTATTTCCGTCGTTTCCGGGCAGGGCTTCTCACGCGTTTGCTCCGGGTACCGGCTGCGCCAAACGCATGAAAGGCCCTGCGGCCTCCGCGGCACCCCTGCCCGGCCCCGCGGAGCCTTTCATGCGTTTGGCGTGGGTACCGGCAAAGTGAGGTTGATTTTTGGCCCGTTTTTGGATATGATAGGAATGAAGACAAGAGGGACGGGTTGCCGTAGGGCCGTCTTGCGGCGGCAGAATGGTGGTTAAAATGGAGAATGCAGCGCAGAAGCTTTTGGATGATGTGGAACGGAAATGGAAATGGTATCAGATCGACCGCTTTGCGGGGGCCTTGGTGGGTGCGGTAATCTATTCCCTGGGGATTAATCTGTTCATCGTACCGGTTTCCTTATACAGCGGCGGTGTGATGGGCTTTTCCCAGGTGATCAGGACGGTGCTGGTGCAGTATATGCATTTACCGATTCATAATTTTGATATTGCGGGCCTGGTCTATTATCTGATCAACGTGCCCATTCTGCTGCTGTCTATGCGGCAGATCGGCCGGCGTTTTTTTGCCAAGACGGTGATGTGTGTTACGGCGGTAACCATACTCCTGTCGGTGATCCCTATACCGGCTCAGCCTGTTCTGCCGGAAGATACCCTGGCGGTCTGTGTGCTCGGCGGCATTATCTGCGGCGCCGGGATGGGGCTGGCCCTGAAAAACGGGGGCTGTCTGGGCGGAATGGATATCGTCGGGATGATGTTGGTGAAATGGCGCGGGGACTTCAAGGTGGGCAGAGTGAATATGTTTACCAATATGATCCTTTACGGGATCTGCCTGTTCCTGTTCGATATTCCCACGGTGATCTATTCGCTGATCTACGCTTCAGTGAGTTCCTTTGCCATTGACAGGATGCATTCCCAAACGATCAACGTGGAGGTGCAGGTGATCACCAAAACCAGGAACGAGGAGATGGAGAAGGAGATCTGCAGCAGTATGACGAGGGGCGTGACCAGGTGGGAGGCGGTGGGCGCCTTTACCGACGAACAGGTCCAGGTGCTGTTCATACTGGTTTCCAAATATGAGCTGGGACAGCTGAAAAGCATCGTGCATAAACATGATCCCCATGCCTTTGTGATGATTAATGAAGGCGTGCGTGTGGTCGGGAATTACTTGACGAAGATATAATTAATACGGCAATGAAGTCTGCCGGGTGGCAAAAACCGTGCACGAACAGGCTAAAGCGCACGGTTTTTTTGCGTCTTTCAGAAGTCAGACAAACGCCTGCCGGCAAAAAAGGGAGTCTATTCAAATAATACGGAAGTCTTCAGGGATTCTCGGACATAGTCTATAAATATGCGTTCCGAGGCGTTTAGAGTATTGCCGGCAGGAAGCAGCGCGTACAGGCTGTAGGGCGGGAAAAATCCGTGCGGAAGCATAAATTTACAGTGCTCGGGTATCTGGCTGCTGATCTGCAGGGAGGGGCTGAAACCGAAGCCGACGGTGGCGGCGGCCAGCTGGACGACGGTACAGGTACGGCCGATCTGCAGATAGATATGGCCGTCCAGGTCGAGGCCGTTTTGAGCAAGATGGGAGTCGATAAATTCCGCAGTAGGATTTATGCTGGAATTCTTAATATAGGGATGGTCGGACAGCTCTTGCGGATCGATGACCGGGTACTGATAACCGCTCTCACGGCGGGCGCTTCGGAAGGAGAGCATTTCGGGATTGGCCACCACAATAACGGAATCCTTTGCGAGGAGGTGGTACTGGAACTCAGAAAGCCGGGAATCGGCATCGGAGTACAAGATAACCATATTGACGTATCCCTGGCGAAGGGTATCGAGCATCTGGTAATGGGGTCCTTCGTGGATGGTAGCCCTGATATCGGGATGGCTGTTCAGGAAGGAAGGATAGAGGGAATATAAAATGGAGGCAGCCAGAGAGGTGGTCGTAGCGAAAAGAAATGCTCCCTCATCCCGGGGAGGGGTGGTAAGCTCCTGGATAAAGCAACGGTAGGAGCGAAGGATTTCCTCGGCCATCCGATAGTATTTTTTCCCGGCTTCGGTCGGAATGAGTCCTGTGGGCGTCCTGTAGAACAGAGAAGTTCCGATGGTCATTTCAATACGCTGGATTGCCTGGGAAAGGGCCGGCTGAGAGATGAACAGCTTCTGAGAGGCCTTATTCAGGCTGTGCTCATCCATGACCGTTTTTACATAAAGCAACTCCCGATCTGTCATAGGCGTAACCTCCTCCGGAATGGTCTCTGTGAAAAATAATAGGACGTTCTGTCCTTATTATTATAAATTATTTTGTCAAAGCAGGCAATGCGCCAGGGAGCGTTAATTTTTTCCTATATGGTTATAAATAAAATATAATATATGGGCCGAAAAAAACGTGAGATAATGGGTTGTAATCAGGACAGACGCATGAACGGCCGCAGTTTGCCATGGCGAAAGGAAGAAACGGTACCGCAGGCCGATCTGTCTGCGCTATGCAGGGGGGATGGTTATGTATAAGATCGTTTTGGTGGATGACGAAAGATGGGCGTTGGTTTACCTGGAAAAAATTTTTTCAAGAAATGACCTGTCGTTTGAGGTTGTCGGAACGGCCTCTTCGTCGGCGATAGCCGCCAATGTGGTTCGGAAAATAAAGCCGGACGTGATTATCACGGATGTCCAGATCCCGAATATGTCCGGTCTTGAGCTGCTGAGACAACTGAGGGAGGACGGATACAATGGGGAGGCGGTGATCGTGAGCGCTTACCAGGAATTCAATTACGCGAAGGAGGCCTTCCGGTACGGCGTATTCGATTACTGCGTGAAACCCATCGGCAGGGATGCGGCAGAAGATCTATTGAAACAGCTTGCGGTAAGGCTGAGGGAGAAGGAAAAGAGGACGTGCCCGGAAAGCCTTCGGAGGGCGGATTTTGTTTCGGAGGAAAAGGAGGAGGCGCTGATATTCCAGAAGCTTTTGGTGTATATTAAGAACCACTATACGGAAAAGCTCCTGATCAGGGATCTCGCCAATGAATTTGCTTTTTCACCCAATTACTGCAGCAGCCTTTTCGTGAAAAATGTGGGAATGACCTTTTCCCGGTATCTGACAAAGCTGCGGATGGAGCATGCCGCCGAGCTGGTGCGGACGACGCTGTTTTCCACGGGAGAAATCGCATCAAGGGTGGGGTATGAGGATGAGACTTATTTCTATAAGGTCTTTAAGAAATATTATGGGGTTTCTCCGATCCGGTTCCGTAGCGGGTATGATACATCGGAATAACACCAATCACATAACGACAGATGGAATAAAATGAATGAAAAAGAAGGCCTTGTATTACAAATTCTTAAAGGTATCTCTTTTAACCGGATTTTTGATGGTGATATTCCAGTTCGGGACCTTTCTCCATCTTTCCAGGAGCATAACGCAGCAGAATATGGAGCATGCTTCGGCATCGGTTTCCCAGATAACGGAGGCGGTCGAGAAGTCGTTTGCCGAGATCCGGACGGCAGCCTATTATTTGTCCATAGGGTCAACGATTGAAAATTACCTGATCCCTGAGGACGATTATGAGCTTTATAAGAATCATAAATACTTCACGCAGACGATAGATTCTCTGGTGAAGGGAAACAATTATATACAGGATGTCGCCCTGTTCCGGTCGGACGGAAGGATCTTTTATCATTATAGGGCCGACGATACCCTCCACCAGGTCCTTCGGCTTTATAGGACGGAATATGAAACTAGGCAGCAGGAGTCGGCTTTCCGGGTTATTTATGATGAGGAGGGCCGGAATTCCTATATCGCCTGCATCCAGCCCGTGCGTTATCTGACGCGCATCAACGCCTATTGGCGGCAGCAGGTGGGCTGTCTGCTGGTGATCATGGATAAGGAGCAGGTGGGGGCAATCCTGGATCGGGAAGGGGAAGATTCTATCGGAGCTATCTGCCTTATGGATGATGGAGGAAGACTCATCGATGTCAGGCAGAAAAATAAAAGGCTGGAATACGTGGACGAAAAGGCGCCGGACATGGACATGCAGAGTATCCGGGGGACGGGATGGCATATCGGATATATACTGGACTATGGGGCAATAAGGAACAGGTATATTGAATTCCGATACATGGTTTTTTTAATGATTTTTATGGCTTTTTTGCTGCTTTACGCATTGCTGGGAATTTACAATACCGGCATTGTACGTCCGATTTCCGATTTGTACGACCAGATAGAGCACGTGATATCCGGCGGGTTGAAAAAGCGGATTACCATGAACCGGGACGATGAAATCGGTCAGATAGCAAAGGTGGTCAACAACATGCTGGACCATCAGACCGAGATCTCCTATAAAATGCTGCATACGCAGCAACAGCTGTACGAAAAGGAAATCGAGGCGAAGGAGAACGAGCTTAGGATATTGGAAAGCCAGATCAACCCCCATTTCGTGCTCAACACGCTCCAGTGCATCTGCGGAATTGCAACGGCCTATGATGTGCCGATAATCGCCGACATTTCCGTTGATATGAGCGCCATCTTCCATTATTCCCTTCGGGCGCCGGAAATTGTTACGCTCAAGCAGGAGCTGGATATGATCCGGCATTATTTTCATATCATTGAAGTACGGTTCGACGGGAAATACAAGGGGACGGCAGAGACACCGGAGGAAATGCTGTATATGCCTGTCCCCAAAATGTTAATCCAGCCCATGGTAGAAAACGCGGTACAGCACGGGATGGAGGGACGGGAGAAAGGACATATAGACATCCGTTGTCTTCCGGTTTCGGCGGACGCGGTACAGATTGTGATACAGGATGACGGATGCGGGATGGAGCCCGGGAGGCTGGAGGAGCTGCAGAAAATTCTGGAGGATGAGGAAGAGCTGCACAGAAGCAGCCTGAAGCTGAAGCGTATCGGAATCGCCAACTCCTGCCTGCGGATCAGGAATCTGTATGGGGCATCCTATGGCATTACCATCGAAAGCGCGTATGGGGAAGGGACGGCCGTCAAAATCCTTCTTCCGAGAGTGGAGGGAGGGTCAGGAGAGTAGAAAAGTACAAAAAAGACCGTAGTTATTTCCATAACGGGATAGCTGCGGTTTTTTTATAATCCTGTATAGACGAAGAAGATTCGGGAGGATGGGAAATGGGAAAAAAGGCGCAGGCCGGAGGTTCTGACCGGCTGAAAAAAGGGCTGTGGCCCAAAATCCGGAGAAATGGGGGGCTGTACATTTTTCTCGCCCCTACGCTGCTCTATTTTATTATTTTTAATGTGGCTCCGATCTATGGCTTACAGATCGCGTTTCGCGAATTCAAGCCGTTCAAGGGGATAACGGGAAGCCCGTGGGTGGGAATGAAATACATAGAGAAATTCATTACCTCCTATTCCTTCTGGAGCCTGTTAAAAAATACCCTGGCTTTAAGCCTGTACTGCCTGATAATCACGCTCCCGCTGGCGCTGCTTCTGGCAGTCGTTCTGAAATATCTTCCGTTTAAGAGGTTCGGAAGGCTGCTTCAGACGGTTTCTTACATGCCTCATTTTATTTCCATGGTGGTCCTGGTGGGGATGCTGAAGGTATTCCTTCTGCCCGGCAGCGGGATTGTCAATGTCTTTCTTGGGACATCCATCGACTTCATGGGAGATCCGAACTGCTTTCCTCATCTGTATGCGTGGACGAGAGTGTGGTCCCACCTGGGGTATAACGCGATTATCTTTATTGCCGGGCTGACCGGGGTGAGCGAGGAGCTGCACGAAGCGGCGATCATGGACGGAGCCAACAAGCTCCAGAGGATTATCCACGTGGACATGCCGAGCGTTGTCCCCATGCTGATCATCCTGCTGATTATGGAATCGGGGAACCTGTTGAATGTGGGCTTTGAGAAGGCCTTCCTGATGCAGAATGCCACGAACCTGGGAGTATCGGAAATCATCAGTACCTATGTTTATAAGATGGGCCTGCTGAGCACCCAGTACAGCTACGCGGCGGCAATCGGCCTGTTTAACAATGTGATAAACTGCCTGATTCTGATCCTGGCCAATCGGGTGGCGCGTAAAACGACGGATTCGTCTTTGTGGTAGCAGGGCCGGAGAAGGAGCCTTGGCTTTCCGATTGACGGCTGAAATGTGTGCCAAGGCGCGCAGACGGGGGCCTCTAAACTGAGATCCGCCTGGCGGCACCAGGAATTGAGATCACAGGCGAGAAAGCGCATACGCGATCTCACGTCGCGGTGCCGCAGAGGGCGCGGCATGAAAGGGGTTAAAATGAACAAAAAAGCGGATCGTATTCTGGAGCTGGTTTTCTTACTGATTGCCGTATTTGTACTGGTTATCTGCGCATATCCGATTTATTTCGTGCTCATCGCGTCCGTCAGCGCGCCGGAACAGGTGGCTGCCGGAAATGTGGTGCTTCTGCCGAAGGATATTACGTTTTCTGCGTACCAATTTATTATGAAGGAAAAAAGATTATGGATGGGCTATCGTAATACCGTTTTCTACACGATCGGCTCGGTCATATTCGGCATGGCCCTGACGATTCCTTCCGCGTATGCGCTGTCCAGGAAGGATCTGGTGGGAAGGAACGCCATCATGAAGTTTCTCACCTTCCTCATGTTCTTCCAGGGCGGATTGATTCCTACCTATTTGGTCGTGAGCAAGATCCATCTGCTGAATACGCCATGGATTCTGATCATTCTCAACTGCATTACCGTGTCCAATATCATCGTTGCGCGGACCTTTTTTATGGGGAATATTCCGGACGAGCTGCTGGAGGCGGCCCGGCTGGACGGCTGCGGAAACGTGAAATTCTTTTTTTCTGTTGTAATCCCGCTTTCCAAAACGATCCTGGCCGTCATGATCCTGTACATAGCCGTATGGCAGTGGAACTCTTATTTTAACGCTCTGATCTATACCACCAACAGTAAATTACAGCCGTTGCAGCTGGTTTTGAGGGATATTCTCATACAGGGGCAGAATCTGACCACCACGGACGAGATGGACGCGGATGCGGTAAAGTACCTGATGGAAATTTCCCAGATGATTAAATACGGGGTGATTGTGGTCGCCACGGTTCCGATCATCTGCGTATATCCCTTTATCCAGAAATATTTTGAGAAGGGGGTACTGATCGGCTCTATTAAGGGGTAGGCCCCGGTTATATGGGAATGTAAGATAACGGAGCGAGTGGCCGATGCTTCGCTTCCTTTATCTTTCAGATAGATATACATAAGAGTTTATGTTAAGGTTGAAGGAGGGAAAAATGCGTTATCAACAATTTTTAAAACGGATGACCGGACTGGCGGTGGCAGCGGTTCTGGCAGGCGTGACATGCGCCTGCGGCGCGTCCCAGGCGGATACGGAAGCGGTATCGGAGGAAACTGCGGCGGCGGAAGCAAATGTCGGAGAGGATACGGGGAATGCTTCCGAAGGAGCCAGTCGTTATTACGACGAAAACGGAGAGTTTATCCTTCCGATTTCGGACGGCTCGTATACCTACAAAATATTGTGGGAAAAGGATGTAAACGATGTGGGAACCATCGAGGATAAGGAAATCCTGATGCAGGCTCTGGAAGCGACGGGGATCAAGATCGAGGTGGAGGAGGTGTCCTCACAGAGCTGGGACGAACGGCTTTCCGTCCTGTTCGCTTCGGGAGATCTGCCGGACATCATATGCGGACCGATCAACAACATCGCCAATTTTACGGACCAATGTATGGATATCACGGATCTGCTTCCAGAGTATGCGCCCTGGATGTATGACTTCATGTATCATCAGGAACCGGCGGTGGCGAGTTCGGAAGTGATTAACGGAAGGCTGTATTCCCTGCCGCAGGTAAGGATAAACGGCGTATATCCGCGCTTCTTCTGGTCTATTAATACCAAATGGCTGGAACGGGTCGGTTTGGATATCCCGACCACCACGGATGAGCTTTACGAAGTGCTCAAGGCGTTCAAGGAACAGGATGCCAACGGAAACGGGGATCCGAATGACGAGATTCCGTATTCCTTTTTTGGATTGGACAACAACGACGGCTTATACAGCTGGATGAATATGTTCGGCCTGATCAATGACGGCGCAAACCGTGCCCAGCAGTATATTATGGTGGAAGACGGGCAGGTCCTCTTTGTGCCCACCGACGACCGTTTTTATGAAATGCTGCAGTACCTGAACAAACTGTATTCCGAAGGGCTTCTGGATCAGGACGGGATGGTACAGGAATATACGGACAGGACGGCTAAAGGAAATGCGGATCAGTTGGGATTTATCAATGCGGGCGGTCTGATGACAACGGTTACAGGCAACGAGGTGGGGGAAGAATTTACCTATTTGCTTCCGCCTGCGAGTAAGTATGGTTCGGTCATTCAGCAGAACGACCCGGCCGGTGAGCTGGCAAACCATATCTTTACCATTACCACCGCCTGCGAGCACCCGGAGGAGCTGCTCGTGATGTGCGAGTGGATGAACTCTTCCTCCGAGAACCGCTTTGTGGGCCGCTTCGGACCGGAGGGCGCGGGATGGGTATTTGACGATGAGGGAAAACGGGCAAACCAGTCCGATTTCACCAACAAACCCTATGCGAACCGTTCCCAGGCATCCCTGACGACCGGCGGCCAGAACCGCCTGCCGGTCCTGTGCACGCTGGAAGAGGAGAAGATGAGAGCCTATGTGGGATTTTCTATTGAATATAACGAATTCGGTATGAATGACTACGGCCCGGCCGGCGGTCACGCCTATGAAGAAGGCTTCCCTCTGGGAAACGATACGCTGGAAGCGGCGGCGGAAAGATCCCAGATGTTCACGGAAATCGATACTTATATCCAGAACTTCGTGGCGGAATCCGTAACCCTGGGCATTGACGAGGCAAAATGGAAGAACCATCTGGACCGGTGTGCGGCTCTGGATGTGAAAGGGTATCTGGAAAGTTATCAGTCCTTATATGATACGCTGACCAAGTAACCCAGCGAAAATAAAAGGAAACGACATCCTGCAGAGCCGTGCTGTCAATCGGCGGGCATCCGGCCCTGCGGGATGGTTTTTTGGAGAGAAAACAGTGCAGGCGACAGAATACGGTATCCATACTTTTTTAAATCATATAGAGAGGGATCACATAGAACTCCATAATTTGATTCTTTCG
The DNA here is from genome assembly GCA_021770245.1 of Lachnospiraceae bacterium. Taxonomy (GTDB): domain Bacteria; phylum Bacillota; class Clostridia; order Lachnospirales; family Lachnospiraceae; genus Eisenbergiella. The sequence continues at coordinate 57,315 of JAETRI010000005.1, forward strand.
GAAGGAGAAAAAATCGTTTTCTGTGGCGGATGGAAACCGTATGATATCCGCACCCCTTATATCCTACATTCCCTTACGAAAATTTTTACGAACACCGCAGTCGGATTTGCGGTGCAGGAAGGGAAGATCAGGATGTCCGACACGGTGGTGGATTTTTTCCCCGAATATTTTCAGACGGACTATGATAGAAGGTATGATGGAATGACGGTGGAAAGCCTGATCAGGATGCAGAACGGGCATGGAAGGATGATCAGCGGGAATGAATGGAGGCCTCAGCAGTCAAGCTGGCTGGAGGCCTTTTTTCGGGAACCGATGGTATATGAGCCCCTTACCCATCATCAGTACTCCAGCGGGAACAGTTATGTTTTATCCGCTATCCTCCAAAGAGCTTCCAGTATGACAACAGAGGCGTATCTGCGCACCAGGTTCTTTGAGCCATTGGGGATAGAGGATTATACCTGGGATGTCAGTCCGGAGGGGATCAATCCGGGCGGAAACGGACTATCCTTAAGTACGTCGGATCTCCATAAAACAGGGTTGTTTTATCTACAGAGAGGTTTGTGGAAGGGAAAACAGCTGCTTGACGGAGAATGGATTGACACTGCAATGGGGAAAATCCCCTTTCTAACGGGAGCAAATTCGGGGTACGCCTATCATTGGGAACCACGCGGGGGCTGCTTCCTGGCAGGCGGGGCTTTCGGACAGACGCTGGCGGTCATCCCGGATAGAAATCTGGTTCTTGCCGCAACAGCCGCCTGCGAAGGAGAAGCTCTGTGGAACCATATCATACAGGATCTGTGTCCGAAGGATCAAACCGTGTATTTTCCCCCGGCTGGGGAGGATCTGCAAAAGAGGGCTGAAGGGCTTTCTATGGAGCGGATTCCAGTTCAGGGAATTCCATTGGAGGAAGGGCCGGAGGGATTCTATGAGATGGAAGAAAACGCTTATGGGATCCGAAGTATAGAGGTGCGGCGGGAAAAGGGCGGCGTGGTTTTTAAAATGAGGGATCCAAGAGGAGAACACAGTATCCGGTGCGGCACGGATGAATGGAGATATTCCATGACATCCATGACCGGAAACTACCTGCATCACCAATATCAGCCGGAATGGATAAAGGCGGCGGCGTTCGCCTGGTGGAAGGACAGGCAGCTTCTGTATTTAAAATGGAGGTATCCGGGAATGGCTTTTTGCGATACCGTAGCGCTTCGTTTCTCTCCGGACGGCGGACGGATCCGGATGAACCGAAGCGTGAACATCAATTCCCAGGCCAGGGTTCTTGATACGGTAGCCGGGAAGAAACGGGAGGATATATGAAAATCACAGAACCATCATCTGCCGGGACGACGCAGCGCAGCGACTGCATGGTCATGCTGGAAAAGGGAGAGGGCGGAATCGGACTTTCCCTGGAGAGCAGGGTGCTCCGCCAGTATGGAAAGCAGATCGAAAGGGTAGTCAGGAAGACATTGGCAGATTTGGATGTTACGGATGCAAAGGTAACCATAGTCGATGAGGGTGCGCTGGACTGGACAATCAGGGCCAGGGTACAATGCGCAGTTTATAGATCCTTGCATCAGACGGAAGGGCTGCCCTGGGGGGAGCTATCGTGAGGCGCCTGCGAAAGCAGGCAGGATTCCTCTAAATTGCGAGCCGCCTGGCGGTGGCAGAATGGTGCTTAGTGCGGGAAACAGGCCTGGCGGCCTATTTCCCGTACCCGGATTTGGGCCGTCTGCGGCCCAAATCCGAATCGCAGATGAGAAATCGCATTCGTGAATTTCTCATTGCGCTGCTACGAAGGACGTGGCATGAAAGGACTAAAATGAATCATCCGAATAAGAAACGGTTAAGAAGGACCATGCTGTTTATGAGCGCCCAGAATCCCAATCTGATCAGGGATCCGTATATCTATCAGCCTGACTGCGTCATTCTGGATCTGGAGGATGCGGTGGCAGAAAACCAGAAGGATGCGGCCAGGTTCTGCCTGTTGCAGGCTCTAAAGCATGTGGATTATCATGGAGTGGAGCGTGTGGTGCGGATCAACGGGTTAAATACGCCCTATTGGAGGGAAGATATCAGATGCGCCGTGGCGGGCGCTGCGGACGTGGTCAGGATCCCAAAGGCGGAGACGAGACAGGATGTCCGCAGAGCAGAGAAAGCGATAGCGGAGGCGGAAGAGGAATTCGGCATCCCGGAGGGAAGAACCCTGATGATGGCGGCCATCGAGTCGGCCAAAGGGGTGATGAAGGCGCTGGAAATCTGTGAAGCCTCCGAACGGTTGCTGGGGATCGCCCTGTCGGGAGGCGATTATACAAGGGATTTGCAGACCCACATCACAGGAACCGGAATCGAACTGATGGGAGCCAGGCAGAACCTGATCATAGCGGCCAGGGCGGCAAAGGTGCAGTGCTTTGATACGGTGTATACGGATCTGGACGATATGGAAGGGTTCAGGAGAGATGTGGAAACGATCCATTTATTGGGCTTTGACGGAAAGAGCGTGATCAACCCCAGACAGATTATGCCGGTACATGAGATCTTTACACCCGGCCGCGGGGAGGTGGAATTTTCCGTAAAGGTGGTCCGGGAAATCGAAAGGAGAAGGGCGGAGGGGATCGGTGTCTTTACCGTGGACGGGAAGATGATCGATATCGCTTTCTATGAGGGGGCGAAGCGGGTCATCGCCCTTGCGGAAAAATCGGGTAAATATACGACGGAGGAGCTGCGGATATGATCAACGCTGTTGGAAGGGATATTCCGGAGGAAATATTAGCCGTTACGGGGAAGGAAGTTTTTCAGGGAAATTCCCACTTTGACGATTATGAATATACGAAGGTGGGCGCCCATACTAGGTGCGTGGTACGCTCCGGCGGGGATAAGCTGGTGAAAAGTATCCGGGATGCCCTGATAAAGTGCGGCATCCGGGACGGGATGACGCTGGGGTTTCACCACCATTTCCGAGACGGGGATTATGTGGTGAACATGGTTATAGAGGAGGTGCACCGGCTGGGGATCCGGGACATTACCATATGTGCCAGCTCTTTGGGAAAAGCCCATGACGGTCTGGTAAAGTATATCGAAGACGGAACGATTACCAACATCCAGTCCTCGGGTGTGAGGGGAAAGATCGGGGAGGCCATTTCCGCAGGTAAGCTACAGGGGCTCGCAGTTATGCGCTCCCATGGAGGGCGCGTCCGGGCCATCGAGACAGGGGAGGTGAAGGTGGATATCTCATTTATAGGCGCGCCTACCTGTGACGACTATGGAAATTGCCGTGGGATCGGAGGAAAAGCGGACTGCGGTGTGCTCTCCTACGCGATGGTGGATGCCGATTATGCGGACAAGGTGGTGGCGGTGACGGACTGCCTGGTGGAATTCCCCAATTTTCCCGCGCATATCTCCATGACAAAGGTGGACTATGTGGTGGTCGTGGATGCCATCGGGGATCCTCGGAAGATCGCCTCGGGGGCCGCCGCTCCCACCACAAGTATGCGGAAACTCATGATGGCGGATTATTGTACGCAGTTTGTGGTACATTCTCCCTATTTTAAAGACGGATTCTCCTACCAGACCGGTGTCGGAGGCGCTTCGATTGCCTCCACGGTTTTCCTGGCGAAGGTTATGAAGGAACGGGGGATACGGATGCGCTTCGGCGTCGGGGGACTGACCAAGCCCATGTGTGATCTGCTGATCCATGATCAGGTGGACTGCCTGCTGGATACCCAGGATTTTGATCTGGACGCGGTAGCTTCGGTGAAAGATCTAAAGCATTTCAGGATCAGCGCCGGGGAATATGCGGATCCGTTTAATAAGGGGGCTGTGGTAAATAAACTGGATTTCGTCATTCTGGGAGCCCTGGAGGTGGACGTGGATTTTAACTGCAATGTGGTGGTCGGCTCGGACGGCACGATCATCGGGGCCCAGGGAGGCCATCCGGACACGGCGGCGGGAGCGAAGTGTACGATTGTTATCGTACCTCTGCTTCAGGGAAGGACTCCCACAGTACGTACGGCGGTCACCACGGTAACAACGCCCGGCGAGTCTGTGGATGTTGTGGTTACGGATTACGGGATTGCCATCAATCCCAGAAGAGAGGACCTTTTGGAGGCCATGAGGGATGTGAAGCTTCCGTTTACATCCATTGAGAAGCTGCGGGATACGGCATATGAAATTGCGGGAGAGCCGCAGCCCATCGAATTTGAGGACCGGGTGGTGGGGATTATTGAAAGCCGGGACGGGACGATTATGGATGTTGTCCGCAGGGTGAAGCCCTATTCTTTACCGGAAACGACGGGACGGTAGGCAAAAGATGGGAGCAGGGAATCTTCTTAATCTAAATTTAAAAACGCGCTAAAGTGCGCAGACGGGAGGCGAAATTGTCAGTCGAAAAAATCATGAAGGAGTTTTCGGATTATGTGACGGACGTTCAGCTGCCGCTGGAAGGGATTGCGGTGGGGAACGGGAAAGAGATTCTGTACGAGCAGCATTTCCGGCCGGATATTCCGAGAAATATCTACTCGCATACGAAGAGCTTTACGGCCACGGCGGCAGGCATTGCAATCACGGACGGCTTGCTGTCTTTGGAAGACAGGCTGGCGGACGCGTTCCGTGAATACGTGCCGCAGCAGGCCTCTCCCCTTCTGTATGAGATAAAGTTGAAGCATCTCCTGACCATGTCCAGCGGATTCGGGAAACCCTATTTGATGGGGAAAGACCGGAGGAGGGGAGTAGGACTTCCGGATTATATGAAATACATGCTGTCCAGGGAAATGCTGGAGCGGCCGGGAGAACATTTCGTATATTCCACTGCCGATTCCATCCTGATAGGAAGAATGGTGGAACACGCAACCGGGCAGACCCTGTCCCAATATCTGTATGACCGTGTTTTAGAACCTCTGGGAATCGGATTTCCTATTTGGGAAAATGATACCCAGGGACATCCGAACGGCGGCGGAGGGATGCATTTGAAGCTGTCGGACATGATGAAACTGGGACAGGTCTATCTGGCGGGCGGCGTATGGAAGTCGAAACGGATCGTGCCGAAGGAATGGATCGATATGGCGACCAGAAAGCAGATTGAGGTAGAGGAGGAAGGGAACGAGGGCGGATACGGCTACCAATTCTGGATTGTTCCCGAAGCGGAAGGCTATCAGGCCGCAGGCTCGTTCGGACAGGTAACCACGATCCTGCCCCAAAAAGGGCTGGTAGTGGCCGTACAGTGCCCGGAGAGGGGAGATTATGACAGGGTAAAAAAGGCCGTGGAGGAACGGCTCATCGGGCTTCTGTAAGATACGGGACGCGGGGCTGTTCATGCGTCTATCCCATGTAATATACATAACGAACAAGACGGGGCGGCTGCAGTATACCGGCTCTGCTCCTGACATGGCGCGGTCAAACGCCGCGCCGTATCAGGGAGACTTCCGGTAAATGCAGCCGCCCCATATATTTGCCTGACGGATATGGCCCCTCCCTGCTCTCCATAGAGAAAGCCCTGTCAGGTTTTCCGGGTCACTGCCCATGCCCGTCCGCCTCCGTTTTGGGTTCGCAGGTTAAATGCATCCCCAGCTTCCGGAAAACGGACTCGTCCACCGCGGAAAGCATCACCGAGGAATGTACCTCGCAGCCTTTCAGCTGGCGCAGAGCGCTCAGAGCCAGGGCAGCCCGCTTGTCCGTGGCGGCGCTGATGGAAAGGGCGATGAGGATTTCGTCCGTGTGCAGCCTGGGATTGATGCTTCCCAGATAGGAGGTCTTCAGGGTCTGGATGGGCTCGATGGCCTGGGGGGACACCAGATGCAATTCGTGGTCGATGCCCTCGATGACCTTCAGGGAATTGAGCAGGCAGGCCGAGGCGGCTCCCAGCAGGCCGGAGGTTTTTCCGGTGACGAGGGTGCCGTCGGAAAGCTCGATGGACACGGCGGGGTGGCCGGTATCTTCTTCCCTTTGCATGGCGGCGTTTACCACGGGACGATCGTTGATGGTAAGGCCGCCCTGCTTCATGAGGAGCTGGAGCTTGTAGAGGATCTCCTTAGAGCTGTTCCCACGCTTTAAGTCGCACAGGCAGTTATAATAGCGCCGGATGATCTCCTGGTTGGCGGCCTCCCGACAGGCGGCGTCGTCCACGATACAGTTGCCGGCCATGTTGACGCCCATATCCGTGGGGGATTTATAGGGACTCTCCCCCAGGATCTGTTCAAAGATGGCGTTCAGAACAGGGAAGATCTCCACATCCCGGTTATAATTGACCGTGGTCTCGCCGTAGGCCTCCAAATGAAAGGGATCGATCATGTTCACGTCGTTGAGATCCGCAGTAGCGGCTTCGTAGGCGATGTTGACCGGATGTTTCAGGGGCAGGTTCCAAATGGGAAAGGTTTCAAACTTGGCATATCCGGCCTGGATCCCTCTGCGGTGCTCATGGTAGAGCTGGGATAGGCAGGTGGCCATCTTGCCGCTGCCCGGGCCAGGGGCCGTGATGACCACAAGAGGCCTGCTGGTTTCCACGTATTCGTTCCGGCCGTAGCCTTCGTCGCTGACGATCAGTTCGATGTTGCCGGGATAACCGTCTATGACATAATGAAGGTAGGAGCGGATCCCCAGGTTGTTCAGCTTGACCCGATACTGGTCTGCGGAAGGCTGTCCGGCATACTGGGTGATGACCACGGAACCGGACAGAAAACCCATCTTGCGGAAGGTACCTATGAGCCGGATTACCTCTGCTCCATAGGTCAGGCCGGAATCCTGTCTGATTTTATTTTTTTCAATGGCAGAAGCGCTGACCACGAGGACGATCTCCACCTGTTCCTTCAACTGCAGCAGCATCTTAAACTTGCTGTCAGGCTCGAAACCGGGGAGGACACGGGAAGCATGATAATCGTCAAAAAGCTTCCCGCCGAATTCCAGGTAAAGCTTATCGCCGAACATGGCGATCCGTTCCCGGATATGCTCGGACTGCATTTTCAGATACTTGTTATTATCAAAACCGTATTTCATGGGAACCTCATTTACAGTGGCCCGGGACACCTAAGGGATGTCCGGGCTGTCGTTTTTATGTTTCTGATGTTCCAACGCGGCGGCCACAAAGCCTGCGAAAAGGGGATGGGGCCTGTTGGGGCGGGACTTCAGTTCCGGGTGGGCCTGGGTGGCGAGAAAGAAAGGATGATCCAAAAGCTCGCACATTTCCACAATCCTGCCGTCGGGAGACAGGCCGGAAAGCTTCATCCCATGGGCCGTCAGGTCGCTGCGGTAGTCGTTGTTCACCTCGTAACGGTGGCGGTGGCGTTCCTGGATGCATTCCTGTCCATAAAGGCGCCGGGCCAGGGAAGACCGATCCAGGATACAGGGATAGGAGCCGAGCCGAAGGGTTCCGCCGATATCTTCCACGCCGTTTTGATCCGGCATCAGGGCGATGACCGGGTGGGTGGTGGAAGGATTGAGCTCCACGCTGTGGGCATCGGTATACCCAAGCACGTTGCGGGCATATTCCACGATGGAAAGCTGCATGCCCAGGCAGAGTCCCAGGAAGGGAACGCCCCGGGTTCTGGCATAGTGAATGGCATGGATTTTCCCCTCGATACCCCGGCTCCCGAACCCGCCGGGCACCAAAATACCGTCCGCTCCCTCCAAAAGTCCGGTGGCATTTTCCTCCGTCATGCGTTCGGAATCGATCCAACGGATGTTTACGGTTGCGTGATTGGAGATGCCGCCGTGCTTCAGGGCTTCCACCACGCTGATATAGGCGTCATGGAGCTGGATATATTTACCCACCAGGGCGACGGTGACTTCCCGGGTGGGAGAGCGCAGGGCGGCCACCATGGCCTCCCAGTCCCTTAGATCCGGCGTCCTGTTTTCCAGTCCCAGGCATTGACAAACCACGTCGGCCAGATGCTCCTTTTCCATGGCCAGGGGAGCCTCGTAAAGATATTCCACGTCCAGATTCTGGAGCACATGAGTACTGGGGACGTTGCAGAAGAGGGCAATCTTATCCCGGATTCCCTGATCCAGGGGGATTTCGCTCCTGCATACGATAAGATCCGGCCGCAGCCCCATACTCTGAAGCTCCTTGACACTGGCCTGGGTAGGTTTGGTCTTCAGCTCCTGGGAGGCACGCAGATAGGGGATCAGGGTGACGTGGATCAGGATCGCGTTACCGAATCCCACCTCATGCTGGAACTGGCGGATGGACTCCAGGAAGGGCTGGCTCTCGATATCCCCCACCGTCCCGCCCACCTCTATGATGGCGATTCTCGTTTCATCGTCGGTGAAATTGCGGTAGAACCGACTCTTGATTTCGTTTGTAATATGGGGGATAACCTGGACGGTCCCTCCGCCGTAATCCCCCCGCCGCTCCTTCTGCAGGACGGACCAGTAGATTTTCCCGGTGGTCACGTTGGAGTTTTTATCCAATATCTCATCGATAAACCGCTCATAGTGTCCCAAATCCAGATCCGTTTCCGTACCGTCGTCCGTGACAAAGACCTCTCCGTGCTGGATGGGGTTCATGGTTCCCGGATCGATATTGATGTAGGGATCAAATTTCTGCATGGTCACCCGGTAGCCGCGGGCCTTTAACAATCGTCCCAGAGAGGCGGCGGTAATCCCCTTACCGAGCCCGGATACCACTCCGCCCGTTACAAATACGTATTTCACTGCCATAGTGCTCTCCATTCTGCCGTTACGGCGGCGTTAGCTGGCTGATGAATCCGAAGTCCGTATGGAAAACCGGACAGCGGTGCTGCGATAACGACAGGCATGAAGCGAAGCGTGGCTGCATATGCGGCGGATCGGTTTGATCCGCCGCGACGGCCGGTCCTCTGGCATAGGGCCGGCTGCTATGATTATTTGGCAATTCAATTTCACTATTATACAACGTCCGAAGGACAAAAATCCACCGTTTCCCGAAAAAAATTTAGAATTCTTTTATAGATTGCCCGATAATTTCACAGAATGCATATTGATTTATATTTGTTTAAACCATATAATAAGATGCGGCGACCCGTATGAGCACGGAAAAATCAATAAAAAGTTCCTGATTTATCATTGTATAAATAAGTACGAAACTGCAGAGCGGGCAGGAAGGCAGTGTGAAAGGGTTAGAATGGATAATAACAATCTAAACAGCTATAACGGGGGCAATGGCTATAATAACGGCCAGGGCGGCGGACCGGGAGGGCCGGGGGGACCCGGAGGACCGCAGGGACCGGGGGGATCTCCGGGCAGGCAGAATTTGCTGCTTTTGCTCGTAGCGGCGTTGGTGACGCTGGTATGCATGAGTTTTTTTATGAAAATGCTCAGCGGCGTATCCAATCAGGAGGTCAGCTATAACGAATTCCTGGAGATGGTGGATGAGGGAAAGGTGGAAAGCGTGGAAATCACGGACGACCAGATCAACATCATCCCCAAAACGGACGAACCGGAAAACGCATTTGTCCAGCCGCCCGAGATTACCTATTATACGGGCCGGGTGGAGGATGATACCTTAACAGACAAGCTGCTGAAGGCCGGAGTGAAAATCAACGGACAGATCCCGGATAATTCCGGCTTCCTTTTGTCCATGCTTCTCACTTATGTACTGCCTTTTGTGGCGATTATCTTTTTATTTAATTTCCTGATGAAGAAGATGACCGGCGGCGGCGGTCCCATGGGGGTCGGAAAGAGCAACGCCAAGGTGTATGTACAGAAGGAAACGGGAGTAACATTTAAGGATGTGGCCGGGGAAGACGAGGCGAAGGAGTCCCTGCAGGAGGTGGTGGATTTCCTGCACAATCCGGGACGTTATTCCAAAATCGGCGCCAGGCTTCCGAAGGGAGCCCTGCTGGTGGGGCCGCCCGGTACGGGTAAGACGCTGTTGGCCAAGGCAGTGGCCGGGGAAGCGCATGTGCCGTTCTTTTCCCTGACCGGTTCCGACTTTATCGAACTTTATGTGGGCGTGGGCGCATCTCGTGTACGTGATCTGTTCAAAGAAGCGTCCAAGAACGCACCGTGTATCGTATTTATAGACGAAATCGATGCCATCGGCCGGAGCCGGGATTCCAAGTACGGCGGCGGGAATGAGGAACGGGAACAGACGCTGAACCAGCTTTTGTCCGAAATGGACGGGTTTGACAGTTCCAGCGGCGTCCTGATCCTGGCGGCGACCAACAGGCCGGAAATCCTGGATAAGGCCCTGCTGCGTCCCGGACGGTTTGACAGGCAGATCATCGTGGATAAGCCGGACCTGAAGGGACGTGTGGAAATCCTGCGGGTGCATGCCAAGGATGTGCTTATGGACGACACGGTGGATCTGGATGCCATTGCGCTCGCCACCAGCGGAGCGGTGGGCTCGGATTTGGCTAATATGATCAACGAAGCCGCTATCAATGCGGTGAAGCAGGGCAGGGATTATGTCTGCCAGAAGGATCTGTTCGAGGCCGTGGAGCAGGTTCTCGTGGGAAAAGAAAAGAAGGACCGGATCATGAGCAAGGAGGAGCGCCGGATCGTGTCCTATCATGAGGTGGGACACGCGCTGGTATCCGCCCTGCAGAAGAATTCGGAGCCGGTACAGAAGATCACCATCGTGCCCCGTACTATGGGCGCATTGGGATATGTCATGCAGGTGCCGGAGGAAGAGAAATACCTGAACACGGAGGCGGAGCTTCACGATATGCTGGTGGGCCTGCTGGCCGGCCGGGCCGCGGAGGAAATCATGTTTGACAGCATTACCACGGGGGCTGCCAATGATATCGAGAAGGCTACAGGAATCGCACGGGCGATGGTGACGCAGTACGGTATGAGCAAGAAATTCGGCCTCATCGGCTTACAGACCGTGGAAAGCAAGTACCTGGAAGGGCGCGCCAGCATGAACTGTTCGGACGTGACCGCCGCCGAGGTGGATTCCGAGGTGATGAACATTCTGAAGGAGTGCTATGCGCAGGCTTTGGATCTCCTCCGGGAGAACCGCGACCTGATGGATAAGCTGGCCGGGCATCTGATCGAGAAGGAGACCATCACCGGTAAGGAATTCATGAAAATCTTCCGGGCGGAGAAGGGGCTTCCGGAACCCGAGGAAGAGAAGGAAGAGGCCTCAAAGGGCGAAGAGGGCCGGGAGAGGGCGCAGGAGCAAAAGGCCGTGGCCGTACCGGACGGACAGCAGACAAAACCGGACGGATACGGCCTGCCGCCGGAACCGGAACAGGACGGATATGGCCTGCGGCCGGAACCGGTAGAGGACGGATACGTTCCCCCTTCGGAACCGGTACATGACGGCCGGATGTGGCAGTCTAATCAACAGGATGACTGGTGGAAGAGCGGCGGAAACGGTATCCCGGGCCAGGATATGGGATTCTTCAATTCCCCGGCTTCCGACGGGACTTTGGAAAGGGAAGATGCCAAAGAAGCGGAAAACGGTTCTGGGAAGGGCGAAGGCCCTGCGGAAGAAGGAAGTGCAGGAAAGCCTGCGGGCCCTGTGGGGAGATTTTCCAATTCCACGCTCCCTCCCTATGACAGGAACGGAAAATAGAGAGCGGGCATCGATGCGCAACGCAGATTTTGTTTCGTCCCGGTCCGGCTGACGAGCCGGTCCGGGAGTTGCTTTTTTCCCGTCCGTATGTCTTTCGAAGCGGCCGGGGTACGGGCGGCTTCAGGGAGGAACGGCGCCCGCACACGGGGGCATACCGCGCGGAAAAGGAGGAGCCAGGATGTTCCACTTTGAAGAAGAACTGAAAAAGCTTCCGGCCAGGCCGGGAGTCTATATTATGCACGATGCCGACGATGCCATCATTTATGTGGGAAAGGCCATCAGCCTGAGAAACCGCGTGCGCTCCTATTTCAGGGAAAGCACCAACAAAAGCCCCAAGATCGAAAAGATGGTGACGAAGATCGCCCGTTTTGAATACATTGTTACGGATTCGGAACTGGAAGCGCTGGTGCTGGAAAATAACCTGATCAAGGAGCACAGCCCCAAGTACAACACCATGCTCAAGGATGACAAAACCTATCCCTATATCAAGGTGACTCTCGGGGAGGAGTACCCGAGGGTGCTGTTCTCCAGGCAGATGAAGAAGGACCGTTCAAAGTATTTCGGACCGTTCAAGTCGGCCTTTGCGGTAAAGGATACCATTGAATTGATTAATAAGCTGTATAAACTGCGTACCTGCAACAGAAGCCTTCCCAGGGATGCGGGCCTGGAACGGCCCTGTCTGAACCATCACATCGGGCAATGCAGCGCGCCCTGTCAGGGAACCGTGTCCAGAGGAGAATACCGGAAAGCGGTGGAAGGCGCCATGGATTTCCTGAACGGGAATTTTGCCCCGGTTTTGGCAGATCTCCAGCAGAAAATGGAAGCCGCATCGGAAAGGATGGATTTTGAGGAGGCGATCCGTTACCGGGATCTGTACAACAGCGTGACGCAGGTGGCGCAGAAGCAGAAGATCACGGACAGCGACGGGGAGGACAAGGATGTGATCGCGCTGGCCCGGGACGAGGACGATGCGGTGGTGCAGGTTTTTTTCGTGCGGGACGGAAAGCTGATCGGCCGGGAACATTTCATCATGACCGGAGCCTCGGACTGCAGCAAGGCGCAGATATTGCTGGACTTCGTGAAGCAGTTCTATGCCGGAACGCCCTTTGTGCCTAAAGAACTGATGCTGCAGGAGGAGATAGAAGATATTCCCGTACTGGAACAGTGGCTTACCGCACGGCGGGGAAGCCGGGTTTATATCCGGGTGCCCAGGAAGGGCGCCAAGGAAAAGCTGGTGGAGCTTGCGGCGACCAATGCGGCCCTGGTGCTCAGTAAGGACAGGGAACGGATTAAACGGGAGGAGGGCCGTACCATCGGGGCGGTGAAGGAAATCTGCGCCCTGCTGTCCCTGCCTTCCGCCGACCGTATGGAGGCCTTTGATATTTCCAATATCAGCGGCTTTGAAAATGTGGGCTCCATGGTGGTATATGAAAAGGGAAAGCCGAAAAGGAGCGATTACAGGAAGTTTAAGATCAAGACCGTGGCCGGTCCTGACGATTATGCCTGTATGCGGGAGGTTTTAATCCGGCGCTTTACCCATGGCATGGAGGAAGAAAAGGAGCTTTCAAAGAAACAGATGGATCGGGAATTCGGGAGTTTCACCAGGTTCCCGGACCTGCTTTTGATGGACGGAGGAAAGGGCCAGGTGAATATCGCGCTGGAGGTGTTGGAGGAGCTGCATCTATCCATCCCGGTATGCGGTATGGTGAAGGACGATAATCATCGTACCAGAGGCCTGTACTACCGGAATGAGGAGATCGAGATCGATACCCGCAGCGAGGGGTTTAAGCTGATTACACGGATTCAGGACGAGGCCCACCGGTTTGCCATCGAATACCACCGTTCTTTGCGCAGCAAGGACCAGGTGCGTTCGGTCCTGGACGGAATCCCGGGGGTAGGCCCGGCCAGAAGAAAGGCGCTGATGCGCCATTTTAAATCCATTGAGGAGATCAGGAAGGCGGATGTGCAAGAGCTGGCCCGGGTACCGGAAATCCCTGCGCATATTGCGGAGGAAATCTATTCTTTTTTTCATCGGGATGTGTTAGAATGAAATTGGAAATTCGATCTCTTTGAACTGCCTGCGCACTCTGCATGCGGGCGGGATCAAGGATGAACGAATTCGGAAGCATAAAACCGGCCCGCAGACGGCAAAGAGACATCGGTCAGAAGCCGGGGAGAGTGGAGGACGAGGTATGGCACATGTAAATCTTACCGAGCTCATCGAGAAGATGAAGCTGGAGAACCTGACGCCCGAGGTGGCGGTAAAAGGGATCAGGATCACTCAGCCGGACATCAACAGGCCGGCTTTGCAGATGGCAGGGTATTTTGAACATTTCGAGGCGACACGCCTGCAGATCATCGGCTTTGTGGAGTACACTTATATGGAGTCCATGGAGGAGGAGCGAAAAAGGGAGATTTTTACCCAGCTTCTTTCCTGCCCCATTCCCTGTGTGGTATTCTGCCGGGAGCTGAAGCCGGATCCTCTTTTCCTGGAGATAGCGAAGGAGAGGGGAATCCCGCTTTTGATGACCAGGAAAGCCACTTCGGCTTTTATGGCGGAGTCGATTCGATGGCTGAACGTCAGACTGGCTCCCTGTATCTCCGTACACGGGGTGCTGGTGGACGTTTACGGAGAAGGCGTGCTGATCACGGGGGAAAGCGGTATCGGGAAATCGGAAGCGGCTTTGGAGCTGATCAAGAGAGGGCACCGGCTGGTGTCGGACGACGTGGTGGAGATCCGCAAGGTCAGCGACGATACCCTGGTGGGAAGCGCCCCGGATATCACCAAGCACTTTATTGAGCTTCGGGGTATCGGTATCATCGACGTAAAGACGTTGTTTGGTGTGGCTAACGTGAAGGATACCCAGAACATCGATCTGGTGATCCGGCTGGAGGACTGGAGCAGGGACAAGGAGTACGACAGGCTGGGCCTGGAGGAAGAGTATACGGATTACCTGGGCAATAAGGTGGTCTGCCACAGCATCCCGATCCGTCCCGGGCGTAATCTGGCGATCATCTGTGAGTCTGCGGCGATCAACCACCGCCAGAAGAAAATGGGGTATAATGCGGCACAGGAGCTTTACACCAGGGTGCAGAATTCTCTGGCCCGCAGAAAAGACGAAGAAGAGGAAGAGGAGGTATAGGAGATGGCAAAATATTGTTTTGGGGTGGATGTGGGAGGTACGACGGTCAAGCTGGGCTGCTTTGACATAGAAGGGAACCTCCTGGAGAAGTGGGAGATCCCCACGAGAACGGCAGAAGGCGGGAAAAATATTCTGCCCGATGTGGCGGACAGCATTCGGGATAAGATGAAGGAAAGGCAGCTCAACCGGGAGGACGTGGCAGGCGTGGGGATCGGCGTACCGGGCCCCGTGGACGGCGCAGGCACGGTATACAATGCGGTGAACTTAAGCTGGGGCGTTTTCAGTATCAAGAACGAGCTGCAGGGTCTGTTGAATATCCCGGTGGAAGCAGGGAACGATGCCAATGTGGCCGCTCTCGGTGAGATGTGGAAGGGCGGCGGACAGGGACATAAAAATCTGGTGGCCGTCACGCTGGGAACCGGCGTGGGCGGCGGAATTATCGCGGACGGGAAGATCCTGTCCGGGATCACCGGAGCGGCAGGGGAGATCGGACATATCCATGTGGACGATGCGGAGACGGAGAACTGTAACTGCGGCAATCGGGGCTGCCTGGAGCAGTATACTTCCGCCACAGGGGTGGTGCGGCTGGCAAAGCGCAGGCTGGCGGCGGACGATATGCCCAGCAGCATGCGGAACGTGGAAAATATTTCCGCCAAGACCGTTTTCGATGCGGTAAAGGCAGGGGACGCGCTGGCCATCGAAGTGGCGGAGCAGTTCGGGGCAATTCTGGGCAAAGCCCTTGCAGGGATCGCCTGTGTCGTAAACCCGGAAATTTTCGTGATCGGCGGAGGCGTATCCAAAGCGGGCCCCATTCTGCTGGAGTTCATTCAGAAGAATTATACGCCTCATGTGTTCCACGGAAGCCGCGGCGCGCTGTTTGCCCTGGCGCTGCTGGGGAATGATGCGGGGATCTATGGTGCGGCCAAGCTGGTACTGGACCGTTCGGGCGGCCCGCGGGGATGAAACTGCCGTATGCGGCATATCATATTCTTATAGCAGGATGAAACGGGAGTAACAGACAGCAGTGAGCAAAGCTTTAATAGATTTTTTGGAGAGTGTGGTTCCGACGGAAAATATCCGTCAGGAAGAGCCGATGTCCGGGCACACCACCTTTCGCGTGGGGGGGCCGGCAGAGGTGCTGGTAAGCGTGGAAAAGAAGGGACAGCTGGAGAAGGTGATCCGCTATCTGAACCTTACCGGCTGGCCCTATTTCCTGCTCGGAAGGGGGAGTAACCTTCTGGTGGGAGATGCGGGATACCGGGGCGTGGTGATCCGCCTGGCGGGAGAGTTTTCCGAGGTACGGGTGGAAGGGTGCCGGGTGACGGCGGGAGCGGCGGCTCTGCTTTCCCAGGCGTCCCGGGCAGCCATGGAAAAGGCTCTCACAGGGCTGGAATTCGCGTCGGGAATTCCGGGCAGCATGGGCGGCGGAGTCAGGATGAACGCCGGGGCCTATGGGGGCGAGATGAGCCAGATCGTGGAATCGGTTCAGGTCATGTATAAGGACGGAAGCATTTTGGTGCTGGACCGGGAGACCATGGAGTTCGGCTATCGCAGCAGCGTTTTGAAAGACAGGCCCTATGTGGTGACGGAGGTGTGCATGAAGCTGCGGGAGGGCAGCCGGGAGGAGATTGCGGCCCGCATGAACGATTTGGCTGAAAGGCGCAGGGAGAAACAGCCTCTGGAGTATGCCAGTGCAGGGAGCACCTTTAAGAGGCCGGAGGGCAGTTTTGCCGGAAAGCTGATTATGGAGGCGGGCCTTTCCGGAGCCAGTGTGGGAGGCGCAAGGGTATCCGAAAAGCACTGCGGTTTTGTGATCAACGACGGGACCGCCACTGCGGCGGATATTGCCGCGCTGATTGGGAAGGTCACGGACACGGTGATGGAACGTTCCGGAATCAGGCTGGAGCCGGAAGTAATTTTCCTTGGGGATTTTTAAAAGAGAAAGAGAGGTAGGAGAAACCGGAGGGAAGACCGATGGCTTCTCTTATTTATATATAAAAATACGATGGACGGGGCGGATAAAACACGCGGGAAAGTACCGGTCCGGAACAGACCGGAAAGAAAGGCACGGTGGCGGGAATGAGATTTGTGATCGTAACTGGGATGAGCGGCGGCGGAAAGAATACGGCCATGAGGATGCTGGAGGACGTGGGGTATTTCTGTGTGGATAATCTTCCGGTCCCTTTGATAGAGAAATTTATGGGGCTTCTCATGACGCCGAACAACGAAATATCCAAGGCGGCGCTGGGCCTGGATATCCGGGCCGACCAGGCCTTTGAGGACGTGATGAAGATCCTGGACAAGCTGCGCCAGAACGGCTTCGTGTTCGAGATCCTGTTCATGGATGCGAGCGATGCCACGCTGGTGAAACGGTATAAGGAAAGCAGGAGAATGCATCCTTTGTGCATGCAGGGGGACAGCAGGATTGAGGACGGAATCCACAGAGAGAGGGGAATCCTGGCTCAGATTAAAAAACAGGCGGATTATGTGATCGATACCTCCAAGCTGCTGACCCGGGAATTGAAGGAAGAAATAGACAGAATTTTTGTGCGCAACGAGGAATATAATAATCTTATCGTTAATATTGTTTCCTTCGGCTTTAAGAACGGGATCCCTGTGGATGCGGATCTGGTATTTGACGTCAGATTTCTTCCGAACCCCTTCTATATAGACGAACTGAAGTACCTGACAGGGAATGACAAGGGGGTTCAGGATTATGTAATGGGATTTCCGGAGGCCGGCCAGTTCCTGGACCGGCTGGAGGATATGCTTTTATTTTTGATCCCAAACTATATCAAAGAGGGAAAATATCAGCTGGTAGTGGCAATCGGCTGTACCGGAGGGAAACATCGCAGCGTGACCCTGGCGAACGGGCTGTACGGCCGGCTTCGGGATAAGGGAAACTATGGGCTGACCATCAGCCACAGGGACGTGAAGTAAAGGCGGTCGGGATATGTCTTTTTCAGGGAATGTGAAGGAAGAACTGGCAAAGCAGGAGCCTACGGCAAGGCACTGCCAGATTGCGGAACTGGCGTCGATCCTGCATTTCTGCGGGAGCCGCATCGAACCTGTGTTTTTAGGTAAAAGTGCCCAAAAGAATACCGAAAATCCGGGAAAAATCCGAATTCAGGCTGAAAATGAGGCTGTTGTGAGAAAATGCTTTACATTATTGAAGAAAACATTTAATATAAATACTGGTGTCAGCCAGAAAAACCCCGGAAGTACGGCATATTACAGCATTACGCTGGCCGAACCGGAGGAGGTACGGCAGGTGCTTTTGGCTACGAAGTTCATGGACAGCCGGGGAGACTGCCGCAGCCTGCGGGAAGCAATAAATGCCATACTCATTAAGAATGCGTGCTGTCAGAGGGCGTTCCTTCGGGGCGCGTTTCTGGCTTCCGGTTCTATGAGCGACCCGGAGAAGAGTTATCATCTGGAGATCGTGTGCACACAGCCCTCCCAGGCGGAGCAGGTTCGATCCATCCTGCAGGGCTTTGGAGTGGAAGCGAAAATCGTGCAGCGAAAAAAATACCAGATTGTATATATGAAGGACGGCACGGGGATTGCGGACTTTTTGAACATCGTGGAAGCCCATGTGTCCCTGATGCAGTTCGAGAACTACAGGATCCTGAAGGAAATGCGCAATTCCGTAAACCGGAGGGTTAATTGCGAAACGGCCAACATCGGCAAGACGGTGAACGCCTCCAGCAGACAGGTGGAGGATATCCTGCTGATACAGCAGAGGGCCGGGTTTTCGAATCTTCCGGATAATCTTAGGGAAATGGCCGAAATACGTCTGGCCTATCCGGACGCACCTTTACGTGAACTGGGCGGATATCTGAATCCGCCGGTGGGAAAGTCCGGCGTAAACCACAGACTGAGAAAATTGAGCGAGATGGCGGACGGCCTGAGGAACGGGTGAGGACCGCGGAAAAGCCACAAAAGCCAGGGATTCTGGAAGCGGTAAACCGATTTGCCGAACCGGCCCTTCGGGAGCCGGCGGAGAGAGGAAGGCATTAAAAGGAGGAAGAAGTATGATGACAAAGGCAGTCAGGATTCAGTTGGACGGTGGCCTGGAGGCGAGACCGGTGGCGATGCTCGTGGCGGTCGCCAGCCAGCATGACAGCACCGTTTATCTGGAAACGGAAGGGAAAAAGGTGAATGCGAAGAGCATCATGGGAATGATGAGCCTCGGCCTCGACAGCGGCGAAATGGTGACGGTGATCGCCGAAGGCCCGGACGAAGAGACGGCAGTGGAAGATATCGCAAAATACCTGCGCGGCGGCGTGGAATAACATAATCGAAAGCTTTAAGGGATAAAGGGAAGAGGAGCATGGATATGCTCCTTTTTGTTACAAATAAGTTGTTTTGGGCCGCTTACGGCGGCGGACTGCGAGGCGGTATGACGAGAGCGAAGATTTTGTTTATCTATAATCCGAGGGCGGGCAAGAGCCAGATTAAGGCACATTTAAGCGACATTCTGGACGTGTTCGCAAAGGCAGGGCATGAGGTTACGGTCTATCCTACCCAGGGTGTCCACGACGCGGTCAGGGCGGCGGAGAGAAAAGCCAGAAGATATGATTGGGTGGTATGCAGCGGCGGGGACGGAACCCTGGATGAGGTGGTAACCGGAATCATGCACAGCAGCAAAGAGGTACCGGTGGGATACATCCCGGCGGGGAGCACCAACGATTTCGCCAAGAGCCTGGGGCTTCCCAAAAATATGGTACAGGCGGCGGAAGCAATCGTGGACGGGGAACTTTTTCGATGCGATATCGGTTCCTTTAACGAGGGAACCTTTGTGTATATCGCGGCCTTCGGCCTTTTTACGGATGTGTCCTATGAGACGAAGCAGGAGTATAAAAACGTGCTGGGACATATGGCCTATCTCCTGGAGGGAATGAAGCGTCTCCCTTCGGTCCGCTCCTTTCGGGCGAAAGTAACGGCCGAAAATGTGGAGATCGAGGACGACTTTATCTTCGGGATGATCACGAACTCCATGTCCGTGGGCGGATTCAAACGGATCACCGGAAAAAACGTGGAGCTCAACGACGGCCTTTTCGAAGTAACACTCATCAAACGGCCCAATAATGCCATGGAGCTGAATCAGATCCTGGCCGATCTGGTGAATGCCGATTTCAATACCAGCCAGATGTACTGCTTTAAAACCGCTTCCCTCCACGTGGAATCGGAGGAGGAAATCCCCTGGACCCTGGACGGCGAATTCGGCGGGAAACATCAAAGCGTGGAAATCGTTAACAGGAAAGAGGCGCTTCAGATCTGGATTCCCAGGGAATAATCGTTTATGTGTTGGTCGTAACAGTTCGGCCACCCGGCAGGCTCCCGGACGCTGGGACGCACAGGGAAGGATCCCGCCGGGTGGCCGAACTGTTACCGTTTGTCCTGAAAGTTTAACTTTTCGTATTTCCTTTTTGGCGGATATGAGTTATAATGATGCCAGTAAAAGGATTTCCCATTTTACAATAATCTATGGAGGTAGATAAAATGTTAGTATCAGCGAAAGAAATGCTCGACAAAGCGAAAGCGGGCCATTATGCGGTTGGCCAGTTCAACATTAACAATTTGGAGTGGACGAAAGCCATCCTGCAGACGGCGCAGGAGCTGAACTCCCCTGTTATTCTGGGCGTATCCGAAGGCGCAGGAAAATACATGACCGGTTACAAGACCGTTGTGGGAATGGTAAACGGTATGCTGGAAGAGATGAATATCACCGTTCCGGTGGCTCTGCATCTCGACCATGGCAGCTATGAAGCCTGCTACAAGTGTATCGAGGCGGGCTTCTCCTCCATTATGTTCGACGGCTCCCATTACCCCATCGACGAGAACGTGGCAAAGACCAAGGAGCTGGTTGCGGCCGCACATGAGAAGGGAATTTCTATTGAAGCCGAAGTCGGCGCCATCGGCGGTGAAGAAGACGGCGTTGTGGGCATGGGCGAGTGCGCGGATCCCAAGGAATGCAAGATGATCGCAGATCTGGGAATCGATTTCCTGGCGGCAGGCATCGGCAATATCCATGGCAAATATCCTGCCAACTGGCAGGGGCTTTCCTTCGAGACCCTGGATGCCATCCAGCAGCTGACCGGCGAGATGCCCCTTGTGCTTCATGGCGGCACGGGTATCCCGGAGGATATGATTAAGAAAGCGATCTCTTTGGGCGTGTCCAAGATCAACGTGAATACGGAATGCCAGCTGTCCTTCGCCGCGGCGACGAGGGAGTATATCGAAGCAGGAAAGGATCAGGTCGGAAAAGGCTTCGATCCCAGAAAGCTCCTTGCCCCCGGCGCACAGGCTATTAAGGATACCGTAAAGGCCAAGATGGAAATGTTCGGCTCCGTCGGAAAAGCCTGAGTGAATTTCATTGATGTAAATAATAAAGAGAACTGTCCGGTTTTGCCGGGCAGTTCTTTGCCTATACGTATCTGTATTCATCCCGTCTGCCGCGCAGACGGGAGCGCGTCGAATGAAGAGCCGCCGGGCGGCAGAATGAGAGGAATGATGAGGCATATAATCAACGGCCGGGATATGATGCTGGGAACCTGCTACTATCCGGAACACTGGGATCCTTCCCTGTGGGAGGAGGATTTGAAACGGATGTCGGAGGCGGGCATCCGGGTAATCCGCATTGCGGAATTCGCCTGGAGCAAGGTAGAGCCCAGGGAAGGGGAATATACCTATGAATTTTTCGATTCCTTCCTGGACAAGGTGTCCGAAACGGATATGAAGGTGATCTTCTGCACGCCTACGGCCACACCGCCGGCCTGGCTGACGGACAAATATCCGGAGGTTTTAAATACCACTATGGACGGCGTGCCCTTCCGGCACGGTGCGAGAAGGCATTATAATTACAATTCTCCCGCATACCAAAGATTTGCGGCGAATATCACGGAAAAATTCGCCTCCCACTACGCTCCGCATCCCAGCATTATAGGCTGGCAGATCGATAACGAGTTAAACTGCGAAGTATCCGAGTTCTATTCCGAGAGCGATTCCGCAGCGTTTCGGGAATTTCTCAAGGCGAAATACGGAACCGTTGAGAAACTCAATGAAGCCTGGGGCACGGTTTTCTGGAACCAGACCTATACGTCCTTTGGGGAAGTGTATGTGCCGGGAACCACCGTCAGCAATTCCACCAATCCCCACAGGGTATTGGATTATATCCGCTTTGTCTCCGACAGCGCCTGCCGTTTTGCCAAGATGCAGGCGGACATCATCAGGAAATATATAAAGCCAGATGACTTTGTCACCACCAACGGGATTTTCATGAATCTGGATAACCACAGACTGCGGGAGGAGAGCCTTGATTTCATGACCTACGACTCCTATCCCAACTTTGCCTACTGCCTGGACGGATACGACGAAAAGGATCCGCTCAAGGATCGGAAATGGAGCCGCAATCTGGCGGAGGTGCGGGCCATCTCCCCGGTATTCGGCATCATGGAACAGCAGTCGGGCGCGAACGGCTGGAATACCCGGATGGAAGCGCCTACGCCCCGGCCGGGTCAGATGACTCTGTGGACCATGCAGAGCATCGCCCACGGCGCCGATTATGTGAGCTATTTCCGCTGGAGGACCTGTACGGTGGGGACGGAAATCTACTGGCATGGAATCCTGGATTATTCCGGCAGAGAAAACCGCAGGCTCAGGGAGGTACGTGACATCGCGGGGAAATTGTCCAAAATGCAGCCGATAGCCGGCGCGGGATATGAGGCCAAGGTGGGCCTTGTAGAGGACTACGACAATATCTGGGACGCTCAGCTGGATACCTGGCATCACAGGATCGATCGGGAGAGCCGCGGCAATCTGTTTGCGGCCGCCCAGCTCACCCACACGCCTCTGGATTTCGTATACCTGCGGGAGAGCACGAATGCGGACGAACTGAAAAAATACGACGTACTCTTCTATCCCCATGCGGCGATTCTAACCCGGGAACGTGTCGCGCTGCTGGAGGAATATGTGGCGGCCGGCGGGAAACTTGTCCTGGGCTGCCGTACGGGATATAAGGATATGAACGGCAGATGCGTCATGGACCGCCTGCCCGGCCTGGCCGGCGGCCTGACCGGGACCGATATCCCCGAGTATACTTTTGTAGCGCCGGACGAAGGTAAAATCTGCGCGGACTGGGACGGGGAACTTATCGAAGCCGCCGTTTTCAACGATATCCTGGCTTTGGCCTCGGAAACCGCCGAGGTGCTGGCCTCCTACACCGGAGGCGACTATGCGGGAGAACCCGCCCTGATCCGAAATCGGTTCGGCGCCGGAGAAGTATACTATTTCGGGGGAGCCTTCGCTATGGACACGGCAGAAACCTTCTTAAGAAAGCTGGGCGCAGCGGAGCCCTACCGGGACGTGGTGCGGCTGCCGGACTGCTGTGAAGCCGCCGTGCGGGAGAAAGACGGCCGCCGGTATCTGTTCGTGTTAAACTATGCGGCTTGGGAAACGGCAATAGAACTGAAGGCATCTCTGTACAACCTCCTGACGGGAGAGACGGAGAACGGCAGCGTAACGATGGAGAAATACGGCGTAAGAATTTATCGTATCGAATGATGAAAACGGCCTGCGGGCTCACCGCAGGCCGTCTCCGACAGGCAGGGGGACACAGGGCCGCGGGATGAGTCATGGCGCTGTCTTTCTGCCGGTTTTCGGACCCTTGTCAGCCCTCCGATATTTTGGTAAAATATTTTTAGCAGGTAAAAACCAAAAGGAGGACTGGAAAATGATTCGAAAAATTGTGTTTGGAACCCCTTTTGATACGGAAGCGGTGACCGGCAGCTTTCAGGAATGGGAGGGAGAGGTCCCCTACCTGAAAGAGGAGGGCGGCAGGAAATTTTCCTATCGGATGGAAGAAAACGACGTGGTGTACGGCCTCGGGGAGAATGTGCGCGGCATCAATAAGAGAGGATGGCTCTACGAGAGCAAATGCAGCGATGACCCGAAACACAGCGAAGAGAAGCATTCCCTGTATGCGGCCCATAATTTCCTGATCGTGGACGGCGCGGAGCACTTCGGCGTCTTCGTGGATTATCCGGGCATGGTGACCTTTGACGTGGGCTATACGGATATCGATATGCTCACCATCGAGGCTAAGGAAGCGGATCTGGCCCTGTATATCATAGAGAGCGAGGCCGGAGAGGGAGAAAGCATTTCCGAGAATATCGTAAAGCAGTTCCGCGCCCTGATCGGCAGAAGCTATATTCCGCCCAAGTGGGCGTTCGGCTATGGGCAGAGCAGATGGAGCTATATGGATGAAGACGAAATCCGGGAGGTGGTAAAGGCCCACCGGGAAGCCGGTATCCCTCTGGACGCCGTCTATCTGGATATCGATTATATGGAACGGTATAAGGATTTCACGGTGAACGAGGAAACCTTCCCGAATCTGGCCGATTTTGCAGCCGAGATGCGAAAGCAGGGGATCCATCTGGTCCCTATCATCGATGCGGGCGTGAAGATTGAGGACGGATATGACGTCTATGAGGAGGGCATGGAGCACGGCTACTTCTGCAAGAAGGAGGACGGAAAGGAATTTGTGGCCGGGGTATGGCCCGGACGGGTGCATTTCCCGGACATGCTGAATGCGGACGCCAGGCGGTGGTTCGGCAGGAAGTATAAGGTACTCCTGGATCAGGGGATTGACGGCTTTTGGAACGATATGAACGAGCCGGCAATCTTCTATTCCGAAGAAAACCTGCAAAATGTCTTTAACAAGCTGGGGGAATTCCGTTCGGAAAATCTGGATTTGGAGAAGTTCTTCCGATTCCAGGGAATGGTGGACGGCCTTGCGAACAATGCGAAGGACTATGAGATGTTCTATCATGAGCACAAGGACGGAAGAGTGCGCCATGACAAGGTACATAATCTGTTCGGCTATAACATGACCCGGGCGGCCGGGGAAGCCTTTGAGGAGCTGGAGCCGGACCGGCGCATCCTGATGTTTTCCCGTTCCTCTTACATCGGTATGCACCGTTACGGCGGGATCTGGACGGGGGACAATCTGTCCTGGTGGTCCCATATCCTGTTAAACCTCCGGATGATGCCGTCTCTGAATATGTGCGGGATCCTGTACACCGGCGCGGATCTGGGCGGATTTGGGGCGGACTGTACGGAAGATCTTCTGATGCGCTGGCTGGCGCTGGGCCTTTTCACGCCGCTTATGCGTAACCATGCCGCCATGGGCACCAGGAAACAGGAGGCGTACCGTTTTACGAAGACGGAGAGCTTCCAAAAGATCATCGGCCTGCGTTATGTGCTGCTGCCCTATATTTACAGCGAATTTATGAAGGCAGCCCTGAAGGGTGATATGTATTTCAGGCCGCTTTCCTTCGTCTATCCGGAGGATACGTTTGCCCGCCGCGTGGAGGACCAGCTCATGGTCGGGGAAAGCATCATGATCGCACCGGTCTACGAACAGAACGCGAAGGGCCGCTATGTCTATCTGCCGGAGCGGATGAAACTGGTACGTTTCTTCGGTTCGGAAAAGGAAAGCGAAGAAATCCTGGAAAAGGGGCATCATTATATCGATGTGGCGCTGGACGAGGTGGTGTTTTTCATAAGGCCGGATCATCTGGTTCCGGTGTCAGCGGGCGGCTGCTGCGTGGAAAAGGTGGATTTTTCCAATCTGAAGCTCCTGGGCTTTGTGGAAAAGGAGGCCTCCTACGAGCTGTACGATGACGACGGCTACAGCAGGGATTATGATAATCCCGCCAACCGTACGCGGGTTTGTATGGATAAGGACGGGAAGGTGACCGTTTGGGGAGAAGGACGCACCTTCACGGCAGTTTAAACAAAGGGACGGATGCGCGGCCTTCCGAAAAGAGGCTGCGCATCCGCCCGAAGAAAGGGAGGATAAAAATTCCCTTGGAAAAGGGAGGATGCCAGGTAATCGCTTACCTGGCATTATTATGAAAAAGCTATTTAAAAAGTTGTTTGTACTCGTTTCTCCTCTCGGCGGTACGTCCCAACCGATATCTTTAGTATAAGCCGGAGAAGTGTACAAAGATTGGTCGGCGGGTAACTAATTTATAAAAGAAGTATGAACAATATATGAACGATAAAAAGCAGGGAATCAGACCGTTTCCGGTTCGGGATATTCCACGCCGAAGGTTTCCACAGTCATGGTGCGGATGCGCTGATCTTCCAGCGGACGGTCGGAATCGTCCACCGGGGTGACGGCAATCCGGTTTACGCTTTCGATGCCTTCGATGACTTTGCCGAAAGCGGCATAGGCTCCGTCCAGATGGGGAGAAATCTTATGCATGATGAAGAACTGGCTCCCTGCGGAATCGGGCATCATAGAACGAGCCATGGAAAGAACGCCCTGGGTGTGTTTTAAATCGTTTGGCACGCCGTTCTGGGAAAATTCTCCCTTGATGGAGTAGCCCGGGCCGCCCATGCCGGTGCCCTCCGGATCTCCGCCCTGGATCATAAAGCCTTTGATTACGCGGTGGAAGATCAGACCGTCATAAAAATTTTTCCGGATCAGGCTGATGAAATTGTTGACGGTGTTCGGTGCGGTTTCCGGGTAAAGCTCGGCCTTGATCACGTCGCCGTTTTCCATGGTGATGGTTACGATTGGATTTGCTGCCATGATAATATTTTCCTTTCTGATGCGGCCGTATCGGTACGGCCGCCGCTGATTTGGGAATGTTCCCTTTGAAAATATATTTTAACGGAAAATCAGGAATCCGTAAAGGGGGCAGTCGCTTTATTTTGTTTTCAAACTTATACCCCACGCATATCGCAAGCGGAGCTTGCGATACTGCCACTAATAAAGAGTTTGAAACGAAGTTTCAAACTTATACCCCACGCAGTATCGCAAGCAGAGCTTGCGATACTGCCACTAATAAAGAGTTTCAAACTTTATCCCAAAGGAGGGCGGTATGCTAAGACGGGTCATTCTGGATATAGACGGTTCGGAGGGAGGAAAAGAGAGGGATCTGCCGACAGAATTGGAAAGGGAGCTGGCTGCGGAGGGGATCGGTCTGGAACAAAAGGACGGGGGAACGGGGCCGGAGGAAGGGGCGCTGTATCTCACCGACAGGCCGCAGAAAGTGAGAGGGCGCCACGGGGAGGACTGTTGTGTGCTGCTGTATCTGACGGAGGAAAACCGGGGAGAGGGGTTTGACCGGACGCCCTATGCGGTGGAATCCCTGGAGGGGCTGGATGCGGATTTCCTGAAGAAGGTTTGGCAGCGGCATGCGGGGGAACCTTGGGAGATCCTGCGGACGCAAAGGCTGCGGGTACGGGAGATGACGGAGGGGGATTTGGATACATTGTATGAGATCTATGCCCATCCGGATATGACTCTCTATACGGAAGGTCCGGATCCGGACAGAGGGACGCAGCGGGAGAAGCTGGCGGCGTATGTCGGAAACGTATATCCGATTTACGGGTTCGGGCTGTGGATGATAGAGGAACAAAAAAGCGGGAGAGGGATCGGCAGAGCGGGATTTTTCTGGCGGGAGGGTGCGGCGTATCCGGAATTGGGATTTGCGGTGGAAAAGCGCTCCCAGGGGAAGGGATACTGTCTGGAGGCGTGTGGGGCAATTCTGGAATACGGGTTTGGAAAGCTGGGTTTTGCGGGGGTACAGGCTGTGACGGAGGAGGGGAACGAGGCCTCCCGGCGGATTCTCCGGCGGCTGGGATTTTGGGAAAAGGGACCGGAGGAAGGGGGAAGGACGCTGTGGCTAAATTTAAGGACTATAGGATAGAGGAAACGGAGGCGCTGCGACGGGTAGGAAAGGCCCTGGCTTCCGAAGAACGGCTGGAAATCCTCAGGCTGCTTTACGGAGACGGGATGATCATCGGGGAGATCGCAAAGAAGACTGGGCTGCCGGCCTCCAGCACCTCTTTTCACCTGAAAATCCTGGAACAGGCCGGTCTGATCCGGATGGAGGAACAGCCGGGTACGAGGGGAAATACGAAACTGTGCATCAGGAAGGTGGACTATATCACCATCGATATGGTGAAGAAGAATCCCGATGTGGACGAGGTATTCAGCGCGGAAATGCCTGTGGGCGCATACAGCAGCTGTGAGGTGGTTCCTACCTGCGGACTGTGGGACGAGAACGGCCCCATCGGAAATGAAGATTTGGAATACTGCTTTTATTATCCGGAACGGATGCGCGCGGGACTTCTGTGGACGTCGGCGGGGTATGTGGAATACAAGTTTGCCAATGGCGTTCCCAGGAATATGGAGACGAAAAGGGTTTCGGTGTCCATGGAAATCTGCTCCGAGGCGCCGGGATACCGGGAGGCGTGGAAGTCGGATATTACGGTTTGGATCAACGGGGCGGACTGCGGGACCTGGACCAGCCCGGGAGATTTCGGTTCCAGGCGGGGGAGACTGAACCCGGCCAGCCTGCCCAACGGCTCTACCCAGTACGGGATGCAGATGATCTGGGAGGTGCGCGACGACGGGACCTACCTCAATGGGGCACGGATTGCGGATACCAAGGTGGAGGAACTGCGGCTTTCGGAAAAAAGCTTTGTGACGGTGCGGATCGGAAATAAACCGGATGCAAAGTATGTGGGCGGTTTTAATCTGTTCGGGAAAAATTTCGGGGATTATAATCAGGACATTATTTTAACGATGGAATATTAGCAAATTCTCGATTAAAAGAAACAAACAGTAACGATGGAATGCATTGGAAAGAAAGAATATAATTAAACAATATTACTGTTATAATAAAAGCAGAAAAGACAGAATATGCATTTAGCAGGGGAAAATAAGAGGGAATATATTGACAAATTGATGGGCTAAAGTATAATTAAGATGGTTTAAACAGAAAAACTGTATAATTGGTTCCTCCTCTTCCTCCCGGACAGCGGGCGGATCCCTGGGTGCGGTCGGGAAAGGGGGAGGAAAAAAGGACGGAGGGAAAACGGAAATGAAGTGCTATAGGAAGGATTATCCCAGACCCCAGTTTGTCCGGGACAATTGGGAAAACCTGAACGGGACGTGGGATTTCGGATTTGACGACGGGAACGTGGGAGAGCGGGAACGGTGGTATGAGAGCTTCCCGGGGGATCGGGAAATCCGGGTGCCCTTTACCTATGAAACGAAGAAGAGCGGCATCGGGGACGAAACCCGCCACGACAATGTGTGGTATCGGAGAAAAGTGAGGGTAGACGGCGGACGCCTCGCCCAAAATCGATACATCATCCACTTCGAGGGAAGCGATTTCGTAACCAAGCTTTGGGTAAACGGCCGGTATGCGGGCAGCCACAGAGGCGGCTATGCCAGGTTTTCCTTTGATATCACCGACCTGCTGCGGGACGGAGAAAACGAGCTGACGGTCAAGGCGGAAGACTCCTATGATTTGCAGCAGCCCAGGGGAAAGCAGCGTTGGATGAACGAGAATTTCGCCTGCTGGTATGTACAGACCACCGGCATCTGGAAAACCGTATGGACGGAGTATGTGCCGAAGCTGAGCCTTGCGTATGTGAAAATGACGCCGAACCTGGAGACGCTTTCCTTGGAACTGGAAATGGAAGTGGATGTGCCGGAGAATCGTATGGGCCCTGATCTGATGGTGGAAACGGTGGTCAGCTATGAAGGGGAGTTCATCAACAGGGCCATGACGGCGGTGAACGGAAGCCGCCTGGAGACGGCGGTGAGCGTATTCCGCCAGATGCCGCATCTGTTTGAATCCGGCATAAAAACCTGGAGTCCGGAGGATCCGGCTCTATACGATATCGAATTCCGGCTGGTGGAGAACGGGAACGTGGTGGACGAAATCGGCTCTTATTTTGCCATGCGGGAAATCCGTATCGACGGGCCGAATATCCTTCTGAACGGCCGCCCGCTTTATCAGCGTCTGATCCTGGATCAGGGTTACTGGCGGGATTCCCATTTGACGCCTCCGAGCGAAGAGGCGCTGATTGAAGATATCGACAAGATTCATCAGCTGGGTTACAACGGGCTGCGCAAACACCAGAAGACCGAGGACGAAAGGTTCCTGTACTGGTGCGATGTGAAGGGTATGCTGGTGTGGAGCGAAGTGGCGGCCGCCTACCGGTTCACCGATTATGCGGTCTGCGAATTTACCAGAGAATGGATGGAGATCGTAAAACAGAATTATAATCATCCCTGCATCATCACCTGGACTCCCTTCAATGAATCCTGGGGAATCAACCGGGTGGAGACGCAGCGGGAACAGCAGCACTTTACGGAGGCGATTTACCATCTGACAAAGAGTATGGATAAGCACCGCCCGGTTATCGTAAACGACGGCTGGGAGCATACCGTTTCGGATATCATTACCCTGCATGATTACGAGGAAGCGGGGAAGATCCTGGCGGCCAGATATACGCAGTACAAGGACGAAATCCTGAGTACGGGAGTCTACCATTGCCTCCACAAGTCGGCAATGGCAAACGGATATGCATATCAGGGCCAGCCCATCATTATCAGCGAATACGGCGGTATCGCGTTTAATAACGATGATTCCGGATGGGGATACGGAAACAAGGTGGAGAGTAAGGAAGATTTCGTGAAGAGATTTGATGAAATCACGACTGCGGTGAAGGAAATCCCCTATGTCTGCGGCTTCTGCTATACGCAGGTGAGCGACGTGCAGCAGGAAATCAACGGCCTGATGGATATCGACCGGAACTTCAAGGTGGATCCGGAGGTGATCCGGGAAATCAACGAAAGAAGGGTGGGTTACTGGAGGAGCTATCAGTAACTGCCTGCCGGTTCCCTGTGACGCCCCGATGGATTACCACAGGCCGCGGAGCCGGGCGGGGTGTCGCAGGAGTACAGAGCCGTTTGTGTGTTTGCCCTGGGAAACGGAAAAAAAAGCATTGACAAAGTTTTCGGCCGGTGCTATGATGCGATACATAAGCAAAGGCGCTGCGGGAGTATCCGCGGCGCCTTTTTACGATGGGCAGACAGGTGAAGCGTGGCTGTAATCGTTGCTTACTCCCGGGGACTGGCATGCCGCCATGGGAGAGAAAGCGGTGCTCCGGCCGGCCGGAGCGCTGTGCATAAACCTAACGGTTTGGTTTGTCCGAACCGTTACGTGGAAACGGTTCGTGATAAGGAAATGCGGAGCGAAGGGGCTTTTACTGGCAAAGGGTCCCGGAACCTCCGCATTTCTTTATATGAGGAGGAGTGAAAATGACTGAGGAGATTATGAGTGCCGTGAGCGGCGAGGTGTTCGGCGTATGGTTCCTGATCGGGGCAGCCCTGGTATTCTGGATGCAGGCCGGCTTTGCGATGGTGGAAACCGGCTTTACGAGGGCCAAAAACGCGGGAAATATCCTGATGAAGAACCTGATGGATTTCTGTATCGGCACGGTGGTGTTCGTGCTGGTCGGATTTGGGCTTCTGCTGGGAGAGGATCTGGCAGGAGTGATCGGGAAACCCGGCTTTGATATTTTTACGAATTATGCAAACGTCGATTTTTCCAACTTCGTTTTTAATCTGGTGTTTTGTGCGACCACGGCGACCATCGTTTCGGGGGCCATGGCGGAACGGACGAAATTCCTGTCCTACTGCGTCTATTCCGGCGTGATTTCCGCCTTGATCTATCCCATCGAGGCGCATTGGATCTGGGGCGGAGGCTGGCTGGCACAGCTGGGTTTCCACGATTTCGCGGGTTCCTGTGCGATCCATATGGTGGGCGGCATTTCCGCCCTGGTAGGTGCGGCGATCCTGGGGCCCCGGATCGGGAAGTTTGGCCGGGATAAGGACGGAAAGGTGACGAAGGTAAACGCGTTCCCGGGGCACAACCTTCCCATCGGCTGTCTGGGCGTGTTCATCCTGTGGCTGGGCTGGTATGGCTTTAACGGAGCGGCATGTACCTCTCTGAGCCAGCTGGGTTCCGTATTCCTTACCACTACCGTTGCGCCTTCCGTTGCCACGGTGGTTTGCATGGTGTTTACCTGGATAAAATACGGGAAGCCGGACGTATCCATGTGCCTGAACGCATCCCTGGCCGGTCTGGTGGCCATTACGGCTCCCTGTGACGTGACGGATGCTTTGGGTGCGGCGGTGATCGGAGCAGTGGCCGGCCTGCTGGT
Organism: Lachnospiraceae bacterium; assembly: GCA_021770245.1. GTDB lineage: Bacteria > Bacillota > Clostridia > Lachnospirales > Lachnospiraceae > Eisenbergiella. The sequence goes on from JAETRI010000005.1 coordinate 88,986, forward strand.
GGTGTTCGGCGTCTGGTTTCTGGACTATAAGCTGCATGTGGACGATCCCGTGGGAGCGGTGGCGGTGCATTGCCTCAACGGGATCTGGGGGACCATTGCGGTGGGGCTGTTTGCCACCACTTCGGCGCCCGGAAACGACAGCGTCGTGGGACTGTTCTATGGCGGCGGCCTGTACCAGCTGGGTCTGCAGCTTCTGGGATTCGCCGCGGTGGCTGCCTGGACGCTGGTTTTGATCACGGTCACTTTTCTGGCGATCCGGGCAGCTATAGGGCTGCGCGTCAGTGAGGAGGAGGAAATCGTGGGCCTGGATTCCTGCGAACACGGCCTGGCTTCCGCCTATTCCGGATTCAGCATCATGGATATTTCCAACACGATGACCATGGAGGTCAACGAAAATACGGATCTGGGAACGCAGGATTATGACAAGGCCTCCGGTGCACAGAAGGATGCTGCCGTCAAGGTGGTGAAGATGCCCGCGGCCGGAGACACAGGCATCCATAAGGTGGTCATCATCGCAAAGCTGTCCCGGTATGACCATTTGAAGAAAGCCATGAACGAACTGGGCGTTACGGGCATGACCGTCACCCAGGTCATGGGATGCGGCGTACAGAAGGGCGCCGGGGAAATGTACCGCGGCGTGGAAATGGATGCGACCCTGCTTCCCAAGGTGAAGGTGGAGGTCGTGATCAGCAAAATCCCGGTGGATACAGTGATCGAGGCGGCCAAGAAGGTACTGTATACGGGCCACATCGGCGACGGAAAGATTTTTGTATACCAGGTGGACAGAGTTGTGAAGGTCCGTACGGGAGAAGAGGATTTTGCGGCGCTTCAGGATGTGGAATGACGGGGAACAAAGGATTTTAAGAAAGCGGACGGGGCGGCAGGCCTCGTCCGGGCGGTTTTCATTCCCTCAAAAAATCCTGAAAGCTTTTTGACAACAAAAATTTTTTATAAGGAATGCGCCATGCAGCTTAAGATAACCTGCACGGCGTATTTTTTTGCTATGGAAATTTTTCGATTGACTTTTGTGCCGCAGGTGCGAATAATAATGAGCATAAAAGCCAATGGAAAGTAAATGATCATTATAAGAGCATCCGAAGCGATGGCCAGGATGGCAAAGGAATGACTTCATGGCAAATATTTTAATTGTAGAAGATGAAAAGAATATGCAGGATATTATTGCCGAATATATGAAAAAGGGCGGGCATACCTGCTTTACTGCGGATGACGGCATAGATGCCTTAATGATATTAAAAAGCAATCCTATGGATTTAATGATATTGGATATTATGATGCCGCATCTTGACGGCTTTTTTTGTATGTAAAACGGCAAGGGAAATGAGCAGTCTGCCAATCATTCTGCTGACCGCTAAAAGTGATGAAGAAGATAAATTGAAAGGATATGAATATGGCGCGGATGATTATATGACGAAACCGTTCAGCCCGAAAATACTGCTTGCAAAGACAAATGCTTTGCTGCGTCGTACTTCTGTAACTTCCATAGGTTCGGAAAGCGTCCCGCTGGGAAAAATGATTCGTGCGGGAAAAATATCGCTGAACCCTGCCGCACATAAAGTGTTCTTAGACGGTACGGAAATTACGATGACCCACAAAGAATATGAACTGCTGTATTTTTTTATGTCCAATCCCGGACAGGTATTTTCACGGGAACAGCTGTTAAACCGTATTTGGGGATATGATTTTGAGGGGAATACACGAACGGTGGACACGCATATTAAAACATTGCGGCAAAAATTGGGCAGCGAGGGGAAATCTATTGTAACGCTTATCCGTTCCGGGTATAAATTTGAGGCGGAAGTTTGAAACTACGTTTCAAACTCTTTATTGGCGGCAGGACCGCAGGGGTATAAAAATGAAGGAACAATTCTCGCTCCGCACGGTACGGAAAAAAATAATCCTGATTTCAAAGATTGCAGGTATCGTTTTGATGATTTCATACCTTATTTCAACACGGTTACCGTTGGAAGAGGATGTTTCTTTTCTGCTATGGATCATCTTCGTTATTTTACTGACCCTTATGATAGATTATTTATTGGGGAGATTTATTTCAAATCCGATCAGCGAAATTTGTGAAATGGCGCACAGGGCAGCAAGGTTAGACTTTTCCCGACCCTGCACAATAGCATCAAAGGACGAATTCGGCGAGCTTGCAGATAATCTCAACAAAATGTCCGAAAATCTGCAGGATACGCTTGAAAAACTGGAAAAAGCAAACATCCGGCTTGAAAAAGATGTGCAGCAGGAAAGAAAACTGTTGGGGGAAAGAAAGGAATTGGCAGACCGCATTTCCCATGAAATGAAAACACCTATAGGCGTTATCCGTGCTTATGCGGAGGGGATACAGGACGAAACGGATGAATTGAAAAGACAGAAATATTGTGAAATCATCATTTCCGAAACGGAAAGAATGGGTATGCTTATCGAGACCCTGTTAGATTTGTCCGCATTGGAAAGCGGGGCCGTATCATTGATGCCAAAACGGTTTGACTTCGTAGAATTTGTAGAAACGATAGCAGGGCGGTTATTGACAGATATGCCGGAAAACGATTTTGAATTACAGTACGAACTTCCGGAGCATAAAGTTTATGTTTATACGGACAAACAGCGTATGGAGCAGGTCTTGGACAACTTGATTGTCAATGCGAAAAAGAATGTATCTCCAAAGGGGATTTTACGATTATCACTAATCGAACAAGACAATATGCTTCATTTTTCCGTTTATAACCAGGGCGTTTCCATACCGCCGGAAAAGCTGCCTAAAATATGGGAAAAGTTTTACCGTGATAAAAGTGCGAAATACAAGGGTTCGGGATTAGGCCTTGCCATTGCCGCACAAATTTTATCCATGCAGGATTTAGAATACGGAGCGGAAAATTTATCGGACGGTGTGCGGTTTTTCTTCTCTATCCCTTCCATAAAATGAGATTTTCTTTATAAGCGGCTATTCCTTTAGAAGGAAAGGGAAAGCCGTTTTTTTAGTTGATTCCGAAGGAATTTACTTTTTTCACACCGATTTCACCGGGGTCACACTTCGATTTCACCTCCTTTTTTTATTTTAAAGGCAGCTACTGACAAGGAGGAACGGTATATGTTTTTAGGGATCCGGTGGTATTGGTGGTTGATAATCGCAGCAGTGTCGGTAATTTCTATCCCCTTCAAAATAAAATTTATGAAATGGTGGAATAAACGCCGGCAGGAGAAGAAAGACAGCAGGAGGGGGAAGTGGGGTGATGACGAATGATTGAAGCAAAAAACCTGACTTTTTCCTACGGAAAGGATAAGCAGGCTTTACATGGCCTAAATTTTTCTGTGGGGGATGGGGAAATTTTTGGCTTTCTGGGGCCGAACGGTTCCGGAAAATCAACAACACAAAAAATCCTCACCGGAATTTTGAGAGGACATGGCGGTTATGCGTCATTGTTCGGACAGGATATTTCCATAGTGCATACACAGGACTTTTTTGGAAGGATAGGGGTGTTGTTTGAATTTCCCTATCTGTATGCAAATTTAAGCGCTATTGACAATCTTAAATATTTTTCCTCTTTTTATCCTGCAAAGCAGCGCAGGGACATTGGGGAAATTTTAGAAAAATTAGAATTTAATACGGATTTCATGAAAAAGCCTGTTTCATCATACTCGAAAGGGATGCGGCAGCGTGTCAGTATGGCCAGGGCGCTGATCAACAGTCCCGAACTATTATTTTTAGATGAGCCGACCAGCGGACTTGATCCTTCCGGCGCCGTTTTGTTCCGCAATATCATAGAAGAAGAACGGAAGAAAGGGACAACGGTATTTTTAACCACACATAATATGCTGGATGCAGATTTACTATGCGACAGGGTAGCGTTTATTACAAACGGAAATATCGTTGCATTGGACACGCCGAAAAGATTAAAAGAGCAAAACAGCAATCATCGTGTACGGATTGCTTACCTGTATCAGGGCAGGCGTATGGAAAAAACCATAGAAATCCCGGAATTAGAAGGAGGTATTCCTTTCCGGCATGATGAAATTATCAGTGTCCATTCAGAAGAACCGACTTTAGAGGATATGTTTATCCGATATACGGGAAGGGAGTTATCCTGATGCAAAATACTAACGAGGAAAGCAGCAATCATGCCTGCATGAATCGCTGCTTGATGAGAAACACCGGTGAGGCGCAGCCGGGCCGGGAAAATTTCTGCTCTTTATTCAAAAAGGACTGCCAAATGATGTCAGCCGGAAAATTTTTCCTTGTCGCTCTTGGTTCGCTGATTATTTATACGTTGTTTATTAACCTTGGCTACGTTCATTATATGAATGCCGAACCATACAATGTATATCTGTACGATCCGCAGGGAACACAACGGGAAGTGTCCGAACTGATTGATCCGGTGGCTTCGTTGGAAGAATTAAACGAAGTTCTTTCCTCTGATGCAAATAGCGTAGGAATAGATGCCGGTTCCGGTACGCCGTGTATTGTTTTCTATTATGGAAGTGAGAAGAGTGATAACCACAGGACCGATTATGCGTTGTCACTTCTTCGTAAGGAAAAGGAGCACACCGCTCAAATAGTAGGTACAAATACGCTGGAGTTAAAACAACGGAAAGAAATGTGCAGCGAATTATTGTTTATAGAAATCATTGCCGTTGGCTTTTTGGGGATTGCCTCAGTATTATTTAAAGAAAAGCAAATGGGGGTTATTCGTGTCCATGCAGTCCTGCCGTTCAAAAAGGGCCTGTTTATCGTGGCAAAATTGACTGTTTTCCTGCTGTCCGATTTGATTTTTGCGGTATTGATGATTGTGCTGAATATAGGATTTCCCGATGCAGCCGTTATTTTACCTGCAGTATTGCTACAGACCGCAATTTTGTCATTGATTATGGCACTTGCGGGATTCGGATGCGCCATGATGCTGAAGGACTTTAGGCAGTTTTCCCTTGCCTATGTGGTAATCGTCATTTTTGCTTCGGCTCCCGTATTTTTATCGGCAAATACTTCCGTAAAAATGGCGTGGATAGACCTGCACCCTTTCTATCATGTATATATGGGGCTGAAAAATGCCTGCTTTGGGACGCCTGTCACCAATCCGGTTTACTATATTTGTTCTGTCTGCGGAATAGCCGTTCTGTTCCTGATTGCCCGGACAGCATTCCACAGGGAAATGGGAAAGGAGGGCTGATTATGAGAGGTTTCCTTTATCAGCTCAAAAGTGTATGGAAGGACAAATTTTGCATGATATCTTTTCTCCTGCCAATTGCCGCCGCTTTGGCTTTGAATTTTGCCGGTGGGATTGACCTTTCTTCTGTGGCTGAATTCCATTTTGGCGTGTTGGAAAGTGACCTGCCCGCCCGGACAATTTCATGGTTAGAGAGGTATGGTTCCGTAACCGCATATCAAACACAGGAAGAATTAACCGCTGCAATCAATGAGCCTTCCACATATATGATTGGAGTTGCATCCGAAGGTGACAGCATTCGGACAATGGTATCCGGTGATGAACTGGATTTATTCCGTCAAACGGCTGATACGCTTCCGGCATTGTATGAGGGGAGAGAAAGTACAGGGCAGATCATCATCAACATTTTAGAGCGTCCCGATATAATGGCAGGACTTCAAAATATATTTATTGCCATAACGTTAATTGCCGCTATGTTTATGGGATGTACTTTTAATGCCATGAACATGATATCCGAGAAAGAAAATGGTATTGATCTGGTCAATCAGGTATTGCCTATGACACAGGGCGGGTATATGATGCAAAAGATATTTGTAGGGTTTATAGGAGGATGTCTGTCCGCTGTTTTGACCGCCTGTTGTTCTTTCCGGCTGGAATGGGGAAGCGCAATTCTTATGTCTGTCCTGATTATGCTTTCCGCTTTTATAGCTGCGCTGATTGGACTATTTATCGGTAAATTTTCCGAAAGCCTTATGGTAGGTGTTGTTTATATTAAGATTGTTATGATTATATTTATGGCAGTGCCATTGGTATCCTATTTATTGGCGGCAGGAGGCCTGGCTTCAGTACTTTGCTATTTTGTGCCGTCCAGTGCCGCCTTTGAAGGGATTATGAAGTTGGCTGACAGCGGTAAACCAATGATTGCAGGAGATATATTTATTCTTATGGCGCATTGTTTTATTTGGTTTCTGCTTTATCTGTCAGTTTCTAAGCGGCAGAAAAAACATACCCGGAAAGACAATAGAGGACGAATCTTAAAGACAGGGGAGAGCCGGAGAAGTTCGGGTATCTGCAGATAAGGGATATGAAGGGATCGGATGCCCGGCAGTGGATTATGAAGCTGTATCATAGAGCCAGTGAATGAGGCAATATACGATTTCCCAATTGATTGGTACGCAGATACCGTATAAGTGCATTATAGCACGGCGCATTTACGAATAGGATGATTCTTTTTGCTTTTAAAGTTTGATTGCAGCCAGCGGCTGCGGTATGGAATCATGTCAGAACGAACTAATAAAGCCCCCTGTTTTTGGAAAAGTGTGATCACATCGCTCAAATATTCAATACTAATGCAGATGGCACGACTGTTTGATGAAAGTAAAGATGCTATTGGAAGCAGGAAGATATTGAACAGAGTGGAGTAGAGCAAATATAGAGATGTTGCAAAGGAGGTTTTGGACCGGGTTCGGAAAGAGTATGATGGATATCTAAATTTGATTGAGGATATAAGGAATATGCGGGATAAAATATATGCACATAATGACAAAATACTATATAGGGACTGGGATATTGAGCGAGACGCAACAATTGACGATCCTTTGTAGGATAAGGTAGTCGAATTATTAAGATGGGCAAAGGCTTCCGTTGCATTAGATGTGTACGGAGGCTTTGACGTACCAACTTACTGGCTTGGTACCATAATTTGATACAATGCACCCAAGCATGACTTTGGGTGCAAATTTTGACGATGGAAATTCAAGTTGTTCTTATGATAGAAATCAAGATTCCGAAACAGAAATGTATTTTCGAGTTTTTTTGTTCCGAATATTGGAAGATGTTATTCCTATAAGTTTGATATTATTCCGAAAATAGAGTATAATGTTTGGGAAAGCGAGGTGTACTTTTTATGTATATGACAGTAAAACAAGCCGCAGAGAAATGGGGAATTTCAGATAGATGTGTTCGTATATTATGCGCAGAAGGGAAGGTTTCAGGTGTTATTCGTGAAGGACGCCGTTGGATGATTCCGGTAGATACAAGAAAACCGTTGGATGGACGGTTTAAAGCAACAGAAAGTTTACTGGCAGCTATAGACAGGAAGAAAAGTGAACTGGATACCAGACGTCCGCTGACAGAGGGGGAAGTGGAACGTCTGAGAGAGGAATTCACTATTGAGTATACCTATAATTCAAATGCAATTGAAGGAAATACACTGACCCTGCGTGAGACGGATATGGTTTTGCGTGGTCTGACGATTGACAGGAAGCCGTTAAAAGATCATATGGAGGCAGTCGGGCATAAAGAGGCATTTGATTTTGTGTGTGATTTGGTAAAAGAACAGATGCCTTTATCGGAAAGCACCATCAAGCAGATCCATTATCTTGTATTGGCAGATAAACGGGAAGATCGCGGTGTTTACAGAAGAGTTCCGGTCAAAATCATGGGTGCGAAACATGAACCAGTACAGCCGTATTTAATTCAGCCTAAAATGGAACAGCTGTTGGAGAATTATAGGAATAATACAGATCATATCATTCCCCGGCTTGCACGGTTCCATATTGAATTCGAGGAAATTCATCCTTTTATTGACGGAAATGGCAGGACCGGAAGGCTGCTTGTAAATCTGGAATTGATGAAAGCCGGATATCCGCCAATTGATATTAAATTTGCAGACCGGATTTCTTATTACCATGCGTTTGATGAATACCATGTAAAGCATGATCTTGGTGCAATGGAAAAGTTGTTTGCGTGTTATGTGAATGCAAGGCTGGACAATTACTTGATGATGCTGGAAAAATAATTATATTAGGGAGGAATTTGTATGTTTGTTTCAGAAAATATATGTATTTCTGATACCACAGTGAGGCCAAGAAAGGACAGCTATCTTTTGGAATATGGGGCTGACGGAACATACTGGTCACGGTGTTCCGACTATTCATAATAAAATATGGCAAGGAAATCTTTGAAATTACTGATAATTATGTAAAGTGTAAGATATCTTTTGATAAAAGGGTATTGGAATTAAGCAACAAAAATGTCGGTTTGAATGTCGGTTTGAATAAAACGGAAAAGGCTGTCTTGAGATTGCTAATCGAAGATTCGGATAGAACTGCCGATGTGATTGCGGCAGAGATAGGAGTTACAAAACGTACTATTGAGCGCACTTTTGTTAATCTTCGGAAAAAAGGAAAAATAGAACGTATAGGATCTAAGCGTGATGGAATATGGGTTGTCATTCAATAATGTCGTTCATGGTCTACAGTATTGGGAAAGGAAGTGCCGTGTATGCAACCAAGGAAAGCCGGAAAATCCGTGTATACCATCAGCTTGTCAGGGAACGTGGCGGAAAGTATTATGTTGAGAAGACAAAGACCGAATGCGGATGCCGCTTTATTCCTATGACAGAGGACGTCTATCGAAGCCTGAAAAAATATCGTTACCCGCCGCAAGAAGCTGAAAACAGAGAAAATCAGGTTGAGAAGTATACTATCTACGGCACCAATTACTACACCATTTGCCCATGAATTTGCGTAGATTTATAACGAATTACGCAGAGCAGGGGTAAAAACCAAGAATGATAAAAATGCCGGAAAGCTTGAAATATCAAGGTATGAAGGCTTATGAAGGGATATAAAAGATATGATAAAAATATTATTCGTCTGCCACGGCAGTATCTTGAAAAGTTCCGAAAAAGCCTGTAGAATCAATGTTTTCAAGGCCCTACAAAGCACTTACTACACCACTACTACACCATTTTCGAAAGAGCCTTGAAATGACGTATAAAATCATCATAACTTTGATAGACATAGCATTCCACTACAGGAGGGAACGATAATGGAGAAACTGAAAGAAAGAATCACAGAAAACGGCATTGATTATATTCTGGTAGGCGATTACTATATTCCGGACTTGAAATTGCCAGAGGAAAACCGCCCCATTGGACGTTGTGGGCGGCTGCACCGGGACTATCTCAAGGAGGAACACCCGGCACGGTACAGCTCTCTTATCCTGACAGGAAAATTATGGACATACCTTGCCGATCTGAACGAGCAGGCAGAGGAACGGCATGACCTTATCATAGAGCAGATAAAAGCTGCTGAAGGAGTGACCGAGGAACTGAAAGCCCGGAACCAGCTTGAATGGGTAGGCCGGATGAATAATATCCGCAACCGGGCAGAGGAAATCATAAGGAGCGAACTGATTTATATTTGATTAAGACTTAGAGCGACCAGTCGGATAACCGGCTGGTCTTTTCAACCTTTGTTGCGCTCCAATACTGCACGAATCATTGCAGTAGCTATTTCCTGCTCACTGGGAGAAGTGTTTTCCCATAGTTCAGTCAGCTCTCTGATTCTGCTGATTTCATTTTCCACCAGCACATCCTGCAATAGATAATCAGGAGATATTTTCAGTGCATTGCAGATAGCTATGAATACCGGAAGACTGGGCATTTTCGAACCACCTTCAATCTGCCTGAGATATGTTGCGTTGATATTGCACAATTCTGAAAGTTTATCTGCGGTAAATCCTCTGTCTTTCCTGACCATGTTGATACGTTTGCCTAACCCTTTTTCGTCCATAACCCTCACCTGTATTATAAGCTGTTAGCATTTATTTTATTCACTTTAAGACTATACTAACAATTGTGATTGCAATAGATTCTAAAAGACTATATAATGTTAGCTAATAGACTACGGGCCAATCGGAGGGCGTTTTATGAAACGGATATGGAGAAAAATGAAGGAAATCTGGTGGAATTTTTGGGAAGTGGACGAGTACGATAACGAAAAGAAATACTTGAGTTCGTCGGATAAACGCTGGCTCCTGTACTGGAATTTTATAACCTGCATGGGAGTAGCAGGATTTTTCCTGATAATAACAGGAATCAATAATATCCGGATAACCCGTCAGAACGGAAGGGACGTGGAGGAAGTCATGAGCATGATTGCGACCTATATGGCATCCGCCACAAGGGACGAATATGATGAGATTGCCCAAAGTATCCGGCATGATCTGGTATTCAGTGAATACGGTAAGGACATAGAGAACTTTATCCAGTATATCCCCAATACCGCTGAAACCTGCCATACCTGCATGGAAAGTTATCCGGCGCAGGCACTTCTTGTCTGTGCCAATACAGGAGAGTTTTATTCCTTAGACTTGTATGAGAAAGGGGAAAGTCCGGACAGCAACCGAGGGGGAACCATCACGAATTTTGGTTATGATGAAGTCAGCCAGACCCACGTTCATATCTCCAAAAGCTCCGGACAACAGACCGGGTATGCCGGGATAGACCGAGGGCGTGGCATTGTCAGTGTCCACAGGATGAAAACCCTGTTCTGTGATAATTGTATCCGGGAGATTCTGGAAACAGTGGAACACCAACTGATAGAGGAATTTTTCGTTTATGATACAGAGGAAAGACAGTTTTATCCGATAGACGATGGAACGTCCATACAGATAGGCGATTACAGTCTGGAGATTGAATACAAGAACAGTGATTACAAAATTGACATAAATTATGCCAGTAAATAAAAAATTACCATTGCAGGAACCGCAAATCTCCCATGAAGTGAAAAGAAGGCCTAAAACAAAGTGTAGATTCTATTTGATGTTGCGTATTGCAAGTTGAAAGATACAAGGGTGTATGATATAATTAATCCGTAACAAATTCAAGTTAGGTTTGCTATTTTTCCGAGAATCCTGTATTTATCTAGTTTTTCAAGGATTGGCATATCTAATAAAATTTGTTGGAGATTAATATTAACTTGTATAGTTATACTTATTGCCATGCAATCAATTTAGGAGGACTGAATATGACAGTCAGTTATGATAAGCTTTGGGTTATTCTGAATGAAAGAAATATGATGAAAACAGATTTGGTTCGTGCAGCAAAGATTAGTACCAATGCAATGGCAAAGCTTGGACGAAATGAAGATGTACGAGTAGGCGTTTTGGTTAAGATTTGTTCTTATCTTGGATGTACAATAGACGATGTCATGGATATTATTCCAGAAGAATAATAGTGTCTCCTATTAGTTCTAAATTACAGAGATTATTAGCAGAAAGAGTTCGATGATAAAATCTATGATTATTATAGATACGATTGATCTTAAGCAATAAGGAGAGGAGCAGAATGGATAAAGCTTTTGATGCTGTTTTGCAAAGTGAGGTAGACGCTGCAGTTATTGCAAAATCCTCATATTGTTTTTTGGGAGAGCGATTTCGTTACCAATGTCTGTGTTGCGGTGAAGAAGTTTATCTTGCTGCAGCTGATAGTAGTGAGCGTTCTCCTCATTTTAGGCATCGAAAAGGAAATAATGATACAGAATGTGAACGATATCTTGGACAGCTAGATACAGTGGAACGATTTGTGCTTTTGAGAAAGCATAAACAGGGACATATAGAATTTTATTTTAATAGTGACAGAATGACATTCGAGATTTGTGCTTCTTTTACAGAAGAAGAACTTCAGGCGTATGAGGGAGAAAACAACAGGCTGATAATATCTTCAAAATATTGCACTGATCCATTTCTCTCTATTCCTCTTAGCAAAGAAGTATTTGTTCCAGGCAGAAAAAGTTATTTTACCATCACTGAATTCTCAACGCAATATATTGTATCCTTTGATTCCGGGCTTAATAGTTGTACCTATCAGGATGTAATGAGAGATACGAAGAAAATTAATATATTTAGAGTTAGGATGCAGGATGAACACTGTAGGCATCAGATATCATCACTTCTTTATACAAATACCGAATACATTGGCATATCTGAGTGTGAAGAAACTATGCGGGAACTTACATCTTTGGAATATATTATCTCAGAAAAGCTGTTTTCTTTTGTCACAGAAAACAGGGTGTTTTATGGACTAAAGTTTTCTGTAAAACAAGTAGAATTCTCTGTTCGACATTTCTTCCAGAAGCATGATTATCAGATAGAAACATCGGAATCGTTCAGTATTTTATGGCCACCGATTTATGTTAGAAATTCGCGTTCAATATGTACTGGAGATACGGTATATGTTCACTCAAGTTTTGAGTTGATTCCACATGGAAATATAAATGTAGATGATATTTTTGCCCGGGAAATCAACAGAGATGTGCTGAAACTTCATGTTGATGATGAAATCATTATACATGAAAAGAATATTGATATATGTATCCAGAAGGAAAGAGAACTGGGGATGGAAACAGTTCTGGAAGAACCTGTGGCTATATATTCTGACAGATATACCGTTCCTGATCAGTACGATTACTTTTTATTTGACCAGAACGGATGCACACGGTTGATTCCAGGTTCAAACGTATATCTTTCTGAATCGGATCGGATTGTCGGATATAAAAACGGACATATAAAAGCATATGTGTATGCGTGTCCAAAAGAAAAAATGGATACAGGACAACTTATAAATGATATAGTGAAATATCATCCACAGTCAGAAATATTTGAACCGGATGATTTCATGGATGTCACAACAGACGAAATAGTCTTAGCGTACTTGGAAAACTGTTATAGGAGCGGACGGATTAATACAGTTGTTAAACAATACATTAAGGAGGGACTGATTTGAATTATTTGACAGACCTTACAAAAGACGAAATTAAGTATGTTTGTACTGTTATCCCGTTTAAGGAGATATCCGAATACTTCAGAAAATATCCGAAGGAATTCGATAAATTACAAGGGGGATTCCGTGTAAAGTCGTTGAACGAGGATACTGCCATCCGATGGCTTTATAATTTTCGTAACAGGGATTTTATTGCATCTTTTCTAAACAAGCATATTGAACAATGGATTGAAGAAATTGATGAGGAATTAGCAAAAACACTTGAGAGCGGGCTTGATCAGGAGGCAGCTTATATTGATGTGCTGTCGCGCTCCTTTTTTTCTGGAAACGTTGCACTATTTTTCAAAATCAAAAGAGAAGAAAAATCCGAAGATTATCTTAAGGTTATGTGTTCATCTGTTTTTTATCAGTCTGCTCACCAAAAAACAAATGAAGAAGAACTGGATTTTTTGAAGAAAAGACAACGTGAACTTACTGATATTCAAGAAGAGTTGAAAAATCAGATTTTTGATGAAAAGAAGAACATTGAAAAATTGAGAAAAAAAGAGACAGAGCTGAAAAATGAACTAAAAGAAAAAGAAAAACAACTCGAACAGGAACAGGAAAAGAGCACTCGTCTCTCTGAAAAAGTAGACAAACTGGAAGCAGAACTTAAAAAAACTCAGGATGATGAGGTATGGAAGACTGCGGAGATGCAACAGAAGATTGACACCCTTACATCCAAACTAAAGGATCAGGTCGAAAGGGCAGCAGGATACGAGACCAGTATCTCCGAATATGCATCCAGACTTTCTACTGCTGAGGATGACATCGAGACATGGAAAAATAAGGTAAGAAGTCGTGAGAAACAGCTTTTTACATATAAAGCAGAAAGAGCAACATTTTTATCAGACAAAGAATCAGACCGGAAGCAGATCAGAGAGCTTAAGGAAGCACTCGATAAAGCACTTGGTGTTGAAAAAACATATAAAGAATATCTTTCTGTATTTAGTACAAAAAAAGAGTTCTATCCGCAGAAAAATAAGGAGTTGGAAGAAACATTGGAAGCGCAGAAAAATATCGAGACTGCAGCAGAAGCTGTTTCAAAAAGATATGCAAATACTAGCTGGAAGATGCCATTATGCCCAGAAGATATGGATGATTTTGATGAATATTTCAGCTATAACCTTGAAAATATCGGATTCGATAAGAATGAGGATGGTTCATCAGATTTTGTAGATTATCTTGAAAAGAGCTTTTTCTGTGGTATTCCGTTGCTGATAAAAAGAGGGCCAGGAATTAATTTGGCAAACTGTCTGGCAAACACGATTTACGGTGTGCCGGTTGCAGCTTATTTGCTGTATTCGGAAGGTGCAGGCCTAGAGAAGATAAGGGAGTTTCTTGCAAATACTCCTGATCGAGTCATCTGCATTGATGGTTTTATTGGGAACTGTAATGAACTGGAATTAATCCCAGTGCTCGAACAATATCGTAACAAGATTATCATCCTTACCTACATGTATGACAAGACGCTGAGTTTTGTTCCGTACGAAATTCTTTCTTCAGTTCATTTTATCAGTGCAGATGTTTTCAGTTCTATATTAAGAATCAGGGATATTACGGAGGATCCTTCCGAAGTAAAAGAGATCTTGTCTGCATACAAAAGCAATGCAGGAGCTGACAGTCGGTCACAGAAAATATTCTGTGAGATTGCATGCGAATGCGGATTAGGAATGGATACAGCCTATGTGATGGCTGACATGATTAAAGATGAAAATTATTTGAACGAGATGCTGATGTTCACGCTTCTTCCATATGTGTCCAAAGTTCTCGGGAAGAATCCTTACAACAGTTCCAAACGTCTTCAGAGGTATGCAGGAGAAGCAGGACGCTGTTCGAAGAAAGATATTTTGATGAGGTGGTTTGGATAGTGAATGAATTGATCAATATCATGGCAGATGACATGAATATACGCCCTTATAAAAACGAACCGGCTGAATACTTTGGGTACAGGGTCATCTATTCAGCTCTCGGTCTGTGGTGCCTTAAATCAGCACTTAGTGAAAAGGAAAATAAGAGAGGAATTAGCAAGAACGCACAAAGCATCTTGCTACATGACCTGTCTAAAAAATATATTGAACTATGTCCGATGGCAAAACCTTTTGTGTTTGCTTCAAGAAATACCAATATTGCTGTGTTTATCCGGAATATCTACGAACAGACAGGATATCTGCTGACACTCGATAATAATTACAATGTTCTGAATAACAGCGGTGAAACCATAAGAGTCTCTGAAACAGATTATCTGTATCTTGGACTGCCAGAAACATGCTATATTGTAAATGGGCTTGGAATCCACTGCAGGAATGGTAGACATGAAGTAAAACTAAATGATTTTCTCGTACGTGATAGTTTGACACCGGAAGAATACTTAAAAGTAAAATATGATGAGTGCGATTTTGATGAGCGAGATATCAATGTGGAGGAACTGGAGTTTTTCAATCCGTTCTATTATGGAAACGTATACAACTCGTGGCATGGATACATGAAATCCAATATGACGATGGCACGGAAAAGCATGACAGGGCCATATTATAGAGTTATTAGAAAAGATGATGGCACGCTTCTTTATGCTGATGATAACAGTGCGGACGAGCTTGATGCCTTAACGGGAGCAGAATTCCGACGGTTATATGTTGCCCTTAGGAATCACTATGACAATCCGATGCAGATCCTTATATGTCCGATAGATGAGGAATATTCCTATATTCGTATCCTTGGACAACTGCCGAATAGGGAATACTTTTATTTGCTTATGAATGCATGGCCAAGATATGGTTTCTCCGATCGGAGTCATTTTATCATACGAAACGAATTGACAGTACAGACTGCAGAAATCCTTGGAACAATAGGATTTACTGCAAGAAAAGGTGAATTTTATGGATAGAAATACGAACGGTGTACAACAGTACTACCAGACAATAAGGAACCGGCTGGTTAACTATATCAAGTCGGATTATCTTGCTAACAGCGAAACATTGCTTCTGTACGCAGACGAGCTTCTTGGAGAGATGTGTCCGAATGATATTAACATTGCAAGGGAACCGTACATTGAGACGTCCTCTTCCTACCACAAGGTAAATGACGGTATCCGGACAGCTGATATTGAGAATAATGTTAAGGAAGTTCTTTTAAAGCTTGTTGATGCAGAGCTCGGCATTTATTCCAACCCCTTTACTCATCAGGTAAAAGCTCTTACAAGTGTTTTGAATGGGAAAGACCTGTTTGTATCTACCGGTACAGGTTCCGGTAAGACAGAGTGTTTTCTTTGGCCAATTATTGCGCGTGCTATAGAGGAATCTCTTAACAGGCCGAAAGATTTTAAAATGCCAGCTGTAAGAACTCTTATTATTTATCCTATGAATGCACTGGTATCTGACCAGCTTGCCAGATTTCGAAAGATTATGGGCTCTAAAGAGTTCATGGATATCTTTACATCTTCTTCGGGAGCAGGACGTATCCCGCATTTTGGCATGTATACCGGAAGAACCCCCTATTCCGGAGAGTCAAAAAAACAGAGCAATATTAATCTCGCAAAGACATACCGTGAACAATATCTCGTGGATGAGAATGCTACAGAAGAAGAACGGAAAGAACAGTTGAGAAAGATAACTGGATTCAAGAGCATCAATAAATATCCTGCAAGGTATGGTGGAGAAGAAGGTCTGAAGGATTTTATTGATAATCTCGAAAACGATATTCATAAGCCGAGTCCTTATGATGCAGAATATATCACCAGATTTGAGATTCAGAAAAACACTCCAGACATCCTGATTACTAACTACTCTATGTTGGAGTATATGCTCATGCGTCAGATGGAAGCAGGTATATGGAATGATACGAAAGAATGGTTGAGCAAGTCAAAGGAAAACAGACTTCTTATTGTTCTTGATGAAGCACATATGTACAGAGGCTCCTCAGGCGGAGAAATTGCACTTCTTCTTGACAGACTTTTTTCGCGTCTTGATATTTCTCTTGAGAAAGTACAGTTTGTTCTTACAACCGCAAGTATGCCAGTAGAAGATGAAGGAGTCATATCCAACTTCTTTAACGGTCTTACCGGAAAGAAATATTCCAAATGTGTTCCTCTTTTTGGTGAAAAAGAAAGTGTTCGTACTGACTTTAAAGTGATGACAGATGCTGCGGCTCTTGCTTCTATAGGAACGAGCCAGGTAACAAAGGCAGAAATTGGTGCAAGAATTTGCGCTTTTGCCCAAAATGTGTTTCAGATTAAATTGCCTTCTGATATCTCCGCTTCAGATGCACAGGAATGGCTGTTTGAAAATCTCTGGGATTATCAGGCATTTGTGAAGCTTCATGAGCTGTGCAGAGACGGTGCAAAATCCTATACAGAATTAAAAACGAAGATATTCGGAAACAGTGAATATGCAGGGGATGCTCTTGACGCATTGCTTGCTGTTGTTTCCCTCGCAAAAAAGAATGGTGAGATTCTTTTTCCTGTAAGGCTGCATATGTTTGTCCGCGGAATCCAAGGATTATATGCCTGTTCTAATCCGAAGTGCACCTGTGGGGCGAAATACTCTGATGAAGAAAAGCTTCCTCTTGGTAAGGTGATTTCTATCCCGCGTGAAAAGTGCGGATGTGGTGGCAGAATGTATGAGCTTGTAAACCATATCAAATGCGGAGCATTGTATTTTAAGGTATATGTCCAGAAGATATCCGGAACAGGATACTGGTATGCATTCCCGAATAAAGGACTGAGTGGTGGAGCGAATGACCTGACGGAGATGCTTCTTTACATTTGCCCGAATGAATATGAGCTGAAAGGCAAAGATAAAGTGGGATATCTCGATCCTGTAACAGGAAAACTTTATCTTGACTATCAGGATGGCGGTGGACTGCTTAAAGTTCTCTATCCGGAATATGATGAAAAACACAATCGTTATATGTTTAGTACATGTCCGAAATGTAAAAAGATCATGCCGTTAAAAAAGCCTACGGATCTGGCAACAAAAGGTAACATTCCTTTTTATAACCTGACCAAAGCACAGTTTGAGCTTCAACCACCGGCAAAGCCTGAACTTATAAATGAAGGTAAGAAGGTACTTCTGTTCTCGGACTCCAGACAGAATGCGGCAAAGCTTGCACTTGATTTGTCCAAATCATCTGATGCGGATGGGTTCCGTCAGGCTGTTATGTTGGCTGCAAAGAAACTGTTGGCAGATGGAAGAGAACATTCCCTGAAAGAACTGTACAATATGTTTTTAGTGGTCTGCGTGGAGCAGAGATTGGAATTCTTCTCTGGTGGTAGTGCTGATATCTTCCAAGATCATCTTGAGAAGACTCGTAAAAAACTCAGACGACATAAGGATATTTCAAAGGAAAACTTTGAACCGCTACCATATGACTATTACGAGCAGTTGTTAACTTTTTTTACAGAGAGTCCGCGTTCTTTCAAGGATATCGGTCTCGGTTTTCTTGGGCCTATGGACGGAATTCTGGAAGATTGTGCTTATGAGCTTGAGGATGATTATGGCATTGTAATTGATGAAGAAATACTTCGTTCCGTTTTAGTCCTGCTTTTTTGGGATGTCATGGACGGAAGTGCGGCTCTTGGTAATACTATTGAGGATGATGTCAGAAGAAACCTTCCGGGACGAAGTAAGATACAGTCCTTTGGTCTTAACGGAGATTTCATTGCTTCCGTTGATAAAAAGTTTATTCAGATCGTAAAAGATATGACTGGGCTTAATGATAAAAAGATGGGAGAGTTTTTGAACTGTATAAAGAACGATTTCTTTGGACCAGGAACAAACCAACGATATTACCTTAAACTTGATGCGGTAAAAATTGTCATTACAGGCGAGGATTTCAATTGGTATCGATGTGAGAGATGTGGTAAAATTTCTCCTTACAAACTTGGGGATTACTGCGGTTCTTGCTTTGAATCTAAAAATCTCCATATCATCACCAATGTAGATCTTTCTAGATTTGATTTCTGGAGAAAACCTGTGCTTGCTGCCATTGATGGTGAAGAGAAAATCCACACCATTGATACTGAGGAACATACGGCTCAGCTTTCTCACAAGGAAACAACGAGCGATATCTTAAGTAGAACTGAGGACTATGAGATTCGCTTCCAAGATATTGATGTCGGCGAGTTTGGTGAGAATTCCATCGATGTATTAAGCTGTACTACTACTATGGAGGTTGGTATCGATATTGGTTCACTTACAGCGGTAGGATTGAGAAATATCCCTCCTATGCGTGAGAATTACCAGCAGAGAGCAGGTCGTGCTGGTCGAAAGAATTCTGGAATTTCCACTATCGTTACCTATGCCTTTGGAGGTGTTCATGACAGTCACTACTTCAAGCATCCGGATGAGATGATCTCTGGAGAACATAGAAAGCCATGGATTGACAGGGACAATCCGAAAATTAAACAACGCCACTATAATATGAAAGCCTTAAACAGCTTTATGTCAACGGATCTGATGTGCAGCAAGTTTGACAGTATTGTCAAGGTCGGTATCGTTACATTCTGTGAGAAATATGGAGATGCCTTTATCGAACATGTACAATCTCTTGATTTTCCGATAAATAGTACGGTCGAAGTATTTTGTAAGATAAGAGACATGGTACTTTCAGAAGGTAAGAGAAATGAGTATTTCAACGGAGATGAAGAGACTTCTGCATTTGATGTATTCTATTCCGAGGGATATATTCCTTCTTATTCTTTTCCGAAGAATGTCGTAAGATTCTGTGTGGAAAAGGACTCTGAACATGGGCGAAGGGCTCCTAAGGACATTAAATATGCCCCTGAAAGGGACATTGCGGTTGCCATTAGTGAATATGCCCCAGGGCGTTTCATTACTATTGATAAAAAGATATATAAGAGTGGCGGACTATATTCAAATCCGAGACCAAAGGGATATGAGCATAATCAGGCAGAATATTATTTCACAAGTAAAGACTACAAGAAATACATCATTGTCTGTACGGAATGTAATTGGTTCGGCGACGGTCAAGAAGAATATACAGAATGCCCTTACTGCCATGCCCCAGTGGAACGGCATTCAATGATTAAGCCGTGGGGGTTCGCACCGGTTAAGGGAGACTCGGTCAAGTACGAAGACGAGGAAGAAGAAAAGACATATGCGGAAGCACCATATTATTCCTATGTTCCGAAAGATACGGAAATGCAGAATTATAAGCATAGCTACATTCGTTTTGCAAATCTTCAGAATCGTAAGGTATTGACCGTCAATATGGGAAAGAAGAAAAACGGATTTAATATCTGTACTAAATGCGGTGGAGCGGAGGTGGCAGAACCGCTTCAAACGAGCGATTTCCGATTTTCCCAGCCGTATCATGATCGTTATCTCTGCAGACATGAAGGCACAGTTGCAACAAATATTTATCTCGGATATGAATTTCTAACAGATATGTTTATGTTAGATATTAGATATGATAATCAGAAGCTAGTATCAAACTATGACAGTGAGGAAAAGAATATTCTACGATCCGCTGCAACGACTCTGCATGAGGCAATTAAAAAGGCAGTGTCTCTTTCAATGGATATTGATTATAATGAAATCAACGGCGGTTGGAGAACGCGTCTTGAGGAAAACGGCGAAGTACATATTGAGATGTTCTTTTATGACAATCTGACCAGTGGTGCCGGCTATTCTTCCCTTATTGGAGAAGATGGAGTGCTTGATGATGTCTTTTCACGAACAAAAGAGATTCTGACAGGCTGCACCTGTTCTAGGTCATGTAGAAATTGTCTTGATAATTTCTATAACCAGAGGAATCACGATATCTTTGACAGAACGTTGGCTGCACAGCTTCTCGAATATGCTCTGAATAGAAAATATCCGGAAGACTATTCAGAAGAAGAGCAGGAAGTTTATCTGGCACCTCTGAAGAAATTGATCAGAGAGTCAAAAGGTATATCTACAAAAGATAATATTGTATTTGAAGTTATTCCTTCATTAAGAAAGCGGGAAAGAAATGAAAAAGGTAAACTGTATCTGAATCCATACAATTTATCAGACTGGCTTCCCAATACTTTTATAGAGTATTTGGGAAAACTCAGTGAATAAATGAGCAAAGGAGGTGAATGTATGTTCTATTCCCCATTAAGATATCCGGGCGGAAAAGGTAAACTGGCTGAATTTATGAAATATATGATCGATCAACTTGGACATAGTGGAGGAACATATATCGAGCCTTTTGCTGGCGGGGCAGGAATTGCGATTGAACTCCTCCTTCGGGGTGTTGTCAGCAGGATAGTCATCAATGACTATGATAAAGGAATTTGGTCTTTTTGGAAAGCTGTCCTTACTGAGACTGATCGATTTATAGCGGAGCTTGCAGTTGTTCCTCTTACTATGGAAGAATGGAACCGACAGCGCAATATCTGCCTCACACGAAATGATAAATACAGTTTTGAACTTGGGTTTGCAACATTTTATATGAACCGTACGAATCATTCTGGTATTATTAAAGGCGGTGTGATTGGTGGTATGGATCAGTCTGGATCATGGAAAATGGATGCCCGTTTCAAGAGAAAAGAGTTAATTCGAAGGATAGAGAGCATTGCTGAGAGAAAATCAGATATAAAGCTTTATAACAAGGACATTAATAGCTTTATTACACGATATATTCCTCTGTATGAAGAAAATACACTTGTTTATTTTGATCCTCCGTATTTTAAGAAAGGGAAACAACTCTATATGAATTACTTTCAATTAGAAGACCATGTTCGGATTGAAAGAGCGATAAGAGACTGTGTAAAATGTGACTGGATCATTACTTATGATGATGCATCAGAAATAGAAAGTATATATAGGGGTTATTCGATATGTCTGTATGATCTGAATTACAGTGTGTCTTCCAAGTGCAAAGCAAGTGAACTTATGATATTCAAGGAAGGGATTAAAGTTCCATATGACGAAGAACTTCAGGAACATAGAATAAAAATTAACATCCGATTATGTGATACATAGTTTTGAGTAAATGTTTTATATACAATGCTTGAGTGTTGATATAAATTATATCGGCAAATAAAAAGCTACTGTTGTAGGAATCGCAATTGGGATTATCCCAAAGTTTGTGTAAACCTTCAGACTGATGTAAGATTAAACGATTCAGTCTGGAGGTTTTATTATGGTAAGAAAAACGAAATTATATGCAGAAGATTTAGCAACAAATGTAATACGACGTTATGCATAACTTACGAAGTATAATGGTTATTCCAGAAACTTCTTGTTTGAGTGTTTAATGCATGGTAAACGGTAGAATCCGCTTACCATACGTGATGCAAAAATTATAAAAATTCACAAGAGAACAAATGAAGTTCAACGCAGGGTTATTACATCATGGACAATAATTGAATAAGCTATTTTGTAACCAAAACTTCCATAACTAAATTTGCAGTATAAGAATTATTTCAGACCTACAAAGTATATCGTAATGGGAAGAAATTTTTCAATGTAGTACATTATGTATTTTATTCAAAAGGGGTTAGGGGAATATATCCCTTAGCAATCAAAAGCAAGCAGATTTTTCAATAAATTCCTTCAGGAAAAAATTGGAAAAATGAACCTATGTCATGACATAGGCAGTGCTTGCTATTTTAGCCTGTGGACGTCCATAGGCAGTGCTTGCTATTCCAGAAATGGAATACAAACGGGTTTAGTATGTATAGACAGACTGTTCCAAAACCAATACAGGTGTTATCGCCTATACTGATTGAAAAAATTCTTAAAAAATTTTTGTAAATAGGAAGGAATATTGCACCTTTATCGTTTACTATCATAAGTGACTAAATGAAGGGAGGAAAGTATATGATCGCCACAGACTGCAGAATGGAAATGGTCAGTATTCTTGCGGTTAGTGGTCACGTTACGTCAAGGGATTTGGCGTTTGCGTTCGTACGATACGTATCGACATTGTGGCCCTCTCCTATGGTTATCCCATATACACAAAGTAGGGAGTAGGTGGTAGAATTTTTATTATGGACAGTTATAAGCCGTACAACAATACACTTACATAATACGAGCAGGAAAACTCAAAAATTGTATGATGAGACGGAGGGAGAAGATAAAAAATCCTGGAACGTGTTTTCTGAAAATATGGGGGCTTATAAGCTGAAACTTTAGTACAAGCATATCAAAAACTGAATACATAATCCCATATATGATTCTGCAATTCTTCCCAATTGTTTGCAGATGTTTTCATGGGATTTTGAATTATTATCATTAACACAGCGAAAGGGCAGTTACAGATTTATGGGAAAGGTCTGGGCTGTCCTTTTTGTGCGTTTAAGGAGGCATTTATGGCAAAGAGATATTACTGGCTAAAGCTGAAAGCAGACTGGTTTTCAGACAAGCGCATCAAGAAATTACGCTCCATAGCGGGCGGTGACACGCATACGATTATCTACCTGAAAATGATGCTGTTATCACTAAAGGACGAGGGGAAACTTTACTTTGAGGGAGTGGAGGACAACTTCGCTTCGGAGATTGCGCTTGCGCTTGACGAGGACGCAGAAAACGTGAAGCTGACACTTGCATTTTTACAGCGGCATGGTCTGATAGAAATCTGTGATGATGACGAGTATCAGCTTACGGAAGTCCCATCAATTATCGGAACGGAAACAGCTTCAGCGATGCGTGTGAGGGCGCATAGGGAACGGAAAAAACAGTATGTCACAGAGGGCAGGCTGTTACAATGTAACACAGCTGAAATGGATTGTAATAATTTGAAACAGATTTGTAGCGTAGAGAAAGAGATAGAGATAGATAAAGAATTAGAAAAAGAGGGAGAGAAAGGAACACCCACCCACACTGCTTATGGGAAATTCTGTAATGTTTTTCTCTCTGGTGCGGAGCTTGAGGGTCTGAAATCAGAACTGCCTGACAAATGGGAATATTACATCGACCACTTATCCGCATATATCGCTTCAAGTGGACGGAAATACCATAACCATGCCGCCACGATTTACAAATGGGCGCAGGAGGATATTGGAAAGGCAGCGCCAAAGAAAGGGATACCTGATTATTCATATAGTGAGGAGGACAGTTTATGAGCAATGTTTTAGATAACGTGGTTCTGGATATGATGGACACAACAAAGAAACCGGAGGATTATAAGGGGGAGGACGGGTTGCTGTACTGTGGGAAATGCCATAAACCCAAAGAAGCTTATTTTCCCCAGGGCAAAGCTTTATTCGGGCGTGACCGCCACCCGTCTGAATGTGACTGTCGCCGGGCAGAACGTGAAAGGTTGGAAAAAAAGGAATTAGAGAAAAAACACAGTGACGAGGTTGAACACCTGAAACGGGACGGCTTCACTGATCCGGCTATGCGGCACTGGACTTTTGGGAATGACAACGGTAATTGCCCACAGATAGAGAAAGCGCATTTTTATGTGGAGCATTGGGAAACAATGAAGTCTGAAAATATCGGCTACTTGTTATGGGGAAATGTTGGTACCGGAAAAAGCTATTTTGCAGGCTGTATCGCTAATGCCCTTATGGAGCAGGAAATACCCGTCTGCATGACAAATTTTGCTATGATACTGAATAACCTCTTTAGCAGTGCAGAAGGCAGGAATGAGTACATAACAAGGCTGTGCGCCTATCCCCTGCTTATCCTTGACGATTTTGGAATGGAGAGGGGTACGGAATACGGTCTTGAGCAGGTCTATAACATGATAGATAGCCGATACCGTAGTAAAAAGCCACTGATTGCGACAACAAACCTCACGCTGGAGCAGATACAGCACCCACAGGACACAGCCCATGCACGCATTTATGACAGGCTGCTTGAAATGTGCGTACCTGTCTGCTTTACGGGCGGGAACTTCCGCAGAGTGACCGCACAGCAGAAAATGAATCGGTTAAAGAAACTCATGGAGGGAGGCAAAAGCCAGTGAAAGAAGTTCCTATTTGGGAAAAGAGTAACCTGAGTCTGGAAGAAGCGGCGGCTTATTCCGGAATTGGCATTAATAAACTGCGCGAGCTTACCAATGAGAAGAACTGTCGGTTTGTCCTGTGGGTTGGCAATAAGCGGTTAATTAAACGCCGCTTGTTCGATCAGTATATTGAGCAGGAATATTCTATCTGACAGTGGCAGCTATCTTATTTCTTGCAGTTTTTGTGAAACTTGTGGTGTAAAATAAGCTTTGATATGGTACAATGAATGAGTCATATCAAGGCTCTTTCCATCACGGAAAGGAGTTTGACAATGTCCGAGAAGAGAAAAGACAATAAAGGGAGAATCCTGCGGACAGGAGAGAGCCAAAGAAAAGACCTGATTTATCAATATCGTTATACCGATATCCGTGGCAAGCGCCAGACCATTTATTCCTCTGATCTGAAAGAGCTGCGGGAAAAAGAAAAGACGATTCAAAAGCAGCTTGACGACGGAATTGACTATGCTGCCGGAAAGATTACCGTAATAGACCTTTTAGAGCGATATATCAGTTTGAAACAGGGAGTTCGCTACAACACGAAAGTCGGTTACAATTTTGTGCTGAATTTAGTCAAGAAAGAAGATTTCGGTTATCGTCAGATAAGGGATATCAAAGTATCAGATGCCCAAAAGTGGATTATGAAACTTCACGACGAAGGGAAAGGATACAGCACCATTACAAGCATCCGGGGCGTTGTCAAGCCAGCCTTTCAAATGGCATACAATGAGGATATTATCCGCAGAAACCCCTTTGATTTCAAATTGGTTGATGTTGTTCCTAACGATTCACAGAAGAGGATTGCCATGACGGAGGAACAGCAGGAGCTTTGGATGGGCTTTATCCGGAGGGATAAGACTTATACGAAGTATTACGATGAATTTGTTGTGCTGCTGGGAACCGGTATGCGTGTCAGCGAGTTCTGCGGTTTAACAAAAAGAGATTTGGATTTTGAAAACCGGAGAATCCGGGTAGATCACCAGCTTGTCCGGGAGAGGGGCGGAAAGTATTATGTCGAGAAAACCAAGACAGAATGCGGGTGCCGTTATATTCCTATGACAGAAGAAGTCTATCAAAGTCTGAACAATATCCTTGCCCATCGCAAAAAAGTGAAAACAGAAATCATTGTAGATGGGTACAGCAGTTTCCTTTTGCTGGATAAAGACGATAAGCCTAAAGTGGCGCTGCATATCGAAAATGAAATGCGCTGGGCTATGAAAAAATACAAGAAGCTGCATCCAGATAAGCCGCTGCCCCATATCACGCCCCATGTGTTCCGTCATACGTTCTGCACAAACATGGCAAATGCCGGTATGGATATCAAGAACCTGCAATATGTAATGGGGCATTCTGATGTAGGTGTTACATTGAATGTATACACTCATGCAAGCTTTGACCGGGCGGCAGAGCAAATGGCGAAAATCATTGACTTTAAAGAAACCGATATGCAGGGAAAGAAGAGAAAATCAGGTTGAAAATACACCAATCTACTACACCACTTACTACACCATTTGCCCGTGAATTTGCGGAGAATTATAAAGAATTGCGTAGGTTTCGGGCAAAATATAAAATTGAAGAAAAGTGCCAAAAAGCCTGAAATATCAAGGTTTGTAGGCTTATGAAAGGATATAATCAAGATGATAAAAATACTCTTTATCTGCCACGGCAGGATTTGTTGGTCATGGTAAATAAAATGGATGAATTGAAAAAGCATATTTATGATGAAATGGAAGGATTGTATTATGCATTAATAGGTAACCAGAATGTCCCTCTGATGAATTTCACTGTAAAAAATGCGATTACTCGCAAATATTTTCATTAGAAGTTGTAAAATCAATCCAGACGAGGTATAATACTAATGAAGAATTTTGCGATTACTCGCAAAAACTTTCATCATAAGGAAGGAACATGATATGGAAATCAAACGAGACATCTATTTGAGTAAGCTTATCAATAAGAAACACAACGGACTTATCAAGGTGGTAACCGGTATCCGTCGCTGCGGAAAGTCTTACTTGTTGTTTGATCTATTCAAGGACCATTTGTTGGCAGGAGGAGTAGATGAACAGCATATTATAAAAATTGCGTTTGATTCTTTTGAGAACAAGCATTTTCGTAATCCGGAAGTTCTGTATCCATACCTCAAAGAGCAGATTAAAGATGACGGAATGTACTATGTATTGCTGGATGAAGTGCAGCTTTTGGGGGAGTTTGAATCCGTATTAAACAGCTTGATTCGTATGAAAAATGTGGATGTATATGTGACAGGAAGCAATGCCCGTTTTTTGTCCAAGGATGTGATTACTGAATTTCGAGGCCGCGGAGATGAAGTGCATATGTATCCGCTCAGTTTTGCGGAATTTATGTCAGTCTACACAGGGACGAAGCAGGACGGTTGGAACGAATATATGCTTTACGGAGGACTGCCTCTCATCATGAATATTTCAAGTCCGGAAGAAAAAATTAATTTCCTAAAGTCGCTGTTTGAGGAAACCTATATATCAGATATTGTAGGAAGGCATAATGTACGCAATAGGGCAGAGTTGGAGGAACTTCTGAACATTCTCTCGTCTGCCATCGGCTCACTTACAAATCCAGTAAAGCTGTCGGCTGCTTTCAATAGTATCAAGCATAAAACTATTAGCAATGTGACCATCAAAAGGTATATCGACTATTTTTGTGATTCCTTTCTGATAGACAGGGCTGTTCGATATGACATTAAAGGTAAGAAGTATATTGATACACCAATCAAATATTACTTTACCGATTTGGGCTTGCGTAATGCCCGCCTTAATTTCCGTCAACTGGAAGAAACTCATACTATGGAGAATATCATCTTTAATGAGTTGAAGATACGGGGCTTCAATGTGGATGTGGGCGTTATTATCTTAAATATGACCAATGAAAAAGGTCACGGAATCCGTAAACAGTTGGAGATTGATTTTGTCTGCAATAAAGGCTCTAAGCGTTATTATATACAGTCGGCTTATACGATTCCGGATCGGGCAAAGATGGAACAGGAGCAACGCTCCCTGATGTTGACTGGGGACTTTTTTAAGAAGATTATCATCACGAAAGATGCACCTGCGCCTTATTACAATGATGATGGAGTGTTGGTCATGGGGATTTATGATTTCCTGCTGAATGAGAATAGTCTGGATAATTGATTGATGAGAAAGAATAAAAATGTAAGCGGTAAAACGGAGTGGAATGTGGCTTTTCAAGGGAATTGACACATATGATAGAGAGAGGATATACATGGAGGATTTAGATTTAAAACCTGTTCAGAGAGCAGCGCTATCTTTGATTCAAAATGATTTGAGATTTTTATATACGGTTATAAAAAGAATTAATCTTAATAAAAGTTTCCCAAATCATCGGACTATAGGATATCCCCGCAAATCCGACGTTTTTTCCTATTTTCAGGCCAAATCATAGGTATCAGAGAAAAACAGCTCTGGAAAACAGCTGTTTCTGACCTGATTATACCATGTTTTATGCTCAGGATTTTTGTAAAATAGTACATGAAAAGCTTGAATATATAGTCCTGTTATTGTATAATAGAACTATATAAAGGAGGACTTCTCAATGGCAGTTCCAGCAGAAATCCGAGCAGTACCCAGACCAGTCAATACCATTGTTGACGATAGTGGCCGTGATGGCCCGAAGCGTTATGCAGTCAGGCAGCGTTCCTCGACCAGGTATGTCCCCGGCGGAAATCCTCAGCCGCGTAACGGTAAGGTTGTAGGCCATATCATCGATTATAAGTTCGTCCCGGTCAATGATGCCCCTGCCCCCACTTCCTCCACCCCGGATATGCTCTCATACGGAGCTTCCGCTTTGGTCAAATCTGTGACAAGAGATATACAGGATGACCTGCTGGCAGTTTATGATCCTCCAGATGCTTTTGCCATCATGGCGGTGGCGATACTCCGGGTCATAAAGCCTTCTATTACGGCAAACAGGATGTCTACTCACTATAACCGCTGTTTTGTCTGCAGGGACTATCCCGGTATAGCGATGTCAAGAAATTCCGTAAGCGACCTCTTTCAGCGTATCGGTATGGACGGCAGCAGACGGCAGCTCTTCTATCAGCGCAGAATGCTTGCAACAGCTGTGGATCACCACATCGCAGTAGACGGCACTTTAAAACAGGATACCAGTCTGGAGAATGATCTGTCTGCTTTCTCTTACAAAGCCAGAACCAGAGGATACAGTGAAATTTCTGTCCTGTATGCCTATGACATTGAGCGCATGGAGCCAATCTGCGCGGAAGTATTTCCGGGCAACAGCATAGACGCCAGATCATACCCTGCATTCATCCGTGACAATGATATCCAAAGGGGGATTATCGTTGCAGATAAAGGCTTCCCACCCGGTAAAATTAAAGAAGAGCTGGATAAGAGGCCTGAACTACACTTTTTGACACCAATCAAAAGGAATGATATCCGCATTGCAGACAACAGCATGCTTTCTTTTGACGGTGTCCTTACCGGAATCAACGAACATGTCGTTTTCAAAAAGGCACAAATCAAAGGCGGCCGGTTCCTCTATTCATTTAAGGATGTAAAGAAGGCCTCAAAGGAAGAAGCAGCCTATCTAGCAAATGCGAAACGCAAGAATACGTTTTCTCCCGAGAGCTATTCAAAAAAGAAAGAGCTCTTTGGCGTCCTCGCTCTTGAATCCGATCAGGATCTGAAGCCTGAAACAGCCTATAAGTGCTATGAAGACCGCTGGCTGCTTGAGCTTGTATTCAAACGATATAAAAGTGATGGATGTCTGGATCACACCAACGCGCAAGGCGATTTTTCTGTGATCGGGAGCGAGTTCGTAAACTACGTGTCTACCGTTGCGACCTGCCGCATCCTGCGTAAAGCAGAACAGGCGGGGCTGCTGGACAAAATGTCATATGGAGAGCTTATGGAAGATCTGTCTTCCGCATGGCGCAAGTCAGATGCGCCTCCCATTCCCGCCACCGATGACGGGTATTGGGTACACACTTTAAAAACAGTTTTCGAAGAACTTGAGGCTCTTGGACTGTCGACACCTGTCCCAAAACCTGAACCAAAGAAACGCGGCCGCAAGCCGAAGCCAAAGGAACAGATAGAAAATAAACCCAGGCGTCCCAGGGGACATCCAAGAAAGAGCACTAACCCGTCTGCCGGAAATCTATAGTCCGGCAGATTGGGAAATCTTTAATCAAACATTTTCTGTGTTTCTTACTTGATTTTACCAATGATTTATCAATATTTCTGGAGAGTCAGACTTGCAATTACTAAACCAGAATGAGGAGATTAACAAAATGGATGAATTGAAAAAAACATATTTATGGTGAAAATAATGGACTGCATTATACGTTGGCAGGCGATTACTATATCCCGGACATGAAACTGCCGGAGAAAAACCGCCCTGTGGGACATTATGGGCGGCTGCACCGGTAATATCTGAAACAGGAGCATCTGGCACGGTACAGTTCCCTTATCCTGACAGGAAAATTATGGATGTACCTTGCCGACCTGAACGAGCAGGCAGAGGAACGGCTTGACTTAATCATAGAGCAGATGAAAGCTGCTGATGAAGTAAACGAGAAACTGAAAGCCCGGAATCAGTTAGAATGAGGTGGACGAATCCAAATTTTGGGATTATGGGCAGGATGAATTCTACTTGTAATTGTGTGAAAGAAATGGTCTTAAGAGAATTTGTATACATTTAAAATTAGGATGCAGAGATTCAATGCTTCCAATGGGATCTTTGCAATTTACTTATATTTGTCGTGATAGTACAAATGTTATATTGTGCCATTTATTATGTCAAAAATATTATTTTATTATGTCATTTAAGCTGTTATAGAGGAAAGTGGGTTAGCTATGTTCAGAGAAGATGAAAGAAATGAATTCAAAAAGACAACAGGTGAGCTAAATGAAGCAATGATATCTATATCCAGCATATTAAATAAGCATGGAGCAGGAAAAATATACTTTGGCTTGAAAAATGATGGAATACCAAATAAATTTATGATTGTTGATTCAACGATGCGTGATGTATCAAGAAAAATATTTGAAGCAATTAGACCACAAATCTTTCCTGAGATAAAAACGGAATTTATTGATGATGTTGAAATAATCATTGTAAATGTTGAAGGAAAGGATAAACCATACTCTGCATTTGGAAAATACTATATACGTGTTGCAGATGAGGATCGTGAAATGTCTCCGAGCGAGCTTCGAAACATGATGATTGACCAGGAATATGAAGAAAACT
Organism: Lachnospiraceae bacterium; assembly: GCA_021770245.1. Classification (GTDB taxonomy): domain Bacteria; phylum Bacillota; class Clostridia; order Lachnospirales; family Lachnospiraceae; genus Eisenbergiella. Next base: position 119,976 of record JAETRI010000005.1, read on the forward strand.
GGGAAAATAAATCATCCAAGGAAATGATAAATGATGTAGATGGAGTTACTCTCAACAGTTTTTATAAGAATGCAACGAATTGCGGTAGGCTTCCAGAATTGGGGACGGATGTATATACGATTATGCAAAAACTGGGATTATTAAATAGAGAATACTTGACAAATGCCGGAAAAATGCTCTTTTCCAAGAATCATCCTATTACTTTGAAAATGGCAGTTTTGCCACGGAGCATAAAAATACATTCCTTGATATTTCGCGTGTAGAAGGAAATATATTTGAATTAATTAATGCTGCAACCAGCTATATTATAAAAAACATTCGATGGAGTTCACACATTGGAAATGATGGTATTCACAGAATTGAAACACCAGAGATTCCGATTGATGCCATACGAGAGGCTGTTATTAACAGCTTTGCACATGCCAGATATGATTTCACTGTGCAGCATGAAATAGATATTTACTCTAATCGTATTTCTATTATGAATCCGGGATCTTTTGCTAATTCGTTTCGCCCGGAGGATTTTGCGACAAGAGATCTTCACTCGTTTCTTCGCAATGAATTAATTTCAAAAATGTTATATTTGTGTAAAGATGTTGAAACGTTCGGATCAGGATTGAGAAAAATATATACGCTCTGTCAAGAAAGTGGAGTTAAGGTCGGATATATTGATTCTGAAAGTGATTTTACAATCGAATTTTCAAGAGTGGATCGGAATACTATGTCATTGGATGACACAATAAATGACATAATAAATGGCACAATAACGGAATTGGAAAGTGAGATACTTGATTTGCTTAGAAAAGATGAAAGTATAACGATTGCTCAATTAGTAAGTCCATGTGGTAAATCACAGCGAACGATAACAAGGACGCTATCTTCCCTGAAATCAAAACAGCTGATTGAGCGAGTAGGATCAAATAAAAGTGGAATATGGAAGGTAAAGTAGTGTAGGCACAGCTTGATAGAATATGTAAGTGCTTCGGCAGGGTATTTTTTCATTTAAATTCTCTATACCACAATAGGTAGATTTAAGCTAAAATATCAAGGGAGTAAATGCTTTGAACTACTTATTTTTAGGGCATGTTGAATAATGCATAAATCTGTTATAATCTATATATAAGATTATAACAGAGGAGGATATACCATGCAGAGACAGGATTTGCCAGTCACCCGTAGAGGCGATCAGACAAATGAACAATGGGAGCGGATTTATCCATATCTGCCGGTCGGCCGTAAAGGACGCCCGTTTGATAATGTCCGTGATACGGTCAATGGTATCCTCTGGATCCTGCGGACAGGTTCTCCG
>JAETRI010000150.1 GCA_021770245.1 Lachnospiraceae bacterium
CTATCCCCCCTATGCAATTCTGCGAAAATTTACGTTTGAGGGGGCGGCGGTCAGAATTTCGTCAGGTTTTGGAGATTGATGTCGCCCCTCCCCGGTCAGATTTCCACGGGAAATGTTGTGCATTGTCGGAATATGAAAGGAAAAGAACCATCACGGAAACCGTCAGTATCTGTACTCCTGATAGCGGTCCTCCGTCATGGTTTTATGGTCGTGGCAGCTCTTACAAAGGCTCTGCCAGTTTGCCTCATCCCAGAACAGCTTCGCATCCCCTCTGTGGGGAACGATGTGGTCAACCACCGTTGCTTTCACCAAGCGTCCCTGCTCCATGCACCTGACGCAAAGGGGATGTGCCTTTAGGAAACGTGTCCGTGCTTTCTCCCACCTGCCATCGTATCCACGGACGGATGCGCTGGCACGGTCGGAGGCGTGCAGCCGTAAATGATCTTCACAGTACATCCCGTCCGTCAGCTTCGGGCATCCGGGATGCTTACATGGTTTCATCGGTTTCCTCGGCATGGCGTCACCACTTCCTCACGCCGCCGTAATACTTATCAGCGATTGCCTCCTGCTGGTACTCCGGCAGGCTCCGCAGTCTCTCACTTACCTTTTCCAGTGACTGCGCCTGTTCTTCCCTCGTCTTATGGAAATGGCAGGTCCCGCCTCCACACTTCCCACATTTCATCACGCTGCACTTTCCATCCTTCATAGCGAAACAATCCATAGCATCCACCTTTCCATCCCTTCCACCGAAAAGGGGCAGCGGTGAAAGGATAAAGCCCGCTGCCCTGTGCGGAGGACGTGAAAAAAGCCCCGTGGATTTTCCATCAGGGCTCCCTACACTTCTTCGCATCATAACCATAGCACAATATTTTTTCCTTTGCAATAAACCACTTGGTAAACCATCAGTAAACCACCTAGTAAACCAGTCAGTAAACCATCACGCAAAACCCTGTCCGCAAACACGCATAAACACTGGATTCCTGCTTACCCCGCCCCTGAAAAAATGTCCTCCGGGCAGGCAAAAATTTTTTTCAAAAAAATTTTTTATTTTAACTCAGCAGCACTTCCAGGTCGTTTTTCTCCCGGATTTCATAAAAAATATCCATTTCTTTCAGCGCCTTCCTCCTGTATTTCCCGATCATGGTGTGGGAGACACCGTACTTTTCGGAAAGCTCCTGCCATTCCATCCCTTCCACCACCATGTCCGTTATGACCTCCGGCAGCTTCCCACTCAGACGGCTGACGCAGTAATGGAAAAACTCGATCTCCGCCTTTTTCCTGCGGTACTGCTCCAGAAGGCCGTCAAACATCTCATCCTCCAGCCTGTCAGCCGTCTTGCGGTAATTCAGTGCCACGGATGCCGTCCTGTCGGAAGTCTCGCCCTCCTGCACCTTTTCCCCTTCCGGCTTTGCAAGGCACATGGACTTTATCACCTCGTCCGCATCAATGCCGCGGAAATTGGTGATTCGGAATTTCAGTAAATCCACCTCCTGCTTTTTTGCCGCATAGCTCCTGAACATTTCCTCTGCTTTCATTTCCCGCCTCCAATCCTCGCTTTTACCGCATCCACTAACGCTGACTGCCCGCAGTCCTTTTTCTCCAGCGCCGCCATCACCCGCTCATCCAGTGTGCCTTTGGCGATAAGGTGGTGGATCACAACCGTCTCCTCCTGCCCCTGCCGCCACAGCCTTGCGTTCATCTGCTGGTACAGTTCCAATGACCATGTCAGCCCGAACCACACCAGCGTGGAGCCGCCTGCCTGCAGGTTCAGCCCGTGTCCGGCTGACGCGGGATGGATCGCCGCCACCGGGATTTCCCCGGCATTCCATCTCCGCATATCCTCCGCCGTGTCCAGTTCCACCGTCCCGGTGTGCTTTTTCAGCCTGTCAAGGTCATGCTTATACCAGTAGGCAATCAGCACAGGCTTGCCATTCGCCGCCTCGATCAAATCCTCCAGGGCTTCCAGCTTACGGTCATGGATGTGCTTTACATTCCCGTTCTCATCGTAGACCGCACCGTCCGCCATCTGTAAAAGTTTGTTGGAAAGAGCCGCCGCGTTCACCGCGTCAATGTCGCCGTCCGAAAAGGGAAGGAGCATATCCCGCTCTAGCTGCTCATACAGAGCCATCTCCTTTTCGGTCAGAATAACCTCCACCCGGTTATAGACGCATTCCGGCATCTCCAGATAGTCCACTGCCTTCATGCTGATGCAGATATCGGAGATCAGTTCATAGATCATATCCTCCGCGCCTTCCCGTGGCTTATAGGAAAATACCATCTCACGGCTTCTTTTATCCGGCACGAAGAACCGCTCCCGGTAGCCGCCGATGAACCGCCCAAGCCTCTGCCCCATGTCGAGGATGCCTATTTCCGCCCAAAGGTCAATCAGGCCGTTTGGTGCGGGCGTCCCGGTCAGCCCCACGATGCGCCGCACCATCGGGCGCACCTTCTTTAGCGCCTTGAACCGTTTTGCCTTATGAGACTTGAAGGACGAAAGTTCATCGATCACCACCATGTCAAAATCAAAAGGAATACCGCTCTCATTGACAAGCCACTCCACGTTTTCCCTGTTGATGACGTACACCTGCGCCCTCCTGCTAAGTGCAGCTATGCGTTCTTTTTCAGAGCCAAGCACTGCCGACATCCCAATCCCGGAAAGATGCTCCCATTTCTCCAGTTCGGCAGGCCATGTATCCCGCGCCACCCTTAAGGGCGCTATTACAAGTATTCTGCGGATATCGAAATAGTCCAGTGCCAGCTCCCATATGGCAGTGAGCGTGATCACTGTTTTGCCAAGACCGCAATCCAAAAATAATGCGCTCACCTTATGGCTCACGATAAATTCTTTTGCATACTCCTGATATTCATGTGGCACATATCTCATCCAGCACACCTCCGATCTGCTCCATCCCGTCAATCACATAAACGGGAAATCCTAAACTCATAAGCTGCCGTATCCGTTTTTCCTGCAGGGGCCGGGGCTTTTTCCCCGGAGCCTTCAACTCCACAAACGCGATCTTCCTCCCAGGCAACAAGACGATCCTGTCCGGCACCCCATCCAATCCAGGTGAGGTGAACTTCACCGCCATGCCTCCCATCTTTTTTACCGACACCCTTAGGTGCCGCTCTATCCTGCTTTCCTCATCCATAAAACCATCTTTCCTTTCCGCCTTTGCCGGAAA
>JAETRI010000151.1 GCA_021770245.1 Lachnospiraceae bacterium
CCTTCTTTTCCTTCCATGTGCCGAAGATCCTCTGTCGTGATTGTTGTGATACTCAAATAAACCGCCTCCTATCGTTCCTGTTGATGATTGGTTTTCTGCCGGACGGCTTTTGCCGCTGGCTGTTTCTTTAGCTGCTTACGGACGGAAGGCTTTGCCGCCGGCTGCCACATATCCGTTAAGATGGCAGATACCGGCTGTTCCCATTCCTTCCCGAACCCTCGGATCACAGTCCCGTACATGATCCCGTTATCCGCAAACATCTTCAAAGTGTCAAACGCCCGGTCGAATAATTCTATATTTCTTGCATCCACGCTGGGCGCAAAATGGACCACCCCCACAGGGTAGTCCCCTCCGGCGCCGACCCATCCCCGGACAAACGCGTCATAATCCTTTGTGCTGCCGGCAGCCGCAAGCTCACCGGCATGGCTGGAATCCATCAGGCTTGTCACCGCATACTGCCGGCCTAAGACCAACAGCCCCGTGTCCGGGTTATACATGAAGCGCCGGTTGTCGATCTGCTGCATGTCAATGGCCTGGGTCCGTGTGTCGATCCGCATGATCTCCGGCACGATTGGTATTTTTATTTTTTCGATAGGCATCCCTCCCAATTTCTCTGTCTGTCCGCAGCTTAGGCCCGTTTCAGGGCGTCAGAGTATTCTTATACAGCCGTCCCTCAAACCGGGGGTTGAAAGCCTTGGAAATCAAGCCTCTTTTTGGTTAAGCTGCGGACATATCACCCCTGTTTCTGTCTGCTCCGGCGCTTGCGTTCCCGCTCGGATTTCCGTCTGGCAAAGGTGCGGCAGGAATCCGAACAATACGCCTGGCTGGTGGTGGGAAAATATGCCCTGCCGCAGACCGGGCAGGTTTTCTGTTTCAGGGAAGTGTCCTCGCCGGTAACGGCAGATTCCAGCGCCGGCTCTGTCGGCAGCACCGCCTCCCGGAAATACCTGCAAAAAGAGCCGGTCCACCATTTATGAAGCATATAGCAGGGGCAGTCTAAGGGGAGGCAGAGCCTATCCCGATTGTCATAGTTGGCGCAAAGGTCTGTCACCAACCTTCGGATCGCCGCCCGTTCCTGCCTGTTTAATTCCCGTAAGGGCGACCCGTTCATTTCCTCCTGCCTTTCTTAGCCGGAAATTCCAGCTTGAAATTCACATATTTCCCGCCTGTATCATCCAGCACCACCACGGCGTCATAGGTATTTCCCGTCTTTTCGCTGTAAAGCCCGGACATGGAAACGCGGCCCTCTTTCAGAAGGGCCGCCGCCACAGACTTTGTTATGGATTTTTTCTTGCCGGAAAAGAATTTATTGTCTTTCCACAGTACAAAGGCACAGTCCCGGTTATCACAAAAGAATCCTTTTTTACCCTCATATACGGTTCCGCCACAGCGGGGGCAGGTGCCGACAGCCTCACGCCCATTTCCTTTTGCATCCGGGAACAGGCCGGCAAAGCGTTCCTCCGGGGCGGTATGCTCCTTTACCAGCGTCCGGCTCATATCCGCAATCTGCTCCATAAAGGACTCTGCATCCAGCTCGCCGCGTTCCACCTGCTTCAACATAGATTCCCATTCTGCGGTGAGCATAGGCGATTTGATATTGTCCGGCAGCACCAGGATCAGGTTCGTACCTTTTTCCGTTGGAATAAGCTGCTTTTTCTTCCGCTGCACAAATCCCGCGGAGACCAGTTTTTCCAACGTGGCCGCACGGGTGGCCGGGGTGCCTAATCCCTTGCGCTCGGCATCCTCCGGCATATCCTCGGCCCCGGCGGTCTCCATAGCTGCCAGAAGGGAATCCTCCGTATAGTGTTTCGGCGGTGAGGTTTTACCTTCCCGGACACTGGCAGAGACCGTTTCAAATATCTGTCCTTCCTGCAGCATGGGAAGGGAGACATCCGTATTCTCGTCATCCTCCGGTTTGAATTGTTTCAATCCCATGCGGTAGAGGCGTTCCACTTCCTTCCATCCAGCCTGTAATACCGTCTTTCCTTTTGCTGTGAAGGAACGAGCCTGGCAATCCAAAATTGCCGTCACCGCCTCAAACCGGTGTACCTGGGCCGTGGCAGAGAGCAGCCTTGCGATGATCAGCGTCAGTACATCCCGCTCCCCGGAAGGAAGCTCCGTCAAATCTGTCCGGGCAATCTCCGCCGTAGGGATAATGGCGTGATGGTCTGTAACTTTGCTGTTGTCCGTCACCCGGCCAATATCCGGTTCCCCGGCGCAGCCCTTTCCGAAAGGCATATGATCCCGCAGCCAGAGAACCAAGGAAGCGACAGTTGTCTGCATATCTTCGGTGAGATACTGGCTGTCCGTCCGGGGATAGGTCACCAGTTTTTTCTCATAAAGGGACTGCACATAGTCAAGGGTCTGCTGCGCCGTATAGCCATAAATACGGTTACATTCCCGCTGCAAAGTTGTCAGGTCATACAGCCGGGGCGGCTGCACCGTCTTGATCTGTTTCTCCACGGACAGCACGGAAACATTCTGCCCGTCACAATCCATACGAATTTTTTCAGCTTCATTTTTCCCGGACAACTTTTCGCCGGAGGCAGTAAAGCTGCCGCAGGTGATCTCCGGCACGTAAAAGGGCCTGCTCGTAAATGCCTGAATATCCGTCTCCCGCTGTACCAGAAGGGCCAGCGTGGGTGACATGACCCGCCCCACATTCAGCGTAACGCCATACAGGACAGAGAAAAGCCGGGTGGCGTTAATGCCGACCAGCCAGTCAGCTCCGGCCCGGCAGACCGCCGCGTCATAGAGCTTATCATAGTCGCTGCCGGGACGCAGGTGCTCGAACCCGTCACGGATTGCCGCGTCCTCCATACTGGAAATCCAGAGCCGTTCCATCGGTTTCTTACATCCGGCATGTTCATAGACCAGACGGAAGATCAGTTCACCCTCACGCCCGGCATCCGTAGCGCATACCACCGATTCCACCCGTTTGTCCTTCATCAGCCGGCACAGAAGGTCAAGCTGCTTTTGCTTGTCCTTCGACACCTGATATTTCCATTCTTCCGGCAGGATCGGCAAATCACCATAGCGCCATCTGGCATACTGTTCCCCGTAAGCCTCCGGCTGCGCCAGCTCCAGAAGGTGCCCCACGCACCAGCTCACCAGGTAGCCGCCGCCCTCCATGTAGCCGTCTTTTTTCTCATTCGCACCCAGAACCGTCGCC
>JAETRI010000006.1 GCA_021770245.1 Lachnospiraceae bacterium
AAAACGGGAAATAACCTGCTGGCAGACGGATCCCAAAGGCGAACCGTTGGTTCGCAAAAGAGATTCAATGGAGCGGAACAAAGTTCCGCTCCGGATCCCCTGCCGCGAAATAATCACCTGGCAGGAAATTCCCGGATGATATATTTATTTATGGCTTCTGAAAGCCCTTTTATTAAATGGAACCGGTCGCTAACCTGTATCGCTTCAGGATGTGAGCCTGTTGCCGCTGAAGAATAAGTGGCTGCCCCATCCCTTGATATGACCTGGATATTAGGAAATGTCGCAAGCCAGTTGGCGACATCAGCGGTTTCCCTGGAAGGGATCAGGTCAACGATCCGATGGCTCTCAAGGTTAACCATGACCGTCCCATAGGAGAACCTTTTCCTGAGCACAAAATCATCCACACAAACTTTTGTAATAGAAGACTTATCCACAATTGCCGGCGTTTTTTTAAGCAAGTTGCAAATACTGCTTTTACATACTGTGATATGGCTGCTTGTTAAAAGCTTTGACGCGTTCAAGGAACTCAACTGCGCTGAAGTATGAAGAATATTTTTGACCAGACGGTCTGTCTTTTGGGCCATTGGCGCTGCAAAAGGATGTACTTCAGCAAATGTCGTATGTTGGCACTCCGGGTTGTCACAAAACATCTTCCGTGTAGTTACTAATAAAATAACCTTTTTCTCCTGGATAGGAAGATCCTGAATTTCCCTTTCATATGTAGAATGGGTACGCATGGACTTTGAACCACAGAACGGACATGCCAGCTCTTTCCTGCTGGATTGGATATGGAAAATAATTGCCTTGTCTTTCATCTGATAATGCATTAATTCATAATCTTTGTTGAGAAGTTTGATAAATTCATCCATATAGCCACGCCCTTTTCTATAATCTTAGTTGCATTATATTGCTTTCGGAAGATAAAATCAACTAAGTTTGGAAAGAACCTATTAAGCGCTTACAAAAATACCCCTACCCAATCTGAACAAATTTTGGGTTGTTGCTCAAATTGGATAGGGTTGCCTTTTGTTCACTCTATGTTTTACGGGAGGCAGTTCTTTTGCGCAAAACTCTTGACATTACCCGCACAGCTTCAAAATAAAGGGATTCAATCCCCTACTGGACTCATCTATCTCAGCTTCAAGGTTTATCATATGTTATCTTTTGCTCATTTTATACTTGAAGTGCTCCATGCCATATATGAAACAGCCTGTTAAGAAAGCACCGAGGTCGAAGAATACCGCAATAAACGCAGAGAAGAATACCATGGTCGTAAAGTCATATTTGAAATAGTTAAAAGCGCGCTCAAAATCTGTGATGTCGCCCAACAGATCACGCCTTAGAATGCTTGCTTCATAAATTACATCTTCAGTGCGGTATCTAGAGTTATCCATCCCGCCAGGATAGTTCCCTTCCAATTCCTCTACATTGTGCCCCTGAGATATATCCTGGGTAGGTTCCGCTGGAAGTTTCTTCAAAAGGGAGAGGAATTCTAGGAAGTCCTGATCCCGCAGAGATATCCAATTATTATAGGTCACGTTGACAACGGAGCCTGTTGTTTTGAGGTCGTTGACTGCATCTTCCGTAATATTATAAGTGAGAGACAGGTTTTCAACGGTGTACGTCTCTATTTGATTGGCCAAGTCAATATAAGTTTGATATTCTTTAACTAGAGATTCGAGCTTTACTATGTCCTTGGCTGTGTCCTGACTTAAGACATCGCTATTGGAGTATGTTACAAGGATATCGGAAAGTCTCTTGATAATTTTTTCAGCATCCTTCGTTGCGTCATTGGTTCTCGTTGTGTTTAAGGTGTATATTTTTTTCTGTATCTCTTCGATTTCGTTGGGGAGAGAGTTTCCGCTACTACCAGCCAAATAACCATTAGCAGCATTATGGGCCTTGGTTCTTAAATCATCAATACTGTTCTTTCGTACATCAAGAAAAGTTTGGAAATCATTAATAGCTGCGACTAAAGACTCTCGTTGTACAGAAATATCCTCTTTGATAGTTGAATTGCGCAGTCCAGCACAACTATTACTCAGTGGAGAAAGGTGATTGGAGAGCTCGTTCAATTCGTTATAAGCTTCGTCTAGTGCTGATTCGACAGACGCCCAATCAGTATGACTTGCAGCACTATTGATATCGAACGTATTAACGATTTGATTATATTGATCACAATACAAATTTAAATCTGCCACACATTTGTCAAATCTAATAACCAAGCCGTCAATATCATCTGTATGGATAGGGTATCGACGTTTCCACCCATTGATAATGACATCTGTCAGACCATATCCATGTTCGGAATTGTCAGGTGAAAGTGTGTATTGGGGAAGTGTAAATGTTCTGATAGTGGTGGAAAATTCCTGATCTTGTGTAGAAATATATCCATCAATCGCTTCGCTTAAAGACTCGTTGTAAAATTCCAAATTTGTGTACAGAATGCGGCCAATGCGCATGTTTTCGCCTGCCAGATCAGAGATATTTTTGGTTAGATACCGTTCAATCATGATTTCGCTATCACTGGCCCATGATTGCGCATATGCGTTATTGGCAATGTAGGAAAAGCTGAAGGAGGATGAGACGACAAACGCAATTGCTAAGAATATGGTTAGAAATCCGGTCATCAGTGATTTCCCACGTTCACTCAACGTTTTTACCGACCGTATGGCAGTAAAAATATGGCAGTAGGTCAAACTGAAGCAGACGAGAATCGCTTGCACTGCGAAGGAGGCAAGGTAAGCCAACCATGCCTCATCATCTGAGAATACTAAATTCTGCAATCCTTTTGCAGTTGTCATCAGGGAAATGAACGATAACACAGCTGTGGCATAGCGCAAGAGTTTGGAGATGCCATCTAGTTCCTTTAAGCTTAGGATGCCATATTCCTCTGAATCAGACTGGCTACATTTTGCCCATAATGCATACAGGATACCAGATATAATTGTTAAGACGAGAATATAACTTGCGAGAAAATGGGACCAAAACTTGAATATGCAGGTGAGCAGAACCACATAAAACATAAAGCTAACAGTGTATACCAAAGCTTTCATGTTTATTTTGCTTGTGAAATTTGTCAAATGTTCTTTGAATGCCATTTACAACACCTCCAAACAAATATGCGACTTCTCCAGCATTTAATCTGTTTTCGATGAGGGATTATCCTCTAGGGGCTGTGCAGGGTCTGGGGTTTCCTGATCCTCCGGGGGTTGTGCAGGATCCGGGATTCCCCGATCCTCTGAAGTTTGTGCAGGGTCCGGGGTTTTGGATGGATTCGGGGATAGCTGAGGTTCGCTTTGCTTTCTGTCAAATTTCGGGAATAAATCATCTTCAGAAAGCAGAAGGCTACCTATTTCGTTAAAGAAGTCAGGGATGAATAGGAAAAGGTTTAAAATACCCAAAAAAATGTTCAGGACAAAAATGACAATGCGCCGCTGAATATCCACCAGCTTTTCATGCGCCTCTTGTTGCCAACTGCATGTTTCACCGCTTATGTTTCCGAAAAACACATTCATGAACAGAGAAATTCCGATATCTAACATGACGAATAGGACAATTGGGACAATGACAAGGGCGACAAGAGCATTATTTGTCACATTGTTTAAAAATGAATTCAGAAATTGTGTGCTAATAGAGCCTGCGTTAAAGAAAAATAAGATGAAAAGCAGAATTTCCAGAATGAGGGCTAATACAGCTGGACGGCGGAGTGGTCCAGTTTTTCCGCCGAAAAGCATCTGCCTTTTTGCAATCCAGAGGAGAAGTACTATGACTAAACCAACACATATAGTGCTAAGGTAAAGTAAAATATCAAGTATCTCGCTTACAAATATCGGCACTGTTGAGACCAACGGTAGTATCCGATAGAATACGTATTGGATGGAGGCAACGACTGGGATAATGAGGAGGATACAGACAAGACCATAGGCCAGGGATGGTGGATCTCCCGTCCCGCTGTTTGCTGGCTCGTCAGTGGATACAGTGATAGGCGCGCGGGTAGGTGAGTCTTCAATGGGCGGCTGCGGCGATTCGGACTCCCCGTCGCTGTCAAGCTGGATAGCATGTGGACTGGGTTGCGGTTCGGACATATTGCGCTGGACGCTGAAAACTGACTCAATCCGGTATTCCTTTTTTGTGGTTTCTTTTTTCCAAATATGAATGCCCCACGCTAACATTGTAGCGGCCACGACCAGACAAAAGGCCGTAATCACAATGATAGGCCAGTTCCAGGTTCTCATTGCTGGCAATGCAGCCAAAAACCATTTCGCAATTATTGGCCATGTCGCGTTCAAATAGAGTTTATTTATAACGGCTAGGTCTAAAATATAAAAGGTGATGGGTAAAATAGCTGCGATCTTGCCATCCTTGCACTTCCAAAAAGTTACAATAATAGCAATAACACACAGCACTGAGAGAAAACCTGAACTAGAATTAATTAAAGTTGGCAGGATGCTCAAAAATGGGATAACCACTGTGAGGTTTTCCAATACCACTGATATGATTGAAATTAAGAACAACATAATTGCAAAGAAAAGAGACCACGTCATATCAATCGGCTCCTTATCTTTAGGTTTTGTATTTTCTAAATTTACAGTTGGATATTTGATAAACTAATTATTTTATAAGTTTACAACAATTTACAACAGATTGCAATGTTTCATAGGAATTTGTCAGGATAAACTTATAAACTGTTATGCGCTGCAGCACCATTGAGGTGCTATCTGAAAAATATATAGAAATAATCTATTTTACAAGTGATTTCTCGAGAACGTTTCAAGTTTTGTGTAAACTCAAAAACTGATATAAGATTATCCGGTTCATTCAATTGAAATAGAGAATAGAAAAAAACGTCATATAGCAGCAACAATACCGAGGAAAGCCGGTTAGCCGCTTTTCACGCAGATATCTTGGAAAAAGGCATTGAAATCAACCTGAAATAATTCCGCCAGGGCGACCAGTTCCGATACCCGGATATTGTAAGTCCCGCATTCGATCTGCGAATAACTGCTGCGGGACGTTTCCAGCCCCTTCAGCTGCAGATGTGCGATCACCTGCTCCTGTGTCAGATGTGCCTTCCTGCGCAGAGAGCGGATATTATTGCCTATAGAGATATCCTGCCTGATTTTCTGAGACATTCGTTTCGCTCCAAATAAAATAATGCAATAAATAAGTTGCAATTACATATTGATTTTAATTGGAATTGAAACTATAATTGCAATGTATAAATTGCAAACTAAAAAAAGGGAAAGACCCTATTGATTTTAGAAAACGCGAGTTCCCTTAACCAGTAAAGAAATCCGGGAAGACCGAACAGGACAAGAGAAGGAGAAACAAAGACAGCCATGGAATACTATCCTTTAACCACCCCACAGAAAAACATCTGGAATCTGCAGAAATACTATGCGGACACTGCGATTTCCAATCTCTGCGGAGCCGTTTTCTATCAGGAGAAGAGACAGGAAGACCTGATGAAACAATCCATCCGCCGGTTTATCGGCAGCCAGAGCGGAATCCGGCTGCGCTTCTGTGAGAAAGAAGAACCCATGCAGTATGTATGTCCGGAGGAAAACGAGGACATTCCGGTCATGACTTTTACCTCCATGGAAGAGTTTGACCGTTATGCGGAGGATTTTGCGGGCAGGCCTCTCGGGTTGACGGATGGGGCCATGTATCGGTTTGTGGTATTTTATGTGGAAGAGCGCAGCGGTATCCTGGTGGTTTTGAGCCATTTGGTAGCGGATGCCTGGACCTTTGGCCTCATGGCAAACCAGCTGGATATCGCCTATCGCAGACTGGAAAAGGGGATCGATGAGCCGCTGATGCAGGGAGATTACAGAACGTTTATAGAGAAAGAGGCTCCTTATCCGGCTTCGGAGCGTTACCGGAAGGACAAGCTCTACTGGGAACAGCTCTATACCGGCCGCCCGGAGGAAAGTACGGTTCGGCTGAATACTCTGCCGGATACTTCGGCGGCAGCAGGGAGGATAACAAGGGTGCTGCCCTTTCCTCTGGAACGGAAGCTGGAGGCATTCTGCAGAGAATGTTCCGTGACTCCTGCAGTCCTGTTTGAAACGACCCTGATTCTGTATCTGTCCCGGCTCAACCCGGGAAACCGTACCGTTACCCTCGGTGTTCCGGTGCTGAATCGGAGCAATGCGAAGGAAAAAGAGATTGCGGGGATGTTTGTCTCCACCATGCCCCTTACCGTGGAAGTGGAAGGAGGAATGTCCGTGCTGGAACTGGCCCGGAGGATCGGCAGGGGGCATATGGACATCTTTCGGCATCAAAAATATCCTTATAGCGAGATCCTGAGGACACTGCGGGAAAAACAGAATTTCTCCGGAAACCTGTATGACGTGATGGTCAGTTACCAGAACGCGAAGACGATGACGGAAACGGATACGAAGTGGTATTCCAACGGCTATAGCGAGGTTCCCCTGACCGTACATATCGATAACCGGGATGGGAAGGAAAGCCATACCGTCAACGTGGACTATCAGACGGCGGTCTTCCGTCCGGAGGAGATATCCTGGCTGCTAAAGCGGCTGGAATACATCCTGGAACAGGCGTTGGAGAATAAGGATACGTGTATTGAGAATATCGACATCCTGCCGGAACGGGAACAAAAGAAGGTGACGGAGGGCTTCAACGATACCGCGGTGGATTATCCAAGGGACAAGTGCGTCCACGAGCTGTTTGAGGAGCAGGTGAAAAGGACGCCGGATCGGGTGGCGGTGGTATTTGAGGATAAGAAATTTACCTATAGGCAGCTGGATACGATGTCAAACGGGCTGGCCCGGTTTTTACGAAAAAAGGGAGTGAGACGGGGAGAAATCGTGCCCTTCATCGCAAAGAGGAGCTGGCATATTGTGACAGCCATGCTGGGCATATTGAAAGCGGGAGGAACCTATATGCCGATTTCACCGGATTATCCTGCGGACAGGATCCGGTATATGGTGCAGACTGCCGGAAGCAGGATTATTCTGCAGTACGGATATGATGGAACGGGAGAAGCATGGGAACAGAATATTGATTGTGTGGATCTGGAATCCCTTGACTTTGGCCCGGCGTCCGGAGCAGTGGGATGCGTGAACAGACCGGAGGATCCGTGTTATGTCATCTTTACATCCGGTTCCACGGGGACTCCAAAGGGCGTGACCATAAGCCACAGGAATGTGGTCAACTACTGTGATAATAATAATAATAACGTTTGCCATAAGATCATTAAAGATGACTGTACGAGCATCGTTTCTGTGACCAATATCGTGTTCGATATATTTGTTACAGAAACATTCTTACCGTTGCTAAACGGAATGACGGTTTATTTTGCAGACGACGAAGAAACGATGCGGCAGGAACGGCTGGCCGGGCTGATAGGCCGGAATTACATAGATGTGATGCAGACCACACCCACCAGGATGCGCAGCTATATGTTGGATAAAGAGGGCCTGGAATATCTGCATGGTCTTAAGGTAATCATCCTGGGAGGAGAATCCTTTCCGGCGGATCTGTATGGCGAACTGAGAAGATATACGGATGCGCATATTTATAATATATATGGCCCGGCGGAGACCACGGTCTGGTCTTCCAGCGCACCGGTGGGCGGCCCCGACATCACCATCGGCCGCCCCATAGCCAACACCCAGATCTACATCCTAAACGAAAACAATACTCCCGTCCCCATCGGCATACCGGGAGAACTGTGCATCGCCAGGGACGGTGTGGGGCTGGGCTATCTGAACCGGCCGGAGCTGACGGCGAGGCGGTTCGCTCCGAATCCCTTCGCCACCCGGGAAAACGGCCATGGGAAAGTGATGTACCACTCCGGAGACCTGGCCCGCTGGAGGACGGACGGGGAGATCGAATACCTGGGCCGCATGGATACCCAGGTGAAAATCCGGGGGCTGCGTATCGAGCTGGGGGAGATCGAGAGCGTGATGGCAGGCTTCCCGGGCATACGGCTTACGGCAGTCACAGATAAAAAGGATGAGCACGGGCGGCAGTACCTGGTGGGATACTATACCTCGAAAGAGCAGTTGGATGAAAAAGAACTGAGAAGGTATCTGGCTTCCCGGCTTCCCCAATACATGATACCCAATTATTTCCTGCATCTTTCCGCCATGCCCATGACACCCAGCGGGAAGACGGACAGGAAAAATCTGCCCATGCCGGATCTTGCGGTTCGGGAAAAAGAATACCTTCCGCCGGAGACGGAAACGGAGAAAAAACTGGCCGGGCTTTGGGAAAAACTGTTGGATCTTCCTCGGGTGGGCCGGTTTGATGATTTCTTCGAACTGGGCGGGGACAGCCTTCTCGCCATTTCTCTTTTGAATGAGATCATGGATGTATTTTCCGTGGAGATTTCGGTTAAGGACGTGATGGAAAAGCCCGTCTTGGAGCAGCTCGCCCTATGCATAGAACAGTCTGGGGGACAGCCTGTCCACGGGAAGGAAGAGATCCTGCCCCTCCATGAGGACAGATATGCGCTTCTCCCCCAGCAGAAGGCCATCTATGCGGCATGCCGGAAGGATCCGTCTACCCTTCTTTACAACATGCCCGCCAGGATCCCACTGCCTTACGGGATCGACCGGGAGCGGCTCAGACAGGCCGTCCGCCGAGTGACGGAACGCAGGAGGATATTGAAGAGCTATATCCTGTCCGAGGGAAACGAGATCTATGGGATCTATGACGAGACTGCACAGATCCTGTTTGAAGACGGAGAGGAGAAGGCCTTTGTCCGCCCCTTTGATCTGGACAGGGCCCCTCTTTTCCGCGTAGGATTCACGGAAAAAGCCATGCTGTTTGACATCCATCATATTATCGCGGATGGGGAAACGGTAAACCTCCTTCTGCGTGATATCGCGAGGGCATACGGAGGAGAGGCGCTGCCTGAAAGGGAGCTATGGTACGGAGACTACGCGGCATTTTTCCCCAAATGTGATTTTACGGAATATAAAGAATATTACAGATCCATGCTGAAATGTGATTTTGAGAAAACGGAGCTGCCTTCGTCCGGGGACGGCGGATCAGGGGGCGCTTCGGCCCTTTATCGGATACCGGAGGAGCTTTTTTTGGCAGTAAAAGGATATGCCCGACGGGCCCGCATGACGGAAACCATGGTATTCCTCGGGGCATATGGCATCCTGCTTTCCGGATACATGGGCAGGAGGGATATCCTGAGCAGTATCATCCTTCAGAACCGTACCCACAGGCAGACAAGGGACATGGCGGGGATGTTCGTGAACACCCTGCCCGTCCATATCCCGGTGGAAAAGGATACAAGGGCATATTTTCACAGGATAAAGGAACTGGTGCTGGGCCTGCTCCGCTATCAGGAACTGCCTTTCTGGGAGATTGCAGGAGCGGTGGGAATGAACGATAAGACGGTGGTGAACACGTCCTTCGTATATCAGGCGGACGGGGAGAAGAAGCTTATCCTGGACGAGGAGGAGATGAGGCCGCAGTTCATCGATACCCATACGTCGAAGTTTGACCTTTCCATGGAGATTACGCCTCTGGAGCATGGCGGCAGGATGCGTCTGGAATATGACTGTGCTAAATATGACAGGACGCTGATGGATGATTTGGCAAAAGCCTATCTCAGGATACTGGGGCAGCTGGATAAGGAAAGGATCACAGACATGGAGATCCTTTCCCGTGAGACATACCATAGAATCATAGAAGGATTCAACGATACCGCGGTGGACTATCCAAGGGATAAGTGCGTCCATGAGTTGTTTGAGGAGCAGGTGGGGAGGACGCCGGATCGGGTGGCGCTGGTATTCGAGGGCAGGAAGTTTACCTACAGACAATTGAATGAGATGTCAAACAGTCTGGCTTATTTTTTAATGGAGAAAGGGATCAGGAACGGAGACAAAGTAGCAGTATTTCTAAAAAGAAATGAAAAGGTCATTATGGCACAATTGGCTGTACTTAAGTTGGGAGCGGTTTTTATCCCCATTGACAGCAGGTATCCTCAGGATAGGATAGAATATATCCTACAGGAGAGTAATGCCAGGATGATCCTTAAAAATATGGATAGTGACATAAATTTCCAAGAAGAATGCATTATAGAAGAATGTGACTTTTCAGCAGTATGCGAATTTGATTCATGCCATGGTTCCAGTGATGGAATCTGCTATATTATTTTTACGTCAGGTAGTACAGGACAACCTAAGGGCTGTGTGCTCACAAACAGAGGACTGGTAAATTTTTGCAGGAACAATAATATCTTGGAAAAATGTAACCAGCTGAAAGAGCAGATTTGTGTAAGTGTAAACACCATATCTTTTGATTTTTTTATTGCGGAATCCCTGATGCCGCTACTCAATGGTTATTCTGTAGTACTTGCAAATGAACAGGAAAGTGTGAATAATGAATTATTTGCCAGATTGGTAGTGGAGAATCATGCAAATATCATTCAAACGACTCCGACAAGATATGGTTTGCTTTTTTCGGAACAAAAAGAGATCACATATGGAAAACAGTTTCAAGTAATCGTTTCCGGCGGTGAAAAGTTAACCAAAGAATTACTCTATTTTTTACAAAGAAATACAAATGCCAGTATTTTCAATATTTGTGGACCGAGCGAATGCAGTGTTTGGGGAATGGGAGGAGAACAATTTTTGGATGATACTTCTATCACCATCGGCCGCCCCATAGCCAACACCCAAATCTACATCCTGGATTCCAACAACAATCCCCTCCCCATCGGTGTGCCGGGCGAACTGTGTATTGCCGGAGACGGCGTGGGCTTGGGTTACCTGAACCGGCCGGATCTGACTGCGCAGCGGTTTGTGCCAAATCCCTTTGCCACGCAGGAGAACGGCCATGGGAAAGTGATGTACCATACCGGGGATCTGGCCCGTTGGAGGGCGGATGGGGAGATCGAATATCTGGGCCGTATGGATACCCAGGTGAAGATCCGGGGGCTGCGCATCGAACTGGGAGAGATCGAGAACGTCATGGCGGCTTTCCCCGGTATACGGCTGGCAGCAGCCGCTGACAGAAAAGATGAAAAAGGAAGACAGTTCCTGGTGGGATATTATACGGCAGAGGAAGGCGTGGATGAGAGAAAATTACGGGAGCATCTGTCTTCCAGGCTGCCCGGATATATGGTTCCCAATTATTTTCTCCGCCTTGCCGATATGCCCATGACACCCAGCGGAAAGCTGGACAGGAAAGAGCTTCCCATGCCGGATTTGCCCATACGGGAGGCCGGATATCTCGCGCCGGAAACGGAAACACAAAAGGAGCTGGCACGGATCTGGCAGGGGCTGCTGGGCCTTGAAAAGGTAGGAAAAACGGATGATTTCTTCGGACTGGGCGGGGACAGCCTTCTCGCCATTTCCATGCTGAATGAGATTGCTGACGGATTTTCCGCGGAACTTACCATGAGGGAGGTCATGGAAGGCTCCACGCTGGAACAGCTTGCCTGCAGCATCGAACGGCACGGGGAAGGATCCTGCCATGAGAAGGACAGGATCAGGCCGCTCCGCCGGGACAGGTATGTCCTCCTGCCGCAGCAGAAGGCCATCTATGCGGCCTGTAAGAAGGATCCGGAGGGCCTGCTCTATCATATGCCCGCTGCGATCGCCCTGCCCCGGGAAATCGACCGGGAACGGCTCAAACAGGCCATCCGCCGGGTGGCGGAGCATACGAAGATCTTAAAGAGCCGTATCGCAGCGGAGGCGGATGAGATCTATGGGGTTTATGACGGAAAGCTCCGGATCCACTTTGAGGACTATACCGCAAAGGAGACCGCCCCGGGCGGCGGTCATTCCGGCCATTTTTCTGCCAGCGAAGGCTTCCTGCGTCCCTTTGATCTGGAAAAGGGGCCGCTGTTCCGGGTGGGCTTTACAGAGGACGCCATGCTTTTTGACATCCATCACATCATAGCGGACGGAGAGAGCGTGAATCTCATTTTGCGTGACATTGCCAGGGCATATGAGGGCAGCGGACTGCAGGAAACGCAGCTGTGGTACGGGGATTATGCGTCCTGTTTTCCCGCGCTGGATTTCACGGAGCACAAGGATTATTTCAAGGGCCTGTTGGCCTGTGCGTATGAAAGGCTGGAACTTCCCAGGACAAAGGCCGCCGGAACGGACGGCAAAACGGCTTCCTATCGGATATCGGAGGAAGTGTTCTCCCGGGCGAAGCGGTATGCGGAAAGAATGCATCTGACGGATACCATGGTATTCCTGGGGGCATACGGGCTCCTGCTCTCCGGTTATACGGGAAAAAGGGAGATCCTGAGCAGTATCATCCTGCAGAACCGTACCCGCAGGGAGACGCGGCAGATGGAGGGAATGTTCGTGAACACGCTCCCGGTGCGTTTCATGGTGGCGGGGAGCATCGGGGATTACTGGGACAGGATAAGGGAAACGGTATTGGATCTGTTCCGTTATCAGGAGCTTCCCTTCTGGGAGATCGCGGACGCGGTGGGGATGGCCGATAAAACGGTGGTGAACACCTCCTTCATCTACCAGGCGGACGGGGAGAAAAAACTGGTTCTGGAGGGAAAGGAACTGCTGCCACAGCCGATAGACACCCATACGGCGAAGTTTGATTTTTCCATGGAGATCACGCCGTTGGGGCATGGCGGCAGGATGCGCCTGGAATATGACTGCGGAAAATACGACAGGGCGCTGATGGACGAACTGGCAGACGCCTATATCAGGATCCTGGGGCAGCTGACGCAGGAAAAGGCTGCGGATAGCTCCGCGGAGGTTTCCGCAGAGATATCCGTGCTCTCGGACGAGATGCGCCGCAGGATCACGGAAGAGTTCAACGATACGGCAGTGGATTATCTAAGGGATAAGTGTGTCCACGAGCTGTTTGAGGAACAGGCGGACAGGACGCCGGACAGGGTGGCGCTGGTATTTAAAGGCAGGCGGTTCACCTACAGGCAGCTGGACGGGATGTCGAACCGCATTGCCCGTTTCTTGAGGGAGAATGGGATAAAGTGCGGGGACGTGGTTCCCATCCTGGCAAAGCGCAGCTGGCGCATTGTGGCCGCCATGCTGGGGATCCTGAAAGCCGGCGGGGCCTATATGCCTGTTTCCCCGGACTATCCGGCGGAGCGGATCCGACAGATGCTTAAGGCCGCCGGGAGCAGGCTCCTCCTGCAGTATGGATGCGGGGAAAAAGGGAAGCCATGGCCGGAGGATGTTGGATGTGTGGATCTGGAGTCGATTGATCCGGGAGCGGATACAGGAAGGGTGGGATGCGTGAACCGCCCGGAGGATCTGTGTTATGTCGTCTTCACATCCGGCTCCACCGGGACGCCCAAAGGGGTATCCGTGAGCCACAGAAATGTGGTGAACTACTGTGATAATAATAATAATAACGTATGTCATCATGTGATAGACGCCGGACACAGGAGCATCGTCTCCGTGACCAATATCGTATTCGATATCTTTGTGACGGAAACCCTCCTTCCCCTGCTGAACGGGATGACAGTCTATTTTGCGGATGAGGCGGAAGCGATGCAACAGGAACGGCTTGCCGATTTGGTGAGCAGGAACCGGATCGACGTGATACAGACCACCCCCACCAGGATGCGCAGCTATATGCTGGACAAAGGGAATATGGGGTATCTGAGCGGCCTTAAAAAGATCATCCTGGGAGGGGAAGCCTTTCCTACGGATCTGTTCCATGAACTGCGCGGTTATACGGATGCGGACATCTATAACATATACGGCCCGGCGGAAACCACGGTCTGGTCTTCCAATGCCCGGGTGGACGGGGATGACATCACCATCGGCCGCCCCATAGCCAACACCCAGATCTACATCCTAAGCGAAAACAATACTCCCGTCCCCATCGGCGTGCCGGGAGAACTGTGCATCGCCGGGGACGGCGTGGGGCTGGGCTATCTGAACCAGCCGGAGCTGACGGCGAGACGGTTTGTCCCAAACCCCTTTGCCACCCGGGAAAACAATCACGGCAAGGTGATGTACCGCACCGGAGACCTAGCCCGCTGGAGGGAGGGCGGAGAGATCGAATACCTGGGCCGCATGGATACCCAGGTGAAGATCTGGGGGCTGCGCATTGAACTGGGAGAGATCGAGAGCGCGATGGCAGGATTTCCGGGCATACAGCTTACGGCAGCGGCCGACAAGAGGGACGGGGACGGACGGCAGTTTCTGGTGGGATACTATACGTCGGCGGAGAAATTGGACGAAAAGCAGCTGCGCAGGCATCTGATGTCCAGGCTGCCGAAATACATGGTGCCCAACTTCCTCCTGCGCCTTGCGGCCATGCCCATGACGCCCAGCGGGAAGACGGACAGGAAGAGCCTGCCCATGCCGGAGCGGACAGGCCGTAAGGAGAGCTATGTGGCGGCGGAGACGGAAACGGAGAAGCACTTATGCGCCCTGGCGGAAGAGGTGCTGGGCCTGGAAAGAGTGGGTGTGGAGGACGATTTCTTTGAGCTGGGCGGGGACAGCCTCACCGCCATCACATACGTGGCAAAGGCCCATGAGCTGGGGATTAAGATCCCTTTGCAGGATGTCTTTGACCATCCGACGGTACGCTCCCTGTGCGCGGCCCTGGAGGCAGAGGACACGCCCGTGAGACGTTTGAAAGCCTCGGATTTTGAGAAATACCGGGCGCTGCTCGCCGGGGGCTGGAAGGAGGATGCGGCCGTAGCGCGGGAACGGGCGCTGGGGAACGTGCTTCTCACAGGCGCCACGGGCTTTTTGGGCGCCCATGTGCTGGACTGCCTGATGAGGGAAGAGATCGGGAAGATCTACTGCCTGGTGAGAAGAAGCGGGGAGGAAAGCCCGGAAGATAAGCTGCGCCGGATCCTGGACTACTATTTTGACGGAAGAGATACCGCAGCGCTGGGATGCCGCCTCATCGTGGTGGAAGGGGATGTGGAGGAAGAGGGGCTGGAAGAACGGCTGCCCCGGGATGTACAGACCGTGATCCACGCCGCTGCCAGCGTGAAGCATTACGGTTCCTATGCGTATTTTCACAGGATAAACCGGGAGGGTACAAGGCGCATGGCAGAGTATGCCGACGCCGTGGGAGCCAGACTGATCCATATCTCCACCTTGAGCGTCAGCGGCAACAGCATGGCGGATGATTTTACGGTTTACCGCTCCCCGGAGGAGAAGCAGTTTGACGAAACCTCCCTGTATATCGGGCAGCCGCTGGATAATGTCTATGTGCGAAGCAAGTTCGAGGCGGAGTGCCAGGTATACGACCGGATCCTGGAAGGCCTGGACGCAAAGGTGATCCGGGTGGGCAATCTGACGAATCGCCTGTCCGACTTCCGGTTCCAGCCAAACTACGGGGAAAATGCCTTCCTCACCAGGTTTAAGGCCCTGCTGGAGCTGGGCGTGTTCCCGGACTATCTGATGCCGCTGTACAGCGAATTTTCCCCGGTGGATAAGACCGCAGAGGGGATCGTGAAGATCGCCCGGTATGCGGGTAAGGCCTGCGCGTATCACCTCTACAGCGACCGGCCCGTCTATCATGACCGGCTCCTGGAGGCGGTCCGGCGGCTAGGGATTCCCATGCAGGTGGTGGACGGAGTAAGCTTCTATGAAACGCTGCGGCGAACCATGGGGGATGAGAGGACGGCGTATCTCTACGAGGCCCTTCAGAACGATTTGGACGCACAGGGGCGGCTGGCCTACGACAGCAATATCCATATCGTGGGCGATCTGACCCTGCGGTTTCTCAAGAAGGTGGGCTTTGCATGGAATGAGACGGATTTTGACTACATCCGGGGCTATGTGGAGTATTTCCGCAGGCTGGGATATCTGCGGGTGTAACCGGACGAAGGGGGCGGACGGAGGGATCGGGGACGGCCTGCAGGGCTCTCCCCTGAAGCCCTCCCTGCCCCGATGCCGCGGGCGGGCCAAATCTGAATCACAGACGAGAAACCGCCTGCGCATTTTCTCAGACATGAATCGAAGATTCATGTTGCGCCGCCGCACAGGGCGCGGCAGGAAAGGACAGTATGAAAAACAGACCCTATCCACTTTATGAGATCAGTCCTATACGGGATTTGAAGGACATGCTGGAGCAGAAGCAGCGCGGCATGCCGGATGCCACGGCTTTCTGGTGCCCCACAGGACATGGGGAGGCGGCAGAGAAGACCTACGGCGATTTTTACGAGGAGGTGAACGCCCTGGGGACGTGGGAGTATCTGCAGGATCTGCACGGCGTGCACGTGGGCATCCTGGGAGAGAATTCCTACGAATGGCTGCTCGCCTTCTGCTCCGTGGCAAACGGAGGCAGCGTGGCGGTTCCCGTGGACAGGGAGCTGCCGGAGGGGGAGATAAAGGCGCTGCTTGAAAAGGCGGACGTGAGTGCGGTATTCGTTTCCCCAAGCTGCCGGAAACTGGCGGAGGGGCTTACGGACATGACCGTATTTCCTCTGGAAAACATGGAAGAGTATCTGGCAGAGGGACGGAAAGCTATTGCGGAAGGGAACCGGTCCTATCTGGATTTTCGGCCCGATACGGAGAAGCTCTGCTGCATCCTGTTCACCTCGGGGACGTCCGGCTCCGGCAAGGGGGTCATGCTGAGCCAGGGGAATCTGGCGGCGGACATCAACGCCAGCAGCCAACTGGTGGTTCTGCACGGGAACCTTGTCGCCCTGCTTCCCTTTCATCATGCGTTCGGGCTGGTGGTGGGCGTATTCATGGTATTCCATTACGGACGTCCGCTGTACCTGAACCAGAGCCTGCGGACGATTCCTGCGAGCCTGTCGGCCGCACGGCCGTGGGCGCTGTTTCTGGTCCCTCTCTTCATAGAGACCTTCCACCGACAGATATGGGCTGCGGCCAGGAAGGAGGGAAGGGATCGGCTGTTGAAACGATGGATGAGAATCAGCGACCGGCTGCTCCGGTGGGGGATCGATCTGCGGAAGCTTCTGTTTGCTTCCGTCCGGAAGGCCTTTGGAGGAGAACTGGAATTCATCATCAGCGGCGGGGCCGGCCTGGACGCGTCCTATATCCGGGAATTCCGAAGCTGGGGGATCGAGATCCTGAACGGCTACGGCACCACGGAATGTTCGCCCTGTGCGGCGGTGAACAGGAACCGCCATCATAAGGACGGAACGGTCGGCCTGCCTGTGGCGGGAACCGGGATACGTATTGCTAAGGACGGTGAGGTGCTGATCCGGGGCGGCCATGTGATGCTGGGATATTATAAGGAGGAAGAGGCCACGGCGGCCGTGCTGAGGGACGGATGGTATGCCACTGGCGACCTGGGCTATCTGGATGAGGAAGGCTTCCTGACCCTGACGGGCAGGAAGAAGAACCTGATCATCTTGAGCAACGCAGAAAACATCTCCCCGGAGGAACTGGAGCGGGATTTCCTGGCGGATCCCGCGGTCAGGGAGGCGCTGGTCTATGCCCGGGACGGGGTGATCACGGCGGAGATCTATCCGGAGGAGACCGTCGTCGGAGAGATTCCCAAAGAGGATTATTTTCAGGAACTGATGAAACGGGTAAACCGGGGGAGGCCATCCTATAAGCAGGTGAAGAGGATCAAGCTGCGGTATGAGGAGTTTGAAAAGAACACGAGCGGGAAGATCCTCCGGAGAAAGGAAGAGACATGAAGGAAAAAGTAATCCATATCCTGACGGAGTTCACTCAGGTGCCGGAGGAGGGAATAACCCTGTCCTCCGGCCTGACGGCAGATTTGGGACTCAGCTCGCTAGACGTGATAGAGGTGGTGCTTGCCTTTGAAGAGGAATTCGGTATCGAGATACCGGACGACGAGATCTGGGAGCTGGCCACAGCGGGGGATATCGTCGACTATCTGGAGGCACATGTGTAGAAACAGTGTGGCCCAGGGAAGGGCTGTTGCCGTTTCATTCATTGACTTCTGGTGGAGAAACAAAAGACAGAATTTATTTTTGCAAGTTGGCGAAGTGTTTTCTGGATAAATTTTATTGCTGGATATCATAACTGATGCTATGATTAATACAGGAAGGGCAGGTGAAAAGATAGTAGAAAAAGAAATAAAAAACGTTTGGCTATATAGCGGACATATAATATAATAGTATTATCAGATAAGGCAGTAAGTCTGATAAAGAACGGAGGAAAGGATATGGTAGAAGTTATGACTGATAAACAAATGCAATTTATAGCATGGCTGATTACAACAGCAACCGATAAGTGCCAGACAATGGAGGAAGTAAGGGAAATGAACAAAGAAATCCGAAAACATTCAATCGGGTTTAAGGAAGAAGCGGAGGAACTAAAAAAGGAAGATTAAGAGAGAGCGGTATACGGTGCCTCGCCAAACACCGCATACCGCACAAGAACCATGGGGCCATTCATGCGTTTGCCCTGGGACAGAGCTCCCTTAAACCGTCACATCGATGGAAACGCTCTCAGCTGCGGGAACGTTTGCCGCGGCTCCCCCGCCGATGAAAGAAGTTAGATCAGGGGCGGGGACTGCCGTACCTGCCCCTGCCACGGAGGCGGTCACCTCTGCGGCGGCGTTTTTCCCGTCCTCCGCCATCTCCTTTGTGGCATAATTGCGCTCGTCCCGGCGGCGCTTATTGCGCCTGGCGCGCAGATCCTTTTCCAGCTCCTCGACCTTAGGCATATTGTTCTTCTTTTCCGCCAGTTTTTTTCTGTTCTCGATCTGTTCCTCCTTCGACAGATGCTGCAATTTCTTCTTGATCCGCTTGATCAGCTTTTCCATACGCCTGATCTGGCGGGCAATTTTTTTCGCATCCTCCTCCGAACAGGCGGCGGCGGACATTTTCAGGTTGGTCAGCGCCCTGATCGCCCTGGACGAAACCTGCTGGACGTCGATGCGCGTCTCCGCCCTGGCCAGCATGGCCGCAAGCTGGCCCACGGAATCGTCGGGTGAGGAAGATCTCACCTTATAATTGTTTCCGGAATTCTCGGAAGACTGTGCAAAGGTATCAAAAATACTTTCTGTTTTTTCGGTTTCCCCCTCAAGCAGGGCGGCGAGGCTGCCCTTTTCGTCCTTCGGCTCCTTCGACGAAACGGAGCGGTACACGGTACTGCCCGTTTCCGCCTGCCAGTTCCTTATGCTGACGCTCATATGCGATCCCTCCTCATAATATGCGTATGACAGCGCCCGTTTCCCTCCGGCATTTCCCGGCCCTCCTTCCCTGGTGGACAAGGGAAAACGGAATACGGAAGCGGAGATTGGAATCGATTCTCTGAAACCTCCGATTGGCGCATAAATTCAGGCTATATTTATTATTTCGACTGCTTTTCGGATAAGAAAACAATCCCAAGGAAAAAAGTTGCTCAGGCCATTCATGTGTTTCTTCTGAAAAGCTGCTGATTTTTCCAGCCGAAACCGGAAATGATGTGGTAGAATAGGAAAAGGAAGAGACATGAAGGAAAACTGGATAAATTTTATTGCTGGATATTATAACTGATGCTATGATTAATACAGGAAGGGCAGGTGAAAATATGGGAAAAAAAACTAAAAGTGTATTTAGATACATCTGTTATCAGTCACCTGATGCAGGAAGATGCGCCTGAAAGACCATTCGTGGAGTAAGGGCGATCACAAATCTGGAGGGATACAAGCCGATAGAGATTTGGAGTCCGTCCGTATTACTGGAAAGCGAGGAATGATCATGGAGAAACCTGTATTGAGCCCTGACTTTACCATAGACGATATTCATAGGCTTAGAGAATATAATTATGAAATGACAAAGCATATGACAGACGAGGAAAGAATGGATTACTACAATAAACGAGGCAGAGAAGTTCAGAGAAAATTAGAGAAAATGAAAGCCTTATAATTGTTCCGGAATTCTCGGAAGACTGTGCAAAGGGTTCAAAAATACTTTCTGCTTTTTCGGTTTTCCCTTCAAGCAGGGCGGCGGGACTGTTCTTTTCGCCCTTCGGCAAGGAAAAAGCTGCCGCTTTTTCCAGCCGAAACCGGAAATGATGTGGTAGAATAGAAAGCGGAAAATATATTTTCGGGAGTGTCGCACGTTGGCGGCAGAATGGGAGCCCAAAATGGAACCTACCAGAAAGGAAAATCTTTTTATCCTAAGCGGAGCCAGCGGCGTGGGAAAATCTACGGCTGCGCAAATCCTGTTTCAAAGGGAAGAGGATTATATCGTCATGGAAAGCGATCTTTTATGGTGCAGCTATTACGACACCCCGCAGGACGGGTACAGGCAGTACCGGGAAACCTGGATGAGGCTGTGTGCGGCCATCTCCCAGTGCGGCAGGCCGGTGGTCCTGTGCGGCTGCGGAACGCCGGAGCAGTTTGAGGGCTGCGAGGCGAGACGCTTGTTTCAAGGAATCCACTACATCGCCGTGGTGGCCGGGCCGGATGCTCTGGAAGAACGGCTGCGTAAGGGAAGGGGAATCGGGGACGAGGGATGGATCAAAAGTTCCCTGGATTTTAACCGCTGGCTTAGACTGCACGGCGGACAAACCTCTCCGGCCATGGAGCTGGTGGATAATACGGATTTGACGGCGGAAGAGACGGCGGAGCGTATTGACCGCCTGATCAGGGAACGGATTTTTGGCGCCCGCTAAGGCGGGCGTGAAAGAAGCAGGTTGGGAAATAAGCCTGCTGGCTTATTTCCCAACCCCAATTTGTGCCGCGGGGCGGCCCAAATCAAATCACAGATGGGAAATCTCATTCGCGATTTCTCAGACATGAATCGAAGATTCATGTTGCGCAGCCGCACAGGACGCGGCATGGAAGGAGTAGAATGCGGATCGGAACGGGATATGACGTGCACCGTCTTGCGGTGGATCGTAAATTGATTTTGGGGGGAGTGGAGATCCCCTGGGAAAAGGGGCTTTTGGGGCACTCGGATGCGGACGTGCTGCTGCATGCGGTTATGGACGCCCTGCTGGGTGCGGCGGCGCTGGGGGATATCGGACAACATTTTCCGGATACTGACCCGGCCTACCGGGGGATCAGCAGCCTGGAACTCTTAAGGAGGGTGGCTGGCCTGCTTTCCGAAAACCGCCTTCAGGTCCAAAATATCGATGCTACCATCATTGCCCAGGCACCCAAAATGCGCCCTCATATTGACGCCATGCGGGAGAACATTGCCCGGGCGCTTCAAATCGGACCCGGCCGGGTGAGCGTGAAAGCTACTACGGAGGAAGGATTAGGCTTTACGGGAAGCGGAGAAGGGATTTCCGCCCAGGCGGCCTGCCTTCTGGAAGAACTCCCCTCAAGGTAACCGGATTGGTTTGACGGCCCGCTTTACCGGCCTGTTTCCGGTCTGGGCTTTAGGCAAATGCTGCATACCGAAAATCAGGACAAACGCATGAATGGCCTTACGGCCCCTGCGCCACCCCTGCCCGCCCCCGATGGATCATCACACGCCTCGGGGGCGGGCAGGGGCTGTAAGGCCATTCATGCGTTTGCCCTGACCGAAAATTGAATAGGGTTTACACTTTTTATATATTCTGTTATAATGATATTGTAACAAATGGGCAGTAGATAAAAAGGACGGTGATTAAATGCCAAGTGGTGCAGATATCATTAAAGACTACGTTAGCGAATTTTCAAGACTTCAAAATTGGATGATTGCTATTAAAGAGGTAGCGCCTGGCACTTATGATTCAATGCATGACAGATACCTTGAATTAAAAGTAACCTTAACAAGCTTAGGCGTTAATCTCACAGAAATTGACAAAATAAAAGGATAATGTTGTTAAAGCTGCAATTTCCCAAAAGTGTAAACCTTATTGAACATTCAAAAAGGTTTGCACTTTTTTGCTTTAAATATTCCGAAGAACCCCTGGTGGAAGAAAACCACCCATGTTATAATAATCACAAATGGCGGTAAATAAGCCGTACAAATCCTGAATTGCGGATGCGAAATCGCCTGCACGAATTTCGCATCCCGAAGCCTCAGAAGAAGCGGCATGAAGGTTCGTACGGGATTCCCCAATACCGCCCGGAAAGCATCCAGAGGAAAGCAGACCTGCGGAAGGGGAAACCGAAGCCTGCATACGGCAAAAGAAAGGGGAGTATCTTAGAATGAGCCGATTGAAAATCAGTACGCCGGATCAGGCCCAGCTTACGGTGGAACGGCTGTACAAGGATCTGGAACGCCACATCGTAGCCAGTCCGCCCGGCCTGTGCCCGGTGGACCTGCAGCTGTCTTTTCTGAAGCTGTGCCATGCCCAGACCTGCGGAAAATGTGTACCCTGCCGGATCGGGCTGGGGCAGCTTCAAAACCTTTTGGAGGAGGTCCTCGCGGGGACGGCCACCATGGAGACGCTGCACCTGATCGAAGAAACCGCGAACAATATCACCGATTCCGCGGACTGCGCCATCGGATTTGAGGCGGCGCACATGGTATTGGCCGGTTTGGAAGGCTGCCGGGACGACTATCTCTACCATATCGAACACGGGAAATGTGCCTATTCCATCACCCAGCCCGTGCCCTGTGTGGCTCTGTGTCCTGCGGGCGTGGACATTCCCGGTTATATCGCCCTGGTTGGGGAGGAGCGCTATGCGGATGCGGTACGTCTGATCCGGAAGGACAATCCGTTCCCCACGGCCTGCGCCCTGATCTGCGAGCATCCCTGTGAAGCGCGCTGCCGCAGGAATATGATCGACAGTTCCGTAAATATCCGGGGGCTGAAGCGCATGGCGGTGGATCATGCCAGGGCCAATACGGTTGCCGTGCCGGAGAAAGCGCCTTCCACGGGAAAACGGATCGCCATAGCGGGCGGCGGGCCGGGCGGTCTTTCGGCTGCTTACTATCTGGAACTGATGGGACACCATGCCGTCGTTTTCGAGCAGAAGAGCAAGTTGGGCGGCATGCTGCGCTACGGCATTCCCAATTACCGCTTCCCCAGAGAGAGGCTGGATGAGGATATCGAAGCCATTCTGTCCACAGGAGTGGAGGTACATACCGGCGTGAATGTGGGGAACGGCGAGAACGACATTCCCCTGAGCCGTCTGCGCGAAGAATTTGACGCAGTCTATATCGCCATCGGCGCCCATACCGACAAGAAAATCGGCATCGAAGGGGAGGACGCCAACGGCGTGATCTCCGCGGTGGAAATGCTGCGCAATATCGGAGACGGCAATCCGCCTGATTTTACGGGGAAGACGGTCCTGGTGGTGGGCGGCGGAAACGTGGCCATGGACTGCACCCGCTCCGCCATCCGTCTGGGAGCGAAAAAGGTGGGGATCGCCTACCGCAGGAGGCAGACGGATATGACGGCCCTGCCGGAGGAGGTGGAAGGCGCCATCGCGGAGGGAGCGGAGCTTTACAGCCTGGAAGCGCCCATACGCGTGGAAGCGGATGAGAACGGCAACGTGGCCGCCCTCTGGGTACAGCCTCAGATCATCGGCCCCATCGACGCCTGGGGACGGGCCCGTCCCATGAAGGCGGAAGTGGAAATGCTGCGCATCCCCTGCGACATCGTGGTGGTGGCTGTGGGACAGGGCATTGAAGCCCGCCACTTTGAAGACGCGGGCGTTCCTGTGCATCGGGGCACCATAGAGGCGCTGGAGGAGAGCTCGGTGAAAAACATCCCCGGCATTTTCGCGGGAGGGGACTGCGTGACGGGCCCCGCTACCGTGATCCGGGCCATCGCGGCGGGGAAGGTGGCTGCCGCCAACATCGACGAATATCTGGGATATCACCATGTGATTTCCTGCGACGTGGAGATTCCTCAGGTCAATTATGCGGATAAGAAGGCCTGCGGCCGCGTGAATATGCGGGAACGGGAAGCGGGAGAGAGAAAGGGAGATTTCTGTGAGATCGAACGCTGTATGACCAGGGAGGAGGCCGCTCAGGAAGCGGGGCGCTGTCTGCGGTGCGATCATTACGGATACGGAAACCTGAAAGGAGGCCGCGCAGCGATATGGTAACTCTTACGATAGACAATAAGAAGATCAGCGTGCCGGAAGGCACCACAATCATGAAGGCGGCTGCTTCCGTGGGGATCCAGATCCCGCACCTATGCTACCTGGAGGGCATCAATGAGATCAGCGCCTGCAAGGTATGCGTGGTGGAGGTGCAAGGAAAAGTAAAACTGGTAACCGCCTGCAATAACCCTGTGGAAGAGGGGATGGTACTGTTTACCAACTCCCCCAAGGTGCGTTCCGTGAGGCGGACCAATG
The DNA here is from genome assembly GCA_021770245.1 of Lachnospiraceae bacterium. Taxonomy (GTDB): domain Bacteria; phylum Bacillota; class Clostridia; order Lachnospirales; family Lachnospiraceae; genus Eisenbergiella. The sequence goes on from JAETRI010000006.1 coordinate 24,088, forward strand.
TGGAGCTCATCCTTTCCCAGCATAACAGCAGCTGCGCCACCTGTGTGCGAAGCGGGAATTGTAACCTGCAGAAACTTTCCAACGACCTGGGCATCATAGAAGAACCTTATAAGAAAGAAATCACGCAGATGCCCTGGAATCCTGAATTTCCTCTGATCCGGGACTTCACCAAATGCATCAAATGTATGCGCTGTGTGCAGATCTGCGACAAGGTGCAGGCGCTGCACATTTGGGATGTGCAGAACACGGGGTCCCGTACCACCGTGGATGTGTCCCAGAATAGGACAATAGAGGAATCGGACTGCAGCATCTGCGGCCAATGTATTACCCATTGTCCCACGGGGGCCCTTAGGGAGAGGGACGATACGGATAAGGTGTTCCGTGCCCTGGCGGATCCGGAGACGGTGACCGTGGTGCAGGTGGCTCCGGCCGTGCGTGCGGCCTGGGGTGAGGCCGTGGGCCTTCCCGGGCATATGGCCACCGAAGGCAGAATGGTGGCCGCATTAAAGCGGATCGGTTTCGACTATGTCTTTGACACCAATTTCTCCGCCGATTTAACGATCATGGAAGAAGGGCACGAACTGCTGAAACGCCTGGCAGACCCGGAGGAAAAAAGATGGCCCATGTTCACCTCCTGCTGTCCGGCCTGGGTGCGTTTCCTGAAATTCCGCTATCCCGAGCTGGCGGGGAACCTGTCCACCGCCAAATCGCCCCAGCAGATGTTCGGGGCGGTGGCGAAGAGCTATTTTGCCCGGAAAACGGGCATTGCCCCGGAAAAAATCTGCAGCATATCCATCATGCCCTGCGTTTCCAAGAAGATGGAAGCGACCCTGCCCGACATGTACAGCGCGGGAGCGGGAGCGGATGTGGACATCGTGCTCACCACCAGGGAATTTGCGAGACTCATCCGTGCGGAGCACATCGCCCCCAATCTGCTGATGGAGGAGGCCTTCGACTCTCCTCTGGGCGAGAGCTCCGGCGCGGGCGTGATCTTCGGCGTCACGGGCGGCGTGATGGAGGCGGCTCTCAGGACGGCCTATTACTGCGTGGAGGGCGTGAATCCCCCGGCGGATATTTTCTCGGATGTGAGAGGCTTTGAGGGCAGGAGGGAAGCGTCCTTCCGATTGGGGGGCCGGACGGTGCGGACCTGTACCGTGAACGGCCTGAAAAATGCGGAAAGGCTGATGGACGACATCCGCAGAGGAGAGGCTTCCTACGATTTTGTGGAAGTGATGGCCTGCCCCGGCGGCTGCGTGGGCGGCGGCGGCCAGCCCATTACGGACGGCGTAGAGATGGCGGATGCCAGAGGGCCGAAGCTGTATCGGCTGGACGAACAGCGTCCTATCCGGTTTTCACACGACAACCCGGAAATCCGCAGGCTGTATGAAGAATATCTGGGCGAGCCGCTGGGAGAGAAATCCCACCGTCTGCTGCACACCCACGGATGACGGGAAAGAGGCTGCCTTATTTCTCCAACAATCCGGCCGATATATAAAAGGAAGAGAGAAGCACTGCGTCCGCGGGACGGCAGAATGTCTCCGGCGGACCGCCAGACGATTCATGAAGGATGTGAAGGGGTTTCCTTTTCCATCAATGCGGAGACTTTCCGCAATAGATAATAAATCAGGTATTTTAATACCGGAAAGGAGAAAAAATGGGAATTAGCGGAGTTTCATCGGGTTACAATTATTATGATTATAACTCAATGCTCAACAGCACCAGCTGGGCCGAGAAGGCCGAGAAGGATGCGGAGCAGATTAAAAACAGTACCACGTCCAAAACGTCCGGTACGAGCTCTGCGAGCGGCTCCAACAGCTATGTAAACAGCAGCAATGCCAGCACCTCCACCTTCCTGCTGGGCTATCAGTCCACGCTGGAGGATCTGGAAGCGGCTTCTTCAAAGCTTCAGACATACCAGAAGGATAACGTTTTCCAGAAGTATGAAGAGAAGCTGGCGGCGGCCAATAAACCCGGTGCGGATGAAGCGGCCCGGAAGGCGGCGGACAGCGCATTGGACGATATCGTGGCGGCGGTCAAAGATTTTGCCAATAAGTATAACGATACCGTTTCTTATATGTCGGCAAATGCCAGCCGCGGTTCCGGCGTGGCAAACCAGCTTGAGGCTTTCAAACGGATGATCCCCACCGAGCAGGGCTTAAAGACTCTGGGTATGAAGATGGATACCAACGGAAAGCTTCAGGTTGACGAAGATAAGCTGAAGGATGCCCTTGGAGAGATCTACGACCATGTGAAGGAAACCATCGGCGGCCAGTACGGCATTGCGGACCGTGTGGGTTCCAGAGCCACCTACGTGCTGGATTCTCCGGTTGACAAGATTGTGGACGGCAACACGACGACGTCGGCGTCTTCGTCCGCGGCGGACAGTGCCAATAAGGGCAGCAGCAGTACTTCTTCTGCTTCCGGCAGTACCGGTACCGCAAAGGCATCGTCCATGTCGGATTCCTTCATGCAGTTTGCGAATTTTGCAAAAGGCGGGGCTTTCAATCTGACCAATTATTATGCGGTATCCATGTTGAACATTCTCGTATAAGCGGGAGGGTCTGCCGGGTACATGGGCGGGCAGGGTTATGCTCTGCCCGCTTTTTTTGTGCCGGGGAAAAGCGGCAAACAGGGGGCGGTCTGTTCTGAATTCCGGATAGGCGGGGGGGGTATTTAAAAAGGCATAGAAACTGGGAATGATGAATTCGCAAGACGTAAAAAGAAAAAATATATAACAAAATATTGTAAACAGAGGAAAAAATTGATTGTTAATTTCATGTGAAAAATGGGTAAAGTACTTGACGCGGAAGAGATATTAAGGCATAATACTTTTATGTTGGGTTTAGATTGTCTGGCGTCATAGAAGACGGGAGCTTTCTTTGCTTGACGATTTCAAAGAGAAATAAATGTCGAATACACCTATTTAGAAGGCGCTGTGCGCGGATAATAACGAAAAAGGAGCGGTAAGAAAATGTCTGATATTTACGGCAATGGCATTGCATTGACGGAAAAAGTCCTCGACTTTCTGTGGGCCAGGCAGTCAGTGTCCTTGAACAATGTGGCGAATGTGGACACTCCCGGTTTTAAATCACAGTACATAACCTTTGAAGAAGAGCTGGATAAGCGGCTGACGGATGCAAATCAGGTGAAGAAGGGGACGAAGCGCGCCGTGTCGGAGGCTATCGACGCATCCCATTCCTGGCTGCACACTACCTGGAAGGAATCCAGCAGGCTGGACGGGAACAACGTGGATATGGATCAGGAGCAGGTGGAAGTGGTCCGTACGGCATATGAATATCAGTATATGCTCAGTTCTATCAATAACAATCTTACCCGGCTGAAGAATGCCGCCAAGACGTTCTGATTGGAATGCGGCTGATTCGCAGGGGGGAAACCGATCTGGGAAAGGAAGGCAGTTATGGAAGGAGCATCATTTATCACACCCATGATTCCCTGGGAATCCATCGGGGGTGCGGAAGAGGCACAGAATGCGACCGCCGTCAACGCGGAAGCTTCTTTATTTAAAGATATTTTCAAAAATGCCGTCAATCAGGTACGGGAAACCGAGGCGGATGTGGAACACAAGCAATACCTTTTATCTACCGGGCAGTTGGACGACGCCCACACCCTGCCGATCGCGGAAGCGAAGGCGGCTCTGTCCCTGGATGTGCTGATATCCCTGCGGAATAAGGCAGTGGAGGCCTATAACGAATTGATCAAAATGGGTGTCTGATTTGCACTATAATATGACAGAAGGTTGGATAAAAACGTGCATAATTTGAAAGAGAGCTGGCAAAACATACCGGAAAAAACCCGGAATATCATTAAAGCAATTGCCGCGGGGACTGCGGTGATTGCTTTAATTGCGATAATTGCGCTGCTTTTTCTGGGAAATAATAAGGAATATAGTACTCTTTTCACAGGGCTGAGCCAGGAGGAAGCGACGCAGCTGGTGGGGCTTCTGCAGGAAGAAGGGACCAGCTACCGATATGATCCGGGCAGCGGCACCATCCGTGTCCTGTCCAATATGGTGGATCAGACGAGGGCGAACCTTTTAAGCAGGGGTTATCCCAAGAGCGGTTTTACATACGATATGTATCTGGACAATACGGGCCTGATGACCACGGAGTCGGATAAAAAGCAGATTACGCTGTATGAGCTGCAGGATCGTCTGGGAGCTCAGATCCGGCTGTTTGAAGGCGTCCAGGACGCGAAGGTGGTCATCAACGAAGCGAGCGAACGTAAATATGCCCTGGGGGACGACACGCAGATGTCGGCCTCGGCCTCCGTGGTCATCACCATGCAGAACGGGAGCACCCTGACGGAGGAAAAGGCGCAGGCCGTGAAAACCCTGATTTCCCATGCGGTGCGTGGAATGAATTTTACGGACGTGGCGGTGCTGGACGCGGCCACCATGACCGAAGTGGCTTCCGATTCGGGCAGTTCCACGTCCGGGAATGCCACCGACTTAACCAGCTTAACGACCCTGGTGGAGAACAACATCGCGGGCAACGTGAGGCGTGTGCTGGAGCAGCTCTATGGGACGGGCACCGTGGCGGTATCCGTAAAGGGTACGCTGAATATGGAGAGGCTGATCCAGGAGTCCACCCAGTACAGCACGCCGGATCGGATCGACGAGGAGGATAAAAGGGGCCTTCTGGAAACGGAAGAGCTGAACGGGGAAGGCGCATATGGCTCCGAACAGGCTGCCGGAGGCGTGGTCGGGACCGATGCCAACGCGGATACGCCCCGATATACCAATGAGGACGGAACGGCTCAGACGGATGAAGGCTACAACAGCTACAGCGCTTCCAGACAGTGGCTGTACAATATCCTCAAGGAACAGCGTCAGATTGATCCCGGCGTCCTGGAGGATGTTTCCATCGGCGTGGTTATCCTTACGGACGATTCGGAGAGCGTGCCGGAGGAGACGCTGCGGCGTCTGGTAGCGAATTCCGCCGGCGTCCCTTTGGAAACGGCGGATGAGAAAATCACCATTGTCCGTGCGCCAAATCCGGAACCCACCCAGGAGGTCGTGGTTCAGCCCGTCGGTTTTGCCGCTCTGGTGGCGGCGCTTCCGCTGGCAGTGTGGATCGCCATCCTTGCGGGACTGGTTCTTCTGATCCTGCTTGTGATCCTGCTCCTTCTGCGTAGAAGAAAGAAGAAAAAGGAAGAAGAAGCGGAAGTTGTGGAGATCATGGGCGGCGGAGAGCTTTCGGCCGAAGATCTGGCAGGAGGAGAAGTGGAGCCGGACGGCGGCGGCGCGGAGGGCCTTGGCATACCCGGCCTGGCGGAGATGGAAGACGAATTTACCAAGAATGAGGAAATCCTCAATCTCCGTATGCAGCGCAGCCTGCGCCTGAAACAGAATATTGCGGAGTTCGTGGATCAGAACCCGCAGATCGTGGCAAAACTGATCCAGGGCTGGCTTAACGGAGAGGAGGGAAGCGAAGATGGCGGCAGAACCAACAGTAGAAAACGATCAAAATAGAGCAGATGACGAACCCATAACCGATTCCAGAGCCAAGGCGGCGCTTGTGGTGGTTTCCCTCGGAGCGGATCGGGCTTCCCAGATCTATAAATATTTAAGTGAAGAAGATATAGAGGAGCTGACCTTTGAGGTGGCTAAGCTGGGGAAGACCAGCAACAGCCAGGTGGAGACGACGCTGGATGAGTTCTATAAGCTCTGCCTGACCCATAAGATGATGACAGACGGAGGCTTGGATTACGCCAGGAACGTTCTGGAGAAGGCCTTTGGCGAATCCACGGCCAGGAACCTTTTGGAGAAGGTCTCCAAGACTCTCCAGTCCAAACCGTTCAATTTCTTCATGAAGGGCGATCCGAAAGCGCTGTTCTCCCTTCTCCAGAACGAACGTCCCCAGGTGATTGCGCTGATCATGGCTTATATGGAGCCGGAGCAGGCGGCTCAGATCCTGGAGGAGCTTTCGGACGAGAAGCGGATCAAGACACTGGAAAGCATGGCGAATATGGACCGGGTTTCTCCCGAGGCTATCGCCATTGTGGAAGAGGAGATGAAGCGCAAGTTCGCCACCATTATTACCAGCGAGGATAATATGAGCCTGGGCGGTGTGGACTTCGTGGCGGACATGATGAACCATGTGGACCGAAGCAGCGAGAGAAAGATCTTCGAAGAACTCGACAAGAACAATCCGGATCTGGCACAGACCATCCGGGAAAAGATGTTCGTATTCGAAAATATCCTGGATATGGACGATCGGTCGGTACAGCGTTTCGTTCGGGAATGCGATACCAAGGATATCGTATACGCCCTCAAGAGCGCTTCGGAAGAGATGCGTACCGTGTTTTTCAGCAATATGTCCAAGCGTATGGCGGATTCGGTGCGCGCAGATCTGGAGATTACGACCAACGTAAGGTTAAAGGATGTGGAAGAGGCGCAGCAGCGTATTGTTAATATTATCCGTAAGTTGGAGGAACAGGGCGAAGTAATCATAAAGAAGGGAGGAGAGGATGATAACATCATCATCTAAACGAATCCTGAAACGTCCTGATAAATCCGGGGCCTATACGATCGAACAGTATATTCCGCCTACGGAGGTTACTTTGCGTAATACCGACAAAACGCCGCGCAGGGCCGTGTTTCCCCGTTATGACCAAGTGGAGGAGATATTACCTCTTCCTTCTGAACAGGAGGAAGAGGAACCTCCTTTTGAGGAGGAACTTTCGCAGGAGGCTCCTTTTGAGGAGGAGACCGAAAAACCGGATGAAGCACCTGAACGGGCGGAGGAAGAGACATCCCGCCTGTTGGAGGAAGCGAGGAAAAAGGCCGAAGAGATTCTCCTATCGGCGGATGCACAGGTTAAGGAAGCGTTTTCCCAAGCAAGGGAGGACGGGGCCAAGGAGGGTTACGAAGCCGGTTATCTGGAAGGAAGAAAGAAGGCGGAGGAGGAATGCCGCGAGGAGCTGCGGCGGACCCTTGCGGCTTTTCAGGAAGAGATGAAACGGACTCTGTCTTCCGTGGAAACGGCTAAGGAACAATGTCTGCACAGATATTTGGAGGAATTGAAAGACTGTGCGGTGGCCGTGGGGGAAAAGGTAATTCATATCAGCCTGAAATCCAGCGGGGAAGTGATCAAGCAGATGATCGTTTCGGCTACGGAGAAATTAAAGAAAACGGCCTGGGTTAAGATTTACATCGACAAATTCGATTATGATATGATGATGGAGGCGGATACGGGCATCCTTGACCAGCTCTCCCATCTGTCCGATAACATTAAGTTTATCGTGATGGACAAAGAGGACAGGGGGAATTGTATTATAGAGATGCCGGAAGAGATCGTGGATGTGAGCGTGAACACGCAGATCGAGAACATCAAAGATATTTTGGGGAATGTGGGAGTATAGGAGCCGCATATGTATGAAAAGATCCCGCAGCTGATCAGCAAGTCCGAGACGGTCAGCCACATCGGAAAAATTGAAAACGTGGTTGGTATGTCCATGGAAGCCTCCGGCGGCCGTTCCAGTATCGGGGACATCGTTATGATCTATAACGAGGAACAGAACCGGCAGATGCCTGCCGAGGTGGTGGGGTTCAAGGACGGTAAGATTCAGCTCATGACATATGAAGCCACCAGCGGGATATCTTCGGGAAGCTTTGTCCGCAATACCAGGCGGAGCCTGAAAGTGCCGGTGGGGGATTTCCTCAGAGGACGGATTATCAATGCCTTGGGAGAGCCCATTGACGGAGGGGAAAGCTTTACTTCTTCCGATTATTATACGGTCAACAGCCCCTACATAAATCCTTTAAACCGTCCTCCTATACGGGAGAGGCTGGAATTCGGAGTAAAGGCCATCGACGGTCTCAATACCATTGGAAAAGGCCAGAGGATCGGGATTTTCGCCGGTTCCGGCGTGGGAAAGAGTACGTTGATGGGGATGATTGCCAAGAACGTGAAGACGGACATCAACGTGATCGCTCTGGTGGGCGAGCGTGGCCGTGAGGTTCTGGAATTCATCGAAAAGGATCTGGGGGAGGAAGGCATGAGGCGTTCGGTCCTGGTGGTGGCCACCTCGGATCAGCCCGCCATGCTTCGGATGAAATGCCCGCTGGTGGCTACCACCATAGCGGAGTATTTCAAGGATCAGGGGTATGATGTGCTCCTGATGATGGATTCCCTCACCAGATATGCCATGGCCCAGAGGGAAATCGGCCTGGCAATCGGGGAGCCGCCTATAGCCAGAGGATATACGCCTTCCATCTATGCGGAATTTCCCAAGCTGCTGGAACGCAGCGGAAATTTCGGAAAGGGCTCTATCACGGGGGTCTATACCGTGCTCGTGGAGGGCGACGATACCAACGAGCCTATTGCGGACACGGTGCGCGGGATTCTGGATGGGCATATCGTATTGAGCAGGCAGCTGGCGAATGAAAACCATTTCCCGGCCATCGATATCGGAGCCAGTATCTCCAGATTGATGGTTGAGATCGTCTCGGAGGAACATCAGCGTCTCGCTTCCCGGCTGAGAAATCTGCTGGGGATGTACCAAAAGAACGCGGATCTGATCTCCATAGGCGCCTATAAGCGCGGAAATAATCCGGCCCTGGACGAAGCGGTTTCCAAAATCGGGGATATCAACGGATTCCTGCAGCAGGGCATTAACGAAAGCTTTTCTTATGAGGAGACGCTGCAGCGTATCGGAGCGATCGTGGGGTAGGCATAAAAAAATAAAGAAAGAAGCGTTTCACAGGCCGGTAAAGCATTTTGCCATTTTACATAGTAAGGATGGGGAGCGGACAGTGAAAAAGTTTAAATACAGGCTGGATACGGTTCTGACCTACAAAACGCAGGTCCTGGATAATCTGAAAACGGAGCATGCGGTCATTCTGCAGAACGTCAACAGGAAACAGGAAGAGATTCACGGGCTCCATCGGGATCTGCAGGGGTATGAGGACGAATTTAACAGGACAAAGGCGGAGGGAGCCTCCATAAGTAATTATATGCTTCTCGACATGTGCATCGGGCGCATGGAACAGATTATAGATGAAGAGAAAGAAAGACTGAAGGAACTGCAGAGGCAGGAGAACGAAAAGAAGCAGGAGGTAATCACGGCCAAGGTGGATACCTCCCGGTTTGAAAAGCTGAAGGACCGGAAAATCCTGGAATATCAAAAAGAGGTGGCGAAGGCGGACGAAGCCTTTATAGAAGAATTCGTATCCAACACCTCTCTCAGGATCAGGCATCAGCACAGGGGGTCTTAATCCGGGCCCTCCGGATCGGATTAGATGATCCCGGCCCAAAGGGCCGTTGATCATAGAGAAATGACAGAAAGAGAAAGGAGGAAACACATGGAAGGAGTCAAGATGCAAAGCCCTTTGGCTTCGGCCCGGGCCGGTACATCGAAACGCGCCCAGGCAGCGGATCCGTCTTCCGGGACAGATGCTTTTATGAAGCTGCTGCAGGAGCGTAAGGACGCGGTATCCCAGCCGGAAGGAAACAGGACTCAGGAGACCGCCGGGAAAAAGAAAGACGTTTCCCAAAAAGACGGGAAGGAAGAGAAGGAAACATCTTCTTGCGAGGAACCCGTAAAGGAAGAAGGAGAAGCCCTTCAACAGACCGTCCTTCAACAGCAGGCCGCACAGATGATCACGGTGACGGTGGAGCCGGAAGTGCCGGCCGAACAGCCCGTCGATGCGGCGGAAGAGGCCGTGGCACAGGCGGTCGATATGCAGCCGGCAGCCGGCATGGAGCAGGAAGCCGGACAGCCTGAGAGCGGGATCATGGAAGCCGCTTTGGAAGAGCCGCAGGCGCCGGAGCGCGGTCCCGTAAGGGAGGAAGCCGTCGAAGCGCCGCAGAAGGCTGCGGAGAATGTTACCGATGAGGAGGCAGCCGCCGTATCCGAACAGCCCCGGGATATCCCGGCCGTAAGGGAAGAGACGGCAGCGAAGACGGAGACTGGTACGGAAAGACAGACGGGCGGCAGGAACTTAAAGACCGAAAGGACGACCGACTCTTCGGAAAACAACCAGAATACCGTACAGGAAGCCGCATATGGAGCGCAGGATTTCCAGAAGGCGGTCAGGGAGGAGACAACGGCGGTTCCCACGGAGAGGACAGCCGCAGATGTTCCGCTGAAGACCACGGAGCAGACTCTTCCTGAGGATTTGGGGCATACGCTGGCAGCAAGGCTGTCGGAAACCGGCCGGACACTTACCGTGGAGCTGGAACCCGCATCCCTCGGGAAACTGACCATCAGGCTCGTGTATGAAGGAGACCGCGCGGCGGTATCCATTCTGGCGAATAATCCCAGAACCCTGGAGCTTCTGAACCAAAAGGCCTCGGAGATTGCCGCCATCCTGGAAGAAAAGACCGGCCAGGAAACGGTAATCTACACCCAGCCTGCGGAACCGAACCGGGATCAGCCGGAAAACGACGGACGCCAGGGCGGCCAGGAAGGCGGATCGGAAAACCGGGAAGAGGGACGCCAAAGCCGGGAGAAAGAGAAGCACCAGGCGGATTCTTTTGCACAGCAGTTACGATTAGGCCTGATCTAGAGGAGGAAAAGAGGAAGCAAAATGGCAGATATCTCGATAAGCGGAACCGGGAATCCCTACTCACCCACTTCCTATACCGTGGAATCCAACGACAAGAACACCCTGAATATGACGGACTATTTCCAGCTTTTGGCGGTTCAGCTCCAGAATCAGGATGTGTCCAATCCCATGGACAGCAGCGAACTGATGAATCAGTTAACGCAGATGGCTATGGTGCAGGCCATGTCGTCCATGACCACTGCCATGGACAATACCACGGCGGTGAACACCCAGACCTATGCGGCCGGCTTGATCGGCCAGGAAGTTACGGTGGCGGTAACGGAGGAAAATTCCTATGGACAAGAGTCGATGGTAGGAGTAAAATACGGTAGAGTGGAGTATGTCAACTTCACCACCGGAAACCCTACGTTTAAGCTGGAAGGAGACTCCAAAGAATATCAGCTGTCCCACCTGCTGGGTGTGGGCAGAGTACCGGATTCCTTTGGCGGCGGAGCCACCGACATAACCACGGATTCCTCCAAAGACGATGCGGTGGAGAAGCTGGTGGATATGATCGTGGACAGATTATCCGATAAATCCGCGGCAGGGAAACCGGACGACGGCTCCCAGACGGATAAAACGGAAGGAAGCGGAAAACCGGAGGGCCCTGACGGCGCCGGAGAAGGCAGTGAGGACAAAACCGGCGTGGAAGGCGGAAAAGACACAACCCAGGGCGGCGGAACCGAAGGAGCCGGGGAAACCGGCGGAACCGAAAACGGCGGCTCTTCGGACGGAAATACGGAAGCCGAGAACGTTGGCGGCGCCATAGGAAGCAATCCGGATGCCGTGAGCACGGGTGATGCGGGCCGGAACGAGGAAAACGGAGGCAATGCCGTGAGCGGCGCGGGGGAAGCTCCCGACGGCGGGACGACGGACGACGCCGCGGAATAAAAAAAGGGCGTTTTCGTTATTACGCAGCCAATCAGCGGTCTTGGAAAAAGGTAATAGGTTTGAAACCTGGTTTCAAATTCCTCATTGATAGAAATATTGCAGGTCCTGCCTGCGATATACAGGGGTATACATATGGATGTGAACGGAATACGCCCTTATGAGGGCAGACAGTCCGGCATCCCCGGCCAGAACACCATGACGCCTGGAACGGGGGGAAAAAAAGCGGGCTTTGCACAGCTTCTCCAGGAAAAGGCGGAGGCTGGCCTGAATTTTTCCAAGCATGCCGCAAAACGGATGAACGAACGGGGAATCCCCATCGACAATCAGCTGATGAGTGAGCTGGAGCACGCCGTGGAGGGCGCCAGGAAGAAGGGCGCCAGGGATGTGGCCATCATCGGCGCCCAGGGGGTTTTTATCGTGAACGTGCCCAATAATACGGTGGTTACCACCATGTCGCAGAACGACATGAAGGAACGTATCTTTACGAACATCGACAGTGCCGTCCTGATGTAGCAGGCCCTCTTTTTTGAGGATGCGCGTTCCGCCTTCCTGAAGGGAAGGCGGAGGGACGGAAGAAAGGAAAAGACATGTTAAGAGCAATGGATTCAGCGGTGGCAGGCCTGCGGGCCCACCAGAATAAGATGGACGTAGTCGGACATAATATCGCCAATGTGAATACATTCGGCTTCAAAGCGCAAACCTATACCTTTATGGATGCCATGTATCAGACATCCACGGCTTCCACGGGACACAGCGGCCAGGCAGGCGGCGTGAACGCGGCTCAGTACGGTTACGGTACCCTGATGGGCAGCATCGGTATGGATATGACTGCTTCCACCCCTTCCTATACGGGCGGGTTCAATGCGTCGATCGACGGACAGGGATTCTTTATTACGAGATCCACGCCCGGTACGAGTGCGGCGGATTCCTTTAAAGGGGACGGCTTTGATTATACGAGGGTCGGGCAGTTCCGGGTGGACAGCGAAGGCTATATTACGGATGCAAACGGAAATTTTGTGTTCGGGTTTCAGCCGGATAAAGATGGAATACAGAGTGGTACGGATGATAAGTTTGATACGAAACAACTTAAGGCATTACGTGCTCCTTTAAAAGATTTGAGCGGATTTAACGAAGACGCGGGCAGCGCAATTAAGTTAGAGAGCATTAGCATTGATAAAAATGGTTTGATTTCGGCTACGGTGTCTGTGCCCAAAGCAGGCGGCACTGCGGACGAAACAGAACCCAAAACCATCTACCTGGGCAAGGTCGCAATCGCCACCTTCCAGAACCCGGAAGGTTTAACCAAGGTGGGGAATAACTATTATAACTCCAACGAACGGGACAATACCGGCGCGGCCACGGCCACTCCGGCGGGCGGAGCTATAGCGGCGCTCATGCCCGGCTACATAGAAGCTTCCAACGTGGATCTCGCCAAGGAATTTTCGGAGATGATCACTACCCACAGAGGCTTCCAGGCTAATTCCAAGATGATTACGGTCAGCGACGAGATGCTGTCTGACCTGGTCGCCATGAAGCGGTAATGAACGATGGCAAAGTGGCGGCGTGATGATAATCAAAAGATGATGGATCGGGCGCGGGAACCGCGCCGGAACCGTATTTCCGGGGACAGAGGGCGTGAACGCCACGCCTTCTCCCCGGAAGCCGTCCGGGAGACGGCAGGTGGGGGAAAAGGCATGATCAAGGTGACGCGATTGAGCGGAGAGGTTTTGTACTTGAACATATTTCAGATCGAGTCCATGGAATCGATTCCCGAGACGAAGATTAAGATGATGAATGGCTATTATTTTCTGGTAAAGGATACCGCCGATTCGATAATACAGCAGATAAAGGCGTTTATGCGCAGCTTCATCGTCTCTGAATGATAGATAAACGCCCGATGACATTTAGGTAGGAGGAGAAACGCAATGGACTTTTCAACGCTTGTCGGGATGATCCTGGCCCTGATCCTGATCGTATGGGGAATCGGCCCGGCGAAGTTGTTAAACTTCTGGGATCCGCAGAGTATTGCCATCGTTCTGGGGGGGACGATAGCGGCCGTGATCGCAAGTTATCCGCTTCGCATTCTGAAGGAAGTACCGAAGCATTTCTTGGTGCTGACCCGGGGAAAGCAGTATAACATCCCCAAACTGGTGGATCAGATGGTGGATTTGGCTATGCTGGCCAGGCAGAGCGGGCTTCTGGCTCTGGAGGAAAAGGCGGAGGAAATCAAAGATCCCTTTTTCAAACAGAGCGTCTTGAAAATTGTGGATGCCAACGACCCGGATAAGGTGCGGGAGATGCTGGAAAAGGAAATGGACGATATGATGGCCAGGCATGATGAGGCGGCCGGGATCTATGAAAAGGCTTCCGCATATGCTCCCGCTTTCGGTATGATCGGTACATTGGTGGGCTTGATTAATATGTTAAAAGGTATGAACTTTGACGGGGGCGGCGCTTCCACTCTGGGTCAGGATATGGGCGTGGCATTGATCACCACCTTTTACGGCAGCGGCCTCGCCAATATTTTCTTCCAGCCCATTGCGAAGAAGCTGAGGATCCGGCAGAGCGAGGAGGAACTCTATTGCGCCACAGTCATTGAAGGGGTTATGGCCATTCAGGCAGGTGAGAATCCCAAGTTCCTGCGGGAACATCTGCTTTCCTGCATGAAACAATCCCAGCAGAAGAAGCTTCTGGCGAAGGCGGAAAGCCAGCCTGCCGGTGGAGGTGAATAAATCGGATGAGCAGAAGGAAAAAAGGCGGCGGGGACGGAGACTGCGGAAGCTGGATGGATACCTATGGCGACATGGTGACGCTTCTTTTATGTTTCTTTGTCCTGCTGTATTCCATGTCCAGCTTAGATCAGCAGAAATGGGAGATCTTCGTTAAGAGTATCTTTCCCAGCTCCGATGAGGAGGAACAGATTGCCATCAATGAGAACATAGAGGAAGGGGAGTTTGACGTTTCAGGTGTCCTCAAAATGGATGAGGAACCGGAGATAGAGGACTTGGATGAACTGTATCTGACATTGGTGGAGCGTCTGCAGGAGAACGGAATGGTTGGAGACAGCGTGAGCATTTCCCGGGGAGAAGGCTATACGTTTATCGCGTTTGAGAACCAGGCTTTCTTCAATGGCGACAGTTCTATTCTCACGGATGAGGCGAAGGAGGTCCTGGACGTTTTCTGCGAGATCCTGGCTCCGGAAGCGGATAAAATTTCACAGATTGAGATTTTGGGCCATACGTCGCAGGCCAGTCCTGACAGGCCCAATAATCCGCGGACGGACCGGCTGCTCTCCTCCATGCGCTCAGCGGAGGTAGCGGCCTATATCCAGGAAAAGGACATTATCGATCCGAGCAAGCTGGTGGGCATCAGTTATGGACAGTTCCGGCCGGTGGATACGGTGGAAACAAGGGAAGGAAGGGCGAAGAACCGTCGTGTGGAATTCCTGATCGTGGACGAGGGCGCAGATATCAAGTCCATGAACGAGTATTACGATGAGGTATACGGAGAAGCCGGTTCTGATTCGGATGGGGCGGCCGACGGGGATGTGGAAGGTTTTATCCCTGCGGAAGGGAATTCGGAGAACGGCGCATCCATGATGCCTGAACAGGGAGGGGAGGGAACTGTACAGTCTGTCACTCCCGAGGCGGATGTAGCTCCTGCGGAATCCGCGCTTCCGGCTGCGGACTCTTCCGGCGGCACGGCTCCGCTTCCTGAAGCAGGTCCTGCGGAATAGCAATTTTGAGAAAAGGTGGCTTTTACAGATGGCAGACGTATTATCCCAGAGTCAGATCGACGCACTTCTGAATTCTATGAACAGCGGCGGCGGTTCCTCGGAGCCGGAGCCCAAAAGCGTTCAGGCGGAAAAGAAGGCCGATCCGGAACAGGTAAAATATAATAAATACGATTTTTACAGCCCCAGGAAGTTCACCAAGGACAAGCTGAAGATCCTGTCCAGCGTCTTTGAAAACTATGCCAGGATCATCACTTCCCAGATCAACGGTGTGTTCCGCGTGATGACCGATATTACCGTGATGGAGGTGCAGGAGCGGCGTTATTATGAATTCGTAAACGGGCTTCATGAGAACGATGTGGTAATGCTGGTGAATGCTGTTCTTCCGGATTCCAACCGGTCGCTGGTGCCTCTGCGGATCTATGTGACGCCCGGGCTGGTGATTACCCTGGTCGATCATATGCTCGGAGGCAGCGATGATGCGGTGAAGGTGAAGGACGGGTATCGGTATTCGGATGTGGAAATCGCCCTGTACCGCAGGATCCTTTCCTATTTGATCCAGGCGCTGAAGGACGGGTTTGCCAATTATATCAATATGGAGTTTCAGGCAGAGCGGATAGAAGAGAATCCCAGCATGATCCAGGATGTGGGCCTGGACGAGACTGTGGCGATTATCATTCTGAACGTGGATCTGGCCGGGCTTGCGGTGGAAAGGATCCGGATCTGTATACCGGGTACGCTGTTGGAGGCTGTCTTCCAGGCGATCGATTCCAGCAAGCATATTGCCAGAGGCTATGCTTATGAGGATAACCGCGATACGATTCTGGAGAATATCCGTCAGTCCCTGCTTCCGCTTACCGGCCAGCTGGGAACGGTTTCTCTTGATCTGAGCGATATCTATCACCTGAAGGTGGGGGATGTGATCGATATGAACAAGCCCAAAGACCGGGATGTGAAGCTGTATGTGGAGAAGCAGCCCTGGTTTACGGGTAAAATGGGTGTATACAAGAAGAACGTGGCAATTCGGATCAACAGAAGGCTCTATGAGAATGAGACGGATGAAGAGGTGGTTTTGACTTCCGCTTTGCCAGGACAGGAGGGTTCCCCTTCCTATGACGAGTAGGATGTGGTTGAATAAGTGGTTACTTTATCAAATTAACTATATTATTTAAAAAGAGAGGAAATCAAAATGGCTAAAATTATGCTGGTTGATGATGCCGCGTTCATGAGGATGATGGTTAAGAATGCTCTGACAAAAGCTGGGTATGATAATTTTGTGGAGGCTCAGGACGGCGCGGAAGCAGTGAAGAAGTATGACGAGGAGAAGCCGGATATGGTATTTATGGATATCACCATGCCGAATATGGACGGCCTCCAGGCACTGAAGAAGATCAAAGAAAACGATCCCAACGCGAAAATCGTGATGTGTACTGCCATGGGGCAGGAAGGCATGGTGGTTGACGCGATTAAATCGGGGGCCAGGGACTTCATCGTTAAGCCTTTCCAGCCGGACCGTCTCGTACAGACTGCAAACACGATCCTTGGAAAATGAGGACTGCAGTTTGAACTGCAGCCTGTGGGGTGTCGGCCGCCGGGCGGCGGCAGAATGAGAGGTAGAAATGGCTTTTTTAAGCTCTTTTGATATCAGTGCATCCGGTTTGAGCGCGCAGCGCCTCAGGATGGATATCGCGGCTGAGAACATAGCGAATATTGATACTACCAGGACCGAAGGCGGCGGTGCATATGCCAGGAAGGATGTTATCTTTGAAAGCTACGGGGCAGGATCCTTCCGGGAGGCTCTGCGCAATGCTTCCTTGGGAAAGGGATTTTCCGGCAGGAATGCGGGGGTCCGTGTGGCCGGCATCATCGAGGATGACCGGGAGATGAAGAAGGTATACAATCCGAACCACCCGGATGCCGATGAGAGTGGTTTCGTGACGCTGCCCAACGTGGACATACTGAAGGAGACGGTGGACAGCATGTCTGCGACCAGATCCTATGAGGCAAATGTTACAGCGTTGAATGCAATGAAGCTGATGGCGCAGAAAGCCCTGGAGATTGGGAGATAGGTTTCATCATAAATTAAGATAAAGGGGATTGAGAAATGGGCGCTAACGGCTTTAATGAAATGGAACTGGACGCCATAGGCGAAATAATGAATATCAGCCTCGGCGCTTCGGCAACGGCTGTTTCAACGATGCTGGGCACAAAGGTGAATATCACGACGCCTGTGGTTCGGGTTCAGTCGCGCAATGAATTTGAATTTAAGCGTCTGGAGCCTGCAATCGGCGTGGAAATTTCCTATGTGGAAGGCCTGGAAGGCAAGAATATCATGATGTTCCGTCAGGAGGATGTGCGCATCATCGTAGGGACCATGATGGGTGGGGAAGTACCGGAAGAGATGATGAGTGACGAGATCACCATAAGCGCGATCTGCGAGGTCATGAATCAGATGATGGGGGCTTCCGCTACGGCGCTTTCGGAGTTCCTGGGGACCATCGTGAATATATCTACCCCGATTTCCTTTGAAATAGGGGAGCCGGAGGACTTTAAGGATAAATATTTCACGGATGAGGGAGGGATGGTAATCGTCCGCTTCAATCTGGAGATTGAAGATAAGCTGAGCAGTGAATTTATGAACATGATGCCTCCCGGACTGGCGAAGAGGCTTCTGGCGCCCTTTGCAGAATCCTTTGCCGCTACTGCAGCCGAGGAGCCGGCAGTATCGGAGCCTGCTATATCCGAGACTGCGCCCGAACCGGCAGCCGAAGGAGCTTCCGACCGCGTTCTGACGCCGGATGAGATTGCGGCCATGGTAGCTGGGACTTCGGGGGATATGCCTGCGGCTGCGCCCGAACCGGCAGCCGGGGGAGCTTCCGACCGCGTTCTGACGCCGGACGAGATTGCCGCCATGGTGGCGGGAGCTTCAGGGGATACGTCTGCATCCGAGCCTGAACCGGCTGCAGCCGGAGAAGCTTCCGACCGCGTTCTGACGCCGGATGAGATCGCCGCCATGGTGGCTGGGGCTTCCGGACCGTCTCCGGCAAAAGAGGCACCCGTGGCGGAAGCACAGCCGGCCGCCGGAATGACGGGAACGGCAGCCATGGCCGGACAGGTACAGGGCATGCCTGTGCAGGCGGGCCAGCCGATGGGAGCGGTTTCAGGCCAGGCGCCTATGCCGCAGGCAGGCCAGCCTTATTATGCATATCCGCCCATGGGGATGGATCCCATGATGCTCCAGCTTCTGAATCAGATGCAGCAGACGCAGATGCAGATGATAGAGATGATGAAAACCAGCAGTAAAGCGCCGGAACAGCCTTCCAATACAGGAAGCGGTTCCATCATCCGCCCTTTGGTATCGCCGCAGATTCAGGATGATGCCGGCGAGGGAGAGGAAGATAAGGCCAATCAGGAAATGCTGATGAAGGTTCCTTTGGAGATTTCCGTGGAAATCGGAAGGACGAAGAGACTTGTGCGCGATATTCTGGAGTTTACCCAGGGTACCCTGGTGGTTTTGGATAAGATGGCAGGGGAGCAGGTGGATCTGTTTGTCAACGGTCAATGCATTGCCCGGGGCGATATCGTGGTTGTGGAAGATAATTTCGGTATCCGTATTACGGAGATCGTATCGCGGGAGCTGCCCGCGGGGATTTTATAAATATGGGGACTCTGTCGGTATTTGGCGCAATTCTGACCGTTATGGGGGTGCTGCTTTTGGCGTATTGGTGCAGCCGCCTGTTGGGAAAACATTGGGTGAAGTCCTCCGGTTCCGACAATATTAAGGTGGTCGGGCATATCCAGGTAGGGCAGGACCGCAGAATCCTTCTTCTGAAGGTGGGTGACCATAATTATCTGGTCAGTGTCTGCCAGGCCGGGATTCATCTTCTGGCCGAAGTGGACGGTGAATTTAAGGTGCAGGAACCGCCCGGTCCGGAAAACGGGACACAGCTTCCCTTCCGGGATATCCTCGGAAAATATCTGGAAACCCTTCAGAAGAAAAAGGGAGGAATCGATGACTGACCTTCTGACACAGTTGAACGGTGGGAACGTGCCCACCCTGGATTTGCTATTTCTGCTTACGCTGGTAGCCCTGCTGCCTTCCCTCGTGGTGATGATGACGTCTTTTACCAAGACGATCATCATCCTGTCCTTTGCGAGGAATGCCATGGGTGTGCAGCAGGCGCCGCCCAACATGGTATTGGTGGGCATTTCCCTGTTTTTAACCCTGTATATCATGAGCCCCGTATTGGATGAGGTAAACGAGCAGGCGTATCAGCCCTATCTGCGCGAAGAGATCAGCCAGCAGGAGGCCATGGAGCGGATGATCGTTCCGATGAAACGGTTTATGCTGCGCAATACGGAAATGGCCACGCTGGAAAATTTTGTGGAAATGTCGGGTACGCAGGTGCAGGATGATGTGGAGGAGTATCCTCTCACGGTAGTGGTTCCGTCGTTTATGACCACAGAGCTGAAGAAGGGGTTTACGGCTGGATTTTTGATTTATCTTCCCTTTCTTCTGATCGATATTATCGTATCCACCACATTGATGTCCATGGGTATGGTTATGCTTCCGCCTGCTATGGTTTCCCTGCCGTTTAAACTGTTGGTCTTTGTGACGGTAGACGGCTGGCAGCTGCTGTTCTCCGGCATTGCCCAGAGCTATCGATGAAGGAGGATGGGGAGGACGGTTTTACGAACCGGCTGTATGCAATCAGGCGGATGGCCGCTGCCGGCGGCGGATTGTGAGGAAGTATGACGGAACTGGAGATCCTGGATATTTTGTATTATGCTTTTCAGCTTGCCCTTAGGCTCGCCCTTCCTTTTCTGTTGATCAGCATGGTGGTGGGGGTTTTGGTAGCTATTTTTCAGGCGGCGACATCGATTAATGAACAGACGCTGACATTCGTTCCCAAGTTCCTGGCCATCCTGGCCGTTATGGGGATCCTGGGAGGTTCTATTTTGGTTTCTCTTCAGGATTTCTTCCGGGAGATGGTTGCGCTGATCTCGGGGGTCTGAAGGTTTATGTTTATTCTATTCGCCCTCGTGGTCATGCGGATAAGCGGGGCCGTTATATTTAATCCTGTATTGGGGAGGACGAATTACCCGAATGCCGCTAAGGGGGCGTTGGTTTTTATGCTGTCCATGCTCTTGTATCTGAATGTGGGCGGTACGCTGGCACATCAGCCTTCCGGCATGCTGGAATTCGGTTTCATGCTGTTGAAGGAGCTGGCAGTGGGCTTTGTGCTGGGGTTTTCCATGGAACTGGCCTATGCGGTGGTGCGTTTTGCCTCGTCGGTCATGGATCATACCATGGGCCTGTCCATGGCCCAGGTCTACGACCCGCAGTATCATGCGCAGATGACGATTACTTCCGGTATGTACTATGCGCTGGTGACGCTGATTTTCCTGGCCACTGACGGCCATGTGCGCCTCATCGGGCTTTTTTTTGAATCGGCCCGTTTGATTCCTTTTGGGGAGGTGACGCTTCGGCCGGAATTGTATCTGCTGGTGCTTGAGATCTTCCGGACGAATATCATGATGGGTCTGCAGTTTGCTTTCCCGCTTCTGGCCATGGAGCTGGTTACGGAGGCGGCAGTGGGAATCCTGATGCGGATGATTCCTCAGATCCATGTATTTTCGGTGAATTTTCAGCTAAAGATTATCGTGGGGCTGATGATGCTGGTATTTCTGTTCAGCCCTATGGCGGATAAGCTTTATGCGATCCTGGATAGTTTTTTTATCAATATCCAGCGGCTCTTGGAACTGATGGCATGACGGCCGGAAGGTGGTGGGCTTTTGGCGGAAGTAAACGGACAGGAAAAAACAGAGCAGCCAACCAGTAAACGGCGCAGGGACGCGAAGAGGGACGGCAATGTGTTTCAGAGCCGGGAAGTGGCTACGGTGGTGGTCCTCTTCGGCGTATTCTGTATGATGCGCGTCCTGATCCCCTTCCTCTACAGGACGGTCCGGGACTGTATGGTTTATTTTTTTTCCCAGGTGGGAGAGGAAGACCCTTTGTCCGCGTCGATACAGATCTTCGCCTACGAGGTGGCGGCTCTGCTTAAATGCGCCCTGCCCCTTCTGCTGACTGCCGCAGTGCTGGGGATTATTTCCCACGGCGTACAGACCCGTTTTAACGTAACCTTTAAGCCGCTCCGCCCCAAGTTTAGCAAGCTGAACCCCATCAAAGGGATAAAGAAGCTGTTCGGCCTGAAGAAAATCGTGGATCTGGTGAAAAACCTGATCAAGATTACGCTGCTGATCGTTCTCTTGTACAACCTCCTGAAAGGCGACCTGGAGGTGGTGGCGCGGATGATCCATATGGAGATCCTGGTCTCCGCGGCGACCATGCTCCAGCTGGTGTTCGATCTGGTGCTTCGGGTGAGCCTGGCTTTTACCATCATCGCTTTCTTCGACTTCCTGTATCAGAGATGGGATTATGAAAAGAATCTGAAGATGACCAAGCAGGAGGTCAAAGACGAATATAAAATGACGGAAGGAAATCCGGAGATCAAAGGCAGAATCCGTAAAATCCAGCGTCAGATGGCCTTAAGCAGGATGATGCAGAAAGTCCCGGAGGCGGACGTGGTGGTACGGAACCCCACCCATTTTGCGGTGGCGATCAAGTACGACCCGGATAAGAACGGGGCGCCGGTGGTTCTCGCCAAGGGCCAGGATATGGTGGCGCTTCGCATCATACGGGTTGCGGAGGAAAACGGCGTTTTCCTGGTGGAAAACAGGCCGCTCGCCAGGGCGCTGTATGAATCCTGCGACCTCGACCGGGAGATCCCGGCAGAGTTTTACGGGGCTGTGGCAGAAATCCTGGTCTACTTTTACAAGGCTACCAAAAGGGAGGATATGTTCCGGTAGGCCGGGTTTTTCAGGGATGGAGTTTTGAATGAAAAAAATACTCAACTATTCGGTTGTACTATTTGTAATCACGATTATACTGCTTCTCATTATACCGCTTCCTGCGGCCATCGTGGACGTGGCGATCATTTTGAACATGTCCATTTCCATGATGATCCTGGTCATTACCATGACCATCAGGGAGCCGCTTGAGCTGTCTATTTTTCCGTCCCTGCTCCTGATAACCACGCTTTTCCGTCTGGGTATCAACGTTTCCACCACCAGGAACATCCTCACCAATTCCGGTTCCTCCGGACAGATCATCAAGGCCTTCGGTGATTTCATCCTGCAGGGGAATGTGGTGGTGGGCCTGGTTATCTACCTGATCATCGTATTGATGCAGTTTTTGGTCATCACCAAAGGCGCGGAGCGTGTGTCCGAGGTCGCAGCCAGGTTCACCCTGGATGCCATGCCCGGTAAACAGATGGCCATCGATGCCGATCTGAATACCGGACTGATCGACGAACAGCAGGCCAAGGCGCGGCGTGAGAAGATCCAAAGGGAGGCGGACTTCTACGGTTCCATGGACGGTGCTACCAAGATCGTGAAGGGCGATTCGGTGATGTCCCTGATCACTACGGCCATCAACCTGATCGGGGGCAGCATCATCGGTATCATCCAGTCGGGCCAGGATATCGGGACGGTGTTAACCACCTATTCCATCGCTACCGTCGGCGACGGCCTGGTGGGCCAGATCCCGTCTCTGCTGATTTCCACGGCCACGGGCATGATCGTGACCAGGGCGGTTGCGGAAGGAAGCCTGAATGAGGATATCTCCAAGCAGTTCACGGCCCAGCCCACCGCGATCATGATCAGCGGTATCGTAATCGCCGTTCTGACGGTGATTCCCGGGATGCCGGTGATCCAGCTGATCATCGTTTCCGGGGGGTTGATCGGAGGCGGGTATTACTTATCCAGGAGGGTGAAGGAGGAACCCGGCCTGGCAGCCGGAGGAGGCCTGGGCGGGACGCTGCGCGGCTATACCGGGGAAGGGGCGGAACCGGAACCCGGCATGCCGGGCGAGGAGGAGCCCCCCAAACCTGTGAGCGAGGAGGAATACTTCAAGGATGTAAACAACGTCTATTCCCTGCTCGCCGTGGAGGCCATCGAGATGGAGTTCGGCTACAGCCTGATCCCTCTGGTGGATGAATCGGTGGGGGGAAGGTTGATCAACCGGATCATCATTTTCCGCAGGCAGTATGCCCAGGATATGGGCTTTGTCATTCCGTCCATCCGTCTGCGGGACAGCTCCGGGCTGAATACCAACCAATACTGCATTAAGATCAAAGGAGAGGAAGTGGCGAGGGGGGAAATCCTGATCGATTATTTCCTGGCCCTGGAGCCGGATAATCCGGAGAAGGTGATCGACGGAATCGAAACCATCGAACCGGCTTACGGAATTCCCAGCCGCTGGATCCGGCCGGAGGACCGGGAACTGGCGGAGATCTATGGATATACGGTAATCGATCCCCTTTCCGTTCTGGTCACGCACCTTTCCGAGGTGGTCAAACAGCATGCCCATGAGCTGATTACCAGGCAGGAGGTGATCCATCTGGTGGAAAATGTGCGTAAGACCTCCCCGGAGCTGGTGGAGGAGGCTTTTCCCAACGTGATTTCCTACAGCCTGTTCCAAAAGATCCTCACCAGCCTTTTGAAGGAGGGCGTGCCCATCAAGGATTTGGAAACCATCATCGAAGCGGTGCTGGAGGGTATTTCCGACCAGGGCCTGCCGGTGCGGGATGTGGACAGCTTGATCGAGAACATCAGGACCGCATTGAAGCGGACCATCACGCGTATGTATTGTGAAGACGGGAGCATGAAGGTGATTACCATGGACTCCGAACTGGAGAGGACGATGGTAGGATGCCTGTCCAAGGGGGAGAGGGGATATTACCTGGCTTTGAACCCGGATGTGCTGCAGAGCCTGATCAATCAGATTACGGTGCAGCTTAAGAAGTTCAACGGACTTTCTCAGAGCCCGGTGATTTTAACTTCCCAGGTGATGCGGGTCCACCTGTACCGGCTGATCGATCAATTCTATCCCAATGTACGGGTCCTGTCCTTTAATGAGATAGCGAATAACATTCAGATCCAGTCGATCGGCAGCCTGATTCTGGAGCATGCGGAACGGAAAGGCGCCTGAGGACGGGGCCGGCCGAAAGGCCCGGCACGGGCAGGGGCAGAAGGGATTCCCGAAAGAAGGAGGTGAAGACGGATGGGGCCGGATGAGCTGGAAGAAAAGACCAATGAGGAACTTCTGGAGCTGTATCGCAGGGAAGGGAGCCTGGAGGTAAAGCAGGCCCTGGTGCTCCGCTACCTGTATATCGTTAAGACCATAGCCCTGCAGATGCGGAATGTGTACGCAGGCAGCCTGCAGCTGGAAGATATCATCAATGAGGGCGTGATCGCCATCATGAAAAGTATTGACAGATACGACCCGGAGCGAGATAATAAGTTTGAGACTTTTATCTCAAGGCGTATCCGTGGAATGATCATCGATCTGGTTCGGAAGAACGACTGGATGCCCCGGGATTTTCGTAAACAGGTCAAGGCTATGGAGGAGGCAGAGGCTTCCCTGAGCCGGTCGCTGGGCCGTCCGCCCTCCGATGAGGAAGCTGCGGATGCCCTGAAAATGGATCTTCGAAAATACCGGAAGCTGCAGCGGATGAGTGTCATGATGAATGTGCTTTCGCTGGATATGATTACGGACGATGAAGGAGAGCATCAGTCCCTTCAGATTTCCAGCGGCGATATGAGCTCCCAGCCGGAAAGAGCTTTTCTGAAAGGGGAGTCCCGCCAGGTATTGGCGGAGGCCATAGAGTGCCTCAAAGAGAAGGAGAAAATGGTGATTTCCCTATATTATGTGGAAGAGCTCAACATGGGCCAGATTGCCCAGATCCTGGAGGTGAGCGAGCCGCGCATTTCTCAGATCCACAGTTCGGCGATACGCAAATTGAAGGCTTACATGGGAAATTACATGTAGGGCGGATGCAGGGAATGAAGGAGGATACGGTATGTATCAGGGATTCTATAATCTGACGTCGGGCATGCTGACACAGACGAGGAATTTGAACGTTATCAGTAACAATATGACCAATATCCAGACTCCCGGTTATAAGCGGGATAAGATGGTCAGCACCACTTTCCAGGAAGAAATGCTCTATCGGACGGGAAAGCGGTATAAGGAGGACGCACAGCCTCTCGCTTCCATGTCCAAGATACGGACGGCGGAGCGGACATATGTGAATTATGAACAGGGAAGCTTTGATCTCACGGACGGAATTATGGATTTTGCGTTGGCAGGAGAGGGCTTTTTCTGTATCGATACTCCGGACGGGACATACTACACCAGGAACGGTTCCTTTGGCGTAGATAACGAGGGGTATCTTTCCCTGAACGGAATGGGCAGGGTGCAGGGAGCGGACGGACAGCCGATCCTTATAGATAACGAGAACTTTGTTGTGGACGGAACCGGAAATATCAGCGTCACGGAAGTGGTGGACGCGGAAACGGGCGCGATGGAGACGCGCAGCATGGGGACGCTTCGCGTGGTGGATTTCGCGGATCACGAGGCATTACATAAAGAGGATTTCGGTTTGTTTTCCTCCGGCGGCCAGGCGGCCGAGGATGTGGAACGGCCGGGGATACTCTGGAAATACCTGGAAAAATCCAACGTGGATATGGTGGAGGAGATGACCTCCATGATGACCTCCCAACGGGCGCTGCAGAGCGCGGCCCAGGTATTGAAGATGTATGACCAGATCCTGAGCAAGGCCGCCACCGAGGTGGGCAGGCTGTAAAGAAGGAGCCGTTTCATGCGGGAGAATGCACAGGAGGAGAGCGCTCTTCGGGCTGCGTCGGCGGCCCGGTCTCCCGGTTCGCCGATCGTCGGCAGAATGTGAGGAATAATGTATCAGTCATTTTATACGGCAGCCCTGGGTGCCGGTACCTGTATGGCAAAAATGGGCGTGATTTCAAACAATTTGGCCAATGTGAACAACAATGGCTTTAAACCTAAGAATACGGCTTTTACCGACCTGCTGCAGCTTAATCTGAACGATTCCGAGGACGCGGTCACGGAGCTGCAGACGGGAAACGGGGTGAGGATGCAGAGGACTTACAGCACGTTCAATACGGATGCCATGGAGCAGACCAACAGCGTGCTGGATTATGCGATTATGGGGGATAACCAGTTCTTCATGGTACAGGATCCGGTTACGGATGCCATTACCTATACGCGCAGCGGCCATTTTCACCGCGCGGAGATGGAGGACGGAGTTTTCTATC
Organism: Lachnospiraceae bacterium; assembly: GCA_021770245.1. Taxonomy (GTDB): domain Bacteria; phylum Bacillota; class Clostridia; order Lachnospirales; family Lachnospiraceae; genus Eisenbergiella. The sequence continues at coordinate 50,478 of JAETRI010000006.1, forward strand.
TGATGACGGACGGCGGCAAGCTGGTACTGGATCAGAACGGGGAACGGATCGAAGCGGACGTACCTGACGTGGAACGCCTGTACCGTCTGGCGAGAGGGGAACAGGTGGAGGAGGAAGCGGAGGTCCCGGATGAGGATGCTCCGCGCGTAAGCGTATATACCTTTACCAACCCGAGCAGGCTTCTGAGCGTGGGAGACAATGAATGGACGGCTCCCGAGGACATGGAACCCCAGCTGGTGGAGGATTCCAACCTGGTTACCTGTGCGCTGGAACGCTCCGGAACGGATCTGGCCAAGGAGATGACGAGGATGATCGAGTGCCAGCGTGCCTATTCCTACGCGCTTAAGATGGTGATTACGGCGGACGAGGTGGAATCCACGATTAATTCCCTCAGAGGATAGGAGGGCCGGTAAACGCCGGTTTTGATTGAATCCGCGGCATGACGGATCCGGCTGCAGGAAGGATTGTAAACTGCAGGCACGGATTTCGGGACGCACTTCTTTTTGGAGGCGGTACGGATCAGATATACATGAAAGAAAGGTGAGGTCACAGGGCTTATGAAATTAAAAAGCTACGAGGATATGAATCTCCAGGAGCTGGACGTAATGAAGGAAATCAGCAGCATCGGCACGAGCCATGCCGCTACCTCCCTTTCCAAGCTTCTTCAGAAGGAGGTGCGCATCTCCATTCCGGAGGTCAGCATCCTGGGGTATGAGGAAACCGTCGAACGGATCGGAACCATAGAAGAGCTCGTGGCCGCCACTCTTGTCCGGATGTCCAACGAGGTAAACGGCTTAATGCTGTTCGTATTCAAGCTGGATCTGGCCAATGTGGTGCTGGGGAAGCTGATCGGTCAGGAGTACGGTTCCTTTGAAGAGATGGATGAGATGGCTTATTCCGCATTGGAAGAGGTGGGCAATATCATCATTTGTTCTTATGTGAATGCCTTTACCAAGCTTGTGGATGTGGAAATTGATCTTTCCGTTCCCAGTTCTACCATGAATATGCTGGGAGGCATCCTGACGGTCCCTATTGCGGAATATGGATATGTAACGGATAAGCTGATGTATATTAATGCGGAATTCATCATAGACGGGAAGGAGCTTTCCGACGGGCTGCTGATGCTTCCCGATATTGAATCCCTTAATGGCATCCTGGAGAAATTAGGTGTCTCATGATAGGAAATAAAGAATTAAAAGTAGGTATCGGCGACATGCAGTTCGCCAGAGGGAACAGCACGGTTATTACATATGCGCTGGGTTCCTGTATTGGGATTACTTTTTATGACCCTCAAATTAAATTGGGCGGGCTTCTTCATGTTATGCTTCCTGCAAGGACCGACCCGAGGGATCCGAAGGTATTCAAATATGCGGACAGCGGGATTTATGAGACAGTCCGCAAGCTCACTGCTTTTGGTATGTTAAAGAGCAGGACGATTGTAAAGATTGCCGGAGGGGCCAAAATGTTCGATATCAAGGGAAGCTCTGATTTCGGAAATATCGGGCAGAGGAACGCCGCAATGGTGAAAAAGGTATTACAGGAAGAGGGGTTCCGTATTGCGGCTGAGGACACGGGCGGTGCATATGCCAGGACAATGCTCCTCAATGTTTCAAACGGCGACGTGATTATACGTACGGTGGGAAAACCGGAAAAACATCTTTAGAGAGGAGAGAACGATGGTGGAGAAAGAAAAAGAAGGAATCCTTCTGGAATCGGGGACAAATGAGATCGAGATCATGAAGTTTAAGATCCAGGGGGAATTCTACGGCATTAACGTGGCCAAGGTAAAGGAAATTATGATGGCCGCAAGGGTGAAGGCCATGCCTCATGCCCATCCGGCGGTGGAAGGGATTTTTAAACCCAGGGACATACTGATTACGGTGATCGATCTGGGGTATTACCTGACCAATGACCATCTGGAGCATAAGCCCAGGGATCTTTTCATCGTTACCAATTTCAACAAAATGACCGTGGCTTTTCGTGTGCAGAGCATCGAAGGCATCAGCCGGATTTCCTGGAAGGATATTCAGAAGCCGGACAAAACCTTAAGCCATGGGGATGAGGGTGTGGCGACAGGAATCGCCCAATGTGCCGGAGAATTGGTAACCATTCTGGACTTTGAGAAGATCGTGGCGGAAATTGCGCCGGAGACCACCATCCAGTTGGCTGAAGTGGAGAAGATGGGAGACAGACCGTTGTGCAACAGCCCTCTGGTCATCGCAGAGGACTCCATCCTCTTACAGAAAATGATCGACGATGCCCTGCAGCGCGCCGGGTTTACGGATATCAAGAATTTCAACAACGGCCAGGAAGCCTGGGATTACCTGAAGACGATCAGGAACGACCATGACCTTTACGATAAGGTTAACCTGATCATCACGGATATCGAAATGCCCGAAATGGACGGGCACCGCCTAACGAAGCTGGTCAAGGATGATCCCAGGCTGGGACATCTTCCGGTGATTATTTTCTCGTCTCTGATCGACGATCAGATGCGGATCAAAGGCGAATCCCTTGGGGCTGACGAGCAGTTAACCAAACCTGAAATCGGCAATTTGGTGCATGTGATCGACAAGCTCCTGGAGCGGTTTGAAAAGAAACGTGCGGAACTGGAATAATGATTTTCCGGGCAGCGGGTGCGGTATTTCCGAAAATTTCCTGCCTGTATTTCATTTTGGCATATTTTTCTACCTCTGTGCATATAGTATAGATAGCAGCGATATTGGGCCTGTCCGGCCGTCCGGGCTTTAGCGGGAGGGGCGTGCAGGCCGCAGGGACTATCTATGGGAAACAGGAGGACAGCCATGCCAAGAGGTAGGAAAAAACAGTCATTGGACGAGAAGATCCAGGATACGAAACAGAGTATCTATAATTTGGAAAACCGGGTCCAGGAGCTCTACGAAGAATTGGAAGAATTGCTGGATCGAAAGAAGAGAGAGGAATTGGAAAAGCTTTCCGAGGCATTGGAGGAAGCCGGGGTGTCCGTGGAGGAGATGCTGGAGCGTATCAAAGCGGAGGAACCGGAAACGGAAAACATTGCCTAAGGGATTTGCCCGGGAGGCAGAGAAGAAGGGGCGCAGTTTTTGGCAGGAGTCGTTAGGCCTGTTGCGAGCTGCAGCCCTTTTTTGTGCGTCCCAGCGTCCGGGAGCCTGTGGGGTGGATGAACTGTTCCGCCACATTTGCAACATTTGCAAAGTTCCGGCAGAATTCTTGACTGGACGCCTTCCGTGCCTTATAATAAAATGGATTATGGGAATAGATTCCTCCGAAAGGGTAAGGACAGGACAGATGATAAAGAGCATGACCGGTTTCGGAAGATGTGAGATCTGTGAAGAACAGCGCAAGATTACCGTGGAAATGAAATCCGTGAATCACAGATACCTGGATGTGAGCATGAAGATGCCCAAAAAGCTGAATTTTTTTGAGGCTTCCATCAGAGGGCTTCTAAAGGAATACATTCAGAGGGGAAAGGTGGATATCTTCCTTTCCTATGAGGATTATACGGAGAATAACGTAACGGTTCGATACAATCGGGATGTTGCCGCCGAATACGTGAAATATTTAAAAGAGATGGCGGCAGAATTTGCGCTGGGAGACGATATCCGTATTTCCACATTGGCCAGGTGCCCGGAAGTATTCACCATGGAAGAGAAGAATGTGGATGAAGAGGGGATCTGGAAAGCGCTGGAGAAGGCCGTGCGCGGTGCGGCGCAGGCGCTCACCCAGGCGAGGATCGAAGAAGGGGATAATCTGAGGAAGGATCTTTTGGAAAAGCTGGACGGGATGCTGGGGCATGTGGCTTTCATCGAGGAGCGTTCGCCTCAGATCGTGGAGGAATACCGCCAGTCGCTGGAGAGTAAAGTGAAGGAGCTTTTGGGGGATGCGCAGGTGGATGAAAACCGTCTGATCACCGAGGTGACGATCTTTGCGGATAAGGTCTGTGTGGACGAAGAACTGGTGCGGCTGCGCAGCCATATCGGAACCACCCGGGAAACCCTGCTTCAGGGCGGCAGCATAGGGCGGAAGCTGGATTTCATCGCGCAGGAGATGAACCGGGAAGCCAATACGATCCTTTCCAAAACGAGCGATCTGGAGACATCGAACCGGGCCATTGAGCTGAAAACGGAGATCGAAAAGGTACGGGAGCAGATACAGAATATTGAATGACCGTACGGAGGGCCTATGAGTCAGTTTATCCATGTGGGGTTTGGCAATATTGTAAATACGGAAAAGGTGATCGCAGTGGTGAGCCCTGAGTCTGCGCCTATCAAAAGGATGGTACAGACTGCCCGGGAGGCGGGTACGGCGGTGGATGCGACACAGGGCAGGAAGACAAAGGCTGTGCTGGTGATGGAGAACGGGCAGGTGGTACTTTCGGCGCTGCTTCCCGAGACCATAGCGAACCGCGCGCAGACAGGACGGGAGGAATACGATGAAGCGTAAAGGGATCCTGATCGTGGTTTCCGGTTTTTCCGGGGTGGGAAAGGGCACATTGATGCGGGAGCTTCTGCGTACCTATGATAACTATGCCCTGTCGGTTTCCATGACTACAAGGAAACCCAGGGAAGGGGAGGAGGAAGGAGTTTCCTACTTCTTTGTAGACAGGGAAACCTTCGAACGCACCATCCGGCAGGACGGCCTGGTGGAATATGCCGAGTACTGCGGCAACTATTACGGCACGCCGAAAGAATATGTGGAAAGGTGCCTGGCGCAGGGCAAGGATGTGATCCTGGAAATCGAGATTCAGGGGGCCTTGAAGGTCAGAGAGAGATTTCCGCAGGCCCTTCTGTTGTTTGTGATGCCGCCTGATGCGGAAGAACTGAGACGGCGTCTTGCGGGAAGGGGCACGGAGGAAGATGCGGTGATCCGCAGGCGGCTCGCACGTGCACAGGAGGAGTCAAAGGGGATCGAGAACTATGAGTATATTATAATCAATGATGATCTGCAGGCCTGTGTGCAGGAAATGCATGCCGTGATTACGGCGGCGCGCAGGGCCCCCGGCAGGAATGAAGAGTTTATTGCAGATATCCGTTCCGGATTGAGCGCGTTGGTGAAAGGAGAATAAATTTATGTTGCATCCGTCTTACAGCGACCTGATGAAGGTAGTAAACAGCGATGTGGAACCGGGAGAAAGCAAGGTGGTAAGCAGCCGCTATTCCATCGTGATGGCCACTTCCAAAAGGGCGAGGCAGATCATCGGGGGAGACGAGGCCCTGGTGAATATGAAAACAGGTATGAAGCCCCTGTCCGTGGCCGTGGAAGAACTGAACGAAGGCAAGATTAAGATCCTTGGGGATGAGGAGATGGAATCCGGCTCCGCCGGATCCGAAGAGGACTGAACGCTCCGGGGAAGGCCTGATCACAGCGATAAGAGAAATCGCCGGGAGAAGAGAACACGCCCGGGCATTTCTCTTTTTGTTCATACAAAGAACCGGACGGTTGAGCCGCTTTGGGCGGCGGATTGCGAGGAAGGATGAAGGTTGCGTTTGTGTCCCTGGGATGCGATAAGAATCTGGTGGATACGGAAATGATGCTGGGGATGCTGGCAGAAAAGGGATATACCTTTACGGACGATGAGGAGGAGGCAGAGGCCGCGGTGGTCAATACCTGCTGCTTTATCGGGGATGCCAAGGAGGAAAGTATTCAGGCCATTCTGGAGCTGGCGGAGCGCAGGCAGGCGGGCGGGTTGAGAGCGCTGGTCGTGGCGGGCTGTCTGGCCCAGCGTTATGCGAGGGAGATCAGGGAAGAGATCCCGGAGGTGGACGCCGTAATCGGGACCATGGCCATCGACCGGGTGGCGGAGGCCCTGGAGAGTGCCTGCGCGGGGGAGAGGAAGGACTATATCACGGACCCGGATGCCGGGCCGGTCTATGGGAAGCGGCGCAGCGTAACCACGGGAGGCATTTATGCTTATCTGAAAATCGCGGAAGGGTGTGATAAACGCTGTACTTACTGCATCATCCCCAAAGTGCGGGGCAGCTATCGCAGCGTACCCATGGAAGCTTTGATAGAGGAATCGGAAAGGCTGGCGGAGGAAGGCGTAAAAGAGTTGATCCTTGTGGCGCAGGAAACGACATTGTACGGAAAGGATCTCTATGGACGCAAGGCCCTTCCGGAGCTGCTCCGCAGGCTGTGCAGGATAGAAGGGCTGTCCTGGATCCGGCTTCTGTACTGCTATCCGGAGGAGATTACGGAGGAATTGATCCGGGTCATCAAGGAGGAGCCCAAAATCTGCCATTATCTGGATATGCCCATCCAGCATGCTTCGGACCGGATCCTTTTGCGGATGGGGAGGAGGACCGGCCAGGAGGAGCTGCGGGAGCGCATCGGGAAGCTGCGGGAGGAGATCCCGGATATCTGTCTGCGTACCACGCTGATCAGCGGCTTTCCCGGGGAGACGCAGGAGGACCATATCGAACTGTATCGTTTTGTGAACGAGATCGAGTTTGACCGGCTGGGGGTTTTTACCTATTCCCGGGAGGAGGGAACGGCCGCGGCGGATATGGACGGGCAGGTTCCCCAGGAGATAAAAGAGGCGCGCAGATCGGAATTGATGGAACTGCAGCAGGCCATTGCCTTTGAAAAGGCGGAGGATGCGAAGGGCAGCGCAGTCATGGCCATGATAGAGGGACGGATGGAGGAAGAGGATGTCTACGTGGCCAGGACCTATCGGGATGCGCCGGGGGTGGACGGCCTTGTATTCCTCCATACGCCTCGAACGGACCTGATGAGCGGGGATTTGGTGAAGGTGCGCATCACGGGATCCCATGAATATGATTTGATAGGAGAATTGGAAAATGAATCTGCCGAATAAACTTACCATACTGAGAATGGTCATGATAGTACCCTTTGTGGTGTTCATGCTGACGCCTCTGGGAGGGACGGCCGGTAAATGGATCGCTCTGGCACTTTTCGTCATTGCCAGCCTGACAGATCTGCTGGACGGGAAAATTGCCAGAAAATATAATCTGGTTACCACCTTTGGCAAGTTTATGGATCCTCTGGCGGATAAGCTGCTGGTATGTGCGGCCATGATCTGCCTGGTGGAGACGGGCCGGATCCCCTCCTGGATTGTCATTGTCATCATCAGCCGGGAATTTATCATCAGCGGTTTCCGTCTCGTGGCCTCCGATAAGGGGGTAGTCATAGCGGCAAGCTATTGGGGAAAATTTAAGACGACCTTCCAGATGGTGATGATCGTGCTGATGATCGCGGATATCCCGCAGCTGGCGCTTCTGACAAATATCATTATGTGGGCGGCCCTCATTCTGACGGTGGTTTCCCTGCTTGATTATCTGGTGAAAAATAAGGATGTGATGAAGGATCCCGCATAGGGAGCCGAATCGGAACAAAAACCCCTGATCCGGGACGCTGTACGCCGGTACAAAATCCCCTGTGTTGTTGGTGCGCATCCGGCCGGAAGTTTGGCGGGGCGTACAGATAGGAGCCGAATATGGTTGTGGAACTGATTTCCGTGGGAACGGAACTGCTGCTTGGCAATATCGTAAATACCAATGCGGCCTGGCTGGCGGAAAAGTGCGCGGCGCTGGGCCTGTCCTGCTATTATCAGACGGTGGTGGGCGACAACAGGGACCGGCTGGCAGCCACCCTGCGGACCGGACTGGAACGTTCGGATATCCTGATTTTATCCGGCGGGCTTGGACCGACCCAGGACGACCTTACCAAGGAGACGGCGGCGGAGGTCTTTGGACAGCCGCTGGGAATGGATCCGCACTCTTTGGAGCGGATCGAGACCTTTTTTGCCGAAAAGGGCCTGGAAATGACGGAAAACAACAAAAAGCAGGCCCTGGTTCCCCAGGGGGCGGCGGTGGTGGATAACGATAACGGAACGGCGCCGGGGCTGATCCTTACGAAGGACGGAAAACGGATGATCCTTCTTCCCGGGCCCCCCAATGAATTAAAGCCCATGTTTGAGGGCAGTATTGCCCCCTTCTTAACAAAACTGACGGGAAAGGAGGAGGGGGCCGTCATATATTCCAAAACGGTTAAAATCTGCGGGCAGGGGGAGAGCAGCGTGGAGAGCCGTATTACGGATCTGGAGCAGCTTTCCAACCCTACGGTTGCTCCTTATGCGAAAATAGGGGAGGTACATCTACGCGTGACGGCCAGGGCCGCGGACGAAAAAGAAGCCAGAAAAATGGTGAAGCCGGTGGTAAAGGAGCTGAAGGCCCGTTTCGGAAGCTTGGTATATACCACGGAAGAGGATGTGACGCTGGAGAAATCCGTGGTGGATCTCCTGCTGGCGAACAACCTCACCGTTTCCACCATCGAGTCCTGCAGCGGCGGGCTGCTGGCCGCACGGCTGATCAACATCCCCGGTGTTTCCGAGGTATTCAAGTCAGGCTATATTTCCTATTCCAACAAAGCCAAAAGAAAGATTGCCGGGGTGAAGAAATCGACCCTTGCCAAGTACGGGGCGGTAAGCAGCCAGACGGCCGGAGAGATGGCCAGGGGGGCGGCGCTTCTGTCCAAAGCGGACGTAACCCTTTCCATCACCGGTATTGCGGGGCCGGAGGGCGGCACGGCGGAAAAACCGGTGGGGCTGGTCTATATGGGCTGTTATGTGTGCGGGACCACCCGGGTAAAGGAATTCCGTTTCAGCGGAAACCGGGCAAAGATCAGGGAATCGGCCGTCTCGGCGGCGCTCACTATGATGAGGCAGTGCATTCTGGAATATTACAGTGAGAAAACCTTCGGCAAGAAAGAATAGCGGCCGTTTGACCGCACGCGGTGTGGCGGGCGGCCGGACGGATCCTGGGGCGGATTGACGGCGTATATGGAAACGTGAGAGCAGTTTCATGAAAATGCGCAGATGGGAGCCAGATATGAACGGAAATGAGGAATATATGTTTTGTCCGAAATGCGGCGCGTTGATGAAGGACGGTGTCTGCATGAGCTGCGGAAACGGTACAAGGGAGGCGTCCGCAGCACTGCCCGGACAAGACGGTGAGGGGACAGGACAGGAAGGCTTTGATCAAAGGCTGCAGCAGGCATACGGCGCGGCCGGGGAGGCGGGAGCAGGGGAGTCTGGCCGGCCGGAGGATCAGGCGGCTTCCGACCCAAATCAGGGGATGACGGACGGACAGGAGGAGGGAGGCCAAAGCCCTGACGGCCTGATCAGATGGAACGGCAGCCAGCTTGGCGGCCGGAATCCGGAACGGCCCGCCGATTTGAACGGAAGAATGCCGGGTCAGCCGCCTGTCGAAGCCGATCGGAATGAGGATCAGCCGTTTAATCAGAATCCTTGGAATCCGGGCAGACCTGCCGATTTGAACGGAGGAATGCCGGGGTGCCCGTCCTCCGGAGCCAATTGGAATGGGAGCCAGCCGTTCAATCAGAATCCCTGGAACCAGGGCGGCCCAGCCGGTTCTAACGAAGGGAATCCGGGTCAGCCGTTCGGAGGGGACAATCGGAATGCAGGTCAGCCCTTCACCCAGAATCCCTGGAACCAGGGCGGCCCAGCCGGTTCTAACGGAGGGAATCCGGGTCAGCCGTTCGGAGGGGACAATCGGAACGCAGGTCAGCCCTTCACCCAGAATCCCTGGAACCAGGGCCAGCCCGGAGGTCCGAACGGCTGGAATCAAAACCGCACGGGAACCTATGGCCCGCAGGGCTATAACGGACAGGGAGCCTATCAAAACCGGAATTACGGCCAGCCCGGGGATTACGGAGCCTGGAACGGCCGCCGGACCGGATACGGGCAGCCGGTGCAGGGTACTCCTTCCGGATGGGAAGAAAAACGAAACGACCACAGGACGGTGGCGGCGATCGTGGCCGCGGTAATTGCCGTTCTGCTGTGTGTGGTCATGGTCCTGCTGTTTTTTATCGTAAAAAATTCGGTCCGCGAATCGGGCGGCCTTGCGGGAAACAAGGATTATTTCTTCAGCGATCCGCCGCAGGAACAAACCCCCGGGGCGGATGAAGGATGGCAGAGCGGGATTTTTGATTCTCTCCCGGAGGAAGATGAGGAGTATATTCCCAGCGCAGAGGATGAATTCTATGTTAAATTGGCTGACAGCGTACGGGATGATCTGACTTACTCCATAAAATGGGAGGAATACCATAACGAAGACGATACCACGGGAGCTACGGCAGTGGGGCGGTATCCGCAGATTGAAGGAGGGAACATCCCCCACCTGGACGAGCTGAATGATTTTGTCAAGGAAGAAGCCACTTATTACAGCAATCTATACGGATATTACCGGGAGTGGGGAAACGCCACGCTCTATGCGGCGGAAAGCATGGGATATGTGACCTATATGGATGAGGAGAAAATCAGCATCGTCCTTCAGGAATCCATTGCCACGGAGGACGGCTCGAATATCTCCCTTTACAGCATCAATATTGATCTGATGAGCGGCGAAATCATGAACAACGGAGGGATCATCGAATACAGCGAAGAATTAACCCGCGCCTTCCGGGATCAAAACGATTATCAGAACGGGTATGTACGTGCAGTGGACGTGATGTCGGACGAAAAGCTGCAGGATTTCCTGTCCGACGAGGATACGAATATCGTGTTTTTCACCCCTGTGGGACTGGAGATCGGATTTAATTATACGACCAGTGACAGCAGCGGATGGGTAACCGCCACGATTCGCGACTATGATCGTTATAGGAAGAAGTTCTGAACGCAGGAACATAACGAAAAAGAGACTGCCTGTGTGAAGGAAAGGTGTGAAGAGGCATGAGCTTCAGGGAAGACGTATTTTCTAAAATCCTGACTTATATTACCGTTGCCGTCCTGCTGGGAGCGATGCTGGCCGAGGCATTCGTCATCTACCGGGAGCGCATCGCGCGGGAGGAGACGCAGGGCCGGCTGGAGGCGGCACAGGAAGGGATCCGGGAGCTGGCCGAGACCCGCCGCGGCCTGGAGGAGGAAATTGCCGTCCTGCAGGAGTATAAGGAATTGTGGGAAAACAGAGTCATCCTGGCAGACGGGGAACAGCTGGCCCTGCTTCGGAAAAACCTTCATGCCAGGACGTCTTTGATCCCGGAGGAAGCCGAGGCCGCGGCCGTCCTGGCGGTGGAGGAACGGCTCAGGGAAAAAGAGGAAGAGGCCGGAAAGAAGGAACCGGAGGAAGAGCCGGAGGAAATCAGGGTCCACCTCACCTTTCCCGACCCGGAAAACCGGGAATGGCTCCTTGTGCTGAACGATCAGGAGGGCGCGGACGGATTTTGGCTTCTTTATGCGAAGGCCGAGGACGCGCAGCAGGAGGTGGCCGTGGAATTTCTGTATGAGGTGCCCCTGCGCCGGTCGGACGGCGGGCCGGAACGGGACGAAATGGACCGGATTGTCTGGAACTGTATCGCATACAACGCGGGGACGGGCTGGCAGGCCTGCGTGCCGGAGGGGGATGAAGAGCGGCAATGAAGAGTATGGAGGAGATCTACAGAGAACTGAACGACCTGGCGGCCTCCGGCGACCGGGAAGGGACGGAAGCTTTCCTTTGCGGCTGTATGGACAGGGCCAGGGAGGAAGAGGCATACGGCATCTATCTCGCATCGGGCAACGAGCTGCTGTGTTTTTACCGGGAAACGGAGCAGTTCGAAAGGGCATTCAGCCTGGCGGAGGATCTTTTGCTCCTGATGGAAGAATTTCATCTGGAGGAATCGGAGTCCTTTGCCTGTGTGCTCATCAATACGGCGGCCGCCTATAACGGAGCGGGAGACTTTACGGAGGCCCTGCGCCTCTATCGCCGTTCGGTGCAGATCCTGGAGGGGAAGAAGGAGTCGAAGGGGCTGCTGGCCCGGATTTTGACGGAAGCGGCTTTAACCATGATGAAAACCGGCGAGGAGAAGGAATCGGAAGGGTTCCTGAAGCGGGTCGTGGAGCTCTTTGAAACCGGCCCGGAGAAGGACGGGGACGTCCTGGGAAGGGCTGAGGCGGACATCTATTATGTGACGGCCCTTTCCGGCCTGGGGGAGGCGGCGTGGAAGCGGGAAGAAAAGGAGCGCGCGCTCGCTTTCTATGAAAAAGCCGCCAGGGTGAGCGCCCGGGGCGGGGAGAGTGCGGGCACGAGGGTGCTGTGGGAGAACTGTGCCGCGCTGGCCCATATGCTGGGGGACGGAGAAAGGGAAAAGGGGTATCGCAGTGCCTCCGGCGGTGTTCCGGTCGGAAAGGATGCGGGAAAAGCTTGAAACATACGTTCGATCATGCTATAATACAAAAAAAGGATTTGCTTTTACTCGTCCTCCTTTTAGCGGGAGCGGGTGTTCTGGCTCTGGGTTTGTCCCTGTTTGGCGGGACGGGGACCCGGGTGGCGGTCTACGTGGACGGCAGGCAGCAGGAGATACACGCCCTGCAGGAGGACGGCTCTTTCCTGATACGGGACGGCGCAGGCAACGAGAACCTGGTGGTCATTGAGGACGGAACGGTCCGGGTGGAGGAAGCCAACTGCCCGGACCGGCTTTGTGTCCGCCAGGGAAGGATCAGCCGCAGCGGGGAGAGTATCATCTGCCTTCCTCACAAGGTCGTGATAGCCGTGGAGGGCAGGGAAGGGGAAACGGGAACGGATGCCGTAGTCCGGTGAAGATATGACGGGAAAGAAAACTGCGATGTTGGGCATGCTGCTTGCCTTTGCGTTGATTTTAGCATATGTGGAAAGCCTGCTGCCCCTGCCTTTCGGGGTCCCGGGCATGAAGCTGGGGCTTCCCAATCTGGCCGTCCTTTTGGTCCTGTACCGTTTCGGCGGGAAGGAAGCGCTGTCGGTAAACCTGGCAAGAGTGGTGCTGTCGGGATTTTTATTCGGGAACTTTGCCTCCATCCTATACAGCCTTTCCGGGGCTCTGCTTAGCTTCTTTGTCATGTCCGTGTGCAAAAAGGGAAAGGGGTTTGGCGTCGTGGGCGTGAGCGTCGCCGGCGGCTGTGCCCATAACCTGGCCCAGGCTGCGGTGGCTGCGATGGTAACCTCCACGGGACAGATTTTTTATTACCTTCCGCCCCTGATCGTCTGCGGCAGCCTGACGGGATTCGGTCTGGGCCTGGCTGCCCGGGGCGTTTTGGCCCGTCTGCCCGGAAACGCCGGGAAGGAAGGCTGACGGAGCCGGATCCGTCGTATAAGAAGGGGAAAGGAAAAGGATGTTTGCATATTTGATCGGACGGATTGCGGATATTTCCGCGGACAACGTGGTGCTTGAAGTAAACCACATGGGTTTTAATATCAGAATACCGGGAAGCCTGACCGGAAAGCTTCCCGGTATCGGAAAAGAAGTGAAGATCTATACCTATACCTGCGTGCGGGAGGACGCCTTTTGTCTCTACGGGTTTCTCACGAAAGACGACCTGGAAATGTTCCGCCTCCTGATTACGGTGAACGGGATCGGCCCTAAAGGAGGTCTGGCGGTTTTGTCCGCAATGAGCGCGGACGACGTACGTTTTGCCGTCCTCTCTCAGGATGCGAAAGCGATAGCGAAGGCACCGGGAATCGGGGCGAAGACCGCGCAGAGGGTGATTTTGGATTTGAAGGATAAGATATCCTTAGAGGATACCCTCCGTCCGGAGGAGGGGGCTGCGGCTCTGGCGGACTCCGGGCTTACCGAGGCCAGAAACGAAGCGGTGGAGGCCCTCACGGCCCTCGGCTATTCCCCGGCGGAAGCTCTGCGGGCCGTGAAGCAGATCGATAACGCGGAGGAGGCGGATGTGGAGGATTTGCTGAAGGCGGCGTTGAAAAAGCTGCTGTAAGGGCCCTGCCTGCAGGGCGGCTTTTGGACGGATCAACGGGTCTGCGGCGGCAGAGTGAGAGGGAAGACGGAGAAAAGGCATGGCAAGAGTCATCGAAACGAATATCACGGAAGAAGATATCCGGATAGAAGGGTCGCTGCGGCCCCAGAGGCTGGACGATTATATCGGACAGAAAAAGGCCAAAGAAAATCTGAAAGTCTATATCGAGGCGGCGAAGGGGCGGGGAGACGCGCTGGATCATGTGCTGCTCTACGGTCCGCCGGGGCTGGGAAAGACCACGCTGGCCGGGATCATCGCCAACGAGATGGGGGTGAATATGAAGGTGACCAGCGGACCCGCCATCGAAAAGCCCGGTGAGATGGCTGCCCTCCTGAATAACCTCCAGGAGGGGGATCTATTGTTCGTGGACGAAATACACCGTTTAAACCGCCAGGTGGAGGAAGTGCTTTATCCGGCCATGGAGGACTATGCCATCGACATCATGATCGGAAAGGGCGCTTCGGCCCGTTCCATCCGTCTGGAGCTGCCCCATTTTACCCTGGTGGGAGCCACCACCAGAGCCGGGCTTCTCACCGCTCCCCTGCGGGACCGGTTCGGCGTGATACACAGGCTGGAGTTTTATACGGTGGAGGAACTGAAGTTTATCATCCTCCATTCTGCGGGGATTCTGGGCGTACATATTGACGAAGCGGGGGCCGGGGAGATGGCCAAAAGGAGCAGGGGAACGCCCCGGCTCGCCAACCGGCTGCTGAAACGGGTGCGCGATTTTGCCCAGGTGCGTTTTGACGGCGTGATCACCGAAGAGGTGGCCAATCAGGCGCTGAATCTCCTGGATGTGGATAAGATGGGGCTGGACCGTGTGGACAGGAACATGCTGGATACCATGATATATAAATTCAACGGCGGCCCCGTAGGGCTGGATACGCTGGCGGCAGCCATCGGGGAGGACCCCGGGACCATAGAGGACGTATATGAGCCCTATCTATTGCAGAACGGTTTTCTGAACCGCACGTCCAGGGGAAGGGTGGTGACGGATGCGGCCTACCGGCATTTGGGTCTTGAAATCCCACAGTAGTTTGATATATAATAAAACGAATAGGATGCCTAAAGCGGCGGGCTTATGAGGCCCGTCATCTGTCCGTGAAGGATTGCGGGCAGGACCGCGGCAGACACAGGGGATTTATGACGGGGATACGAAGGAGTATGGGTTATGGCCATGAAGACGGATACAGAGGTGCTCATCGGCGGTAAGGTTTTTACGCTGACCGGATATGAGAGCGAAGACTACCTGCAGAGGGTGGCGTCTTATATAAACAATAAAATCGCGGAGTATGGGAAGATCGACAGCTTCCGCCGGCAGCCCATGGACCGCCAGAATGTACTGCTGCAGCTGAACATTGCGGACGACTACTTCAAGGCCAAAAAACAGATTTCCCTTTTGGAGGAAGAGCTTCAGACAAAGGAAAAGGAGCTTTACGATCTGAAGCATGAACTGATCGCCACCCAGATCAAGCTGGAAAATACGGAAAAATCCTTACAGAATACGCAGAATGACCTGAACGAAAGCTCCAGAAAGATCATCCGCCTGGAAACGGAACTGGCGGAGCATAATAAAAAGTGAAGAACCTTTCGGACAGTTCATCCCGGCTGGGCCACAGGGCGGATACCGGCCCGGGGTGGACTGTTTTTATTATCCGGGAATCGGATTTCCTTATTAAATTAAGAGCCGCCCTGCGGCGGCAGAATGTGAGGTTAGGTTGAAAAAAGGCCTGATGGCCCCTTTTCAACCGGCATTTGTGCCGCAGGCGGCCCAAATGGGATCACATCGCGGCGCCGCAAAAGACGCGGCATGAAAGGGGTTAAAATGACGAAACCGGAGCTGCTGGCTCCCGCGGGGGATTATGCCTGCTTTCGGGCGGCCCTGAAGGCGGGAGCGGATGCGGTATATCTGGGCGGGCGTCTGTATGGCGCACGCGCCTTTGCGGGGAATTTCAGCGAAGAGGAAGTGGTGGAGGCGCTGAAAGAGGCCCACTTTTACGGGAAAAAGATCTATCTTACCGTCAATACGCTGATGCGCCAGGAGGAGCTGGACGGCCTGGAGGGATTTATGGCGCCCTTCTGGGAAGCGGGACTGGACGGCGCCATCGTGCAGGATGTGGGCGCGCTTTCGGTTCTGCAAAGGCGCTTCCCCTCCCTGTCCCTGCATGCCAGCACCCAGATGACCGTTACGGATGCGGCAGGGGCGGAGGCGTTGAAAGGGCTGGGGATCTCTCGGGTGGTTCCGGCGAGGGAACTTTCCCTTAAGGAGGTGGCAGCGCTGCGCCGGGAAAGCGGGCTGGAGGTGGAGATATTCATCCACGGAGCCATGTGCTACAGTTATTCCGGGCAATGTCTGTTCAGCAGCTTTCTGGGAGGCAGGAGCGGAAACCGGGGGCGCTGCGCACAGCCCTGCCGTCAGCCCTATCGGATCCTGGACGAGAACGGGAGGGAATATCCTGCGGGAAACGGCGCCGCAGGGCAGGGGCGGAAAAGCGCGCGCCCTTCCCGGGAGGGAGGCGTGCCGGAATTTTATCCTCTGAGCCTGAAGGACATGTGTACCCTGGACATTCTGCCGGAGTTGATGGACGCCGGGGTGGATTCTTTTAAAATAGAGGGCCGCATGAAGAAGCCGGAGTATGTGGCCGGGGTGACTTCGGTGTACCGGCGGAGGATCGACGCCCTTTCGGAGCGCTTTGAATCGGAGGGAAGAAAAAAAGTTCTTTCGGATTTCCCGGAGGAAGACGGGGGACGCGGCATCCTGCATTCCCTGTATATCCGCAGCGGCCCCGGAGAAGGGTATTATTCCAGGCATAACGGAAGGGAAATGATCACTCTCACCCGCCCCGGCTACGCGGGGACGGATGAGGGGATTTTGGAACGGATCCGGCAGGAGGTGATGGAGCCGCCTCTGGAGGTGCCGGTTTTTTTGGAAGCCTGCCTGCGGGAGGGAGAACCGAGCCTCCTGTCCGCCCGGGATGAAGAGGGGAGCCGGATATCCGTACTAGGGGATAGGGCGGTGAAGGCGCAGAAGCGCCCCGTTACGGAGGATGAGGTGGAAAAACGGCTGCGCAAGAGCGGGGGAAGCGGTTTTTATGTAAAGGAACTGCAAATCGAGATGGATAAGGATATTTTTCTCCCCGTCAGCTCTCTGAACGAACTGCGGCGCAGCGCGCTGAATGCGCTGAAAAAGAAGCGGATCGAGGCGCATATGCCCTCCCGGCCGGAGCAAAAGGGGAAAGAAAGAACGGGCCCTCTTTCCGTGCGGGAAAACCGTATCGCAGACGGCAGGGCCGCCGGTAAGAGAAGCGGCGGCGTGAGAGAAGGGGCTCTTCCGGCCTTCCACGCGACGGTTGTTACCCCGAAGCAGCTGGAGGCCTGCCTGGCCGCCGGCGTCTCCCGGATCTACCTGCCCGCTTCCCGGATGGACGGGAAAATGAAGGATGCGATGGAAAGAGCCGGAGAAACATCTTTGTTTCGGGAAACAGAATTGTTTCGGGAAACATCTTTGTTTCGAGAAACAGAATTGTTTCGAGAAACATCTTTGTTTCGAGAAACAGAATTGTTTCTTTCCCTGCCCGTGATCTGGCGCCGGGAAACGCGGCAGGAGCTTTCATTTGTCAGAGAGCTCTTGGATACGGGCCGGTTCGCAGGCGTGCAGGTCGGTTCCCTGTCGGCTTTACCCTGGCTGGAGCGGCAGGGCTGGAAAGGGAGCGTGGCCTTCGACCATCGGATCTATATCTGGAACAGGCAGACTTTGGAATTCTGGAAGGACAGGGCGGATACCTGGTGTGCTCCGCTGGAGCTGAATCGTCGGGACGTGTATGCCCTTTTAAAGGAGGAGGGGCCGGAAAACGAGGTGCTCTCCTACGGCCGGGTCCCGATGATGGTGACGGCGAACTGTATCTATAAGACGATGGGAAAGTGTAAAAAGGAACCCGGCGGATGCCGCAGAGGTGCTCTGGCCGACCGGTATGGGGTGCGCTTCCCGGTACGGGCGGACTGCCGGTTCTGTTACAATATCATCTATAATTCCGTCCCGCTGTCCCTCCATGATTATGCGCAGGAGATGGCGCAAAACGGTGTTTCGGCCCTTCGGTTTGACTTTCTTTCGGAGGACGAGCGGGAGACGGAGGGCATTTTGTCGTCGTTTCGTGCGGCGCTTTCGGGAGAGGCCTGCGAGGTATCCTATCCCTTTACCACAGGACATTTCAAAAAAGGAGCGTACTAGCCGGATGGAGCAGTACATTATCATCTATTCCAAATATGTGATCGCGGCCCTGACGGTGATCTATACGCTTCTTTCCTGCCTGCGGGCGGCGGGCAGGCGCCGAAGCCGGAAGGGGATCGACAATGTGCTAAGCATTCTGATCTTCCTGATTCAGTTCGCCGCATTCCTTACCATGTGCCTGGAGAAGGGCTCCGTGGATTATCTCTTCTTTTATGCCTTTTCCCAGATCGCCCTTTTTGCATCCATGGCCCTGTTTCTGATGCTCTTTCCGGAAACGGACCGCCTGCTGTTAAACAACATGTGCCTGCTCTTGGGAACCGGTTTTATCATGCTGGCGAGGCTGGATCTGGCCAAGGCCGGAAGGCAGCTGATCATTGCGGCGTTTTCCCTGGGAATTTCCATGGCGGTCCCCTTTCTGATGCACAAATGGGAGGAGTTTCTTCCCGGATTGACCTGGGTTTATCTGGGAACGGGAGCGGCGGTTCTCTCGGCGGTCCTGCTCCTGGGAGAGGTCACCCGGGGTTCCCGGCTGACCTTCAGCCTGGCGGGGTTTTCCTTCCAGCCCTCGGAGTTCGTAAAGCTGCTTTTTGTATTCGGCATCGCCGCCATGCTTTGGGAGGATGCCTCCTTAAAGCGTGTGGCGCTCTGCGGGGCTGCGGCGGCCGTCCATGTGCTGATCCTGGCGTTGTCCCGGGACCTGGGAAGCGCGCTGATCTTTTACATAGCATTTGTGTTCCTGGTATTCCTTGCCAGCGGAAAGGCGGTATACCTGTTTCTGGGAGGGGCGGGGGGAGCGGCGGCTTCCTGGGCGGCCTATCGGCTGTTTTCCCATGTCCGGGTGCGCCTGCAGGCCTGGCGGGATCCCTGGAGCGTGATCGACGATGAGGGTTTCCAGATCACCCAATCCCTGTTTGCCCTGTCCAGGGGGAGCTGGTTCGGGCTGGGGATCGGTCAGGGGACGCCGAAGGATATCCCCTTTGTGGAAACGGATTTTATCTTCGCCGCCGTCACGGAGGAAATGGGCCTTTTATTTTCCGTCTGCCTGCTGACGGTCTGCCTCACCTGTTTTCTGGTATTCCTGCGGACTGCCTGGGAAGAAGAGGACCGCTTTTACGGCCTGACGGCGGCCGGCCTTGGGGTGGTTTACATTTTCCAGACCTTCTTAACGGTCGGGGGAGGGACCAAATTCATACCGCTCACCGGGGTGACCCTCCCCTTCGTCAGCTACGGAGGGAGCAGTATCCTGGCATCCTGCCTGCTGTTCGCCGTCGTCCAGGCGATCCGTATAAGATGCCGAAAGGAGCGGGAGAGAAGGAACGGTTCCCATAACAGACGGTCGGACTGGGAGGAAGAGGATGACTGGACAGAGGAAACATACGGTTACGACGAAGAAGAGCCCTGCCGGGAATAGAAAGCAGCCCGGGCAGGCCGTGCGCCAAAGCGGCCGGACAGGCGGAAAAAGGAAGAAAAGGAGCAGGAAAACGAGGGCTTCCGAACGGACATTCTTCAGAAGCCTGGCGGGCTGTGCCGTCTTTTTCGGCGTCCTGTTTACGGGGCTGGCGGCCTATCTGTGTATCTACGTTTCCACCCGTTCGGAGGAGCTTTTCAATAACAGCTACAACAGCAGACAGAGCGTGCTGGCACAGAAAAATATCCGGGGGACGATCTATTCCTCCGACGGTCGTATCCTGGCGCAGACGGTGACGGACGAGGCGGGGGAGGAGGTGCGCGAATATCCCTTTGCCAATGTATTTTCCCACATCGTGGGCTATACGGCCCGGGGAAAGACGGGATTGGAGGCCCTGGCGAATTTCTATCTGGTCAATACCTCGGCCGGCGCATCCGAACAGGCCGAAAATGCGGCTGCCGGCAGGAAGAATCCGGGGAACAATCTGGTCACCACCCTGGATGCCAAGCTGCAGCAGGCGGCCTATGATGCCCTGGGGGTATATGAGGGGGCCGTTGTGGTGATGGAGCCGTCCACGGGGAGGATCCTGGCGATGGTATCCAAACCGGACTTCGATCCTAACCGGATCGCGGAGATCTGGGAGGAGGTCACCTCGGATAAGGAAAGCTCCGTTCTGTTAAACCGCGCCTCCCAAGGCGTCTATCCCCCCGGCTCCACCTTTAAAATCATCACGGCTCTGGAATATATGCGTGAGAACCCGGAAAGCTGGAAAAACTACGGTTACCAATGCGACGGAAGCTATACCTATCAGGACAGTACCATACGCTGTTTCCACGGAAACCGCCACGGAAGCGTGGGATTTACCCGTTCCTTTGCCAAATCCTGCAATGCATCCTTTGCCAACATGGGAATGACGCTGGATAAGGAGCGTTACCTTGCCACCATGGAAGAGCTGCTGATCAATCAGCCCCTGCCGGTGGATATCCCCCACTCGGACAGCCGGGTTTTCCTGACAAAGGACAGCGGCGGAGCGGACATGATCCAGACCGTGATCGGCCAGGGAAAAACCCAGATGACCCCGCTGCACATGTGCATGATCACCTCCGCCATCGCCAACGACGGGGTATTGATGCGCCCCTACGAAATGGAGCGGATCGAGAGGCCGGACGGGACCTGCGTCAAGGAGTTTGCCCCGACGGAATACGGGAGGCTTCTCTCCGCCCGGGAGGCTGCGGATCTGAGAGAGTTGATGGCCGATGTGGTGAAGGAGGGAACCGCCACCCGCCTTTCCGGTCTGTCCTACACGGCGGCCGGAAAAACGGGTTCCGCGGAGTTCAACGGAAACAAAGCGGATTCCCATGCCTGGTTTACCGGATTTGCCCCTGTGGAGAACCCGCAGGTAGTGGTGACGGTAATTATAGAAGGAATCGGTTCGGGCGGAGATTATGCGGTGCCCATCGCCAGGCGGGTGTTTGATGCCTGGTTCGGCGTTTGACGGCGGCGGGATTTCAATTTAATGCTTGCCTAACCCGCCCTTTTAGGATATACTAAAACCAGTTTAGCAAAAAGGGACATGCCTGTATGCATGGCCTCAAGGTCGCACACCATGGAGGGATTGCAATGATAGAAGCAACGAGCTGTGGCGGTGTGGTGGTTTTCCGGGGGAAGATTCTGCTTTTGTACAAGAATTTCAGAAATAAGTATGAGGGCTGGGTATTGCCTAAGGGAACGGTGGAGGCAGGAGAGGATTTTAAAGAAACGGCTTTGAGAGAGGTGCTTGAGGAAAGCGGCGCGCGGGCCACGATCGTAAAGTATATCGGGAAGAGCGAATATTCCTTTAATGTGCCGGAGGATACGGTGGAAAAGGAAGTGCACTGGTATCTGATGATGGCGGACAGCTATTACAGCAAGCCGCAGCGGGAAGAGTACTTTATGGACTCGGGGTTTTACAAATATCATGAGGCCTATCATCTGCTCAAGTTCGCCAACGAAAAACAGATGTTGGAGAAGGCATACCAGGAATATCTGGAACTAAAGAGGAAGAATCTTTGGGGAAGCAGAAGATAGCTTCACAGGATGTTGGCGGATTCCCCCGATTTCTAAAGCCGGCCGTCACGACGGAAGAGAAAGGAAACGCAAAAGAGGCGGGATGGAGTCAAGGCTCCATGCCGCTTGCTTAGTCTTACGGGAAATGTCCGGGCAGGATTGCGCTCCGGCAGAGAAACCGCCTTAGGGCGGCAGAACGGTGTTTTTATATTTAAGAAGGGGCGGTTCATGAAATTCTATGACAGGCTCTATGTGGGGGAATCCATAACGGATCCCGAAAAAGTGAAATGGAAGCTGCTGCATAACGCGGGGCAGTTTTCCGTCTATGTGATCGCTCTGGCCCAATCGGACGACCAGCTGGATATTTTCCACTGTGCCCAGCTGAAGCAGAGGTATTACGACAGGGAAAACCTGTTCATAGTGGGGCTGGCGGGAAGCAGAGAAGAAGCGGTGGGCCTTGTGGTCGCCATGACGGAAGAGGTCGTGGAAAAAACGGGAGAAGCGGATATCAGAGGGTACATTCAGCGGTCCGGGTAAACGGGGAGGCTTATGGGAATCATTCTGGCAATCTTGAAAATATTGGGCATTCTTTTGCTGGCCGTCCTGGGCGTGATTTTGACTCTGATCGTTCTGATTCTTCTGGTGCCGGTGCGATACCGGCTGGAGTGCCTCATCGACGGGCCTGAGGGAGGGGCGGAAGAACCCGGGTTCGGAAAACCCCACGGCCGGGTCCGGATCACATGGCTGATGCATTTCGTCAGCCTTACCCTGTCCTATGACGGGAAAGCAAAGGTGTGCCTGCGTCTGTTGGGCATCCGGCTCCTTCCCGGGAGACAAAAAGGGCAAAAGGGGCCGGTTTTAGAGGACGGGGAGGGCCCGATACAAAACGGGCAGGATCGTGCCGGCGCGTCCGGGGAGAAGGGGACTCCTCCGGTTTTGGAGGAGACGGAAGGGCCTGTATCGGAGCGAGGAGAACGGCCCCCTGGTGCTGAGGCGGGGGAAAAAGCCGGAGAAGGCCGGAGCGAAGGGGAGCCTTTGCCGCTTTCTCCCGACGGGGACGAGACGGCATGGGGCAAAGAAGAGGGGCCCAAGGAGCCGCAGGAGGATGCGGACGGGGAAAAGCTTTCCCTGCCTGAGAGGATATGCCGTGTGCTCTGCGGCCTGGCAGAGTGGCTTTCCCAGTGGTACCGGAATACGGAGTCAGCCGTTAAAAGGCTGTCGGATAAGGTGGAGTCGATAAAGGAGCAGTGCGGTTTCTATTTGGGGCTGCTCGGCGGAGAGGATGCGCACAGGCTGTACCGGAAGACGGCGGATGTGGCGGGCAGGCTGCTGGGGCATATGAAGCCCAGTCGGATGACGGCCGAGCTGGAGGTGGGCACCGGGGATCCGGCGTCCACCGGGCAGATTTTGGCCCTGTGGGGAATGCTTTATCCGCTCGTGGGAGAAAATATCCGTATTACCCCCGATTTTGATCGGAAGTACCTTGCGGGTGAAATTTATATAAAAGGAAGGATACGCGCCTGTGTGATTCTTTTTCACGGGATGCGGATGGTACTTGACAGAAGGCTCTGGCGTTTGATCAGACAGTTGAAAAAAGGAGGAAGAAACTGATGGCTGAGCATAATAACGGAATCAACTCTGTGATGGAATCCCTGCTGCGGGGGGCAAACGCCCTGATGTCCACCAAGACCGTGGTGGGAGAACCTACCAAAATCGATGATACCATCATCGTTCCGCTGGTGGATGTCTCGTTCGGCGTGGGCGCCGGAGCGACCAGAAGCGAGAAAAAGGACGGTGGCGGTGGCGGCCTGTCCGGAAAGATGACGCCCAGCGCGGTCCTCCTGATCCGAGGCGGCCAGACCAGGCTTGTGAATATCAAGAACCAGGACAGCGTCACCAAGCTGATCGACATGATCCCCGATATCGTGGACCGGTTCACGGCGAAACCGGAACCCATGATGAGCGACGAAGAAGCGCAGAAGGCCGCATTCCCTTCGGAGGAAGACGCAAAGAGCCGATGAGGGTTTAGCAATGAGGATACAGTTTTTGAACGGAGGGCTTGCCAACCAGGCCTTCCAATACATCTTTGCCAAATATTACGAATTATCCCATCCATGGGATGTCATGTACCTGGATGACACATATTTCACATTGTATACCGTCCATAACGGCTATGAATTGGAGAAGGTATTCGGTATCAGGCCCCATATGCTGAGCGAGTGCTTCAGCGCGGATGTTTGGGAATTCATTTTGGAAGAGAGAAAAAAAGGAAAAAGCACGCCGCAGATTTTGCTGGATAACGGAATTGACATCATGATGGTGACGGACGAACGAGAGGGACACCGTTCCTTCAATCCCTTTAGTGGGCTGATCTGTCAGGTGGAATCCAATGAATTCGTCCCCCATGTATTCGATATGCCGGGCAATATCTATTATTATGGCTATTGGATTAATTTTCAATGGTTTGCCGATTGGAGGGACGAATTTTTAGCCGAATTTTCCTTCCCCGAGATTCGGGACGAGCGGAACCGAAGCTATGCGGACCGGATCCTCTCGACGAATTCTCTCTCGATACATATCCGCAGGGGCGATTTCGTAACCTTGGGCTGGGAATGGGATACGGAGACATACCGCCAAAATGTCACTGCTTTTCTGGAGCAGGCACCCGGCACATGGCACCCTTTTATCTTCTCGGACGATATTGCCTGGTGTAAAGCGCATGAGAAGGAGATGGGACTCGATGCCTTTTTGGAGATTACCTATGTGGAAGGAAACGTGCGGGGAGAAAATTTCAGGGATATGCAGCTGATGAGCCTATGCCGTGGGATGGTTCTGTCAAACAGCTCCTTCAGCTATCTTTCGGCTTTGTTGAATACAAGGAAAAAATACGTTTTAAACCCGACGCAAAGAGCCGTGCAGAGCGGTAACCGTCCGAATAGCGGGTGAAGAAGAAAGAAGCGGCGGACGGACTGTGATGCTCCCCTGTCTTCCGGTTTGGCTTGTCGGGCCGTTTGATATTGTAGAGAATCAGACTTCCCACTGCCGCATAAAATAATAGTAAATCCGTTCATGCTCCCGGTGCCGTCCGGCCGGAAACGGGAGCATAAACGAGAGGCCGGAGAGGGGCTGTCGCGATGCAGCAGATGTGGAGATTGGTGGGGATCATTATATTCAGCATGGCCTTCGGCATGATTCTGACGGTGCTCATATCCAACAGGCTGGTGGGCCTGATTGTGGCTGCAATCCTGATGCTGGTGAGCTATAATCTGATTTTCTGTGAGAAATAGCGGATTCCTCGATCCTGCGCGCCTCCATGACAAACGCATGAACGACCCTGAGGCCCCTGCGCCGCAGGGCCTGGCAGGGGTGGCGCAGGGGCCACAAGGCCATTCATGCGTTTGTCATGAAAGCGCGCAGATGGGAGCCAAAAAAGAAAGTGGGAAGCGACAAAAAAGACTGTCCGATTTTCCTATCAAAAGAAAATCGACAGTCCTTTCTTTGCGTCGTTATACCGGTATACCATGTCCCCGATTTAAGCTCTCTCGACTTTGCCGGATTTCAGGCAACTGGTACACACGTGCATTTTCTTGGATGCTCCGTTTACCAGACACTTTACACTCTTCACATTGGACTTCCAGATATGATTGGATCTTCTATGGGAATGGCTAACGTTGTTTCCAAAATGAACACCCTTACCGCAGATATCACACTTTGCCATCTTCGCACCTCCTGCCTAACCAGAATTTTTAAGAATACAACATTTGTATAATAGCAGAAAAAACCCCTTTTTGCAAGCAAAATCTGCCCGATGAAAGGAGGAATTTTTAACGGATTTTTAAGGTGCATAAATTTGGCTTCCATTTTCTGCGAAAAACGGTTATAATAAGCGTATATTTATGCTGCCTGTGTGCGGCGAAAAAGGAGGTACGACATGAAGGGATCTTTCTTGAATACCCATATGGGCAATATAACGATTGATAAAGAAGTCATTGCACAGTATGCCGGTATCGTTGCCATGGAATGTTTCGGGATCGTCGGCATGGGGATTACCGTCAAGGATGTGGTAAAGCTTCTGCGAAGGGACAGCGTGACGAAGGGGATTACCGTCACCGTCAACAACAACAGGCTGACACTGGATTTTCATGTGATCGTTTCCTACGGTGTGAGCATCCTGGCGGTTTCCGACAACCTGATCGATAACGTGAAATATAAGGTGGAAGAATTCACCGGAATGGAAATAGAGAAAATCAACATCTTCGTTGAAGGTGTGCGAGTGATTGATTAAGGAGGACTTTTGTTGTGAGTTTGAATACAATCGATGCCGGCTGCCTTGCGAAAATGTTTTTGGCTGGAGCCGGGAATCTGGAAAGCAAAAAGGAATGGATCAATGAATTGAATGTATTCCCGGTCCCGGACGGGGATACGGGCACGAATATGACGCTCACCATCATGTCGGCGGCGAGGGATGTGGCTGCCATGAAGGATCCCGATATGACTACTCTGGCAAGAGCGATCTCATCCGGCTCCCTGCGCGGCGCAAGGGGGAATTCCGGCGTGATCCTCTCCCAGCTTTTCCGAGGTTTTACGAAGGTCATCCGCGAATATGACCTGATTACCATTCCCGTGGTCGCATCCGCCTGCGAGAAAGCGGTGGAGACGGCCTATAAGGCCGTTATGAAGCCCAAGGAAGGAACGATCCTCACCGTGGCCAAAGGAGCTGCCATGAAGGCGAGAGAACTGGCCGATGCAGGGGAAGGGGATATGGAAAAATTCCTGGGCGAGGTCATTGCCCATGCGGAATATGTACTCAGCCAGACCCCGGAAATGCTTCCGGTGCTGAAGCAGGCGGGCGTGGTGGATTCCGGCGGACAGGGGCTTGTGGAGGTGCTCCACGGGGCTTATGACGCGTTCCTGGGGAAAGAGCCCGGGGAATTGAAGATGGATTTTTCCGCAAAACCGGCTCAGGCTTCCTCTTCCCAGAGCAGAGAGGCCCAGGCGAACATGGAGATCAAGTTCGGCTATTGTACGGAGTTTATTATCATGCTGAACAAGACCTTCAATATTAAGCATGAGATGGATTTCAAGGCCTATCTGGAGTCCATTGGCGATTCCATCGTGGTGGTTGCCGACGAGGACGTGGTCAAGGTACACGTACATACCAATGACCCCGGACTGGCAATCCAGAAGGCATTGAAGTATGGCGCACTTTCGAATATGAAGATTGACAACATGCGGCTCGAGCACGAAGAGAAGCTGTTTCGGATGAATGCGGATGCGGCGGAGGAGAAGGCGCCGGAGCCGGCAGGAGAGCATAAGGATGCGGGCTTCATCGCCGTCTCCGTCGGGGAAGGGATCGACGAGATTTTTAAAGGCCTGGGTGTGGATCACATCATCGCCGGGGGACAAACCATGAATCCCAGTACGGAGGATGTGGTGAAGGCCATTGAAAGCGTGAATGCGGATACGGTTTACGTGCTTCCCAACAACAAGAATATCATCCTTGCCGCCAACCAGGCGAAATATTTGGTGGAGGGGAAAAACGTGGTGGTTATTCCCACCAAGACCATCCCCCAGGGAATTACTGCGGTGATCAATTATGTGCCCGATATGGGCCCGGAGGAGAACGAGGCGGCCATGTCGGAGGAGATCGGCCGGGTGAAAACCGGAGAGGTCACCTATGCCGTGCGGGATACCACGATCGACGGCAAGGAAATCCGGCAGGGCGACTATATGGGAATCGGAGACGACGGAATCCTGTCCGTGGGCGCGGACATCGCGGATGTGGCGTTCGAGATGACCACTGCCATGATGGAAGAGGACAGGGAGCTGATCAGCATCTATTACGGAGAGCAGATCGGTGAAGAGGAGGCCGAGGCGCTGAAGAGCCGGATCGAGGAAAAGTATCCTTCCTGCGACATTGAACTGCAGTACGGCGGCCAGCCCATCTATTCCTATATTATTTCGGCGGAATGACCGCAGGGGCCGTCATAGACAGGAACAGACGCCTGTCCGAGCCGTCGGAGAGCCCGGCGGCCCGGCAGAGCCATGCGGCCGGGCAAAAGTCCGGCCGGCCGAAGACAGAGGTAAAAGGTACCTCCTTGATGGATATGCGCCAAAGCGCGCAGATGGGAGCAGGGATGGATTTTGGGACGCAGCTGACCGCTATTAAGGGAGTGGGTGAAAAGACGGCAGCGCTTTTTGCCAGGCTTCATATTTCGGACGTGGGAGAGCTGCTGGAGCACTATCCCCGCGGATATGACTTCATGGAGCCGCCGGTTTTCGTATCCGGCATGGTCCCGGAGAAGATATGCGCAGTGAGGGCTGCCGTAATAGGGAACCCTTCCGTAAAAAGGGTCCGCTCCCTGGTTATAACGACCGTACAGGCCGGAGACGCTACCGGCCTTTTTCGTATTACTTTTTTTGGACTGCCCTATTTGAAATCCGTGCTGAAGCCGGGGAGCGTTCATGTATTCCGGGGGTTCTGCCGGGCGGCAGGGGAAAAGAGCCGCCAGACAGCTTCCTTTAGAATGGAGCAGCCCGCCGTTTACAAGCCGGAGGAGTATGCCGGACTGGCAGGGACGTTTCAGCCCAGATATGCCCTGACGGCCGGACTGACCAACCGCACGGTGGCAAAGGCGGTGCGCGCCGCGCTGGAAGGCATGGAAAAGGAGGACGCCTTTCGGGAATTCCTGCCGGAGGAAGTGCGCTCCCGATACGGGCTGATTTCCTGGGCGGACGCCCTGCGGCAGATCCATTGCCCGAACGGCCCCGGGGAGGCGGCCGCCGCGAGACGCCGCTTGGCCTTTCAGGAGTTCCTCGCCTTTTTCCTGGGCCTGCAGCGGCTGAAGGAGGAAAACCGGGTAAGGAAGGTGAAGGAGGTGCTGCATCCCGTGCCGGATACGGACAGGCTGCTGGCCGGGCTGCCCTACCGCCTCACGGGGGCGCAGGCGCGGGTATGGAAGGAGATCGAAAGGGATCTTTGCAGGGAGAATGCCATGAACCGCCTGGTTCAGGGGGATGTGGGGAGCGGAAAAACGATTCTGGCCATCCTGGCCCTTTTGATGTGTGCGGCCAACGGGAAACAGGGATGCCTGATGGCGCCCACGGAGGTGCTGGCCTGCCAGCATTATGAGATGATTGGCAAATTGAAGGAGGACTATGGCCTGTGCGTAGAACCCCTCCTGCTCACCGGTTCCATGACGGCAAAAGAAAAAAGGGAAGGATACCGAAAGGCAGCGTCGGGAGAGGCGAACGTGATCATCGGTACCCATGCCCTGATCCAGGCCGGTGTGGAATATAAAGATCTGGCGCTGGCCGTCACGGACGAGCAGCACCGGTTCGGCGTCAGGCAGAGAGAAACGCTGGCGGATAAAGGGGAAGGCTGCCATGTGTTGGTGATGAGCGCCACACCCATTCCCAGGACGCTCGCCATCGTGCTGTACGGGGATCTGCATGTCTCCGTCGTGGACGAACTTCCGGCCGGCCGCAGGCCCATTAAAAACTGCGTGGTGGGAACGTCTTTCCGCCCAAAGGTTTATTCTTTTCTGAAAAAACAGGTGGCGGCCGGATATCAGGCATACTGTATCTGCCCCATGGTGGAAGAGGGGGAGATGGAGGGGCTGGAAAATGTGACGGATTATGCGGCCAAGCTCCGCGCCGTCCTGCCGGAAACGATCCGGATCGGGGTGCTGCACGGCAGGATGAAGCCCGGGGAGAAGAACCGGATCATGGAAGACTTCGCCGCCGGACATCTGGATATCCTGGTATCCACCACGGTCATAGAGGTGGGGATCAACGTGCCAAACGCCACGGTCATGATGGTGGAAAATGCGGAGCGCTTCGGCCTGGCACAGCTCCATCAGCTCAGGGGGCGCGTGGGACGGGGGGATGCCCAGAGCTACTGCATCTTCCTTGCTTCCAACGAAAACGAGCAGACGATGAAGCGTCTTCAGATCCTGAATACCTCCAACGACGGTTTCCATATAGCCAATGAGGATCTGAAGCTGCGCGGGCCCGGGGATCTTTTCGGAGTCCGGCAGAGCGGCCTTTTGGATTTCAAGATCGGGGATATCTATCAGGATTCGGACGTACTGCTGGCGGCAGGCGCCCTGGCGGAACGGATCGCGGCGGAGGACCCGGGACGTTCGGACCACAGGTATCTGCCCCTGTATGAATGGGAGGATTCGGCCTGGGGGAATTCAATTGACTTTAGAAGTATCTAAAGGTAGAATAAGGATAACGGTCGGAAGCGGGAAGATGCGTTTCCCGACGAAAATGCCCGGTCATGGCGGGCAGTTGAAATCAGCATGGATAGACGCCGGCAGCGCGGCGGAAGGTGCGCACGAAAGTCTGCCGGTTACGGAAAGGTATGGTACTTCATATGCCAAAGGTAGCGATTGTCACAGACAGCAACAGCGGAATTACCCAGGCACAGGCCGAAGAAATGGGCGTATTTGTCCTGCCTATGCCTTTTATGATAGACGGGGAGACTTTTTTTGAGGGGATTAATTTAACCCAGGAGGAATTCTATCGGAAGCTGAGGGGCGGCGCCAACATCTCCACCTCCCAGCCCACGCCGGAATCCGTGATGAAGCTTTGGGACGGGCTTTTGGAAAGCCACGACCAGATCGTCCATATTCCCATGAGCAGCGGCCTTTCCGGCTCCTGCCAGACGGCCGTGATGCTTTCCCAGGAATATGACGGGAAGGTGCAGGTGGTGAACAATCAGCGCATCTCCGTTACCCAGCGCCGTTCCGTGCTGGACGCGCGCAGGATGGCGGAGGCGGGGACGGAAGCCGCAGCCATCCGGGAGTTTTTGGAGAAGGATAAATTTAATTCCAGCATTTATATCATGCTCGACACCCTGACTTATCTTAAAAAGGGCGGACGCATCACTCCGGCAGCCGCGGCGCTGGGAACTTTCCTGCGTCTGAAGCCCGTGCTGACCATCCAGGGGGAGAAGCTGGATGCCTTTGCCAAGGCCAGGACCACGGCTTCGGGCCGTCAGATCATGATCAATGCGGCCAAAAACGACGTGACCAAACGATTCGGGCGGCCCTTAGAAAACTGCGGTATATGGGTGGATATCGCCCATACGGATAACGAAAAAGCGGCCAGGGATTTCCAGAAGGAGCTTTTGGAGATTTTCCCCGGGACAAAGAGCCATATCGACCCGCTGTCTTTGAGCGTGGCCTGCCACATCGGGCCGGGATCGCTGGCGGTGGCGCTCACGGTACGAAATGATCTGGAGGCGTGAAATACGGCGGAGCGCGGAAATGGATAAACAACAAATATTGAAGCAATATTTCGGCTATGACAGCTTCCGGAGCGGCCAGGAGACCTTAATCGACAGCATCCTGGGCGGAGGGGACACGCTGGGGATTATGCCCACGGGGGCGGGGAAATCCCTGTGTTTCCAGGTGCCGGCCCTGATGCTGCCGGGCATTACCCTGGTAATTTCGCCGCTGATCTCGCTGATGAAGGATCAGGTCATGACCCTGAACCAGGCCGGGATCCATGCGGCGTTTCTCAACAGCTCCCTGACACAGAACCAGTATTTCAAAGCGCTGTCTCTGGCCCGGGAGGGCAGATACAAGATCATCTATGTGGCACCGGAACGGCTTCTTACGGACTCTTTTCTGGAATTTGCCCTGGAGGCGGAGATTTCCATGGTGGCGGTGGATGAGGCGCACTGCGTATCCCAGTGGGGTCAGGATTTCCGGCCGGGGTATCTGAAGATCGCCGAATTCATAGATCGTCTCCGTGTCCGCCCTGTGGTCGCAGCTTTCACCGCTACGGCCACGAAGGAGGTGCGGGACGATATTATCGATCTTCTGCATCTGCATGAGCCCTTGGTTACCACCACGGGCTTTGACCGTCCGAACCTGTATTTCGCGGTGCACTCCCCGAGAGATAAATACGATACCATAAAAAGATATCTGGAAAACCACCGGGGGGAGAGTGGTATCATTTACTGCTTAACCCGGAAGTATGTGGAAGAGGTGTGTTCCAAGCTGCGGCAGGACGGATTTCCGGTGACCAGATACCACGCCGGCCTTAGCGACGGGGAACGCAGGCAGAATCAGGACGATTTTATCTATGACAGATCCCCCATCATGGTTGCCACGAACGCCTTCGGAATGGGGATCGACAAATCCAACGTACGCTATGTGATCCATTACAACATGCCCAAAAACATGGAGAGCTACTATCAGGAAGCAGGCCGGGCGGGCCGGGACGGGGAACCGGCGGAGTGTATCTTGCTTTACGGCGGGCAGGACGTGATCACGAATCAGTTTTTCATCGATCATAACACGGACAACCAGGAGCTGGATCCCATGACCCGCGCCCTGGTAGGGGAGCGCGACCGGGAACGGCTGCGGCGGATGACGTTTTACTGCTTTACCAATGACTGCCTGCGCGACTACATACTCCGCTACTTCGGGGAATACGGATCCAATTACTGCGGCAACTGTGCCAACTGCTTAACCGGCTTTGAAGAGGTGGACGTGACACAGATCGTGCGCGCTCTGGCCGGCTGCGTGCTCTCCTGCCGCCAGCGTTACGGGGTGAATGTGATCATCGATACGGTGCACGGCGCCAATACGGCGAAGATCAGGCAGTATCGCATGGATGCGAACCCTCATTACGGCGAATTGGCGAAGATACCCACCTATAAGCTGCGCCAGGTGATGAATTTTCTGATGCTTCAGGAATATCTGACCGTGACGCCGGATGAATATGCCGTCGTAAAACTCACGAAAAAGTCTGCCATGGCGCTGGAGCCGAAGGAGCCTATCCTCATGAAGATGGCCCGGGAGCAGGAGCGGCCGGAGAAGAAGGAGAAGGCGGGAAGGACGAGGAAGGGCGCGGCCGGGTTTGTGCTGGGCAGGGAGGACGAGCAGCTCTTTGAAGCGCTGCGCCGTCTGCGTTCGGAGATTGCCCGGAAGGAGGGCGTGCCCCCGTACATCGTGTTTTCCGACAAGACCCTTTCCCATATGTGCGTAATCCGCCCCGGCAACAGGAACGAAATGCTTTCCGTAGCGGGAGTGGGAGAATTTAAATATGAAAAATATGGCGAAGCGTTCCTTAAGTGTGTGGCCGGCTTTGAAAAGGAACAGGCGGACCGGACCGATTTTGAAGGTCCGGAATTTCGGAGTATGGAGTACGGGGAGCCCCAGGATTATGAGAATTTTTGAATGAATGCGAAAGGGAGACCCGCCTATGAAATTTTTTCATCTGTCCGATCTGCACATCGGGAAAGTCCTGAACGGATACAGCCTGAGGGAGAATCAGGAAAGCGTCCTTTCCCGGATCGTGTCCTACGCCAGGCAGGAGCGTCCGGACGCTGTCGTCATCTGTGGGGATATCTATGACAAATCGGCGCCGTCAGGGGAGGCATACGGGATTTTCGGCCGTTTTTTACAGGAGCTGTCCGAAATACGGCCGCAGATTCCGGTCCTGATCATCGCCGGGAATCACGATTCCCCGGAACGCCTGGCCTATGCCTCTTCCTTTCTGGAAAAACATCAGATCCATATTTCCGCTTTTCCCCCCAAAAACAAAGACGAATATCTGAAAAAAATCGTGCTGGAGGACGAATACGGCCCTGTGGCCTTTTATCTTCTGCCTTTTTTGAAGCCCGGTTATGTACGGCAGCTGTTTGAGGAGGGAGCGATCGACGGATACGAGAGCGCGGTGCGCGGGGTGCTGCGGCGGGAGAAAATCGACCCCTCCATCCGGAACGTGATCCTCTCCCATCAGTTCTATGCCGGCTCAAAGGATGAGCCAAAGACCTGTGAATCGGAAACCGCGATGATCCTTGCGGGCGGGCTGGATCGGGTGGATGCCTCGGCGCTGGATGGATTTGACTATGCCGCCCTGGGGCATCTGCACGGGGCGCAGAGCTGCGGCAGAAAGGGCATGCGCTACTGCGGCAGCCCCTGTAAATATTCGGTGAGCGAGGAATGTCACAGGAAAGCCGTCACCGTGGTGAAGCTCGGGAAAAAGGGGGAGGAAGCGGAGCTGGAATTTCTCCCGTTATCGGCGCCCAGGGACGTACGGCGGGTGAGAGGGACGCTGGAAGAGGTGTTGTCGGCCGCGGGCGGGGACGTCTGTCACGATTATGTGAGCGTCACAATCACTCAGGAGGACGAACCATACCGCATCCGGGAGCGTTTGGAGGAGGTGTATGACCACCTGTTGGAGCTGCGGTTCGACAATGAGCGGACGAGGAGGCGTCTGCAGGAGGAAGGGGAAGAAATGCCTCTGCTGCAGCCGATGGAGGCATTCCGCCGGTTCTTCGAGGCCGTACGCCATGCGCCGATGACCGGGGCGGAGGAGAGGATTATGGAACAAATGATCCAGGAAACAAAGGAGGAAGAGTTGTGAAACCGCTGCGTATCGTCATGTCTGCATTCGGCTCCTATGCGGGGGAGGAGGTAGTGGACTTTGAAAAAATAGACCATGGGCTCTTTCTCATCACCGGAGATACCGGCGCGGGGAAAACGACGATTTTTGACGGCATCGTTTATGCCCTTTTCGGGGAGTGCAGCACTTCCTCCAGGGACGGGGGCATGATGCGCAGCCAGTATGCGGCGGACGGGCAGGAAACTTATGTCTGTCTGCGCTTTTCCCAGCAGGGAAAGGTTTACGAGGTGACCAGGAGCCCCGCCTACAGCCGGGTGAGCAGGAGAAAAAACAAGGAAGGGGAATATACCAGGATCCAGGTGCAGGCAAAGGCGCGGCTCCTTTTGCCGGACGGCACCCAGCAGCCGGGGAACGTGAGGGATGTGAACCGGAAACTGCAGGAGATCGTGGGCGTGGACTTTGACCAGTTTTCCCAGATCGCCATGATCGCCCAGGGGGATTATCTGAAGCTTTTGCATGCCTCTTCCAGGGAACGCAAGGAAATCTTTTCCCGGATCTTCAATACAGGGATCTACGGCCGCATTCAGCAGAAGCTGCGGGAGGAGAATAACCGGCTGTACGGCAGCCTGGAGGATAATCGGAAGCTTATCGCCCATGAACTGGAGAACGTGGAAGCGCCGGACGGGGCCTGGGAGGAAACCTGGAGGCAGCTTCTTAAGTTCCGTGAGACCGGGGCGCAAAGTCTTCGGGAGGCGCTGGGGGGGATGCTTGACGAAACCGGGACGAAACAGCATAAACTGCGCGGCCTGCGTCGGGAAACGGCAGAGGAATACGCCGGGCTGGAAGCGGCTATCCGCCGGGCACAGGAAGAGAACCGGCTGTTTTCGGAGTGGGAGGAAGAGAAAAAGGCGCTGGCGCTTTTGCTGGAAGGAGAGGCGCAGCAGGAAGAAAAAAAGAAGGGCCTTGCCCTGGCCGGGCGCGCACAAAAGGTGTCCGGGGAGGAGAAAAAGCTCTTGGAAAGGCAGGAGGAGGAGAAAAGGTCGCTGCTGCGTCAAGGGGAGCTTGCCCGGAGGCTTCGGGAGCTTTCCGCAAAGCGGGAAGAGGCGGAAGAGCGCTTTTCGGTATGCAGCCGGGAGGGGGAAGAGCGCCTTCCCGTAATCCGGGAGCGGATCCTCCGCCTGCGGGATATGCTTCCGCTTTTTGGAGAATGGGAACGGGCGCGGCAGGAGTTCCTGGCGGCGGAGGAAGAGGAGAAGAAGGCCCGGGAAGCGTGCCTTAAGGCCCGGGAGGAGGAAGCTGAGAGCGCACGGCGCCGGACCGGGCTGGCTGCCCGGGGGAATGTGCTGGAGGAACGTGCTGCGCTGCTGCCGGCTTTGGACCAGAGCCGGCAGCAGGAACGGGAAAAAAGAGAACGGCTGGCAGCGCTGAAAAAGGCGGCGGTAAACTGGCAGAAGGAGAGGGAAAAACTGGCCGCCTGTCAGGAGAAGCTGGCCGGGAAGATGGAGGACTACGAACGGGCGGATGCGGAATACGGCCGTCTTTACCGGATTTTTGTGGAGACGCAGGCAGGGCTTATGGCTTCCCGCCTGGAGGAGGGGCAGGCCTGCCCGGTGTGCGGTTCCCTGCACCATCCGTCCCCTGCCCGTCTGTCCGGGGAGAGCATCACCCAGACGGACGTGGAGGAAGCCAGGTTGGCCAGGAATGCGGCGGAAAAACGCCGTTCCGAGGCTTCCCAGGAGGCCGTACGCGTGGCAGTTAGCTGCAGGCAGCAGGAGGAACGGATTCGGGAAGAGGTGCGTTCGCTGGCGGTTTTCCCGCCCGGGCATGCGGAGGCGGACGCACAGGAACTGTTCAAACAGGCGGATGCCGCCCTGTGTTCCTGTGAAAAACATTTG
This sequence comes from Lachnospiraceae bacterium, assembly GCA_021770245.1. Lineage (GTDB taxonomy): Bacteria > Bacillota > Clostridia > Lachnospirales > Lachnospiraceae > Eisenbergiella. The sequence goes on from JAETRI010000006.1 coordinate 86,168, forward strand.
GAGGAGACGGAAAAAAAGAGGGAGGAGGCGTCCGGGGCAAAGCAGCTCCTTACGGAAAACAAAAAAAAGCTGCAGGAGGAGGAAATGCGCCAGGCCGAAGCGGAAGAACGGGGGAGGAAGGCACAGGCATTCCTGGAGGAGAAAAAGATCGTCCTGGCGGAGCGCCGCGCCGGAGCAGAGCAGCTTCAAAAGCGGCTTCCCGGAGAAACGAAACAGGCGGTCCACACGGAATTGGCCGGGCTGGAAGCGGAGGAAAAGAGGCTGGGGGAGGAGCTGGGAGCCGCCTTAGGCCTCAGGGACGAACTGCTTTCGCAAGAACGGGAGACGAAGGGAAGCCTGCAGGCAGAGGAGGAGAACGGGGCTTTGCTGGCCCGGGCGGCATCCCAGGCCGGCAAGGCATACCTTGCGGAAATGGAGAAACAGGGTTTTTCCTCTCCGGAGGAATGGAAGGCGGCCCTGATGGAAGAGGACGTGAAGGAGCGCCGGGAGCGGGAGTGCAGAGACTATGAAGAGAAGCTGCTGCGCAGCCGGACGATCTGCGAACAGTACCGTCGGCAGCTGGAAGGAAAGGAACCGAGGGCCGTCAAAGAATGGCAGGAGCGCGCCGAAGCGCTGCAGAAGCGGCAGGAAGGATTGGAAAAGGAGGAACACCGCCTGGCAGGGATCCACAGCAGGAATCTTCGGGCCTGTGAGAACCTGGAACGCCTTTGGAAGAAGGGGGAAGGGCTGGAGGAGGAATACGGTATCATCCGGACCCTGTACGAGACGGCGAACGGCAGGATGACGGGAAGCATCGGTCTGGACTTTCAGACCTATGTACAGCGGCAGTACTTTAACCGGATGATCGAAGCCGCCAACCGCCGCCTGAAGGTGATGGCAGACGGGGCGTTCCTGCTCCAGTGCAGGGAATTGGATGCGCTGGGCAGGCAGGGGGAAGTGGGCCTGGATCTGGACGTTTACAGCCTGGTGACGGACAAGGTGCGGGATGTGAAGACTCTTTCCGGGGGAGAATCCTTCCTGGCGGCCCTGGCCATGGCGCTGGGAATGGCGGATGTGATCGCACAGACGGCGGGCAATGTGAAGATGGATGCCCTTTTCATCGATGAAGGCTTCGGAGCCCTGGATGAGGAAAGCAGGATGCGGGCCATCCGTATCCTGCAGCAGTTGGCGGAGGGAAAACGCCTGGTGGGGATCATTTCCCATGTGCCGGAGCTGAAGGAACAGATGGAACGACAGATCGTCGTGAAAAAGACGGAGAAGGGCAGCCATATTGAATGGCATATTTAGCGGGAGACAGGGATTTGCGATCCCTGCCGCCTGCCGAAATGCAGCAGCCATACGGAAAGGAGCGTGTATGAGCAGATTGCTTGCGTTTGAAAAACTTCACAATATACGGGATTTGGGAGGAATGCCTACGCTGGATGGGCGCGTCATTGCGGGAGGCCGTCTCATCCGATGCGGACATCTGGCCGAAATTGGCGGGAACGATAAGAAAAAGCTCGGAGAACTACTGGGAGTGGCCGTTGACTTCAGAACGGACGGGGAACGCGCAGAGAAGCCGGACGCGGAGATCCCGGGGGTGAAATATTATCATATCCCGATTTTGGACAGTCTTACGGCAGGGATAAGCCGGGAGGCGGAAGCGGACAGGGACCTGCTTTCACGGCTCGTGTTGAAACCTGCCGAAGCGAAACGTCACATGTGCGATATGTACAGGGCCTTTGCGGAGAATGAATTTTCCGTATCACAGTACGGGAAATTCATCGGGATCCTGCTGGAGGGCAGTGACCGGGCCGTGTTATGGCATTGTACGGCGGGGAAAGACCGCGCGGGGATAGGCGCTGTCATCATAGAGGAGATCCTCGGCGTACCAAAGGATGCAATCCTCTCGGATTATCTGAAGACAAACGAATATTTGAAAGCGGATATCCGTTTCCTGACGGAATTTGTCAAGAAGCAGGCCGGTACGGACAGCGTGCTGGCGGACGAAGCCCTGGGATATCTGTTCGGGGCGCAGGAGGAATATATTGCGGCTTTCTATGAAACGGTGGAGAAAAAGTACGGCGGGTTCGATGCTTTTATCCGTCTGGGGCTGGGCGTCACGGATGAAAAACGGGATGAGCTGCGTAGAAACTATCTAAAAACTGGCCGGGAAGCCGGTGTTTGATAGGTGAAGCGCCCATAATTTCTGAGGCCTTAAGAATTTCTTTCGTTTTTAATCAGCTTTTTTTCAACGTTTTTTCCCCCTTTATTCCTTGTATCCGGGCGGCTGATCGCTTATAGTATAGCTATGGAGCAATACTATATGACATATAATATTTAAAACGGTTTCCGCCATAACGGGTGGGAGCATACGGGTCGAGGGCCGCCCCCGGCGGCAGAATGAGAGGTAAAATGGTTTTTAACACAGGTGCAGCCCTGCTGGATGCGGTGGTCCTCGCCGTGGTGTCCAAAGAGCCGGAAGGAACCTACGGATACAGGATCACGCAGGAGGTCCGTCAGGTGATTGATTTATCCGAATCCACTCTCTATCCGGTTTTGCGCAGATTACAGAGGGACGGATGCCTCGACGTATACGACAGGGAATATTCGGGCAGGAACCGCCGTTACTACCGGCTGACGGATGTCGGGCGATCCAGGCTTGCCGCATACAGGGAAGAATGGAAGAGTTATTCAGAACGGATTACGGGGATATTTGAAGGAAGCGGAGAGGAAAAGCCGCCCGTGGCGGCAGAATGAGAGGGAAAATGGGCAGACAGGAATTTATGGAACAGCTGGAAGGGCTTCTTAGGGATGTCCCACAGGCCGAAAGGGAAGAGGCCCTGCGGTATTATGAAGATTATCTGGAGGATGCCGGAGAACAGAGGGAGGCGGATGCTCTGAGAGAGCTGGGTTCTCCCTCACAGGTGGCGGACAGTATCCGTGCCGGACTGGAGGAAAATTCCCGGGGACAGGAAACGTCCGGTTCACAGGAAGCCCGGGAGCTTCAGAAAGAAGACGAAAAGAAGGAAGAACCGGCCAAGGAGCAGGTTCCCGTAACGGAAACGTCAGGAGATGAGGAAGAAAAAAAGGCGGAGGAGCCTGCGGCCATGGATATGGAATCCTACATGGAACGGATGGAGGCCAGGGCGGAGGAAAACGCTTCGGGATGGGAAATCCCGGAACCCTCTTCAACCAGCGGAAAGGAGACGAAGGAGGACGGCGGGCAGGATGCGGGACGGACGCAGCAGGAGGCCCGGACGGGACAGCATGGAGGCGCACAGCCGGGATACGAACAGCAGTATGGTCCCGGGTACGGGAGTAACGGACCCCAGGGAGGCCCGGACGGAGGCTGGAGGAACCGGCAGGGCGGTCCTTCCTTCGGATACGGAAACAACGGTTACGGGCATCAGGACGATCGGGGCGGCCGCTGGCAGGGACAGCCAAACGGACAAAACCAGGAAGGCGGCGGAAACGGATACCGGTCCCGGTACCAGGGAAACGGCCCTTGGAACGGCCCCTGGCAGGGGCAGGGAAACAACGGCCCCCAAGGCCCCTATTATGGCGGAGGCCCCGGCGGGTACGGTCCGGGATACGGCAGACCGCCTTACGGCCCAAATCCGCGGCGCGGATACGGAAGAAGGGGTGCCGGTGAAATCCTTTTACTGTTCCTTGTGTGTATTTTCGTCCTTCCCATTGTCGTTCCGCTCTTTCTGGGAGCCCTGGCGGCGGTGTTGGGCCTGCTGCTGGCGCTGATTGCAGGGCTGGCGGCCCTGGTAATCGCCGGGATTGCCGTTCTGATCGCCGGGATCGTGATGATCGGGGTTGCCTTTGCCAAGATCTTTACGGCGCCCATGGCGGCCGTATATCTGATGGGCGGAGGGATGATCTGCACCGGGCTCGGCCTGGCTCTGACCGTATTGATGGCCTGGCTCATGGCTAAGGCGGTGCCTGCGGCCTGCCGGGGATTTGTAAGCTTGTGCAAATGGCCCTTCCGTAAAAAAAGGGAAAGGAATGGGTGAAGTTTCATGAAAAAATTTGCAAAAGTGATATTATGCATATCGGCGGTTCTGGTGATAGCGGGCGGGATCTTTTCCGTGGCCGGCCTGGCATCAGGAGGAAGGCGTCAGCTGAACGAACTGATGAGCCAAGATGGGCTCACAATCCCCGGGATTTTCTCTCAGAAGGTTAGGATCGATTATGGCGAAGCGGACTATGATCTGGATTTTGACAAAGACAGGCCGATGCATGCCGGGGACTTTAGCGAGAGCATAACGGGAGAGGCGCGCGGGCTGCTGGATAAGGGGGCGTTGAGCCTGGATGTGGATGTGTCGGGCGTCAGCTTCTATATCGGGGAATCCGATGAGGATGAATTCCGTATAGAAGGATACGATCTCAAAAAGGCGCAGTACTATGTGGAGGACGGCGTACTTTATATAAAAGCCCTTGACCGCGCCTTCTGGCAGGATTCGGACTATGGGAACGGGAGCGTGTATCTGTGTATTCCTCGGGAATCCGTCTTCGACCAGGCCAGGATCCGGGTGGGGGCGGGTTCGGCGAATGTGGATTATATGAATGCCGGGGACCTGGAATGCGATGTGGATGCCGGTTCGCTGTATTTCACCCGGCTGATTGCCAAAGAGGCGGATTTTGAAGTGGGTATGGGTGAAATCGACGCCTGGGATTCGGATGTGGAGGAAATGGACTTTGAGGTCGGCATGGGCTCCATGAGCTTTGCCGGGAAGATCGGCGGGGACGTGACGGGCGAATGCGGTATGGGAAGCATGGTCATGGAAGTGGAAGGAAAGGCGAAAGACCATAATTACCGGATGGAGGCCGCCATGGGGAGCATCCAGATCGAAGGAAACAACTACGCGGGCCTGGGCGTGGAATCGGATGTGGATAACGGAGCGGACAGTACCTTCGATCTGACAACTTCCATGGGAAGTATCGAAATCTACTTTACAAATGAATGAAGGTAGAGGATAATAGAAAAGGGTACGAATTTCTATTCGCAAAAGGAAGCCGCAGGATACGCGGTAGGGAGGTTCGATTGAAGAATAAGCCTGATGGCTTATTTATCAAACGCAATTTGTGTCTGCGGCCCAAAGTTTGCAGGCTATGGAAAGGGCATGGTTATTAAGATGGACGAATATAACAACAACCAAAACGAGAATAACGGCTGGCAGAACGGCGGGAACGGCCAGGATTACGGATACGGAAACGGGAACGGCTATCAGGGCGGTTACGACAATTCCTATCAAAACGGCTCCTATCATAACGGGCCGGGCGGCTATTGGAACAACGACGGCGGCTGGCAGAATGCGCCGGTGAGAAGGCTGGCAAAATCCTCCACCAATAGGCTGGTGTGCGGCGTATGCGCCGGGATCGCGGAATATTTCGGATGGGATCCCACGATCGTGCGGCTGATATGGATCGCGGCCAGCGTGGTTCTCGGGGCGGGTTTTTTGGGAGTGGTTGCCTACTTTGTGGCCGCCGTGGTGATGCCGGAGATGTAAGGCGCGGCCGCGCATGGAGATTGTATGAAAAAGAAAGCTTTTTCTTCCGGTTACAAGCTTGGATGGAAGGATGTCGGAATCACCTTCGGCATCCTTTTTATTGCTACCATCCTTTCCTTCCTGTACGACAGGATGACGGGCCAGATCATCAACGTGATCATGTTTTACACGCTGGCTCTCCTTCTCATTTCGCGTATGACGGAAGGGTATCTGCCGGGTATCCTGGCGGGAATGATTTCCGTAATCTGCGTCAATTACCTTTTCACCTATCCGTATTGGCAGCTCAATTTCCTGCTGGACGGCTACCCGATTACCTTTATATGTATGATCGTAGTATCCATGCTGACCAGCGCAGGTACCTCCCAGCTGAAAAGGCAGGCGGAGGTATTGGCGGAGCGGGAAAAGCTGCTTGCGGACGCGGAGAAGGAGAAAATGCGGGCCAATCTCCTGCGCGCGGTCTCCCATGATCTGCGGACGCCTCTCACGGGGATCATCGGGGCCAGCAGCTCCTATCTGGAAAACGAGGACAGGCTGACGGCGGAAGAGAAGCGGGAGCTGGTGTGCCATATCGGGGAGGATGCCAACTGGCTGTTGAACATGGTGGAAAACCTGCTTACGGTAACGCGGATCCAGAACGGCTCCGCCAATTTGAATAAGTCCATGGAGCCCGTGGAAGAGGTGATGTCGGAGGCGGTATTTCGCCTGAAAAAGCGGATTCCGGATGCCAATGTGAAGGTTCTCCTTCCGGAGGAATTCGTGATGATCCCCATGGATGCCACCCTGATCGAACAGGTTCTGATGAACCTGATGGAAAATGCCGTCTATCATGCAAGAAGCAGGGAAGCGGTGGAATGCCGTGCGGAGATAGGCAGGGATGAGGTGATTTTCTATGTGACGGATCGGGGAGTGGGGATCGCGCCGGACAAACTGGACACGATCTTTGACGGGGCGGGACAGACGGAAAACGTCAGCGCGGACGGCCATAAGGGAATGGGGATCGGCCTGTCCATCTGTAAGACGATCATCCTGGCCCATGGAGGAACGATCCGGGCGGAAAATCTGGACAGGGGGGCGCGTATCTGTTTTACGCTGCCAAGAAGAGAGAAAGAGCTCTGATCTGTTTTATTTGGAAATGCGGGCGAAGGGTACACAAAGCGCTTTTTGCCGCACAAAGGCTCCCTGATACGCCGGCCGTGCATCGGCGGCAGAATGTGAGGAAAAAATGTCGGTTAAGGTCACGATACTGATTATTGAGGATGAAAAGAATATCTGCGACTTCATTGCCACGACGCTGAAGGCGCAGGACCACAAGGTGATCACCACAGGGCTGGGGAGAGAAGGAATCTCCCTTACGGCTTCCCAATGTCCGGACGTGATCCTGCTGGATCTGGGACTTCCGGATATAGACGGCATGGACGTGATCCGGCAGATACGCGGCTATTCATCCATTCCCATCATTGTGATTTCGGCGCGCTCCCAGGAGAGGGAGAAGGTGATGGCCCTGGATCTGGGGGCGGACGATTATATCACCAAGCCTTTTGGTTCCTCGGAGCTGATGGCCCGCATCCGGACGGCCCTGCGCCATGGGAATGCCGCGTCGGGCGGAGGGAATATGATAGACCGGCCCTATCAATACGGCGGCCTGCTCATCGACTTCGACAGACGTCTGGTGAGCGTGGACGGGGAGGCGGTTCATTTAACCCAGGTGGAATTCAAGATCGTGTCCTTCCTGGCCAGAAATTCAGGCCGGGTGATGACCTACGACACCATCATTTCCCACGTATGGGGTCCCTATGCGGACGATAATAACCGGATCCTGCGGGTGAATATGGCAAATATCCGCCGGAAATTGGAAAAGAATCCGGCGGAACCCCAGTTCATCCTGACGGAAATCGGCGTGGGATACCGGATGGCGGAGGATGAGACGCGCTGAGAACGGGATACGGGTAACGGGATCTTGCAGGAATGTTTTGGCCTCTCCCGGCTGCCACGTGGCGGCCGGGAGAGGCCGCCTACGGAATCGGAATCATGTAAAGGAGGATGAGGAAGAACCGGCCCAGGCAGCCTGTACGGCCTCCATGGGGATGTGTTCCTCATCCCGGGCGGGGGAAGGATCCCCGCCGCCCTGCAGGGAAGGGCGCATGGGCCGATCCGATTCCCTTTCCTCCGAAGCGGAGGGGGAAACGGTGCGTACGTTGACCCCGTTCACTTCGATATGGTCGTTTACCGTGATCACCAGACACTGTTTCCCGTCGATGATGCGGGTTTCGATCAGGTCTGCGCATTCCGGCTTTACTTTGACGACCACATCCGGGGTTTCGATGGCAAACTGCCGTCCGCCGGCGATATTGGAGGCCAGCAGCGCGGCCTTTTCTCCCGCCGCGGCCTCAAAGGCTCTGTCGAAATGTTCCATCCGCTCCTCAGGGACGCCGCTGTACTCAAAGAGCCGTTTGACATCCGGCCGGGTGAGAACCAGGGGATCCGGCGAGTCCTTCGCCTCCTCCATGAGCTCGTTGAGATGGCCGTGGATATTTTTCACCAGCTCGTAATCCGCGTCTTCCCCCAGCGTGTCGGAGATCAGGGTATGGAAGGACTCTTTCTGAGTTTTGGCGGTAAGGGGCAGGGGACAGCCGAACATGGCCTGTATGAAGTCGGGCTGGAGCTCCTCCGCCATTTTGGAAAAATACAGCATGCCGTGGATATCCGAATTCCTGTCGTTGAAGGCGGGGAAAAGGAAGCCCTTCACGGGAGGCTCCACCACCCAGTCCCGGATGCGGTTCTCGATCTGGTTATGTTCCATATTATAGAAAAGGCCGGGCTTGGAAAGCTTCACCGGGCACAGGCTGCAGAGCAGATATTCGTAGACGTTGTCGGAAGCGTCGAACATCTCGGAGCCGTCCAGAGACCGTCCGGGGATATCGTAGGCGACGTGGATCAGGATGATGTAATAGTTTTCCGGAAAGTAATAATGCTCGATGATCTTCTGATAAAATTCCTCCAGAAGAGCGTCGTCCTTCAGCCGGCTGTCCCGCAGGCGCAGCAGGAATTCCTGGGCGCCTCCGGCGTTTTCCTCTTCCAGGGGAAATTCCAGGTTCAGCAGGTTCCTGCCCAGCGTGCCTGACAGGGTCTGTTTGAAAATATTGAAATATTTGAAGGTTTCTTCCTCAGGAAGGGAGAGGAACGCTTCCTTCATCTGCGTCTTGATATTCTTCTCTCCGTCCACGTAGCAGGTGCAGATCCGCGAGACGGCACATCTCTCATGCGTATATTGTTTTCTGATTTCCAGGATTTCTTTTTTATTCATGTTTGCTCCCATCTGCGCGCTATGGCGCGCATATAAATCAGGGAGATTGAAAATGTCAATTTTCAATCTTGCTCCCGCCTGCGCGCTATGGCGCGCATATAAATCAGGGAGATTGAAAATGTCAATTTTCAATCTTGCTCCTATCTGTGCGGAATAAAACTTTCATTCGGGTTGGGTGAGCAGCCCGAGAAAATTTTCAAAACATACGCCGTCCGCTTCCGGTATGCCCAGGCGGACGGATGCTTCGATGCAGGTGCGGATGAAATAGGCCGCTTTTTCCACCGACCGGGGAAAAGGAACCGCGTTCAGCGCATCGGCGGCGATGATGGAGGCGAAGATGTCCCCCGTCCCGTGCCAGGAATGTCCGGCGGAATGCGCCCGGTTGACGGTCGTTTTCTGACCGGAGGTTCCTTCGGAAATGAAATTGATATAATCTTCTCCCTCCCGCAGGCCCGTGATCACCACCCGCTCCGGACCCATGGCATGGAGCTGCCTGGCCAGCAGGAGGAGCTGCTCCGGTTCCCATCCGGACTCCCGGAAGGGCGTATCCGTGAGCAGACAGGCTTCGGTGATATTGGGAGTGATGATGCCGGCGCGGCACAGCAGCGACTTCATGCGGCGGCAGTGCTCCTGCGTGACGGTCCGATAGGGCTTTCCGTGATCCCCCAGCACCGGATCCAGGATGAAGAGGGTATCCGGGCAGGTACGCAGATAATCTTCCACGACGGAAACCTGGCCTGCGCTTCCCAGAAAACCGCAGTAGATTCCGTCAAAGCGGATTCCCAGCCGGGTCCAGGCGTCCAGATAATCCGGCATATAAGGCGTACAGTCGTGCATGAAGTGGATGGGAAATCCGGTATGGTTAGAGAAAAGGGATGTGGGGACAGGACAGGCCTGTACCCGCATGGCGCTGATGACCGGCAGGGCCTCCGTGAGGGAACAGCGCCCGTAGCCCGCAAGATCATTGATGAGGGCCAGCTTCTTCGGAACAAAGTAACGGATGGACTGTGCGTGCATAAAAGAACTTCCTTTCCCGGCATGCCGAACGCATGAATGGCTCTGCGGGCTGCCTTGTTGCATTATAACAAAAAGGGGAGAGGAATGCCAGAAAGAAAGAATAAATTTTTCGCAGGGCGCCGTCCGGGCGTAACAGTTCGGATGCCCCGGGTATAGGAGCATTCCTGCGTTTGTCCTGATGGGAAAATATTTTCTTCTTTTCAGGAGGAAACATTTGTGCTACAATAACGAATGCAGTTAGGACGAACACATGGTCGAACTTTAACAATTATTGAAAAAATATGTAAAGAATTGAATTGCAATATAGGGGATAGAGTTGAAATAGTTCCGCAAGATTTAGAAAGGTAAGAAAATATTATATGCAAAACAATAGGCTGGTTGAACTTGTCAGAGCTTATGCAGAACATTTTGCTCAGTATAGCCGAACTGATTATAATGAAACAGAAGTAAGGAATGATTTTGTAAATCCCTTTTTTGAAATTTTAGGATGGGATGTGCTTAATAAAAAGAAACTCCCGCAACATCTTAGGGAAGTAAAACATGAAGCGTCTGTATATATTGAGGAAGATGGAGAAAATAGAAAAAAGAAACCAGACTATGCATTTCATTTGGGAACGGAAGTCTGTTTTTTCCTTGAAACGAAAAAGCCAAGCGTTAATATTATGGAAAATAAAGAAGCTGCATTTCAAACACGCCGGTATGGATGGAACGGAAATTTGAGAGCTTCAATTTTGTCAAATTTTACTGATATGATAATATACGATACGACTATTAGACCCAAGGAAAATGATGAAGTATCAAAAGCAATGATTGCGCATTATCATTATACGGAGTATGTTGATAAATTTACTGAAATTTCGCGATTATTGTCTTATGCTTCGGTTGTGTCGGGGGAGTTTTTTGAAATATTTGATAAAGTTACAGATACATTTCGTAAAGAACCATTTGATAAATATTTTCTTGCTCAAATAAAAGAATGGCGTTATTTTTTAAGCCAGGATGTATACGATAACAATTCTGACTTAGATGAAGAATCTTTAAATATTTTTGTTCAAAGGATCATTAATCGAATTGTTTTTTTGCGCATTTGTGAGGACAGGAATCTTGAACAATATGAAACCTTAAAGAAAATAAAGACATATGCAGAATTAAGGACACTATTTAATGCGGCAGACAAAAAATATAATTCTGGCTTGTTTGAATTAATTGATGAAGAAAATATTCAAATTACAGATGCATTGTTGATTCATATTTTTCAGGAATTGTATTACCCGAATAGCTGTTATGAATTTAGCATCGTCGATCCATATATTATTGGGCAGATATACGAGTTGTTTTTGGAAGAAAAAATTGCAGTCTCTGATACAAAAGTTGTTATCGAAAAGAAAGCAGAAATAATAGATTCACAAGGAGTAGTTAATACACCGAAGAATATAACAGATATTATTGTCGGGCAGACATTAGAACCGTTATATAAATATGAACTTTTTTCTAAATGGAATACATATCGTATTGCGGACATTTGTTGTGGATCAGGAAATTTCCTATTGTCTGCATATGAATATATTTTGAACTGTTATACAATGTACTATATTGAAATGGACAAGAATAATGCGTTACAAAAAGGGATTCTTATCTCAAAGGGGGAAGGGTCTTATACGCTTTCTTTTGACAAAAAGTATCAAATACTGAAGCAAAATATTTATGGTGTTGATATAGATAATTTGGCGACAGAAGTTGCTAAATTTAGTTTGCTTATTAAACTGATAGAGGATGTTTCACTAGATGAAATAAAAAATTATGCGGTTAGTATACATGGGAAAGTCTTGCCTGATTTAGACAGTAATATTCGGAATGGGAATAGTCTGGTGGATTCCAAATATTTAACTTATAATAGTCATTTTTATGAAGACACAGAACTTATTTCACAAATTAAACTCTTTGATTGGAATACAGAATTTAAGAGGAGAAAATTTGATGCTATTATAGGTAATCCGCCTTATATCAGAGTACAGAATATGGTGCATTATTCTGAAAGTGAATACCAATATCTCAAATCAGATTTTTCAGAATTTGAAACAGCAAAATCAGAGTTGTTAGATAAATACTATCTGTTTTTGGAACGGGGGTTGGAACTTTTAGCCCCTAATGGAAGATTAGGTTATATTGTTCCTCATAAATTTATGTTGATTAAATCGGGTACTGTTCTTCGGAAAATGCTTTCTGAAAAGCAATGTGTTGAAAAAATTATTCACTTTGGAACCGAGCAGGTTTTTAAAGGAAGAAGTACATATACATGCCTTTTATTTTTAGAGAAGGCGAATCATAAGAAATTTAAGATTGGTTTTGTAAAGAATCTAAATGAATATTATGTTGCAAATCAAGTAGAGTTGCGGGAATATCCTATCGAATATTTAAGCGCAGCGCCTTGGAGTTTTTTATCTGAAGACATTGTTTCACTGCTAGATCAGGTAAAAGATAAGTGTCAGCCATTAGAAGAAATGTCAGATATATTTGTTGGGCTGCAAACCAGTGCAGACATGATATATGTTATAAAGGTTCAAAAAGAGGAAAATGGATTGACATATTTTGTTGATTGCCGAGGTAAGGAGCAATGCATTGAAACAGATATATTGAAACCGTGTATTTATGATATTCAATTAGAAAAGTATGCGAATATTGAGCCCAATATGATGCTGATATTTCCGTATCATACAGTAAAAGGGAAACCTATTCTATATTCTATAGATGAAATGAGAACGGTTTTTCCCAAAACGCTTGCATATTTAGAAGAATATAAGGAAGATTTGGAACAGAGAAGTGTTCAACGCAGAACAGAAAATAATTGGTATCAGTTTGGAAGAAGCCAAAGTATAAAGCGCTTTTCAGAGGGGGAACATTTAATTTGGTCAGTTTTATCTACAGAGGGAAATTATGTCTATGATGATAAGACAACCTGCTTTACCGGTGGCGGAAATGGACCTTTCTATGGCCTTGAGAAAAAAATGTCCACAAAGGAATCTTTATATTATATACAGGCCCTATTGAATTATTGGCTGTTGGAACGTGTTGTAAAAAGCAAGGCAAGTACATTTCGTGGAGATTATTATTCTCACGGAAAACAGTTTATTGCAAAACTTCCAATATACAGAATAGATTTTGATAACATAGAAGAAGCGAAGAAACACGATGAAATTGTTTCTAGTGTAAAAAAAATTATGGAGCTAAAACGGCGACGGAATACTCAAAAAACAAAAGAGCAGAAAAACACGTATTGCCGCTTAATTGAAACGGAATCACAACACTTGGATGGATTAATTTCAGAACTATATGGAACTGTAAAGGAGTATGACAATGAAGAGTGAAGTGGGAGTGGAGAAATTACGTGGAGGTTATTATACGCCAGAGCGAATTGCGCAGTTTATATGTAATTGGGCAATAGATATTAATACGAAGGGCATATTAGAACCAAGCTGCGGAGACGGTGTTTTTTTGAAAGAAGCGGCAAAGAAAGTAATAGAAATCAATCCGAATTTATCTATAGAAGATACGATTGTAGGAATAGAGTTATTTGAAGAGGAGGCAAAAAAGGCATCTATATATGGCACAAAAGTGATATCTGGAGATTTTTTTGGATTTTATAAAGATAATATTGAAGGAAAACAAAAATTCGATGTAATTATAGGCAATCCACCATTTATTCGTTATCAAAATGTGGATGCTGATTCCAGAGAAATAGCCTTTCAGCTCATGCGAAGTGCAGGATTACATCCGAATAAATTAACAAATATATGGCTGCCATTTTTAGTATTGTCAGCACTTGTATTATCAAAAAACGGAAAGCTTGGTATGGTTATTCCTGCTGAATTATTTCAAGTAAGTTATGCAGGTGAAACAAGGGAATTTTTAGCGAAGTATTTTGATAGGCTTACATTAATTACATTTCAGAAAATAGTTTTTGAGGATATTCAGCAGGAAGTTATTTTGCTGTTAGGTGAAAAAACTTCGGACAATAAGGGAATACAAGTTATTGAGTTGAATGATTTGGATGATTTGGACAACTTAGACTTAGCCAATTTCTATGACTATGAGGTAAAAGAACTAAACCATAGCGATGATAAATGGATAAAATACTTTTTATCGTGCGAAGAAATTGAATTTATGCGTAAACTACGCAACAATGTTGATATTGTGCCTACTACAGACTTATTTGAGATTAATGTAGGACTTGTTAGTGGTGAAAATTCTTTTTTCTTACTTAATTATGACATGGTTAAAGAATATCAATTGGGAAATGCCACTCGCATGATAATTGGAAAAACAGAACAACTGAAAGGAGTTATTTTATCAGAGAGGGATTTTAAAAATTTAGTTGATAAAGGGAAAAAGGTATATATGTTTGCACCAAAAGATCTTCCTTTCTCCGAACTAAGCAAAGAAGAACAGGAGTACATAAAGTATGGAGAAAAATTAGGGTTTAATATGGGATATAAATGCCGGATACGCAAGAATTGGTATTGCGTTCCACAGTCATGGGAGCCGGATGCATTTATTTTAAGGCAGGTCAACCGTTATCCTCGTATCATTCTCAATTATGCTAATGCTGTAAGTACAGATACAATTCATAAAATTAGATTTTTGGATGGAGTGAATCCTGAATATGTAGCATCAGCATTTTTAAATTCTTTTACATTTGCCTTGGCAGAAGTTACTGGGAGAAGCTATGGCGGAGGGGTGCTGACTTTTGAACCTAGCGAAATCCGTAAACTAATGATTCCGATGAAGAATGCGGAACTATTAGATGTAAAAAAAATAGACCGATTGATTCGGGATAATAAAATTGAAGAAGTATTGGATTATTCTGATAGGATTTTGCTTGTAAACGGATTAGGATTGTCTAATAATGAAGTGCAAATGTTGCGGAATATTTGGTTAAAACTTAGCGAAAGAAGATTAGGAAGGAAAGAGAAAAGTGCTTAAAAAGGACTTGCAATGAACAGGAAAAAGAGTTCGGGTATCGCAGGAACTACCTGCGATATGCAGGAGGTATATACATGAGTGATAAAAATAATACATATGACGCTTCCAGCATAACCGTCCTGGAGGGGCTGGAGGCGGTTCGTAAAAGGCCGGGCATGTATATCGGCAGCGTGTCCACGAAGGGACTGAACCATTTGATTTATGAGATCGTGGACAATGCGGTGGACGAGCATCTGGCGGGATTCTGCGACAGGATCAGCGTGACGCTGGAGGCGGACGGTTCCGCCACGGTGGAGGACAACGGGCGTGGGATTCCGGTGGGGATGCACGAAAAGGGGGTCAGCGCGGAGCGTTTGGTTTTCACCACTCTCCATGCGGGCGGAAAATTCGATAACAACGCCTATAAAACCAGCGGGGGCCTGCACGGGGTAGGTTCCTCCGTGGTGAACGCCCTTTCCGTGCGGCTTTCCGTGCGGGTGAAGAGCGGCGGGAAGATCTATGAGGATACCTATTCCAGAGGGCTTCCCACCACGGAACTGGTGGACGGTCTGCTCCCGGTGGTGGGAAAGACCAGGGAGACGGGAACCAGTATCCGTTTTCTGCCGGACGATACGATCTTCGAGAAAACCCGGTTCCGGGAAGAAGAGGTGAAGAGCCGCCTCCATGAGACCGCTTATTTGAATCCGAATCTGACCATCGTTTTCACTGACCGGAGGAAGGAAGAGCCGGAGGTGGCAGAGTACCATGAACCGGAGGGCATCGTGGGCTTCATCCGGGATCTGAACAAGTCCAGGGAAACGGTGAGCGA
The DNA here is from genome assembly GCA_021770245.1 of Lachnospiraceae bacterium. Taxonomy (GTDB): domain Bacteria; phylum Bacillota; class Clostridia; order Lachnospirales; family Lachnospiraceae; genus Eisenbergiella. Next base: position 101,775 of record JAETRI010000006.1, read on the forward strand.
CGTGGTCTTTTTTTCGGGGGAAAGCGAAGGGATTTCCGTGGAAGGGGCTTTCCAGTACGTGAATGAATTCCATGAAAATGTGCTGGGCTTCTGCAACAATATCTACAATGCGGAGGGCGGCACCCACCTTACCGGCTTCAAGTCCGTTTTCACCAATGTGATCAATACCTATTCCAGGGAGCTGAATATTCTGAAGGAAAAGGATGCCAACTTCACCGGGGCGGATGTGCGTAACGGCATGACGGCGGTGATATCCATTAAGCACCCGGATCCCCGGTTCGAGGGCCAAACCAAAACCAAGCTGGATAATCAGGACGCTGCCAAAGTGGTGAGTAAGGTGGCGGGGGAAGAGATCACCCGCTATTTTGACCGGAACTTAGAGACGTTAAAGAGTATCATTTCCTGTGCGGAAAAGGCGGCCAAAATCCGTAAAACGGAGGAACGGGCCAAGACCAACATGCTCACTAAGCAGAAATTTTCCTTCGATTCCAACGGGAAGCTGGCCAACTGCGAATCCCGCGACGCGAAGAAATGCGAGATCTTTATCGTGGAGGGGGATTCCGCAGGCGGCAGCGCGAAGATGGCCAGGAACCGGAGCTTCCAGGCCATCCTTCCGATCCGGGGCAAAATCCTGAATGTGGAGAAAGCCAGCATCGATAAGGTACTGGCCAATGCGGAGATTAAGACCATGATCAACGCTTTCGGCTGCGGGTTCTCGGAGGGGTACGGAAATGATTTTGACATCAGCAGGCTGCGGTACGATAAAATCATCATCATGGCGGATGCGGATGTGGACGGGGCGCATATTTCCACGCTGCTGCTCACCCTGTTCTATCGGTTCATGCCGGAACTGATTTTCGAGGGACACGTATATATTGCCATGCCGCCGTTGTATAAGGCCATGCCCTCCAAGGGCAGGGAGGAATATCTCTACGACGACAAGGCCTTGGAACGCTATCGGAAGCGCCATAAGGGGCCTTTCACCCTGCAGCGGTATAAGGGGCTGGGGGAAATGGATGCGGACCAGCTCTGGGAAACCACCCTGAACCCGGAAACCAGGCTTCTGAAGCTGGTGGAGATCGAAGATGCCAGGATGGCTTCCGAGGTGACGGAGATGCTGATGGGGACGGACGTGCCGCCCAGGAAGGCTTTTATCTACGAGTACGCGCCGGATGCGCAGCTGGATATCTGAGGAAATAGGTTGAAAAATAAGACCGATGGCTTATTTTTCAACCGCCATTTGTGCCGCAGGCGGCCCAAATGGAATCGCAGATAAGAAATCGCATTCGCGATTTCTTATCGCGTTGCCGCGCAGAGCGCGGCATGTCGGTTAACTTGTCCTTCATACAGTTTTTGGCCGAAAGGAAGACGAAGCATTGGAAGAGAAAATTATTAAAACGGAATATTCCGAGGTAATGCAGAAATCCTATATCGATTATGCCATGAGCGTGATTGTGGCGAGGGCCCTGCCGGACGTGCGGGACGGGCTGAAGCCGGTGCAGAGACGTACCCTCTACGATATGCACGAACTGGGGATCCGCTATGACAGGCCCTACCGGAAAAGCGCCCGTATCGTGGGGGATACCATGGGTAAGTACCACCCCCACGGGGACAGCTCCATCTATGAGGCCCTGGTGGTCATGGCCCAGGACTTTAAGAAGGGCCTCCCGCTGGTGGACGGGCACGGTAATTTCGGAAATATAGAGGGGGACGGAGCTGCCGCCATGCGTTATACCGAAGCCCGGCTGGCCCGGGTAACCCAGGAAGCTTTTCTGGCGGATCTGGACAAGGATGTGGTGGATTTCGTCCCCAACTTCGACGAGACGGAAAAGGAACCGGACGTCCTGCCCGTGAAGTTCCCCAACCTGCTGGTGAACGGTTCGGAGGGGATCGCGGTGGGCATGGCCACCAGCATCCCGCCCCATAACCTGGGGGAAGTGATCGATGCCGTCAAGGCTTATATGAAAAACGAATCCATCACCACCAGGGAACTGATGCGCTACGTGCAGGGTCCGGATTTCCCCACGGGTGGGATCGTCACCAATAAGGACGAACTGCGCGCCATCTATGAGACCGGGACGGGAAAAATCAGGATCCGCGGCAGGGTAGATGTGGAAAAGGGGAAGGCCGGCAAGGTCAACGTGGTGATTTCCCAGATCCCCTACCCCATGGTTGGGGCAAATATCGGGAAATTCCTGTCGGATGTGGCGGCCCTGGCCGAAACGAAGAAGACCATGGATATCAGCGATATTTCCAACCAGTCTTCCAAGGAAGGGATCCGCATCGTGATCGAGCTGAAGAAAGACGCGGATGTGGAGTATTTCATCAACATGCTCTATAAGAAGACCAGGCTGGAGGATACCTTTGGCGTGAACATGCTGGCCATCGCGGACGGAAGGCCGGAGACGATGGGGTTAAAGGAGATCATCCGCGCAAATGTGGAATTCCAGTTTCAAACCGCCACCAGGAAATACGAAAACCTTCTGGAAAAGGAGAGAAACCGCAGGGAAATCCAGGAGGGCCTGATCAAGGCCTGCAACGTGATCGACCTGATTATCGAGATCCTCCGCGGCTCCAGGGACCGGGCCATGGCCAAGGCATGTCTGGTGGAGGGGAAAACCGACGGCATCCAGTTCAAATCCCGGGAGTCAGCCATCATGGCCCAGCAGCTTGCCTTCACGGAAAACCAGGCCAACGCGATCCTGGAAATGCGTTTGTACAAATTGATCGGATTGGAACTGGAAGCATTGATCCGGGAACACGACGAGACCATGGCCAACATCTATCGCTATGAAGACATTCTGGAGCGCAGGGATTCCATGGCCCAGGTGATCATGAACGAGCTGGACGATATCAAACGCAAATTTGCAGGGAAGCGCAGGACCCTGATCGACAACTGTGCGGAGGCCGTTTTTGAGGAGAAGAAAGCGGAAGAAATGGAAGTGATCTGCATGATGGACCGCTTCGGCTACGTTAAGACCATCGACGTGCCCACCTACGAACGGAACCGGGAAGCGGCCGAGGCGGAAAACCGATTTGTGTTCCGCTGTAAAAATACGGGGAAGATCTGCCTTTTTACCGACAAGGGCCAGTTATATACGGTCAAGGTATCCGACCTGCCCTTCGGCAGGTTCCGGGATAAGGGGATCCCGGTGGACAACGTGAGCAATTTCGACTCCGCCAAGGAGGCGCTCCTTCTGGCCACAGGCCAGTCGGAACTGAACCTGTACCGGGTGATCTTCGTCACCCGCATGGCGATGATGAAGGTGGTGGACGGCGGGGAATTCGACGTATCCAAAAAGACCGTGGCGGCCACCAAGCTTCAGGAGGGAGATAAGGTGGTGAGCGTTACGGTGCTGGATGCGCAGAAAAACGTAATTCTCCAGTCAAAGGACGGCTGCTTTCTGCGCTTCGGTGTGGAGGAGATCCCCGAAAAAAAGAAGACGGCACTGGGGGTGCGCGGCATGCACTTAGGACCCGGGGACGAAGTCGAAGCGGTGTACTATACCACAGGAGCTTCGGAGGAGACCATCCCATATAAAAGCAGGGAACTGGTGCTTAATCAGATCAAAGCCGGGAAGAGGGACGGGAAGGGTGTGAAAGTCCGGGGATAGGAAGGAACCGGACCCTGCCCCTCACACCCGTATTTGTGCCGCGGGCGGCCCAAATACGAATCGCAGATGAGAAATCGCATTCGCGATTTCTCAGACATGAATCAAAGATTCATGTTGTGCTGCCGCGCAGGACGCGGCATGTCGGTTTGGGTATCCCGCAGACGCCCACCCGTCGGGGCGTAAAGAAAGATCCGGCGGGGGCTGCTGTCACCTCCGGATATATTTTTGAAAAGGCAATGCAAAAGCATTGCCTTTTCTTGGGTGAACACTTATAATGTGAATCAGGCGGATTCCGGCGGACGGGCAGCCTGCGGGGATTCGATGAGGCAGCCGTATAAGACAGAAACGGGGAGGTTTTGAGCAAATGAGAGTGATTGCAGGTAAGGCCAGGAGCCTTCCCTTAAAGTGTCCGGAGGGGCTGGATACCCGCCCTACCACGGACCGGATAAAAGAAACGCTGTTCAATATCCTGCAGCCCTATCTTCCGGGCAGCGTATTTTTCGATCTGTGCAGCGGAAGCGGCGGGATCGGGATCGAAGCGATCAGCCGCGGGGCGAAAAGGGCCTACTTTGTGGAGAATGCGCCGAAGGCGGTAAAATGCATTCAGGAAAACTTAAATTTTACGAGGTTTGCGGATCAGGCGGTCCTTTTGAAGCAGGACGTGGTTTCTGCTCTGTACGGGATCCATGAAAAGGAGGCGGACGTGATTTTCATGGATCCGCCTTATCAGTCGCAGCTGACGGAACCGGTTCTGGAAGCGTTATCCCGGGCGCCCTATGTGACGCAGGAGACGCTGGTGGTGGTGGAAGCAAAATTGCAGAAGGACTTTTCCTTTGCCGATAACTACGGGTTTGAAGTGGTGAGGGAAAAACGGTATAAGACGAATAAGCATGTGTTCCTGCGCAGAGATGCCGCAGGAATGGCGGAAGAATAGATTCGAATGCCCGCTAAAGCGGGCGGACGGGAGCAGGTTGAAAGAAGCAGGTTGAAAGAAGGACGCTTTCAACCCCTTGATTTGAATGCCCGCCAAGGCGGGCAGATAGGAGCAGGTTGAAAGAAGGGCGCTTTCAACCCCTTGATTTGAATGCCCGCCAAGGCGGGCAGATAGGAGCAGGTTGAAAGAAGGGCGCTTTCAACCCCTTGATTCGAATGCCCGCCAAGGCGGGCAGATAGGAGCCAAATATGAAGGCAGCGATCTACCCGGGGAGCTTTGACCCGGTTACTTTCGGACACTTGGATATCATAAAGAGGGCTTCGTCGATTTTTGACGAACTGACGGTCAGTGTGTTGAACAATACCCATAAGACTTCATTGTTTTCGGTGGAGGAGCGTGTTAAAATACTGGAAGAAGCCACGAAGGACATGCCCAATGTGAAGGTGGATTCCTTTTCGGGGCTTTTGATCGATTATGCCAGGAAGAAGAACGTGCATGTGGCGATCAGAGGTCTGCGGGCCATTACGGATTTTGAATATGAGCTTCAGATCGCACAGACCAACAGCAAGCTATCCGGAGGGGAACTGGATACCATGTTTCTGACTACAAGACTGGAGTATGCCTATCTGAGCTCCTCCGGCGTGAAGGAAATCGCGGAATTCCACGGGGATATTTCCCAATGCGTTCCCGATTTCGTGGCGAAGCTGATGTATGAAAGGTATGGCCACGCTTAGAGTCGGGACGGAACCGGCACTTTGTGCCGCAGGCCGCCGGGGCGGCAGGAAGGAGAACGGAAATTGAGCAGCAGGATTGAGCAGTTGATCGACGAAATCGAAGAATACATAGACGGCTGTAAATACCAACCGCTTTCCAATAGCAGGATTATCGTAAATAAAGAAGAGTTTGAAGAGCTGCTGCGGGAGCTGCGGATGCGGACGCCCGAGGAGATCAAACGTTATCAGAAAATCATTAACAATAAAGAAGCGATCTTAAACGACGCCCGGGAAAAGGCGGAAGCTTTGCTGAACGAGGCGACCGCGCATACCAACGAGCTGATCAACGAGCATGAGATCATGCAGCAGGCCTATGCCCAGGCCAATGAGGTGGTGAAGATGGCCACCCAGCAGGCGCAGGAAATCTTGGATAATGCGACCATAGAAGCGAATAATGTGAAAGCCTCTGCCATCCAATATACGGATGACATCCTTGCCAACCTGGAGGGAATCATCGAACACGGAATCGGGATCGTCAACGATCATTACGGGAAGTTCCTGGACGAGCTGACAAGCTGTCTGAAAGTGGTGCAGTCCAATCGGATGGAGCTGCGTCCCGATGAACTGGAGGAGGTGGCTGCCACGCCGGAGACAACACCCCTTTCTCCCGCAAAAGAGGGGGAAAAGGATAAGGCGAAGGGCGGAGAAGAAGAACTGAGCCTGGATATTCTGTAAAAGGCAGAAATTACGGAAGAGGGAACCGGATTTTCTGCAGCGATGCCGTCGGTCGGCCGCTGATCCTGTGCAGAGCGTATATCGGATACGGCGGCCGGACGGAAAGTAGTGCACAGGTTCCCCGGATGCGGCCGGGATCAACGTTCGTTTCAGGGCAGGAAACGGGGCAGCGCACAATAATAGAGGAAGGCAAGCAGGGTCTGGATCCCTTTATGGAGGACGTACCGGTTCAGGGACAGGCCTGTACCGCGTATCATACTGTAGGTCTGGGCGATACAGGAGAGGCCTCCGAAGGGAAGGAGGACGAAAGCCCAGAAGGCTTGTGCAGCCGGGAGACGGGACAGGCCGCTGGTGATTTCCAGCAGACAGGCGCATAGTGCCTTGGGCAGGGAAGCGCTCCGGGGAAGAAGAAGCTCGGGGATCAGATTCATGAGATTAAACAGAATCATATAGCCTCCCAGGGAAGCGATGGCGGCGAGCGAAGACAGGATGGAATCCTGTGTGTGAGCCAGCAGAGTCGGTTCCGGGCGGGCCTCTATGGATGCGGCATGGATGTGGGATGCCGCCTTTCTTTTTTCGGGGCGTCCTGAAGAGGGCGGAGAAATCCGGACGGAGGAAGCGTTTTTCCCCAAAGGCCTCCGGGGCCGGCCGGCCGCCCTTTGGGGAATCGGGATATCCCGATACAGGGTATGGCGCAGAAACAGGCCATAGAGCAGGGGCAGCAGATACATCCCGGCCAGATAGGGCAGAGGGCTTTCTACAGGAAACAGGTGCAGGACGAATCCCGTAAAATAGATGGGCCCGATATTGTTGCAGAATGCCAGCAGAAGAGAAGCTTCCCGGCGGGAGATCCGTCCGTGCTCCAGGCTTTCCGCCACGGCCCGGGCGCCCATGGGGAATCCGCACAGAAACCCGATCACCAGCACATAGAGGCAGGCGTCCGACAGGCCGAACAAGGGACGCAGGATGGGGGAAAACAGGCGGGCAAAGCTGTCGGATAGGTTCATGCGGATCAGGATCCCGGAGAGGATCATGAAAGGCAGGAGCGTGGGGATCATTTTCTGGAACCACAGGTTCAGACCGGTGAGAGACAGCTCCAGCGCCAGACTGCTTTCCAGAAGCATGGAAGTGGTCAGGAAAGTAAACAGGGCGAGCAGGGCGGCCTTTTGCAGGGTTTTGTACAGGTTACGCATGGTGGCCTCCTTGATTATAATGGGCCTGATGGAAGAAGCAGGATAGCAGCGTGAAATCTTCGATTTCACGATCCTGATTTGAATGCCCGCCGAGGCGGGCAGATGGGAGTCAGCGTGAAATCTTCGATTTTACGATCCGGATTTGCGCCGCGGGCGGCCCAAATCCGAATCGCAGATGAGCAATCGCATCCGCGATTTCTCAGACATGAATCGAAGATTCATGTTGCGGTGCCGCAAAGGACGCGGCATGTCGGTTACTATATGCTATGACCGGGAGGATGGAATGATTCGTCTGGATAAATTTCTGTGTGATATGAAGGCTGGGAGCCGCAGTGAGGTAAAAGCGCTGATCCGCAAAGGCGTCGTGAGCGTGAACGGAAGCGTGGAAAAAAGCCCCGAGCGCAAAGTGGACGAAAACGCGGACCGGGTCTGCTTAAACGGCCGGCCGGTGGAATACCAAAAATATGTTTACCTGCTTTTCCATAAACCTGCCGGAGTGGTTTCCGCCACCAGAGACGGGAGGGAAAAGACGGTCCTGGACTGGCTTCGGGAAAGGAACGGCGAAAATCCCCTTTTTCTGCGGGAACTGTTTCCGGTGGGGCGTCTGGACAAGGATACGGAAGGGCTTCTGCTTTTAACCGACGACGGAAGATTGGCCCACAGGCTCACTTCGCCCGCAGGCCATGTGCCGAAGACCTATTATGTGGAGGTGGACGACACTTTGACACTGGAACAGTTAAAAGCTCTGGAGGCAGGGGTGGACATCGGAGAGGAACGTTTCACCAGGCCGGCCCGGATAACGGCTGCAAACGGAAGGGAGCCCTTTCATTCACCGGAAGCGGTATCGGCCTGGAACCTGGTCATCACGGAGGGAAGGTTCCATCAGGTGAAACGGATGATGCAGGCGGTGGGTCGGCGGGTGGTCTACTTAAAACGAATTGGCATGGGGCCCCTGAACCTGGCGCTTCTTCCAAAGGCAGGGCAGGTGCGGGAACTGACACGAGAGGAAACAGAGCAATTAAGGGTAACGGAATGAGAGGAAAAATGCTGGAAGGAATCAAAGCGGTGATTTTCGACCTGGACGGATCCCTGGTGGACTCCATGTGGGTATGGCCGGAAATCGATGTGGAATATCTTGGAAGGTTCGGGATTTCCCTGTCGGAGCGGCTGCAGGGGGAGATCGACGGCATGAGCTTTTCGGAGACGGCAGCCTATTTTAAGGAGCGGTTCGGGATCCCGGATTCGGTGGAGACAATCAAGCAGGAGTGGAACCGGATGGCCTGGGACAAATATGAGAAGGAAGTCCCGTTAAAGGACGGTGCAGCCGACTTCCTGGAAGCGTGCCAAAGACGCGGGATCCTTCTGGGGATCGCAACCAGCAACTCCCGGGAGCTCGTGGAGAACACCGTCCGGTCACACGGGCTTTCCGGTACCTTTTCCTGTATCCTGACAGGGTGCGAGGTGGGACGGGGAAAACCGGCTCCGGACATCTACCTGGAGGTGGCGAGAAGATTGGGCGTGGATCCTTCAGCCTGCCTGGTATTTGAAGACATCATTCCCGGAATCCAGGCAGGGAAGGCGGCCGGTATGAGGGTATGCGCGGTGGAGGATGCCTATTCTTTGGAACAGACGGAGGAAAAAAAGGCGTTGGCGGACTATTATATCCGCGATTTTACACCGGCTTCCGTCGGCCCGTTTTAACGGATACGCCGGTTTGAGAGAGAAAAACGCGGGCCTGTCGCCTGCGTGTGCAGCGCCCGTAGGAGTCGTCTGCTGCGGCGGAATGAGAGGAGAAATGGCAGAGGATTTTTTACCGATAACGGCAGAAGAGATGGAACGGCGGGGGATTACCCAGCCGGATTTCGTGTATGTGACCGGGGACGCTTACGTGGATCATCCCTCCTTCGGGCATGCGGTCATCAGCCGCGTCCTGGAGGCTCACGGTTACAGCGTCTGCCTGATCCCGCAGCCGGACTGGAGGGATGCAGGCAGCATCGCCCGGTTCGGACGGCCCAGGCTGGGTTTTTTGGTCACTGCCGGGAACATGGATTCCATGGTGAACCACTATTATGTGTCCGGAAAAAGAAGGCCGGAGGATGCCTATACGCCGGGCGGCGCATCGGGCAGACGTCCGGACCGCGCCACCATCGTATACGGGAATCTGATCCGGCGCATCTACCGGGATGTGCCGATCATCATCGGGGGGATTGAGGCCAGCCTGCGGCGCATGGCTCATTACGACTACTGGTCGGATTCCTTCCGCCGTTCCATCCTGCTGGACAGCCGGGCTGACCTGCTCTCCTACGGCATGGGAGAAAAATCCATCGTGGAAATCGCCGATGCCCTGGACAGCGGGATCGCGGTGCGGGATATAACCTTTGTCGCCGGAACGGTATATAAGACCAGGGATCCTGAGGGCGTATATGAAGGGATCAGTCTGCCTTCTTATGCACAGATGAAGGAGGATCGCAGAAAATACGCCGAAAGCTTCCTGATCCAGTATAATAACACGGATCCTTTTACCGGGAAAACGCTTATGGAAGGATATCCCGACGGGGTGTACGTGGTACAGAACCCTCCGCAGCCTCCGCTGACCACACAGGAGATGGACGATATCTATTCCCTCCCCTATGCCAGGACCTGCCATCCTTCCTATAACAAGCTGGGCGGGGTCCCCGCTATCCGGGAGGTTCAGTTCTCCTTAACCAGCAGCAGAGGCTGCTTTGGCGGCTGCAGCTTCTGTGCCCTCACCTTTCACCAGGGACGGATCGTCCAGGCACGCAGCCACGAATCTCTGCTGGAGGAGGCGGAGCGCCTGGTGCGCCATCCGGATTTCAAGGGTTACATCCATGACGTGGGCGGCCCTACGGCCAATTTCCGCGCTCCCGCCTGCAGGCAGCAGATGATACGGGGCGTATGCAAAGGCAGACAGTGCCTTTTTCCCAGGCCCTGTCCCAGCCTGGAGGCGGATCATTCGGATTACCTGGAGCTGCTTCGGAAGCTGCGCGCCCTGCCCGGCGTGAAAAAGGTATTCATCCGTTCCGGGATCCGGTTCGATTATCTGCTGGCGGATCCGGACGATACCTTTTTCCGGGAGCTGGTGGAGTATCATGTGAGCGGCCAGCTGAAGGTGGCGCCCGAGCATATCTCCGACGCGGTGCTTCGCAGGATGGGAAAACCGGAAAATGCGGTTTATGAGCGTTTCGTGCGTAAATACAGGCAGATCAATGACCGGCTCGGGAAAAAGCAGTTCCTCGTCCCCTATCTGATGAGTTCCCACCCCGGCTCCACCCTGAAGGAGGCGGTGGAGCTGGCGGAATACCTGCGGGATCTGGGTTACATGCCCGAACAGGTACAGGATTTTTATCCCACGCCGTCCACCATGTCCACGGTCATGTATGCTACGGGAATCGATCCCCGGGACAACACGAAGGTCTACGTGTGCAAAAATCCCCACGAAAAGGCCATGCAGCGGGCGCTGATCCAGTACAGGGATCCGAAGAACTACGAGCTGGTCCATGAAGCCCTGGTAAAGGCAGGGCGGGAGGACTTGATCGGATATGGGAAAAAGTGCCTGATCCGGCCGAGGAAGAAGGCTAAGGAGGATATCGGAGGAAGGATAAAAAAAGGAAGGACTCCGGGAAAGGCAGGAAAACCTGATGGAAGGAAACAAAAAAAAGGGAATTGAGAAGTGCGCGGTGTGGCTGCGGGCCGTGGCAGAAAGGGGAAGGGAATCCCTTGCCTTTTTCCCTGTAACACAGTTATCCGTATGGATCGGTTCCCTGTATCTGGCAGCATTATTTTACGAGACAATTCCGGAGGAGGGGATATTTTTCCTGCTCTCGCTGGGATCGGGCGCATTCTTTGCGGAGGCCCTGCTCGGGGCTATGGGGAGAAAGAAGCTGCGGGATCCGTTTCGCTGGCTCCTCTACCTGGCCTGCGCGCTCCACGGAATCCTGTTTACCTGGGCCTCCGCCCTGGAGACGGAGGGGAAGATATGGGGCATGGAGGCGGAGACGCTTCGGACGTATGTGGGACGTTATGCCCTGTGCTGTTTCCTGGTCCTGTGTCTTCTGGCATTCTATTTTCTGCTGCGCCAAAGCCGGATGACGCCGGAAGCGTATCTGGTGCATCTGTTTACGGGCGCACTGCGTACGGGCATTCTGTATACGGTCCTCGCGGTGGGCTGCAGTATGGTGGTGAGTATTCTGTGCAGCCTGTTTGACGTGTTTTTCTGGGAGGATTTTGAGATCCTGATGCAGACGCAGTGCCTGCTGTTCGGTTTTGTGTTCCTGTCGGGCCTTCTGAGGTGCCTGATTCCGCCCGGAGAGCCGGAAACGGATTCCGGAAAGGGGAGCATTCTGGAAGAAGTGTTGATCAAATATGTGTTAACCGGCCTGGTCGCCTGTGTTTTCGTGATCATCTACGCTTATGTGCTCAAAATCCTCATTCTGCGGGACATGCCGTCCAATGAGGTGTTTCCCATCCTTACGGCGCTCTTTGTGACCGGCGTGCCGGTCTGGACCATGAATTCCGGATACCGGGAGAACAATCCGATGCGGTGGCTCAGTATGAAGATGCCCTATTTTTTCTCCCCGCTGATCCTCCTGCAGGGCTATTGTATGGGAATCCGCATCGCCCAAAACGGCTTCACGCCGTCCCGTTATGCGGGGGTGGCTTTTCTGATCTTTGAACTGCTCTATCTGGCGGTATACCGTTTTCGCAGGCAGCGGCTGGGCCGGCTGCTTCCCGCCGGGGCAGTGCTCGTTTTCGCGGCGGTCCTGCTGCCGGGCGTGAATATGTATGCCGTTTCCGTAAACAGCCAGAGAAGCGATATGGAACGGCTTCTGGAAAAACCGGCGGACCGGCTGACGGAGGCCGAGCGGCTCCGGCTTGCAGGCGCCTATACCTATCTGGAGGAGGATCCGGACGGCCGGCGGTATCTGGCGTCTCTGACAGGGGAGAAAAAGGAGCAGGTACGCCTGCTGGCCGAAGGAGAGTACGGGATGGAAGAAACGCAAATTTGCTTTTCGGCGGATGTGCCCTCGTGGTTCGTGGATGTGGAAGGCTTTCGCCGCATCTACCCCCTGCGGGAAAACAGCCGGGCGGAGAGCGATGCCGTCATCGATCTGACGGGATATACCTTAACGGTCGGAGAGGATATCTGCGCGGCGTTCGACCTGGAGGGATATTTAAAGCCCTGCCTGGAACGATGGAGGGACGTATCCTGCGGGGAGGCGGAAGAGGAAATGGACCGGTGGCTTGAGAAAAATCAGCGGATCCGTCTGGACGAGGGCCGTTTCCTGCAGATAAACAGCCTCGCCTTCCGGTATGATCTGGAGCGGGAAGGATATGTGGTTGTCAATATCAGCGGATATCTGCTGGAGAAATGAGCCGGCATGGCCGGAAAGGAAGGATTATGAACATAGCGATCATCACCGGAGCATCCTCCGGGATAGGGATGGAATTTGCGCGGCAGATGGATGAAGGGCTGCGCCGCATCGGGGAATTCTGGCTGATTGCCAGGAGGAGGGACCGGCTGGAAGAACTGGCGGAGAAGCTGTCCCATCGGGCGCGGGTCCTGGCCCTGGATTTAACCGACGGGGAGGATGTGAACCGCTTCCACCGGCTTCTGGAAAGGGAAAGGCCCCTGATCCGGATGCTGGTAAACTGCTCCGGTTACGGGGTTATGGGGACATTTGCCGATCTGGAGCTGGAAGAAGAGGTGGGGATGATCGATCTCAACTGCCGCGCCCTGACGGAAATGACCCATCTGTGTATTCCTTATATGAGAAAAAAGAGCAGGATCATTCAAATCGCCAGCAGTGCGGCTTTCCTGCCGCAGCCCGGCTTTGCCGTCTATGCGGCCAGCAAGGCCTATGTGCTGAGCTTTTCCAGGGCATTGGCCGGGGAACTCTCTGAGGCGGGGATCCTGGTGACGGCGGTCTGCCCCGGCCCGGTGCGCACGCCCTTCTTCGACAGGGCGGAGAGGGGAGGAAGTACGCTGGCGATCAAGAAATACGTGATGGCGGAGGCGGAGGACGTGGTGAGGGACGCCCTGCGTGCCAGCGGGAGGGGCCGGACGGTCTGTGTGTACGGCCCGGCGATCCGCGCCTTCCGTCTGCTGTGCAAGGCTGTTCCCCAGGGGTGGATTCTGGCGGTGATGAGAAAGCTGAAGTGATGCGGGCGGAGAAGCAGACGGACGCTGAAACCGGACGGCACCGCGTTCATGAATGTCCCGATTGACGGGACGCTGGACGAAACGCTGGAAGAACCGGCCTATAATACGGACGAACTCAGGCTGAAGTATTACGGTCAATGCGACCACGTGCGCAAGTACGGAAGAGACTACCCCGTTTCCGTGACCGGCGTGGCGGTGGAGGAATATTCCTCTCCGGATGAGATAGAAAGGTATGGGCTGTCGCGTCAGGAATGGATTTTCGCCTGCCGAAAATAGATGAGAGGGAAAATGCGTATGGATTATAAAAGTATGGGGCTCAATTTATTAAAAAAGGGACAGAAGGGCATCATCCATGCCATATTCAGCCGGTTTGGACTGATTTTGCTGCTGCTTCTTGCCCAGATATTCCTGCTGTTTAGTATTTTCCAATGGTTTGAAGAATTCCTGCCGCATATCCTGGGCGGGACGGTGCTGTTCACGTTTGTTATGGTGATCCGCCTTCTAAATAGCAGGATGAATCCCACTGCGAAAATCACCTGGCTGATCGCAATCATGCTTCTGCCTGTGTTCGGCGTGCTCCTGTTTTTATATACACAGAGCGATATCGGCCATCGGGCACTGAAGAAACGTACCCATGATATCATCTCCGAGACAAGGGAACTGATTCCCCAATCCGAGGGAGTAATGGAGCGGTTTTCCGATGAAAACGGGGGTGCGGCATCGTTGGCCCGCTATATGGCCCGCAGCGGCTGCCATCCGGTATATGACAGGACGGCCGTCACCTATTTTCCCCTGGGGGAGAATAAATTTGAGGAAATGTTGGTTTGTCTGGAAGCGGCCAGGCACTTTATTTTCGTGGAATATTTTATTGTGGATGAGGGCCTGATGTGGGGCAGGATTCTGGAGATCCTCGCCAAAAAGGCGGCGGAGGGCGTGGATGTCCGCGTCATGTACGATGGGACGTGTGAATTCGCGCTGCTTCCCCACGATTATCCGAAACGTCTGAAGGCCCTGGGGATCAAATGCAAGGTATTTGCGCCTGTTTCTCCCTTTGTTTCGACCCACTACAATTATCGGGACCACCGGAAGATCCTGGTGATAGACGGACATACGGCTTTTAACGGAGGGGTAAACCTGGCGGACGAATATATTAATCAAAGGGTGAAATACGGCCATTGGAAGGATACGGCCGTTATGCTTAAAGGCGAGGCGGTGAAGAGCTTTACCCTGATGTTCCTACAGATGTGGGGGATCGACGAAAGGAAGGGAGAATCTACCCATTTCTTTTCCTTCCCGACGTATCCGGCCGAGGAGGCAAAGGGATATGTGATCCCCTATGGGGACTGTCCGCTGGATGACGACAAGTTGGGAGAGCGGGTATATATGGATATCCTCAACCGGGCTTTGAAATATGTACATATTATGTCTCCCTATCTGATTTTGGACGGGGAGATGGAAACGGCTCTGAAATTTGCGGCGGAAAGGGGCGTGGAGGTGGCGCTGATCCTGCCCGGGATCCCGGACAAGAGCGTCCCTTATGCCTTGGCGAAGACGCATTACGCATCCCTGCTGGAATCCGGGGTAAAGATCTACGAATATACGCCCGGTTTTGTGCATGCAAAGGTATTTGTCAGTGATGCGAGAGAAGCGGTGGTGGGGACGATTAATCTGGATTACCGCAGCCTGTACCATCACTTTGAATGCGCCACCTATCTCTATGATACAGACTGTATCCCGGAAATCGAGGCGGATTTTCAGGCTACGCTGGAAAAATGCAGACAGGTTACCATGGAAACGGTGCACAGGGAAAAATGGCATGTGAAGCTGACGGGACGCCTGATGAAGGCCGTGGCGCCGCTGTTGTGAAGAAAAACAGACTTGCGGCGTACATTGCAAAGAGCGGAGAAACATTTTTAATCTCTTAGGGTCTATGCGGCGGCATGGGTACAGGGCCGTTCCTGTATTAATCCTGAATTTACAGATCAAACCGGAAAATGCACTTCTGCCGTTCCCCGTTTTGATACATATCGTTGTAACAGGGCAGATCCGCAATCTCTTCCAGCGTTCCGCCCAGGGATTCACAGGTTTTCCTGGAGGGGAGATTGTCGGGATTGCATGTGATGATCACATATTCCAGGTGATGCCGTCTGGCCAGCTGGAACAGGAGGCGGCAGGCCTGGGCGGCGTAATGATGTCCCCTGTATTCCGGCAGGATGTGGTAGCCGATGTTGCCGCCGTAATAAAGATTTTCATTGTGGCCGATGCGCAGGTCGCATCCGCCCATCCGGGTGCCGTCCGGGGCACAGATGTGGAAGAAATAGGCGGGGGCCCAGTTCTTTTCCGCATCTCCCGGCACCGCCTTTTCCAGCTCCAGATAAATTTTTTTTCCTTTTAACCGATCCGTTATTTCAAACATTTTTGACTCCCAGGAAAACCCTCCGGCTTTCCCTCTTCCCGCCGTTATATTACCATAAAATCCGTCAAATGACAAGACTTGTAATCCGCGGCTCTTGACGCTGTCTGTCTGCGATGGTATGATAAGGAAGGTTAGGGACGGGGACAGCCTGTATAAAGGGAATGGACTGCGGAGAAATGAACCGGTATTTAGGTCCCCGGGATCATACCCTTTGGCAGACCGGGTCATTGAAAGGAGTTTTCAAATGGTTGTGTCATTTATTAATGCATTTTTGTCCTATTTGCTGCTTTTTGCCATTATTGTGGTTTTGGTAATAATAGCATGTGTGCTCGGCGTGACGCTGCGCAGGAAGAAGGATGCGCAGGCGGCGGTTTCCGCAGCGGCCGGGGATGCGTCTGAAAAAGGGAACGGCTCGGCCGGATGAGTCGTTACCGGGCAAAGGGAGCAGTGGACGGCAGCCGATAAGGGATGGACTGCCGCAGCCGGGCTGGTTTTTTGGAAAACCGTTGCAGTAAGGAAATGACCGTAGGAGAGCGGGTTTGTCCCGCTCTTTTTCCGTAACGAGAAGAAGAAAGGTGTGGGCATCATGCCAAGGGCATCCGGACAAAAGCTGAAGCTTCTGTATCTTGCCAAAATTTTCAGGGAGGAGACAGACGAAGAGACCTATCTCAATGCGCAGGAGCTGGTTGACCGGCTGGAGCACTACGGAATCAGCTCGGAACGCAAAAGCATTTATGACGACATCGCCAGGCTGCAGGAATTCGGAATGGATATCATCCATACAAAGGGATATAATTGCAGCGGTTATTATCTGGGGAGCAGGGAATTTGAATTGGCGGAACTGAAGCTGTTGGTGGATGTGGTGGCGGCGTCCCGGTTCATTACCCAGAAAAAGTCCAGGGAATTGATCCGCAAGCTGGAACGCTTCGCGGGATCGATGGAGGCGGGAAAGCTGCGCCGTCAGGTATACGTGGCCGGCCGTGTAAAGACGGAAAACGAAAGCATCTATTACAATGTGGACTTCATCCACAGGGCCATCCAGGAAAACAGGCAGATTTCTTTTCTCTATATGGAATGGAATCTGGAAAGACAGCTGGTTCCCAAAAAGGGCGGAGCCGCCTATGTGGTCAGTCCCTGGGCGCTGTCTTGGAACGAAGAGAATTATTACCTGATCGGCTATGATGCCGGCGCCGGCAGAATCAAGCACTATCGGGTGGATAAGATGGGAAGCATTGCCCTGACGGAGGAAATGCGGCTGGGAGGCGATGCCTTCCGGGATTTCGATATTGCCGCCTATACCAATAAGGTCTTCGGAATGTATGGGGGAGAGGAAGAGACGGTAACCCTCATTTTCCGCAATCGTCTGATCGGGGTAGTGATGGATCGATTCGGCAGGGAAACGGATGTGAGGAAGCTGGAGGACGATTCCTTCCGTATCCGTGTCAGGGTGGCGGTGAGCGGACAGTTTTTCGGCTGGCTGACAGGACTGGGGGAAGATGCCCGGCTGGACGGCCCGCCGGAGGTGGTGCAGGCCTATCGGGAATATTTGGACAGGATCTGCGCAGGATACCGTACAACGGACACATAAACGGTACGGAATCTCCCGCCCCCTTTAACGCCGTCCCTTTGCGCTGCCCAGGCCGGTATCGCCGTCCGGCATCTGTGGTGATCCATCGGGGCTCTGCTTTCGGTCGGCCAAAAACGCAGCGCAGCTCTGACGCTTAAAAATTTTTCGCAAAAAAACCTCCCATTTTATGGGAAAATGCGGGATAATAGAAGTGACAAAACAAACTATTTCTTCGCACACCCATAAAAGAGAGGA
>JAETRI010000047.1 GCA_021770245.1 Lachnospiraceae bacterium
TCCCGGACGCCGGGGCGCACAGGGAAGGATCCTGCCGGAAGCCATCTGCCGCTTTGGTGCTGCTTCTTAAGCCGATGGGATCGGCTTCCTTGCGAATGCGGCGTTGTCCGACGAGCGCAGCGAGGAGTTTAGCCGCATTCGCAAGATCCGAAGCCGGGAGCAGCGGCTTTAGAAGCAGCCCAAAGCGGCAGCGGGTTTCCGGCAGGATCCTTCCCTGTGCACCCCGGCGTCCGGGAGCCTGCGAGGTGGCGGAACTGTTACCAAACGCAGCATTTCGGTATCCTAGAATCGTGTTAGTTTCGAATAGGATTCTGCAAGATATTTCCGGACAGCCATAGTATATTAGAGGTATCTTATGAGGCAGGGCGTATGGGGCTCTGTCTGTCCGTCACGAGGCTTTCAGATACGAAAAGGAGGTAATGAATATGCCGAAGTGGTTAAAGGATGCCGTATTTTATGAGATCTACCCTCAGTCCTTCTATGACACCAATAAGGACGGAATCGGTGATTTCAACGGGATCATCGCAAAGCTGGACTACATCAAGGATCTGGGATGCAACGCCCTGTGGATCAATCCCTGTTTCGATTCCCCGTTCAAGGATGCGGGTTATGACGTGAGGGATTACAAGAAGGTGGCTCCCAGATACGGGACCAACGAGGATCTGGTGAACCTGTTTAAGGAGGCTCACAAGAGGGGCATTCATGTCCTGTTGGATCTGGTGCCCGGACATACCTCCGAAGAGCATGAATGGTTCAAGATGAGCCAGAAAGCGGAGAAGAACGAATTCAGCAATCGTTATCCCTGGACCAATTTCTGCTTCCAGCCCGCCGTCGGCTTCCCTTATATCGGAGGCGAGAGCGACAGGAGCGGATGCTATGTCCTGAATTTCTTTAAGTGTCAGCCCGCTCTGAACTATGGCTTCCTGAAGGTAGATCAGGACTGGCAGCTTCCCGTGGATCATCCGGACTGCATCGCCACCAGAGAAGCTCTGAAGGATATCATGCGTTTCTGGATGGATCTGGGCTGCGACGGCTACCGCGTGGATATGGCGGCTTCCCTGGTAAAGAACGACGATGAGAAGAAATCCGGCACCTCCGCCATCTGGCGCAATATCCGCGAGATGATGGATAAGGATTATCCGGAATGCGCCCTGGTATCCGAGTGGAGCGATCCTCAGCTTGCCCTGAAGGCCGGTTATCACATGGATTTCTATCTGAACCATCCCGGCGGAGGCAACGGCTATGCGACGCTGATGCGTGATTATGGCTTCAACGGCGCCGAGAAGGAAGACCGCAGCTTCTTCAAAAAGGATGCGGGCGGAGACATCAACCGGTTCCTGGAGGACTACCTTCCCCGTTATAAGGATACGAAGGACGACGGCTATTTCTGTCTGATCACCTGTAATCACGACACCATCCGTCCCAAGTACAACCTGGACGATACGGAATTGAAGCTGGCCTACGCCTTTATCTTTACCATGCCCGGCGCGCCTTATCTGTACTACGGCGATGAGATCGGTATGCGCTATTTTGACCTGCCTACCAAGGAGGGCGGTTACTTCCGTACCGGTTCCCGTACTCCCATGCAGTGGACCTCCGGCAAGAATCTGGGCTTCTCCGAGGCGGAAGCGGATCAGCTCTATCTGCCCGTGGATCCTGCCGCGGACGCTCCCAACGTGGAAGATCAAAAAAAGGATCCCGCTTCCCTGCTGTCTACCGTAAAGGAGCTGCTCGCCCTGCGTCATAAGGAAGAGGATCTGCAGGCTGACGCGGAGTTTGAACCCGTCGTTACCGATGCGGGCAAGCCCTTCGTATACAGGAGAGGTTCCCTTCTCCTGGCCGTGAATCCCAACGGAAGCGCGGCGGAATGCACACTCCCTCACGGCGGAGAAGTGATCTATTCCATCGGAGAGGGCAAGGTGGAGGGCAATGCCTTAACGCTCGCTCCCCAGTCCTTTGTGGTAATCCGTTAAGAGAACGCCACTTAAAAGGGACGGCTGTTCGATACAGCCGTCCCTTTTTATGTGCAGGCCCGCATGTGCAGATCAGCCGTTCCACAGCATGCGGTCCGCGCGGCGGGCAGGGGGAATCTCCCCTGCCCGATTTCCGTCAATGATTTTACTCTTCTTCGCCGCTCTGTGTTTCCGCGTCGCTCTCCGTCTCTTCCGCCTGAGCCGATCCGTCGGAGGAAACGTCCATCAGAAGATACTTCAGATCCCCTGTCACGTCCGTTACCTCATACTGGTCCATCTTCTCCCTCAGATATGCGCCGGCCGCTTCGCCGGACAGGGTATTGGAAATAGCGGTATCGGTATTTTCCTTATCTTCTTTGCGCGCAAGGAATTCCACCACATAACATCTTCCGGTATTCTCGTCGGAAAGGACCGTCAGATCCCCGTTCTTACGGCTTTCGTCAAACAGCCAGTCCGTAGCCGCACTGGGCGTCGCATAATTCCTGGCGTCCTCCGCCAGGCTTCCGTCCGTCTCCCCGCCGTAATTTTCCTTTGCGTCCTCGGCAGCATATTCCTTGCACAGGGCTTCAAAATCTTCTCCGCCCTTTCTTCTTTCTGCCATCTCGTCCGCCCGGGCCTTGAGTCCTTCCATGGCGGAGGCCTTCTCCTCCTCGGAAGCGCCCTCCTTAGAATCGGATTCGAAGTAGAAGCTTCTATAGTCCACAAGGTCGTAGCTGTCCCTGTTCTCCTCGTAATAGGAACGGATTTCCTCCTCGGAAGGCGCATTCTGCTCCGTCAGATGTGTATAATAGGCGTTGGACAGGAAGCTTTCTCTCACCATGGATTCCACCATAGAAGCCGTGGCATATTCGCCGTACATGGAGGTATAATACTCGGATACGCTCACGGACGCTTCCTTCGCTCCCGCTTCCACGCTCGCCTGGAACTCTTCTATGTCCTCCGTATCGTCATAATCAAATTTGTTGGCCGCAGCGTCATCCGCCAACGCCTTCACCTGGGTGATCTGCTCCACCGTACTCTGGTCAAAATAATCCTTCCAGGTCATCATATCATTTCCCGGATAGGCCTGACTCTCCAGATCTGCATTGGGATCCAGCCCCATCATAGACACATAGGAACCGTACATCTGCAGATAACTGTTCACTGCGCTGTTGAAATAACAATCGTACTCCGCTTTGGTCAGGTTATGGTTCCCGATCTTCACATAGGTGTTGTGCGTGGCGCTGTATTTGCCATAAACGGAGGAGCCAATAGAAAACACCGCAGCTGCTGCAATAATGACAACGACTGCCAGGCTTCCGATCTTAAACCGCATCCAGGATTTCCGATCCTTCTCCTCTTCCTCTTTTCTGCGCTCCATCTTCCGGTCATACTTTGTGAGAACCTTTTCCTTCTTTTCCTCTGTCTGTTTCTCCTTAGACATGCAACTGCCCTCCTTGAATATTTATCCTTAACAGCATGATAGACTTTGATAGTGAAACAAGAGTGAACACAAGTCCGTCTTACAGTATAATACATGGAGGCAAATGCTTCAACCGATTTTTTCAGGACAAACACAGGAGGACAAACACAGGAACGTCCCGGCACCCGTTTGCCGCCCTTGGCCGGCCCCTCCGGAGCGTGATGATCCGTCGGGGACCTGATTTTATATCAGCCCCACATCCATGCTTCCCGACCGGAAACCCTCCAGATCCATCGTCACATAGACGAAACCCAGTTTTTTGAGGCGGCGGACGATCTCGCCGGACCGGGAGAGCAGCTTCGGCATGTCCCGCGCATCCACCTCTATGCGCGCTATATCGCCATGAACCCGGATCCTCACGTTATACATCCCCAGGCTGCGCAGGTATCGTTCTCCCTCGTCCACCTTTTCCATCCGGTCGTAGGAAAGGCGGGTTCCATAGGGAAAACGGGTGGCCAGGCAGGGGGCCGAAGGCCGGTCGGACACGGAGATTCCGTATTCCTTGGCCAGCCGCCTTACTTCCTCCTTGGAGATTCCCAGTTCCGCCAGGGGGCTTCGGATCCCCAGCTCCCGGACGGCACGGATCCCGGGACGGTACGCGTGCAGGTCGTCCGCATTGGTGCCTTCCACAACGGCCGGGATCTTCCTCCGGCCCGCCTCTTCTTTAATCCGGCTAAACAGATACCTTTTGCACAGGTAGCAGCGGTCGGCGGGATTTTCCCCGATTCCGGCCCCGTCCAGTTCGTCCACGGGCAATAGGATAAACTCCGCCCCCATTTCCGCCGCCACCCGGGCCGCCACCTCCCGGTCTCCTACGGGATGCATCCTGGTATGCACCATGACCGCATAGACCCTGCGGCCAGTCTCTTCCGCGGCCAGGCAGGCCGTCTTTAAAAGCAGGCTGCTGTCCACACCCCCCGAAAAGGCCACCATCAGATCGGTCTTTGCAAGACCTTTCATATACTCTTCCAGTCTGTTTCCCGCCTCTTGCCGCTCCATCGTTCCTCTCATTCTGCCGCCTGGCGGCTCCTCATTTCCTGCTCTCCCTTTTCACCAGATCATAGACCTCGCCGAAAGGAAGCCCGTGTTCCTTAGCCAGCTCCACTACGCTGTCATACTCCGGATAGTAACGATCCTCCCCGGGTGCGGTACATACCTTCACGGATGCTTCCCCAAGGGAAGTCGGCACCCGAAGCGTTCTCCTGGACAGAACGGAGCGTTCCATTTCCATTCGGCGGATACCGATGGTTGTCGTTTCCGAAAAGATAATTTCCTCCAGTTTTGCCGCATCCTCCCGTGTACAGATCACGTTGAGCTGATATGCAGGTCGATTTTTCTTCATGAAAACAGGAGTATAATGCACGTCCCTCGCCCCTGCCTCCAGGAGCCTGTCCATCACATATCCCAGCATTTCCCCGCTGCAGTCGTCGATATTGGTTTCCAGCTTACAGATCCGATCCGTTTTCTGCTCCGTGCCTCCGATCAGCATGGCGCGCAGGATGCTGGGGCGTTCGTAATTACGTTTACCGGCCCCCATACCCACCTTCAGGATCTCAAACTCCTCTGGCAGCCGTTCCACGTTGCCGATCGCCGCCACAATGGCCGCTCCCGTGGGCGTCACCAGTTCCCCTTCCGTGTCCGTAATCTTCAGCTTCAATCCATGGGCCCGGGCGATATTTACCACCGCCGGAACCGGGACGGGAATGATGCCGTGCTGACATCTCACGCTCCCCCGCCCTTCGCACAGACCGGGAATCACCGTCCTGGTAATTCCCAGATTATCCAGGCATACGGCAACGGTAACGATGTCCACGATGGAGTCCACCGCACCCACCTCATGGAAATGCACCTCTTCGACTCCGAGGCCATGGGCCTGTGCCTCCGCCTGGGCTAAGATACGGAAAATCTGCTCCGCCGTATCCCTGGCCCGCTGCGTCATATCCGCTTTCCGCAGGATCTCCAGGATCTCCCCGAGCCCTCTGTGGACATGGGCATGACCGTGGCCCGCCCCCGGATGGCCGTGGTCATGGTCTGATCCGTGGTGGGCATGGGAATGACCGGCAGCGGAATGGATGGGGCCGGCAGCCTCCTCGTGGGTATGGGGCCCGTGTTCATGGATCCCATGACCGTGATCGTGCACATGCCCGCCGCCATGGCTGTGGAGCTGTTCCGCCTCATGGGCATAGATATACTCACAGGCATAGTCCTTGTCATGGAGATGTTCATAGGCCGGATCGTTCTCATCCATATTTCCGTGCACCGGGACGGAGGGCCGCGGTGTTTCATGCCCGGCGCGTTCGTCCCTGGCATGTTCTTCTATGCCCCAGCCCTCCGTTTCGCTATCCCGGTGCCCCTCCTTCTTTCTGCCGGAATCCCCGCCGTAGAGATATTCCATATCGTGGTCGTGGTTTTCATGGGCCGCATCCAGCTTCACATGAAAATCGCACACATCGAGCCCGGATTTTTTCACCCGGCTTATCTCCACGGTAAAGCCGTCCACACAAAGGGAATCCAACGCCTTTCCCAATACCTGCCTGTCCGC
The DNA here is from genome assembly GCA_021770245.1 of Lachnospiraceae bacterium. Lineage (GTDB taxonomy): Bacteria > Bacillota > Clostridia > Lachnospirales > Lachnospiraceae > Eisenbergiella. The sequence continues at coordinate 5,978 of JAETRI010000047.1, forward strand.
TCCCAGGTCCAGAAGGGCTGCCGCCATCATATCGCCGCTGATGCCGGACTGACACTCCAAATATAAATATTGATCCATTTTGCTCCTATCCGCCTGCTTTAGCAGGCACTCGCATCAGGGAAGTTGAAAGCGTCCTTCTTTCAACTTTGCTCCCGTCTGCCTGCTTTAGCAGGCACTCACACCCGCGGTTTTAAGGCCAGCCTGTTAATCTGCGTGGCCATATATCCCGCTCCGTAACCGTTATCAATGTTGAGAACCGCAATTCCGTTTGCACAGGAATTGATCATGGTCAAAAGAGCCGACAGCCCGTGCATGCTGGCCCCGTAGCCCACCGATGTGGGGACCGCCAGCACCGGATTACTCACCAGCCCGCCGATCACGCTGGCCAGCGCGCCTTCCATACCCGCCACCGCCACCACACAGTTGGCGCTTTGGATCACATCCAGCCTGGAAAGAAGCCGGTGCAGGCCGCTCACTCCCACGTCATAGAGCCGTTCCACCCTGGTGCCGAAGAATTCTGCGGTCTGAGCCGCCTCTTCCGCCACAGGGATGTCGGCGGTCCCTGCCGTACATACCGCCACTTTTCCGATTCGTTCCTTCCCTTCCTTCTCTATTTTCAGGATTCCGGAAATCCCGTCGTAGCACGCCTGCGGGAAACGCTCCCGGACTAATTCATACTGATGAGCCGATGCACGGGTTCCCAGCACTTCCCCCTCCGCCTCATACAGCCGTTCGTAAATGGCGAGCAGATGGGCATCCGCCTTCCCGCTGCAGAATACCACCTCCGCGAAACCGGAACGCAGTTTCCTGTGGGAATCCAGCTTTGCATATTCCAACTCCTCAAAGGGCTCTTTCTTGAAAAAAGCCTCCGCTTCTTCCAACGTCATGTCTCCGTTTTTAAACCGGAGCAATACTTCCTGTGCGTCCATTCTTCCTCTCATTCTGCCGTCTGCGGCGGCCCTGCGGCCGGCGGAGGTTCCCCCTGATCCTGCTGCCGCACTCTCCTTAGAAAGCCTTGTCATCCGCCGGATATTCCAGCTGTACCTGCCTGGTACACACATAATCCAAAAGCTCCCTGCTGTGGCTTGCCACCACCATGCCGATCCGCCTTCTGCTCGTCTCTTCCATCAAAAAACGCCATATCTGTCCCTGGGTGATGAGATCCAGCATGGTGCTGATCTCATCCGCCAGCAAATACCTGGTCCGCTGCCCCAGCGCCCTCGCAATACAGAACCGCTGCAGCTCGCCTCCGGATAATTCCCCGGGATACCGCCGCTTCCACTCTTCTTCGATTCCCAGCCGTTCCAACAGCTCCTCTTCGATCCGGTCCCCTTCCTCCAGAACCTTCCCCAAATGCAGGCGGGGATTCACCGCCCTTTCGGGATGCTGCCAGATCATCTGCACCGGGCAGTATCCACGGGAAGGCAGAGGCCGTCCGTCCACGGACACCCGTCCGGAATCCGGCCGCAGGAAGCCGCCCAGAATCTTCATCAGAGTCGTCTTTCCCGCTCCGCTTGGCGCCGCGATCCCCACCCGTTCCCCGGGGGATACCTGCAGGCTCACCCGCTCCAAAACGGGCCTGGCGCCCTTCCGGCTCCCATATGAAAACGTAATCCCTTCCGCTTCCAGCATATCCTTTTTTCACTCCTTATGCAAGTCCTTCCGTCAGATCGCGCACACAACGCACCCTCCCTCCCCGCACCCCATATAGCGGGATTTCCCCTTCGCACGCCGGGACGGCATAGGGACATCTGGGACGGAAAACACATCCTGCCGAAATCGTTCCCGCATAGGGCTGGTTTCCTTCTATAGGCCGGAAACCGTTTTTCGGCATGGCCCGCCAGAGGGCCCTGGTATAAGGATGGCGCAGCCGTCCTTCGGAGGCAAAATCCGCCGCAGGCGCCTCTTCCACCATGGTCCCCGCATAGAAAACCGCAATTCGATCCGCCACCTCCAGGGCCAATTCGATATCGTGGGTAATCAGCAGGACCCCGTTTCCCCGATCCGCAAAGCTGCGGAAATCCTCCATGGCCGTCCTGGCCAGAGCAGGATCCAGACCGGGAGTGGGCTCGTCCGCGATGATCAGATCCGGCTCCTCCATCAGGGCCGTCGCCAACAGGATCCTTCGGCACATGCCGCCGGAGCATTCGAAGGGATATTTTCCTTCCGTCTCCTCCGAAAGCCCGTATTTTCGGAACAGCTCCCTCTGCCTCTCCCTTTTTCCGCCGCTGCCCTGCACCTGTCTGCCGACCTTCATCAGCGGATCCAGAAAATCCACGCTCTGGGGGACCAGGGCGATTTTCTTTCCCCGCAGTTTCTCCATCTCCTTTTCATCCAGCCGCTTCCCCCGAAAGGAGATTTCCCCGTTCCAGGAGGCATTGGACGGCAGAAGGCCCAGCACCGCATGGGCCAGCAGACTCTTTCCGGAACCGCTGGCCCCCACCACGGCCACGATCTCTCCCTCGCATACGTCCACATCCAGGCCCGAAATCACGGGCAGGTATCCCTGGCCGAAGCCCTTCGTATATTGAAGGAAGGAAACGGACAGATGCGTAATCTCCAGAATCGGCTTCCCATTTTCACAGCCCATAGAACTCTCCATTCCGGAGCGTTTACGCGACGGGGCGGTATGAATTCGCGTATGAGAATTCATATCTTCCATCAAAGTTATTTGCGACGCTCCGGCCGGATCCTGCGCGCCGGCCGGATCCAGTACGTTTCTCAGGGAATTTCCCGCCACATCGAACAGCGCAACTACGGATATGAGCAAAAGGCCGGGGAACAGCGCCAGCCACCACTTCCCGGTGATGAGGTAGCGCATGCTTTCCGAAAGGATGATGCCGATGGCAGGCTGCTCCGGAGGCAGGCCGAAGCCCAGGAAGGTGATGCCCGCCTCATGGAGCACCGCATGGGGGAACATCAGGATCAGTCCCGTCAGAAACTGCGGAAGCAGGTGGGGAATCATATGCCGAAGGGCAATCCGCACCTTTCCCACCCCCAGCTTCCCGGCGGTCAGAACATATTCGCTTTCCTTTAATTGCAGCACCTCCGCACGGATCAGGCGGGCCAGGGAGGGCCAGTGCGTCAGCGACACGCCCAAGACCACCCCCCGGAAGCCCTTTCCGCAGGCGTAGGAGATCAGGATCAGAAGCAGCATGTGGGGGATCCCTAAAACGGCATCGATCATAAAGGAGATGCAGGCATCCACCCGTTTTCCCAGCAAAGCCGCCCCGCTTCCCAAAAGCAGAGCCAGCAGAGCGCCGATGCCTGCGGTGCACAGCCCGATCCGGATACTCACGGAAAGCCCGGCCAGCGACCGGGCCAACATATCCCGGCCCAGCCAGTCCGTCCCGAACGGATATGGCAGGCAGGGCGCCCTGTCCTTTCTGGAAAAGTCCGTGACCCGCGCCTCCTGTCCGCAAAGGAGCCCGCCCACAGCCACCGCGAACAGCGCCGCCAGGCACAGGCCGAAAAGAAGCGCCGCCTTTTTTCTCCGGTTCATGCCCGTCTTCGGCAGAGGTTTGAAACGAAGCTTCAAATATTCTCTACCCCCTTTCTCATACGGGGATCCACCACGCGGGAGAGGATATCCGCCAGGAGATTCCCGGCGAAGACGATAGCCGCCGTGATCACCGTAATCCCCATCAGCAGCGGCACGTCGCTGCCGGTTCCGGCCGTCACGGCCGCCTGCCCCAGGCCCGGATAGGAGAAGACCTGTTCTACCAGCACCGATCCGCCGATGATCTCACTGACCGAAGCGAACTGGAGCGTAAGAGCGGGAAGAAGCAGGTTGCGCAGCCCGTGTCTTCTCAGCATGCTCCATCTTCCCTCGCCCCGGGCTCTGGCGAACAGCATATAATCGCTCTCCAGAACGTCCACGGTCTTCTCCCGGGTGTGCAGGGCGATGTTGGATACCCCCGTGATGCAAAGCGCCAGCGCCGGAAGGAACGCATGGCGCAGACGGTCAAATACCGTCACCGCAGACGCCTCCGTCCCGATGGGAACGCTCAGTCCGATGGGGAACCACCCCAGCCACACCGCAAAAATCAGCAAAAGCAGCAGGGCAATCCAGAAAACCGGCGTACTGGCGGTAAGCAGACAATAGCCGCCGATCAGCCGGTCAGGCCAGCGGCCACGGTACATGCCCGCCAGGATACCGAGTATCAGCCCCAGGACACCGGACAGGATCCAGGCCGATATCATCAGGGACAGGGAATTAAAAAGGCGCACCCGGATTACCTCCTCCACCGGCTGCCGGTAAAGCAGGGAGATCCCCATATCCCCCCGCAGGAAATCCCGCGCCCATCCCAGATATCTCGGCAGTGGGGGGGCGTCCGCCCCCCAATAGGCCGCAAGCCTCTCCCTCTGTTCCCGGCTCATGGCGCCCAATGCTGCCTGGCCCACATTGGCCTGCAGCGGGTCGATGGGAGAACAATCCACCAGGACAAAGGCCGCCACGCTCACTGCCGCCATGAGAAGCAGGGCCAGGGCCGTTTTTTTGATGAAAAATATTGCAAAATTCCGCATGCTTATTCCCTCCGGCTCCCGGCCGCCCTGCTTTAGCGGGCATTCCGATCAAGATCCTGAAATCGAAGATTCCGCGTACTCCCATTGATCCACATTGTTCACGATGGACCAGCCGTGACCGTGGGGATGGATCTTCTGCTCCGCTACCCGGAGGCCGTCTCTTACATAATAGAGATGATCCACGTTGCACAGCCATACCCAGGGGATATCCCCCTCCTGGGTCACCCCCGTGTTTCCGTCCCACTGGGCCTTCTGCCACAGGCCATAGGCTTCCTGCAGATCCCCGGCCCGAAGGGCCTCCTCCATATACCGGTCCACGCTCTCATTGGCATAGGGAGAATACTCCGCGCTCCCCGTTTCCGGCATCGTATGATAGAGATTGTACAGCTCCATGGGCGTATGCGCACCCCATCCCCATACCAGAGGCTGGGACAGGGCGTCGGTATAGGCCACGTCCCACCCCGCCCCCCGGGTGGATACTTCCAGACCAAGCTGCCTGCACTGGGCCGCCAGATCCTCCGCCAGCGCCTGACGCACGGAATCTCCCGGGTTATACAGAACCGTAAATGCGGCGCGCACCCCGTTCTTTTCCCGGATCCCGTCCTCCCCGGCCTTCCATCCGGCCTCCTCCAGGATCCGAATCGCCTTCTGCCTGTCGAACTCCACCTCGGAGCGCGGATTATACCAGGGAAGGCTGTCACATACGCTATAGGCCGGCGTCCCGTAACCGTTCAGCACATTTCGTATCATCTCCTCCCGGTCGATGCCGATATTGACGGCCCGGCGCACTGCCACGTCACAGGTCACGTCGTTCCCCACCGTCGTCCCGTTTTCTTCCGATGCCGGCGCCGCAGGAAAGTTCACTCCCCTGTTATCCACGCTCTTTACCCGCAGCAGTCCGTAACCGGGGATTTCCTGCCCCGCATAGGTGGCCGCCGTATGCGCCACATCCACCTGACCGGCCAGGGCCGCGGCATAGGCCGCATCCTCTTCCATGAAAAGGACGGTAACCCGTTTGATCTTCGGCTCCTCCCCGTAATAGTCCGGATTCGCCTCCAGGATCACCTGCTGCCCCCGATCCCACTGCTTCAGGATATACCGGCCCGAACCGATGGGGGCCGAACCGTAATTTTCGTCATAGGCATGCTCCGGCAGGATCCCCACGACCGCCATGGTATAGGGCCACACGGAAAAAGGCGTATTCAGACGGAATTCCACAGTGGTATCGTCCACCGCCACCGCTTCCTCCAACATGGTAAAATCGTTCACGCTGCTTTCCTTCGCGCACAGGTTATAAGTAAAGGCCACATCCTCCGCACGCAGAGGCTCCCCGTCCGTAAAGTAAGCATCCTCCCGGATAGATACCGTCCAGACCAGCCCGTCGTCGCTCACCCCATAATCCGTGGCCAGATCCAGGCCGATTCCCAGATCCTCGGTGGTAGCAAGAAGAGTACTCTGAATCAGCGGCTCATGCACGTGCTCCCCGGCCCCCCAGCCGTATACCGGATTAAAACCCGCCTCCGGCTCCGAAGAAACCGGCATGGTCACCACCACGCTTTCTTTGTCCGTCTCCCTCGGGACGGCGCTTTCCGCCGCCGTTTTGCCGTCCTGCCCGCCCGAAGCCGCCTTCCCGGCACATCCCGCCAGCACACCTGCCGCAGCGACTATACATAGAAGGAAACGGGTTCTTTTACCCTTTTCCATCCCTGCCTCCCTTCCGCGCGCTTTGGCGCACATACCTATCAGGAATCCGCCCCGCCGCCAAACGCATACGCAGGCCGGGGAATGATAATCCTGAGATTTCATGCAATAAAAATACCACAAAAGCATTCCTTCCCCTGGGGAAGCCAATGCCTTCATGGCATAAATAAATCACACTTTTCTTTGTTGGCTAAACGCCTTGGGCGCTCTGCGGATATCCTTGGGATATCTGACCGAAAATACAAGCTGCCAACGGAGATTATTATATAGGTTTCTTCATGGAACTGTCAACCGTTTTCTGGCATGACAACAGGACATAAGCAGATCAGGCGTCCCGGCCATAAACCGGCCGCGTCGGACGCCGGATCTGCCGTTACACCCCTTAGGCCGACTCCCTCACCACCAGATTCACGGGCAGGATCGTCCTGCTGGGAACCATCTCCCCATTGTACGCCCTTACGATGGACTCCACGGCAAGGGCCGCCATCTCCGCTATGGGCTGATGGATCGTGGTAATGGCAGGGCTCGTCAGCCCTGCTATAATACTGTCGTCAACCCCCACCAGCCGGATCTGCTCCGGTATCCGGATCCCGCGTCTGCCGCACACCTGTATCACCTGAGCGGCAATCACGTCGCTGCTGGCAAAAATACCGTCGAGCTGCGGACAGCGATCCAGAATTCCTTCTATATAAGCATAATAGTCCAGTCTGTCATAAAACCCTTTATCCTTATCCTCCTCCGGCATCAGTACGCGCATCCCTTTCCGTCGGCAGAATTCCTCAAATCCCAGCGCCCTGTCGTCCGCCGGCATGGATACGGGATATCCTCCGCTTAAGTAGACCACATTCCTGCAGCCCTTTTCACTCAGATATTTTGCAGCCAGACGGCCTCCCTGCCTGTTGTCGCATTCGATGGAGGCCGTCCCGTTTTCAAGGAAAGTCTCTATCGTGACCAAGGGCACCCCCAGATCTCCGAAACGCTGCGCATCCACATTCCCGCTGCAAAGGATGATCCCCGCCGCGCGGGCTCCCTTGCACATATCCATATATTCGTCTTCTTTTTCATCCCTGTCCAGGGAATTGAAAAGCATCAGCTTATAATCATGATTATACGCCGCTGTTTCCAGACAGTTTAATAACATGGAAAAGAAAGGATGATCGATATGCGGTAGAATGACTCCGATGATATTTGATGTCTGCTTAGAAAGAGATCGTGCCACTTCGTTCGGCTGATAATTCAGCTTTTTCATCGCCTCGTGAACCTTATCCCTGGATTCCTGGCTGATATACCCCCTGTTATTCAAAATCCGCGAAACCGTACTGACTGTAAGTCCGGTTTCCTTTGCTACATCTTTCAGTGTTGCCATTTTTCCCTCCAACAGTCTTTTGGTGCTTTCACTTAAAACCCTCTTTTTTAGCTTAATTTTCCTCCTAATCCTGTGGGCCGTACGGCCGATTGATTCCCCTGTTTCTATTAGGTCATGCATCGGAGATTCATGACCGTCACTCGCCGCTCGTCGAACATGCAAGCATGCTCTCCTCGCTGATACTCATTAGGTCATGAATCGGAGATTCATGACCGTCACTCGCCGCTCGTCGAACATGCAAGCATGCTCTCCTCGCTAACACTCATTATATCACAACCGCTTAGCATTTTCCAATCCTATTATAATCATTTTTTTCCATTTAAAAAATGTCCGCAGGAATCGGGGGAGACTCCTGCGGACCAAAAAAGAAGGGGGGAGATGTTTCTGTGACATCACCGGAACTTTAGGGAGGGAACCGGTATGTACACATCACATCCCTTATGGTAATGATATCTTTTGGGGAAAAGATATCAGGAGGGGTATTTCCACAGTCAGGCTGCCAACCGGACGACCAAAGCCGCACCGCTTTCTATAAAAACATGAAAGGGAGGGAGAAAAGAGTTTCTACCAAGCGGAAAAGCTTCGGTATTTCCGTTGTTCTCTCATGCCTTACTGCGATTTAAATGATAGCACGCCTCGGTTTGTATGTCAACCGCTTATCATAGATTTCGTGGTTTTGAACAAAAACCGGGCATTTTATCCCTGATGTATCAAACGATTCCACACAATTCCCCCGTTTTCCTGCCGTTGCTGCGGCCATGTATATGTCAACCGTTTGCCATATTTCGTTTTCCTTAGGGCCCGGTGGATCACCACGCTCCGCCGTGCAGGGGGTATCGCAGAGGCAGGGCTTTGCACGCAGATGGGAGCAAAAATCAAAGGATCCCCCGAAGCCGCCGCACCCCTTCCCGTATCGCTTCCCTGTCCAGGCCTCCGTATCCCAAAAGCAGGGTAGCGGCGCTTTTCCCTTCCTTTTTTCCCGCCGGCGTCAACGCCGCCTCATCCATTCCGTAAATCCGTACCCCTTCCTGTGCGGCCCGCCGGATGAGTTCCTCCTCCTGTGCCGCGCCGCGGGAAGTCAAGAGCACGTGCAGCCCCGCGTATTCCCCGGAAAGACGGTATTTTGTGAGCAGAGGCTTCAATTCCTCCAGCAGAAGGTCATGCTTCTCCTTATACAGTTTACGCATTTTATTCAAATGCCTCTCAAAGGCGCCGCTGCGGATGAATTCGTCCAGAATCGTCTGGTCAATCCTGGAAACGGTGGAGGAAAAAAAAGCGCAGTTTTTCTCGTACCGTTCCAGAAGCCTGGGAGGGAGGACCATAAAACTGATCCGGATGGCCGGGGCAATGGACTTGGAGAATGTCCCCACATAAATCACCCGGCCCTCCCTGTCCGAGGCCTGTAGGGAGGGGATCGGTTTCCCCCTGTAACGGAATTCGCTGTCATAGTCGTCCTCGATCAGATATCTTCCCTCCGCCCCGCCGGCCCACTTTAGAAGCTCCATCCTGCGTCCTATGGGCATGATCGTTCCCGTGGGATACTGCCTGGACGGCATGCAGTAGGCCACGTTGGCCCCCGATTCCTTCAGGCTGTCCACCCGCATCCCGTTTGCGTCCGAGGCAACGACCGCCGTTTTGGCGGCAAAGGAGGAAAAAATCCGCCATGCACGCCGGTAGGACGGATTTTCAAAAGCCACGCAGATATTTCTCCCCAGAATATGCTGCAGAAGCAGGAGCAGATAATCGTTTCCCGCGCCCACGATAATCTGCTCCGGAGAGGCGTTCACCCCCCGGGAGGAATGCAGATAGCGGCAGATGGTGAGCCGCAGCCCCGCATCCCCCTTGGATTGCCCCAGGGAAAACAGCTCCTTCCTGTCATCGTTCAGCGTTTCCCTGGTGATCCGTCTCCACGTTCCGAAGGGGAACGCGTTCATGTCGATGGCGTTGGGCGAAAAATCGATTTCACAGCTTCTTCCCGTACCGCTCTCCCGGCCGCATCGTCCCAAAAAAGCAGCCGACGGTTGGGTACGGCTCCCCGCGTCATCTTCCTCCTGCCCCGGTTCCTCCGGCTGCACGCATAGCCGATACAGTTCTTCCGCCCGGCAGATATAATACCCCTTATAGGGGACGGATTCGATATATCCCTCCGACAGCAGCTGGTCATAGGCCAGCTCCACCGTGCTGCGGGAAACCTGAAGATATCCCGCCAGAGAACGCGTGGAGGGAAGCTTCTCGCCGTCGAGAAGCTTCCCCCCCTTTATCTCATCCCTGATATATTCATAGATCTGCTCATACAGATGTTTATCCTTCCCGTCCGTAAGATGGACCGCCAGATCGTTCATGTTTTTGCTCCCCTCTGCGCGCTTTTGCGCGCATTCTATTCAGGGAAGTTGAAAGCGTCTTTCTTTCAACTTTGTTCACCTCTTATTTCGGCAGCCGGAAAGAGCTTTTCAGCGATACGATCCGGTTAAATACGGGAACGCCGGGAACGGAATCCTTATAATCCGCGCAGAAGAAGCCCTGCCGCACGAACTGGAAGCTCTCTCCGGGCTTTGCCTCCTTCAGGGAAGGTTCCAGATAGCACTTCTTCACCACAAGGGAGTTGGGATTCAGGTTCAGGCTGCCGTCCTCGTTATACACGCCCTTTTCTTCGTCAATAATATTTTCATACAGACGCACCACGGCCTCAAAGGCTTCCGCCGCTTTCACCCAATGGATGGTGCCTTTCACCTTACGGGCCGAAAAGCCGCTCCCCGACTTGGTCTGCGGATCGTAAGTGCAGTGCACCACGGTCACGTTCCCGTCTTCATCCTTCTCAAAACCGGTGCAGGTCACAAAATAAGCGTTCATCAGGCGTACTTCATTCCCCGGGAACAGGCGGAAGTACTTCTTCGGAGGCTCCTCCATAAAGTCTTCCCTCTCGATATACAGTTCCCTCCCGAAGGGAATCCTGCGGCTCCCCAGCGCTTCGTTCTCCAAATTATTGGGGGCCTCCAGCCATTCGGTTTCTCCCTCCGGATAGTTGTCGATCACCAGTTTAACGGGATCCAGTACGGCCATCACCCTGGGACGCTTCAGCTTCAGATCTTCCCGGATACAATACTCCAGCATGGCATAATCCACGGAGGAATTGCTCTTGGATACGCCGCACAGATCCACGAACATTTGAATGGACTCCGGCGTAAATCCACGCCTCCTCAGAGCCGCCACGGACACCAGCCTGGGATCGTCCCAGCCGTCCACGATCCCTTCCTCCACCAGCTTCTTGATATACCGCTTCCCCGTGACCACATTGGTTAAATACATCTTCGCGAATTCGATCTGCTTCGGCGGACGGGGATATTCCAGTTCCCGCACCACCCAATCGTACAGGGGACGGTGATCCTCAAATTCCAGCGTACAGATGGAATGGGTAATCCCCTCTATGGCATCCTCAATGGGATGGGCAAAATCGTACATCGGATAGATGCACCAGGTATCCCCCGTATTATGATGGCTCATATGGGCTACGCGGTAGATCACCGGGTCGCGCATGTTCATGTTGGGAGAGGCCATATCGATCCTGGCCCGGAGCACCTTTTCTCCGTCCCGATAGATACCCTTTTTCATATTTTCAAACAGCTCCAGGTTTTCTTCCACGCTCCTCTTACTGCCCGGATCTTCCCTGCCCGGTTCGGTAAGCGTCCCGCGGTACTCCCTGATCTGTTCCGCGTCCAGATCGGAGACATATGCCTTTCCCTTACGGATCAGCTTCACGGCCGCCTCATACATCTGTCCGAAATAGTCGGAGGCAAAAAACAGCCTGTCCTCCCACTGCGCGCCCAGCCACCTCACGTCCTCCTTGATGGATTCCACGAATTCCTGCTTCTCCTTTGTGGGATTGGTATCGTCAAAACGCAGGTTGAATTTCCCTCCGTACTGCTTGGCGAGCCCCGCATTCAGAAGGATGCTTTTGGCATGTCCGATATGCAGATATCCGTTAGGCTCCGGTGGAAAACGGGTATGGACGGTATCATACACTCCTTCCGCCAAATCCCTGTCTATGATCTGTTCGATGAAATTCCTGGATACCTTCTCCGTATTTTCTGCCTTTTCCAGTGCTTCTGCGCTCATGAATGGATTTTCCTCCCTTGAACCGATTAATTTGGTGTCTGAACCGTTACTTCATCTTATCATAAGAATCCAAAATGCGCAAACTTTTCGTGGTATTTCCGAAAGCCGAGTGATATAATGATAGCAGCCCGGTTAATAACAGCATTTCGGATACCGGACGGACATATGCACCGGGACGGACGGCGGACTGCCTGTCCGGGCCCGAAGCGTCAAATCATTTTGATCAGGAGGTCAGTGTGAAAAATAAGCCTGATGGCTTATTTTTCACACGGCTATTTGCGCCGGAGCGTCGCAAATAGCTTTGATGGCAGATGAGAATTCGCATACGCGAATTCTCATCGCCTCGTCGCGTAAACGCTCCAGAATGGAGATTAAAATGGATCGATTACAACTGAAAACGGATGCGAAGGCTGCCATGCAGCAGACAAGTCCCCATCCTGCACTCGTTACCCTCGTCTATGTAGTGGTGATTTTTGCCGTGGAAATGATCGTTTCCCTGATATCCGGTTTTTCCTCACTTTTTTCCATGCTGGCCTATGATTCTTCCGCTGCTGCCGCCATGGCCGCCGGAATGGCCGTCCCTACCGCCCTGCTTTCCCTGGCCGTTTCCATGGTGATGTCGGTTCTAAAGCTCGGGTATACCGGCTACTGTCTGCGCGTCATTAACCGGCATCCGGCCGGTATCGGCGATCTTTTCGGATACGCCAGATATTTCCTGAAGGCTTGGGGGCTCACACTCGTCATGGGATTTTTCGTTTTCCTCTGGTCCCTTCTTCTCTATATTCCGGGAATCATCGCCATGTACCGTTATTCCATGGCGTATTATATCCTGGCGGAGGATCCCGAGAAGGGGATCATGGACTGCATTCGGGAAAGCAAGGCCATGATGATCGGCCACAAGCTGGATAAATTTGTACTGGATCTTTCTTTTATTTTATGGATTCTGCTCGTCTGCGTTACCTGCGGGATTGCCGCCCTGTACGTAAGCCCTTATATGGGGATTACGGAGGCTGCTTTCTATAACAGCCTAAAATACGGATATGGAAGCTATCAGCCAGGCTACGGAGCGGGAGGTTATCAGCAGGGCTGTCAGCCGAATTTCCAGCAGGGAGGTTATCAGCAGGCCTATGATCCCAATGCACCGCAGGGAGGTTATCAACAGGCTTATGATCCCAATTACCGGCAGGGAGGCTATCAGCAGGCTTATGATCCCAATTACCAGCAGGCCTACGGCGCCAATGCGTCACAGAATACCTACCAACAGTATGATTCCGGTTCGGCGCAGGATCCCTATCAGCAGTCTGGTCCCGGTACGGCAGGGAATTCGTATCAGCCAAATTATGATGCCGGTCAGGGGGACAGCTTCCGTCCGAATAACGGCGGCGGTATCTGAATATTCGAGGTATTTCGGCAGGTTCTATCCGGCCCGCCCGTCAGGAAGCTTCTTCCGTTTTTCGGCGCGTATGCGCGTCAGTCGAAAAATATGCCCGAAAATCCAGAAAATATATGTTGGTTTTGTATTTCTAATATGGTATGATTAAAAAAGAAGCTCAGGATGAAAAATGGCCGGACCGCCATTTTTCATCCGAAAATTTACGCCCGCCGCAGCGCGCAGACGGGGAGGCAGAGGTGCAGGATTTTTTCGATTCTTCCTCCTCCCCGATCGATACGCGCGCTAAAGCGTGCAGACGGAGGCCATAGATGAATAATCAAAGGCATAAGCGGGAAGAGTCCTTCTCCGTGTTCCTGGTTTCCAACCTGGGCCGGAGCAGCCGGCAGTTCCACATCACGCTTTTTTCCATTCGCCTGGCTGCCTTCGTACTGTTCCTCATCTGCACTGCAGTAGGCTTTCTGATCTATATGTGCATCTATGCACGCGGGACACAAAGCAGGCTGCGCGCACAGCTCGCCGAACAGGAACAGCTGATCTGCGAAATCGAAGAACAGCGTGATGCCCTAAACAGCGAGAAGATGACTCTCACTGCAGAAAATGAAGCCCTGCGCCAGAATACGGCAGACACCCCTGCCACAAAGCCGGCCCAGGGAACTCCGGCGGAAACAGCAGCCGCCTTTCCCAGCCGCTATCCTTCCTATGGAGCAGGTGTTCTGCAATCCAGTTATTCCGAAGAGGAGCCCTATCTTTCCATTAACACCTATACCGGAGGCAACATCATCGCGGCAGGAAGCGGTACGGTTCTGCGCGTCACTTCCGACGATACTTACCCGCACATCATAGAACTGGAGCACGGAAACGGATATGTCACCCGTTATCTGTGCCGCCAGGAGGCCGAATTACGGGTGGTGGAAGGCGCACGGGTTCAGGCAGGGGATATCCTGCTCACCATCACAAAAGACGATACCCGGCTGGATTACCAAATCCTCTATGAAGGGGAGAACGTGGATCCACTTGATATTATTGATGCAAAAGGATAAAGGAGGATGTATCATGTTAGGAAAAACAAAGACCTCGGCTCCCGTGGTAGAAGCGCCGGCAAAGGTCGGCACGATCATCGGCCCCGGGGCCATCATCAACGGTAACCTTACCGCGCCGGAACCCGTACGCCTGGACGGCACCATGAACGGGGATATCTCATGTGAAAAGAATCTGGTGCTCGGTCCCGAAGGACAACTTAAGGGAAATATCAACGCACAGAACGTGATCATTTCCGGAAAAGTGGACGGGGATATCATGGTCCGCGGCAAACTGGAGCTCCTGTCCACCGGACGGGTGGTGGGCAACATCACTGCCAGATCTCTCGTGATCGACGAAGATGCCTTCTTCGACGGACGATGCACCATGTCTTCCTCCCAGGCTGCTTCCTCTTCCTACATAGACGGCCCCACAGGCGACGGAGAAGACGATGCGGACGACGAATTCTGATTTTTGTTTCCATGCGCAGTGACGAACAGACCCGCCCTCCGGAAGCTTTCCGGGAAAGGGCGGGTCTGTTTATATGGCAAAGACATGGTCCTGCGGCCTGCTGCGCCGGTTCCGGTCAGGATGCCGTCCGGGCGCAGCAGGCCGCAGGACCGTTTATGCATTTTCCGTAATTGGTAGATTTTAATGATGGAACAGCCGGATACCGGTGAAAACCATCGCCATGCCGTACCGGTCGCAGGCCTCTATTACCGCGTCATCCCGCACGGATCCGCCGGGCTGAACGACATATTTCACACCGCTTCTGCGGGCTCGGTCAATGTTGTCGGAAAACGGGAAAAACGCATCGGAGCCCAGAGTCACGTTTTCCATTTTATCAAGCCACGCCCTCTTCTCTTCCCTGGTAAAGACGGGAGGCTTCACACGAAAGACCCGTTCCCACGCGCCGTCCGCCAAAACATCCATAGAGTCCTCACTCATGTAAACATCGATGGCGTTATCCCGATCCGCCCTGCCCAGGCCTTCCACAAACTGAAGGGAAAGCACCTTCGGAGACTGGCGCAGGAACCAGTTGTCCGCCTTGTTACCGGCCAGCCGCGTGCAATGGATCCGTGACTGCTGCCCCGCGCCTATCCCGATAGCCTGTCCGTCCTTTACATAACATACGGAATTGGACTGGGTATATTTCAGGGTAATCAGGGCAATTTTCATATCCGTTATCGCCTCCGCCGGAATTTCCCTGTTTCCGGTCACCACATTGGAAAGCAGTTCCCCGTCGATACACAGCTCGTTTCTTCCCTGTTCAAAAGTAATGCCGTACACTTCCTTGCGTTCCAGCAAAGCCGGGCGGTAGGAGGGATCGATCTGGATTACGTTATAATTCCCCTTCTTCTTCTGTTTCAGAATCTCCAGCGCCTCCTGTGTATAGCCGGGCGCGATTACCCCGTCCGATACCTCCCGTTTGATGAGGCGGGCGGTATCCTCATCGCACACGTCGGACAAAGCAATAAAGTCTCCGAAGGAAGACATCCGGTCCGCTCCCCTCGCCCTGGCGTAGGCACAGGCCAGCGGAGACAGTTTTCCCAGATCGTCCACCCAGTAAATCTTTGCCAGCGTATCCGAAAGGGGAAGCCCTACTGCAGCCCCTGCGGGAGAAACGTGTTTAAAAGACGTGGCTGCCGGCAGGCCGGTCGCCTCTTTTAGTTCTTTCACCAGCTGCCATCCGTTCAGGGCATCCAGAAAATTGATATAACCGGGCTTCCCGTTCAGAACGGTTACGGGCAGCTCCTTTCCGTCCTCCCTGTAGATACGGGACGGCTTCTGATTCGGGTTGCATCCGTACTTTAATTGAATTTCATTCATTTCTTCTCTACCTCCTGCCTATCGCAGGCAGTGCCTGCGATACTGCCGCCAATAAAGAGCCTGAAGGCCTCAGGCTCATCCTTTACCGATTCTTATTCACAATCCTCGTTTCCCAGGAACCGTCCTCTATGTCGATAAAGCGGACAAACAGGGATACCTTGTTTTCCTCGTTCAGGCTGTTCCAGACCCTGTCCGTAAACGTATCGATGTCCCCCTCTATTTTCACGGTCTTCGGTTCTCCCTCAAAGCTGGGAAGCGGGTTCCCGTCCTGCATATAAGTATGGATGAAATGCCCCTTCCCGGCCGCCGGGTTTTCATAGGCAAAGGTAAACCGGCTGCAGGAATCCGGACACCCGCCGTCGCTCTTCAGGATAGACAGCGCGTAATTATAACCCTTTTCAATGTGCATAATCCCGGAAATCCTGGGCGTATAGTTGGGCGCATCCGGCTCAAATTCCCTGCTCCGCAGAGACTGTTCGAAGGTCATCTGCCGATCCATTCCCTCGTAAATCGTATCGGTCTGGTCACCGTTGGTTACGATGGTTTTGTTCCCCAGCACCCGCACCGGCGCATAGATGATCAGGCTGGGATCCTCCATCCTGGATTCGTCAAAGGCCTGTGTACGGATCCCGTTTCCGTCCTCCACGAAGATGCGGTTCCTGCTGTTGGCGCTCCTTCCCATGATAAAATAAGCCGCTACGGCTTTTTTCCCGTCAGGCGACTTCCCGAGCACGATTCCCCGGCCCGGGTAAGCATTCCCTCTCAGCTCTTCTTCCAAAGATACCATTTTCATCGACTCCTCCGTTCCGCCGACTCCGCATCGTAACCGGTTCTGCCCGTCCGTGCGAAACAATAAATGCCGTCCCGTAAAGCCGGCGGCATCCGTCAGACGCCCGGCTTCGTAAATCGGCTTTTATTGTAAAAAAACCGTCTGGCTACTCGTTCCCTCAAGTACCCAGGCGGCCGGCTTTCCCCGTGTATACTCCCTGTGGTGCTCCACCAATCCGCCAGTCGTATACACTTCCTTCAGTTTCCGGGGCCGCCCGCGCTGCGGGAAGCCCTTATGGATTTAAGTATATCCTATCGTCCTTTTTCTGGCAAGGTATTTTGCGGAAAAACACGGCAGATTTTGCGGAATTTCTGCAAAAACGCATTGCAGGAAGCGGGAAACAATCCAGGACAAATGTAGGAACGGCTCCGCGGGCCAGGCAGGGATGCCGCAGAGGCCTCAGAGCCGTTCCTGCGTTTGTCCTGGGAAACGATCGGGAAAATGTTGATCGGTTCAACCAATTATGACATAATGTTGTCATATATAATCTGTTATATTTTAAGAAGGAAGCGGCCGTATTGCGGGCATAGCCTACAATACGGCGGGGTAAAAGCATGAAAATCGACCGGCTTATGGGCATTACTCTTTATCTGCTCAATCACGGACAAACGTCCGCACGGAAGCTTGCAGAGGAATTTGAAGTCTCCTCCCGGACCATCGTCAGGGATCTGGAAACTCTGGACCGGGCAGGCATTCCGATTCAATCCCTCCACGGCGCACAGGGCGGCTATCGGATCATGGAGGGCTATGTTTTGGAAAAGCAGGCCGCCACGAAACAGGAATACAACTGGATTGTCACCGCATTGAAGGGAATGGTGAGCGCCTATGCGAATAAACAGTTAGAACAATCCCTGGCCAAACTGGAAGGATTCAGGGATGCCGAAACTGCCCCCGTTTCCCTGGATCTTAGCGCCGCAAGCGAAGATGCACGCATCAATGCATCCCTGCGGCTGCTGGAAGATGCCATTTATAAGAAACGGATCGTTCAATTCTCCTACACGAACGGATCCGACGTAAGAAAAGATCTCCGGGTCGAACCGGTCCTCCTGCAATATAAATGGTACAGTTGGTATCTGATCGGATATTATGAGAAATACCGGGACTACTGCATGTTTAAGCTGGTACGAATGGAGCGGCTGAAAATGACGGAGCAAAAGAATACGAAGCTCCACGATCCCTCGCAAATAAAGCTCAGACACGATACCGGCCGCAGTATTGATATTACCCTCTATGGGGAAGCCTCCATAAAGTCAAAATGCAGGGAATACCTGAACGGCCGGATCATAAAAGAATATGAAAACGGCGATTTTGAGTTCTTCTTTTCCGCGCCCGAGCGGGAAGCTTTCTGGTACGGGGTCCTCCTGTCCTTCGGAAACAGGGTCAAGGTAATCGAACCGGAAGAAGTAAAAGAACGCATTCTACAAACCTGCCTGGAACTTCAGGAAGCATACGGGAAGGAAGCTCCTCTCTAAAATTCGGCACTTCCCGGCAGCAGAAAGGATAGAATAGGGAAATGAAAGAAATACAAAGATATCATGTAAACGATAAGTGGGCACATTCCGGAATGATACAAGCCGGAGACTTCTATTTCTTAAGCTACTGCGTAGGCAACATAGGCGGTACTATAGAGCAGCAGATCAACGGAGCTTTTGACGAAATGGAAGCCAGGCTGGCATCCGCCGGCCTTACCCTCGAAAATGTCGTACAAATGGACTGCCTGTTCCGCGATGTCTGGAACATCCCGGTTATGGAAAATATCATCCGGGAAAGATTCCACGGAAAATACCCCGTACGAAAGTCCATCCAGACCGAATTCGCTCATGTGGGCGGGGAAAACGGCCTCCAATTCCAGGCTGACGCCGTCGCCTTTCGCCCCGCCCCGTAACACGGCCAAATGACCGAGCGGCCCTGAGTCCTCTGCGGCGCCGCAGCCCTGTGAAATTTTTCGTGGAAAAAAATCCGTTCTTCGCTTATAATACCTATAAGTCCGCAGGAAACATCCGGCGCCCCGGCTTCCCGCCGGCATGCAATGCCGCAGATGCGGCAGAATGTGAGGAAGAATGGTAAATACGCATCGTCTACGCAAAAAAGAACTCCGGAAAGAACTTCTCTTTTATGGGACTGCCTTTCTATGCATGGCAGTCCTTGCCTTTATACAGCCCTTTGGCGAAGGTCCTGACGAGATCAACCGTTTCCGGGTGGTACAATACATCTGCGACAATGCCAGCCTCCCCCGAGGGGATGACCCGGCCGTCCTGATTCCGGGCTACGGCGGTTCCTATGCCTTCCAGCCTATGCTTCCCTATATCATCCAGGGCCACCTCCTGGGGATCCTGCGCATCTTCACAGACCGCTTCGACGTGCTCCTGATCGCCGCGCGGATGGTGAACGTATTCTTCGGGCTGGGCGCTGCATACTGTACCCGACGGCTTTCCCGCGTTCTCTTCCCGGAGAAAACGACGCAATGGATTTTTTCCTTTCTGGTGGTCTTCCTGCCCCAGAGTATCTTCATCCATACCTATGTAAATACGGACTCCTGCGCCGTCTTTTCCGTCCTCCTGATGTTTTCCGTCGGGATCGAAGGAATGCGGGACGGATACGACCGGAAAAGATGCGGTCTGATCGCCCTGGGTGTGATCCTGTGCACCCTTTCCTATTATAATGCCTACGGTGCCATCCTGGTCACCGCAGCCCTTTTCATCAGCACCTATTTAACCCGGATTGCCGCGCATGTCATCGCCTCGGACGGTACCGCCTTCCCCATCGACAGGATCCGCGTGGAATGGGGGCCTCTGCTGCGGGGCGGCTTTTTCATCGCATTTCTGGTTTTGGCCGGAACGGGCTGGTGGTTTGTCCGGAATGCTCTCCTCTATGAGGGGGACTTTTTGGGAATGGCTGCCAGAAACGCCTGCGTGGCTTCCACCTGCACGCCGGAATATCATCCCCTGCTCAAAACCACTTATCAAAGCCAGGGAATCGGCGTTCTCACCATGGTGTTTGGAACGGATTATTATGCCCTGCTCCGGCGGAGTTTTGTGGCCATGTTCGGACCCATGAGCCTTCCCACCCACTATTATATCTATGAAACTTATTACAAGATTTTTGCCGTAGGCCTGCTGGCCGCCCTGCTTCCCGCAGGCTATGACCTGCATTTAATCTGGATGAAGCGCAACCGCCGGTTCTTTCTGGGCCTTTGTATGTTCCTGATGTGTGCAGTCACCATCTTTCTGTGCATCTATTATTCCTATACCTGGGACTTCCAGCCCCAGGGGCGCTATCTGATGCCCATGCTTCCTTCCTTTATGTATCTGGTCACCCTGGGCATCCGAAGGGTATTCTACCTCGTTTCGGAGCTTTTGGACAGGCTGAGATGCCGCGGCCTGGCGCAGGTACTGCCCGACTTCCTTGGCAGGCTGATCCTCGCTTTCATAGCCGCGGCACTCTTCTATACCGTATTTGCGGTGGCCGTTCCCCATTACTTATAGACTGCATCGGAGCCAAGCCAAACGCATGAGCGGCCCCGCGGCCAGGGGGCATCTGACCGCGGGGCCGCTCATGCGTTTGGCTTGGCTCCGATGCAGTTCGATGGAAGGCATGGGGAAAGGCGGTCCGTTTATGCCGCTGCCGGGCGTCTACAGCCCATACACCTGCGCCGCAAGCAGGCAAAACATGGAATCGGCCCATGCAAACCAGGAGCGCGTAAACTCCTCCGGCCTGTCCGGATGGAAACCTTCATGCATGTGCCAGGTTCCCGCCGTGGTTTTCCTCAAAGTCTCCAGAAGCTCTTTCTTTTCCTCCGGTGTCTCCGCGGTCAGGCCCTGTACCGCCAGGGCGATGTGCCACACATAGCCGTCCGGCGTATGGGGACTCCCGATTCCACTGGCCAGCCTGCCCGAGAAGTAGAACGGGTTGGATCTGCTTAACAGGAATTTCCGTGTGTTGCGGTAGATGGAGTTTTCCTTTTCACAGAAACCGAACCAGGGCGCTCCCAGGAGGCTGGGCAGATTGGCGTCGTCCATCAGATTATAATGTCCCAGGCCATCCACCTCATAGGCAAAGATTTCCCCGTACTCCGGATGCTTCACCACGCCCCATTTATAGATCCCCTGCTCGATCTCCTCTGCCAGCGCCGCAGCTTCTTCCACCAGATCCTCTTCCAAGGGCAGCTCCCGCAGCCCCTTCAGCACGCTCACCGCAAGCATGTTAGAGGGGATCAGATAATGGTATGTGCAGGAATCATCGCTGGGCCTGAATCCCGACCAGGTCATGCCGGTATACCCCACGGGGGATCCCTTTCCCTCCTCGCTCAGGGTTTCCGTGGGAAGTTCGCTGTCGCGCTGGAACCGGTACGTTGAGTTTTCATGGCGCTGTTCCCTCTTCCACACATCGAGAATCAGCCGGATGGCCTTTTTCACCTGATCCGTGACCACTTCCCCGCCCTTTCTCCTGCAGTATTCCTCCAGCAGAAAGCAGGGGAAAGCAAGGGAATCCACTTCATACTTTCTTTCCCAGATATGGGGGCCCATCTCCGTTTCATCCCTGCTGTAACAGGCATAGTCCCCGTTTTTGTTAAAGGCATTGGCATAGGGGTCGATCAGAATCAGCTCCCGTCCTCCTGCCTGCTCAGCGTGGTTTCCCAGGTACATCCAAAGCAGTTTTTATACAGCCGTTCCATCTCCTCATCTCTGATCCGGCTGCAGTCTTTTTCCAACAGCACCAACATTCCTTTGGTCATACTTTCCATATTTTGCTCCCCTCTGCCCGCTTTAGCGGGCCTTCCAATCAGGGAGGTTGAAAGCGTCCTTCTTTCAACCTTGCTCCCCTCTGCCCGCTTTAGCGGGCCTCCTAACCAGGAGAAATCATCTCCCGTTCCCGGATTACTCGTTTTCGTCCCCGGCTGCCGCCTGTTCTACCTCCGCCAGGATCGCCCCCGCCTGTTGTTCGGTCAGATAATCCTGTTTTACCATGCAGGCGATCACCTGCCTCTGCCTCTGCGCCGCCAGCTCCGGCCGGTTGGTTAACGCATAGACCGACGGCGCATTGGGGATTCCCGCCAGGAGTGTGCTCTCGTAATCCGTCATTTCCTCCGGCAGTTTGCCGAAATACCCTTCCGCCGCATCGTAAACGCAGTAGTAACCGCTGCCGAAATAGATGGTGTTCACATACAGCTCCAGGATTTCTTCCTTCGTATAAGCCCGTTCCAAGTCAAAGGCCACGAACAGTTCCGCAACCTTGCGCAGGATCTTCTTTTCCTGTGAAAAATACATGTTCTTTGCCAGCTGCTGGGTGATGGAACTTCCGCCCTCCGCCAGCTCCTTCTCCCGCAGGTTGATAAAAAGCGCCCGTCCCGTTGCAATCAGGTCAATTCCCCCATGGGTGTAAAACCGCTTATCCTCCACTGCCACCACCGCGTTGACATAGGTTTCCGGGAGCGAAGAAAACGGCGTATAATTCTGATTTTCTCGTATCTGCGCCACCTTTTCGCTAAGCGGCATCTCCGAAACCGCCTCCCGGTATATCTGGTAGCCCTCCCACGTCAATGCTCCCCCTCCCACGATCAGGGCAAGGAGAAGGAAAAAAAGTGTCAGTGTGATCAATTTCTTCAAAAAGCGCATCTGGATTCTCCCTTAACTCCCATCTGCCCGCCTTGGCGGGCATTCAAATCAGGCTAAGGAAACTTTCGTTTCCTGTGAAATCGGAGATTTCACACAATCATCCCGCATATTCCGTTCCCATCCGGGTCTTGTGGCACGCTGCCCTCCCCGCATGCAGCAAAAGCCCTCTCCCCCGTGGCATACCGCAGGCCGGACGGCTGCAGACGCCAAATACATGGGGTATTATTAAGGATATGACATCTTTCCTCTTTTTACAAGCTATTTCTGGGAAAAGTTTTTCCAAAGAAAATGGGAAGAATTTATTAAAATTCTTCCCATAGGATCCTTCCTTTGCGGCCCGGCGTCCGGGAACCCGTGGGGGCCGCACGGTTATGGGCCTTGCAGCGGCCCTTGGGCATTATAATTCGTTGATGGTTTCCGTCACCGGCATATTTCGGATCCGCTTGGAAGGGGCATAGACCGCGGCGAGCGTTGCCGCAAGCACGAACAGCAGGATGATCAGGAGAGAGGATACCGGCAGGGTCCAGGTAAAGTAGGGGAAGTGGGAGGTCACCAGTTTGTCATACAGAAGCTTACTTGACGGCAGGCCCGCCGCACAGCCGATCAGGCAGCCTGCGGCTGCATAAGTGGCGGCTTCGGCTGCGATCATCCTGGTAAGCTGTCCTCCGTCCATTCCCACGGCCCGCATGGCGCCATACTGTTTTGTCCTGGCGGATACGCTCATGGATATACTGTTCATGATGTTCAGCATGGTAATCAGGGCAATGATGGCCAGGAACCCATAGAGAAACAGGCTGACCGCAAAGAAAGTACTCGGATCGCCTTCCTCCCGGCGGTCAGCGAAGTCGTACTGCCCCCGTACCAAATCATGAATCGCCTCCGCATCTTCTTCAGTCGCTCCCGGAGCCATCTGGACACTGACAATGCTGTACTCATCTTCGCCGGTCAGCCGAAGAAAGGTTTCATCGGAGCAGATCAGGATCACATCGCCGTCGGTACGCCCGTTATTGGAAAAGGGATTGGATGTCATCATTCCGGCAATCTCCACGGTACTTCCGCACAATGTCACCTTATCCCCCACGGTCAGCGGGACGTCTTTATCCCAGATACACCATACATAGCCCTGATCCCCATAAACCTTTTTCAAGTCGCCGCCCTTACGCAGATCCCCGTCGCCCGGAATCCAATCCAGCTGGATATCATCATAAGAAAGTACGTCCACCACATCCCGGTCCACCTCCACGTTGAATTCCGCAGGGACGGCGGCGGCATACCTTCTCCCGAACGCACACTTCACACCTGACATTCCCTGTAAATTCCGTATCAAATCGGGGGCAATTTTCTCCCCGCCCTCCGAAATGCCGATGTCGATGTCCGAGGTATAGGATTTCGTGGGCAGCATGATGCCCACCAGTTCCACCAGGACCGAGAAGCACAGAAACAGGATGATGCTCAGGGCAAAGGATCCCGCCATCAAAAGCAGGCTCTTTTTGGACGAGGCTGCATGGGAAACGCCCAGGGCCGTTTCGATATTCATCAGATTCGTATTGGCCCGATGCTCTTTCTGTTTTCCGATGTCCGCGCTGCCGGACACCGCTGCCACGGGAGAGACCTTCGCAGCCTTTTTCGCCGGGGCTCTGGCCGCGAGAAGCACCGTCAGGATACCTACCACGGCGCCGCTTACAATCCCGATCGGGCTCAATCCGATGACCGTCATGCTCGTGAACTCGCCTCCTACAAAATAGCGTAAAAAGGCAATCAAAATCCAAGTAAACACCGTCCCCAGGATGACGCCGGCCGGGATTGCGGTTTTACACCACCCTAACGCCTCCAGTTCGACAAAGTGAATCACCTGACTTTTGCTCATGCCGATGCAGCGCATCATGCCGAAGAACTGCGTCCGCTGGGCAATGGCGCTGTTCAGGCTGCCCGAGATCATCAGCACGCCTGCCAGCAGAACCAGCAGGCAGACCATAATCATCGGCGGATAGACATTTTTCGCTATCTTATTTTCGCTGGCTCCCACCGCCGCCAGGAGGATCATGTGTTCGTTCATCCTGGCCTGCGGGAACTGCTCTTTGATTTCGGCCAGCGCCCGTTTTACATTGGCCCTTTCGCCAAACTGCACATAATAGGCGGGATTCCCCGCGTCCTGATTGGCGTCAAGGATTGCCCGGAAGGCCGCAATGTTCAGAAACGCTCCCACCTGTTCTCCCTTTACCAGCAGAGCGGTGGTCTCGCCTGTGCCGCTGTCCGTCGCATAACGGCTGCTGCCGCTGCGGAATCCGGTGACCAGAAGGTCATAACTTCCGGCCGGCGTATCCAGCGTCACGCGGTCTCCCTCCCCAACGCCCAGCAGCGTCTTGGCGTTGGGGGTGAGAATGACCTCGCCCTCCGCCAGGCCGGCGCCTTTGGGGAAATAGGTCATGATGTCCGTCCGGAAGGGCTCCTCCACACCGCACAGCACGGTCTGGATACCGCCAATCCTGTACTCCCGGTCCTTCTCCATATTTACCATGTCGAACCAGGAAGCCGCAGCCACATCGGGACGCGCGGCGACGGACGCCGCCTCCTCCTGCGTAAGATTTTCCAGGTTGATGTGCCAGTTTCCGCCTTTTTCCCTAGCATTGGAGGTTTCTGCCCGAATGAACATATCCGCCATGCTGAAAATCCCTGTCACCAGGAAGACGGAGAAGACGATGCACAGGAGGGTCATGTGGTTCTGCCGCCGGCGCACCCTGGCGGAGATGGGAATCAAACCGAGATAGCTTCTCATTCCTCATCCCCCCTTTCCCTGCATCCGCCCAGGTCCGTCAACACACCGTCGGATACCTGAAAAACCCGGTCCGCCGTGTGGGCAATGGCGGGATTATGGGTGATCATGATGACCGTCTGTTCGTACTTCCGCGCGGTATCCTTCAATAAAGCGAGAACCTCGCTGCTGTTCTGCGAATCCAGATTTCCGGTGGGCTCGTCGGCCAGAACCAGGGAAGGCCGGGTCATCAGCGCGCGCCCGATGGCCACACGCTGCTGCTGCCCTCCGGAAAGCTGGCTGGGCAGATGTCCCCGCCGTTTTTCCAGCCCCAGGACGGCCAGCAGCTCGTTCAGATACTTTCTGTTGGGCTGCTGGTGATCCAGCAGCAGGGGGAAGATCATATTCTGCTCTACGGTCAGTTCCGGAATCAGGTTAAACGCCTGGAAAATGAAACCGATGTTCCTGCGCCGGAAGATCGTGAGCGCCTTTTCCTTCATGGCGAAGGTGTTTTTTTCATTGATAAAAACCTTGCCGGAGGTGGGCGTGTCCAGGGCGCCGATCATGTTGAGCAGCGTGCTTTTGCCGGACCCTGATTCCCCGACGATGGCGACGAATTCGCCCCTGGGGACGGAGAAGCTGACGTTTTTCAAGGCCCGCACGGCCGTTTCCCCGCTTCCGTAGGTTTTAGACAGATGTCTTACTTGCAGCAAATCCATGATAATTTTGATGCTCCCTTCTTTTGATAAACTGTAGGGATACATTAACATGCGTTCCTTACGGCCATATGAACCAAAGATGACTATTTTGTCATATTGGAAATCTTCCTTCTAAGAAACCATAATTTTCCTTCATCAAATTGCTATTGTGATTGACACTGTAAACCAAAATGGATATAATATAATCAAAAGGCGGTGATTACATGGCTACAGCACCTACTCAAATCAGAATCGATGCAGATATCAAAAAACAGGCCACGGATTTATTTAATGACCTTGGCCTTGATATGTCCGGCGCAGTGAATCTGTTCCTCCATCAGTGTGTTCTCAGAGGCGGCCTTCCTTTCAGTGTTGAAATGCCCCGCTACAGTCAGCGCACACTGGATGCTATGGACGAAGCCAGACGCATTTCCCGTGATCCTGACGTCAGGGGATATACCAGCATGGACGAACTTCAAAAGGCGCTTGACGAATAAGTGTATACAGTAAAATTCACCACCGCTTATAAAAAGAGCTACAAGCTCATGAAAAAACGCGGCCTGAATCTTTCGCTTTTGGATGATGTTGTTGATACGCTTCGTCAGGGCAGGCAGCTCGATGCGAAATACCGGGATCACGAATTAAGCGGCAAATTGAAAGGCTTCCGGGAATGTCATATCAAACCGGATTGGCTTTTGGTCTATCTGATTGAAAATGACATCCTGACCCTTACTCTTGTGGATACCGGAACACATGCTGATATTTTTAAGCTTTAACAATAAGGCGGAATATCCCACATTACGGATGTTCCGTCTTATTTGTATGCCGCCTGCCGCCACTATCGTGTCCCGCAGGTCCATGAGCCGTAGCAGCTTCTGCGTTGCAGGTATCTTATTTGTCTTCTCTCCAATGAACTGCCATGCCAGGCATATCCCAATTAACATGCGTTCCTTACGGCCATATGAACCGAAGATGACTATTTTGTCATATTGGGGAAATTGACGGTAAAGACCGATCCGTGCCCCAGGCGGCTGTGAACCTCGATACTGCCCTGGTGGGCCTCTATGATCGACTTTGCCAGCGGCAGACCCAGGCCGACGCCCTGAGTGTCCTTGGAAAAACGGCTTCGGTAAAAGCGCTTAAAGATATGGTACAGATCCTCCGGATGGATTCCGCTTCCCGTATCCTCCACAATGATCTGCGTCAGACAGGGAGAGCGCTGCCACCGGATCCGAATACGATCTCCCTGTTTCGTATGATCCAAAGCGTTTTTGACGAGATTCCCGACGGCCTCCGTCATCCATACCCGGTCGCAGAAGAGAACGGCTTGTTCGTCCCCCTCTAAGACGATCTCTTTTCCCTCCTGCCCGGCCCGGAAGGAATACTCCTGTCCGATATGCCTAAACAGATCGTAAAGATTCTCCTCCTGCGGCTCCAGCACGATTACGCCCGCGTCCAGCCGGGCCATTTTCAAAAGGCTCTGTACCAGAGATTCTATTCTGTCAAGCTCCTGTTCTGAAAGGTCTGTAAACTCCCTGACCGTGGCCGCATCCGCCGCCTCCTGCCGGATGATATCGTTGTAAATGTTCAGCGCGGCGATGGGCGTCCTAATCTGATGGGAGATGTCCGAAATCACATTCCGCAGAAATTCCTTGGTCTGTCGTTCGCTGTCGGCATGGGCATCCGCTATCGTAACCAGGGAATTGACCTCATGGAACAGATGATACATGGCGCCCTCTTCGTCACACTCAATGCCGCCCTTCCGGCTGTCCAGGATATAATCCGCGATCCGGGACGCGGCATCCTCCAGCCTTTGATCCCGTCTTTGAAGATACCGAAAGCTAATCGTCAAAATACCCGCTGCCGTACCGAGAAAGGACAGAAAGAAAAAGGCCAGAGGATTAGCGGGGTAAAAACACCACAGCAGCGCCGCCGCCGCAGGGAAGGCCGCCGCGCACAACAGGATCCTGATGAAAAATGCATTGTTTCCGGCCAGAGTCCTCATTCCTGTCCACCTCCCGCATTCCATTTATATCCCATGCGGCGGACCGTGACGATGCGCGTCGGCGCGGCCGGATCATCCTCTATTTTTGCCCGCAGACGGCGGATATAAACCGCCAGCGTGTTCCCGTCCACAAAATTTCCGTCACAGTCCCACAGCTTACCCAGGATCTGTTCCGCGGAAAGGATCGCATTGGGATTTTCTATAAAAAGCCGCAAAAGCCGATATTCTCCCGCCGTCAGTTCAATGGGTACATTGTTCTTATAGGCCCGGCCCTCCAGCAGTTGAAGGATGATCCCGTTGGAACACAGCTTGCCGGGAACCTGCCGGAAATGCCGGCTTCTGCGCAGCAGAGCGTTAATCCTGGACATCAGGACCGCCAGCTTAAAGGGCTTTGTGATGTAGTCGTCTCCGCCGATGTCCAGACCCATGATGATGCTGGTTTCCTCATCCGAGGCGGTTAAGAAAATGATGGGGACCTGGGATGTCTGCCGGACCTTTTCGCAGAACGCGAACCCGGAACCGTCCGGAAGGGACACATCTAAAATAAGAAGATCGTATCTGCCATCCTGCCAGAGTACCCCCGCCTCTTCCAGCGTACGGGCAATCTCTAATTCATATCCCGCCTTGTGCAGGGCAAAGGACAGCCCGTTGATAAGGCTCCGGTCATCTTCCAACAGTAATATTTTACTCATTGTCCTTCCTTTCTTCCGCTCTGACTCCCATCTGCCCGCCTTGGCGGGCATTCAAATCAAGATCGTGAAATCGAAGATTTCTCGCTAACTACCCATACTGTTCCTGCCTTTGGAATCCGTCAGCACAACTTTCCATAGCCATACCGCCAGAAATATATTATAATGGGGTACATCGGATATGCAAGTGGAATCGATATGCATACAGGACAAACGCATGAACGGCCCTGCGGGCGAGGATGGCACAGCGGCCGCAGAGCCGTTCATGCGTTTGTCCTGTATGCGCGGAAAGCGAGGTATCTATGGATCTGAGATTGGCCAGGCATGGGGAAACGGAATGGAATGTCCGGAAATGGATTCAGGGCGGCACGGACACGCCGCTGAACGAAAACGGGATCCTGCAGGCCCGGCAGCTGGCGGACAGGCTCCTGGCGGAGGGCTTCCGGCCCGCACGGATCTACACGAGCCCCATGCGCCGGGCGCTGGATACGGCCCTGATCGTCTCCGATATTCTGAAGGCGGAGTGTGTTCCCAGGCCCGGACTGGAAGAAATCAATTTCGGCCTGTGGGAGGGGCTGACCTGGGATCAGGTGCAGGAACGTTATCCCGACGAGTTCCGACTCTGGTATGAAAACAGGCGGTACCAACGCACCCCCCAGGGAGAATCCTATCAGGATCTTCTGGATCGGATGCTTCCCGTCCTTTCGGATATCGTCCAAAGGGAGGGAGGGCCGGATGCGTCCTGCCAGGTCCTGGTGGTGGCCCACAGCGCCAGCGTGATGTCTCTGCTCTCCTGGGTATACGATACGCCTTTTTCCGAGATGGTATCCCGTTACCGGACGCAGAACGCGCATGCGGTGATCCTGGATGCGGCAAGGTTCGTTTCTCCGTCTCTTCCAATCAAAACATAAATCTCATTTTCCGGATATCCTGTCTTTCGTCGGACGTCCGCCAGGTACATTAAAAAGGAGGGAAACCGGACCGTTTTCCCTCCTTCCTATTTTTCATGATCCTCTACGCTATAATCAGGCGCTTCCGAAAGAAGCGCCCGATCTGTTTCTAGTTATCCTCTACGCTATAGTTAGGCGCTTCTTTGGTGATATGAATATCGTGGGGGTGGCTTTCCCTGAGCGCGGCGGCGGAGATTTTGATGAAGCGTCCGTTTTCTTTCAGCTCCTCCACCGTCTTGGCGCCGCAGTAACCCATGCCGGAGCGGATACCGCCCATGAGCTGGAATACGGTGTCTTCCACGGTGCCCTTATAGGCTACCCGGCCCTCCACGCCCTCCGGCACCAGCTTGCGGGCGTCGCTCTGGAAGTAGCGGTCTTTACTGCCGTTTTCCATGGCGGCAATGGAGCCCATACCGCGGTATACCTTATATTTCCGTCCCTGGTAGAGTTCAAAGGTTCCGGGGCTCTCGTCGCAGCCCGCGAAGATGCTGCCCATCATGCACACATTTCCGCCCGCGGCAATGGCCTTGGTCATGTCGCCCGAATATTTGATTCCTCCGTCCGCAATAATCGGGATGCCGTATTCCTTTGCCACCGCATAAGAATCCATAATGGCGGTAATCTGCGGGACACCGATTCCTGCCACCACCCGGGTGGTGCAGATGGAACCGGGGCCGATCCCCACCTTCACCGCATCCGCCCCCGCTTCGATCAGGGCCCTCGTCCCTTCACCGGTAGCCACGTTTCCTGCGATCACCTGCAGATCCGGGAATTTTTCCTTAATCATCCTTAAGCAGCGGAGTACGTTCTCGGAATGGCCGTGGGCGGAATCCAGCACCACCACGTCCACCTTGGCATCCACCAGCGCGCCCACACGGTCCAGCACGTTCGCCGTAATCCCCACGCCCGCGCCGCACAGCAGCCTTCCCTGGGAATCCTTGGCGGAAAGGGGATACTTGATCGTTTTCTCTATATCCTTAATGGTAATCAGGCCCACCAGGTTAAAATCCGCGTCCACGATGGGCAGCTTCTCTTTTCTGGCTTTAGCGAGGACTTTTTTCGCTTCCTCCAGGGTAATTCCTTCCCTGGCCGTGATGAGCCCTTCGGAGGTCATGGATTCTTTGATTTTTTTCGTGAAGTCGGTTTCGAATTTCAGATCGCGATTCGTGATGATGCCCACAAGCCTGCGCCCCTCCGTGACGGGTACGCCGGAAATCCGGAATTTTGCCATCAGATTGTCGGCATCTTGAAGCGTATGTTCGGGTGAAAGAGAGAAAGGATCGGTGATTACACCGTTTTCGGAACGTTTTACCTTATCGACTTCTTCGGCCTGTGCCTCAATGGACATATTTTTATGGATGATCCCGATACCGCCCTGTCTTGCCATGGCGATCGCCATCCTGTGCTCGGTGACCGTATCCATCCCGGCGCTCATCATCGGAATGTTCAGCCTGATCTTCTTCGTCAGCCAGGTCGATACGTCAACCTGGTTGGGAATTACCTGAGAATATGCGGGCACCAGCAGCACATCATCAAAGGTAATGCCTTCACCAATTATCTGACCCATCTCTTCTCCTCCTGTTCTTTTTGCTCGTCTCTTTGACACGTTTGTCCGCCCTTCACGGACATCCCCCTGGAAAATGTTTAATATAAAACTGCCAGTAACGCTACTGACAGTTTTGTATTTTAAGAAGTGTACCAAACTTGCCGTCAAATGTCAATCGGTAAATACTTTTCTCGGCGCAATGGATTTGATCGCCGCCACCATGGCTTCGTTTGGCTGAAAAATAATCTTCTTCTCTCCGTTATAAATCAGGCAGTACCGCCGATCCGGCTTCTCCTCCACGCCGGCGCTGTAGTCCGCCGTCTTGAACTGCCTGTTCTTGTACTCGTCCAGATGCCAAGACTTAACCGGCGCCAGGATCTCCATCTGGTTTAAATCCAGGGTATCCACCTTTTTCCGTCTGGTCTTCGCCAGGATCTTATCCACCGTGAGCTGCTTGTCCACATAGAGATATTCATATTCCAGGCTGGCATTTAAATGGACGAAGTAAGCGAGCGCCCCTGCGGCCAAGGTGATGACAATGGCGATCAGGGAGCCCATTCCCAGCACAAATGACACAACCGCAACCGCGCCCAGCACATATTTCAGCACCGTTAACAGGCTGTTCGGTTTTCTTTTCACCATACATTCCACATATGTTTCCATTTCTGGCTCCCATCTGCGCTCTTTAGCGCGTACAAATCGGGAGAGTGAAAGAGATAAAGACTCTTTCCCTCTTCCTATCATTCTGCCCGTTTCAGCGGGCACCTCAATTAATAAGGCCGGGAAACCCTGTTCCTGTCCGTGCACAGAATAGATACGCCCTTTGGGAGACTGCAGGGTCCCTCCCTTTTCCATGTTGCTTTCTATGATATTACAAAATCCGGCCGCTTGCAACCCCGCCCCATCTTCTATACGGAAAATTCTTTAAAAATTCACAGGTATTTTACAAAAATTTAAGAGGACCGCCGCCCCCCTTTCATTGACATCGCCGTCGCAACCGTCTATGATAGAAAAAGAAAAACGGACAGGCCGTTTCCTGTCTTTTTGAAAAGAAATACCGCCTGTACGGCAGAAATGAGGCATATTATGGCAGAAGGCAACTCCGTAATGGACGAAATACGCGCCCAGCATCAGAAAATGAAGGGAAAGACCCCAAAGGAAAAATTCCTGTATTTCTGGGATTATTACCGGATTCCCACCATCGTGGCGATTGTAATCGCCGCCCTTGTGGGCAACCTGATCTATACGATCGTCACCGCAAAGGATACCGCTTTTGCCGTGGTTTTGATCAACGGCTATACGGATACGGATACCGAAGCATATATGAGCGGTTTTGAAACGTTCGCCCAAATAGACACCAAGGAATACTCCACCAACATGGAGGCCAATTTTACCATTGACCCCCAGTCTTCGGATCAATATGCCATGGCAAATCTGCAGAAGCTCATGGCGCTTGTCGCCGCCAAGGAGCTGGATGTGATCATCGCCGACGAGGACACCCTCCTTAATTATGCGCAGGCGGGTTATTTTTATGATCTAAACGACGTGCTTTCCCAGGAAACTCTGGCCAAATATGAGGGCAGTTTCCTGTATTATGATCTGCCGGAGGATACAAAGGGGGAAGTTCCCGTCGCCGTCCGCGTAACCGAGGTCCCTCTTCTCGCCCAAACCCAGGCTTATGCGCATTATGAGGACGCCTGGCTGGGAGTCGTTGTCAATTCCGAAAATCTGGAATATCTGGAAGACTTTCTCCGATACCTGGAGAATACTCCGGCCATACCAAGCACATGAATTCCCTGCGGGCTGCCGCACCCGGGCGACAGTCCCGCGTTTGACGTGGGACTCACGGGAAAGATGACAGGGCAAACGCATGAACGTCCCTGCGCCTTTGCTGCGGCCCTGCCCGTCACAACAGTTCTCTCAATACTCTGTTCACCGCAGCCGGATCCGCCTTCCCCTTCATGGCCTTCATGGTCTGCCCCACCAGGAAACCCAGTGCCTTTTCCTTTCCGCTATGGTAATCCTCCACGGACCGGGGGTTTTCGGTTATGATCCGTTCGACGGTATCTCTCAGGAGCCCTTCGTCATTGACGGTCTGCAGCCCCTTTTCCTGCGCATACTGCCCGGGAGACACATCGAAATCGAACATGGCCTCAAAAATCTCCTTTGCCGCGCTCCCGTTAATTTCCCTGCGTTCCGCCATCATGACCAGCTCCGCCAGATGTTCCGGCGAGAAACGGATATCCTCCGGCTCTTCCTCCCTTTCCCTTAAGAGACGCAGCGTCTCTCCCATGAGCCAGTTGCTCACCTTTTTGGGCCGTCCGCAGATCTTGGAGGCCGCTTCAAACAGGTCGGCCAAACGCTTGGAACCCGTCAGAATATCAATATCATAATCGGGAATTCCGTATTCCGCCTTATATCGGGCCATCTTCTCCGTCCTGAATTCCGGCTGCCTGCTGCGTATCTCCTCCAGCCATTCTTCGCTGATATACACCGGAGGGAGATCGGGGTCAGGGAAATACCGGTAGTCCTGCGCATCCTCCTTGGAACGCATGGCGTAGGAATATTCCTTGTTGTCATCCCACCGTCTGGTTTCCTGTATGACGCTCGCTCCTGCCTCCAGAAGTTCGATCTGCCTCTCCCGCTCTCCGTCGATGGCACGGGCGATGGCTTTAAAGGAGTTCAGGTTTTTCATTTCCGTCCGGGTGCCAAAGGCGGGCTCTCCTGCCCTGCGCACGGAAAGGTTCACGTCCGCCCGCATGCTTCCTTCCTGCAGTTTACAGTCGGACGCGCCGAGGTACTGGATGAACAGGCGGAGCTTTTCCAGATAGGCGATGACCTCCTGTGCGCTGCGCATATCCGGTTCGGACACGATTTCGATCAGGGGGACGCCGGAGCGGTTATAATCCACCAGGGAAATGTCCTCCCACTCGTCATGAATCAGCTTTCCCGCGTCCTCCTCCATATGGATCTCGTGGATGCCAACGGATTTCTTTCCCGTATCGGTTTCGATCTCCACGCGGCCGTTTTGGCAGACGGGAAGATAGAGCTGGGAAATCTGATAGTTCTGGGGATTGTCCGGATAAAAATAGTTTTTACGGTCGAATTTGCACAGCCGTGTGATCTCGCAGCCGGTGGCAAGCCCTACACCGATGGCATATTCCACCACCCGTCTGTTGAGCACAGGCAGGGAACCGGGCATTCCGGTACACACGGGACAAATATGGGTATTGGGCGCCCCGCCGAAGGCGGTGGAGCATCCGCAGAAAATTTTGGTTCTGGTGGCCAGCTCCACATGCACCTCCAGGCCGATTACCGTTTCGTATTGTTTTGCCATAGGAACCTCGCATTCCGGAGCGTTTTCGCAACGGGCGACGAGACTTCGCGGAGACGGATTCTCGTCTGCCATCATGGCAATTTGTGACGCTCCGGCACAAACTGCCGGGTTGAAAAAGGCCGTCGGGACTTTTTTCAACCTAACCGCTATTCTGCCGCCGCAAGGCGGCTCTCAATTTAAAGGGAACTTTGTGCGGCAGCACAAATTCCCGGTTGAAAAATGACCGCAGGTCATTTTTCAACCTATCCCTCCCTGCCGCGTCCTTCGCGGCTGCGCGATGGGAAACCGTGAATGCGGTTTCTCATCCGTGATTCAATTTGAGCCTCCCGCGGCACGGTCATCCACAGCGGGCGAACCGGAGTCCGGCTATCCCGGACATCGGGTAAACTGTCCCCGGGCGCACTCATAGGCATAAGCCGCCCTAAGCAGTTTTTTCTCCTGAAAGCAATCCCCGATCAGCTGGAGGCCGATGGGAAGGCCCGCCCCGTCCATACCGCAGGGCAGGCTGACTGCCGGAAGGCCCGCCAGGTTCACGGAAATGGTATAGATGTCCCCCAGATACATCTGGATGGGATCTGCCAAGCTCTCCCCCAGACGCGGGGCCGTCGTAGGCGCCACCGGCCCCAGAAGGCAGTCATATCCGGCAAAGGCCGCATCAAAGGCCCGTTTTATCAAAGCCTTGACGCGCAGCGCCTTCAGATAATAGGCATCATAATAGCCGGAGCTGAGCACAAAGGAGCCCAGCATGATCCGGCGCTTCACCTCCGGACCGAAGCCCCTGGAACGGGTTTTCTTATACATATCGTGCAGGCCTTCATATCCTTCCGCCCGAAAGCCGTATTTCACCCCGTCAAACCGTTCCAGGTTCGAGCTGGCTTCCGCACAGGCAATGGTATAATAGGCGGGAATCGCATATTCCACCAGGCTCAGATCGAATTCCTCCACCACGGCTCCCCTGTCCTCCAGCGCCCCCGCGGCCTTAAGCACCGCAGCCCGTACCTCGGGATCCAGCCCCTGTCCCAGATAGTCCCGGGGAATCCCGATCCGCAGTCCCGACGCGTCCCCCGTCAGCGCCGAGATATAGTCCCCTTTTTCCCTCTTTAAATCCACCGATGTGGAATCCTTCCCGTCATGGGCCGTAATCGTATCCAGGATTGCGGCGCAGTCCGTCACATCCCGGCACAGGGGGCCGATCTGATCCAGCGAAGAACCGTAGGCGATCAGGCCGTAACGGGATACCGTCCCATAGGTGGGCTTCATGCCCACCACGCCGCAATATCCTGCCGGCTGGCGGATGGAGCCGCCGGTATCGCTCCCCAGCGCGTAGAAGCATTCCCCCGATGCCACGGCCGCGGCGGAACCCCCGGAGGAGCCTCCGGGCACATGTGCCGGATTCCAGGGATTCCTGGTCACCCCATAGGCGGAGGTTTCCGTGGTGGAACCCATGGCAAATTCATCCATATTGGTCTTTCCCAGGAGCACCGCCCCCGCTTCCTCCAGCCGGAGCACGGCATCCGCGCTGAAAGAGGGAAGGAAGCCGGAAAGAATCCGGGAAGCGCAGGTGGTTTCCGTCCCCTCCACGCAGATATTATCCTTCACCGCCATCGGCACGCCGGCCAGCGGCCCGGACAGAACACCCGCATCTATTTTTCTCTGCACCTCATCGGCTTTTTCCAAAGCCGCTTCCCCGTTCAGGCTGATATAACAGTGATACCGTTCCTCCTTTTGCGCGACCTGCGCCAATACCGCTTCCACCGCCTCCCGGCAGGAGATCTCCCCTTTGCGTATCCTTTCGGACAGCTGCGCGGCCGTCAAACTTAAAATATCCATATTAACCCCTTTCATGCCCGCCTTCGGCGGCTCTTCGCGTCATTCCACGGTCTTCGGTACCCGGAACATCCCGTCCTTTACACCCGGGGCATTGGACAGGATCGCATCCCTCTCGTCCCCGTTGGTAACCACATCCTCCCGGAATACGTTCGTGTAGGGAAAAATATGGGACATGGGTTCCACCCCGTCGGTATCCAGTTCGTTTAGTTTATCGATATAATCCAGCATACGGCCCATGTCGGTTTTGGCCTGCTCCTTCTCCTCTTCGGACAATTCCAGTTTGGCCAGGATACTCACGTATTCGATCGTCTCGTCTGTGATGATGTTCGCCATATCAATCCTTTCATGCCGCGTCCATTGCGGCTGCGCGATGTGAAATCGCGAATGTGATTTCTCATCTGTGATTCAATTTAAGCCGCTCCTTAGCTTTCTCAGCCTCAAGGTTCCAAACGGCTCGTAATCTCCCCGCGATTTGAGCCGTATCTTGGCTTTCTCAGCCTCAAGGTTCCAAACGGCTCGTAATCTCACCGCGATTTGAGCCGCGCCTCGGCTTTCGCAGCCTCAAGGTTCCAAACGGCTCAAATCGCGGGGGAACAGGGTGGTTTCGCGGACATTGTCGTCACCTGTAAGCTGCATGGTGAGGCGTTCCAGTCCGATTCCCAGGCCGCCGTGGGGCGGCATGCCGTGTTTGAAGGCCATCAGGTAGGCTTCCATCCCCTCCGTCGTCATGCCGCGTTTTGCAATCTTTTCAAGCAGCATGGGATAGTCGTGGATGCGTTGTCCCCCCGTGGTGATCTCCATCCCTTTAAAGAGGCAGTCAAAGCTTAAGGTGCAGGCAGGATCCTCCGGGTCATCCATGGCGTAGAAAGGGCGTTTCCTGCTGGGATAATGGGTGACGAATACGAAATCGGCTCCGTATTCCTCCTGAAAATATCTGCCGATCAGGCTTTCTTCCTCCGGCTCCAGGTCATAGGGATTTCTGATGGGGCGGTCATATTTCTCCGAAACCAGCCGTTTGGCTTCCTCGAATCTGACGGCCGGGATCCTGTCCGCGTCCGGCAGGGTGATGCCCATAAGATCCAGTTCCCTTCCGTACTCGGCCCGGAGCGTTGCCATCATACACTGCAATACCCCTGTCTCCATGGCCATCACCTCTTCAAACCCGTCGATATACCCCATCTCAAAATCCAGAGAAGTATATTCGTTCAGGTGCCGCCTGGTGTTATGCTTCTCCGCACGGAATACAGGCGCGGTTTCAAATACCCGGTCGAAGACGCCCACCATCATCTGCTTGTAGAACTGCGGGCTCTGGGCCAATACGGCCGGCCGATGAAAATAATCCATTTTGAAAATATTCGCGCCGCCCTCCGCTCCCTTGGAACCGATCTTCGGCGTATGGATTTCCGTGAAACCCTGTTGTGTCAAAAACTGCCTAAAGCCCCTCACGATACCCTCCTGGATCCGGAACCTGGCCCGTTCCCTCACGTTCCTTAAGGAAATGGGGCGCAGATCCAGCCGGGTTTCCAGGCTGACGTTCATTTTCGACTTGGCAATCGGAATCGGCATGGGTTCCGCAGGCTCGGACAGGATCCTCACGCTCCTTAGTCTGATCTCGATCCCGCCCGGGGCCCGTTCGGAGAGGGCGACCACGCCTTCCGCCTCTATGGTGTCGGCTTCCTTCAAATCCTTCAGGGAAAAATCCGCTTCCTTCTCCTCATATACGCATTGGAGCAGGCCGTCCCGTTTCCTCAGTACGAGAAAAGCAATGGTACCCATATCCCGGATGGTATGGACCGCCCCATTGACCACGACCGTCCTTCCCTCCATCCCTGTCTGCATCAGCTCGGTGATTTCCAATGTTTTCTTTTGAAGTACTCCTGTTAAAAATTCCATGGCTTTGGTCTCCTTTTTTTGAATGGCTGCAGCGGCCCGGCCGGGCCATTGCAAATGCTTTCCATTTCCCCTGCGGGGCGAATCTTTGATTGTTCCAAACCGGGGCAGGAGGGATTCTTCCCCGGCCTGCCCTGCGGGTTCGCGCTGCGTCCCTGCCGAAATCTCTTCTGCATTTTGGCAGAGGATAAACGCGCCTCACGCCCGAACTGTCCTGAAAATCGGGCAGGGGAGACTTTTCCCTTGCTCGCCGCACGACCCGTGTGCCACTTCAGTGGCATACTTCCTCAGCACGGGCCTATGCAATCGAGTAGGGCGCGTGCTACCTTGGCAGCAAACTTCCTCACGCGCCCTTGCGCATTAAAAAATCCCGGAGTGCTTTCGCACTCCGGGACGGATCAATCATAAATCCGCGGTACCACCCGCATTGACAAGACGGCACTTCCACCAAAATGCTTCTTCGCCTTATCCACTCACGGGAACCGTCCTCATACCGCCTGCCCTTTGCAAGGCGGTCTCCGGCCGTTCCCTCCACTTAACGCGTGTTCACGTACTGCCCTACGCTCCGGCCTCCGGCCGGACTTTCAGGCAATCGGCTCCCGGGTGTTCCCATAACCAGCTTTCACAAGCAGCGCTCTCAGTCGGTGACGCCGCATTCCTGTCGTTTCCCCTGATCAGAGTCCCGTTCCATGCCTTTTTCAAATTTGTTTCACATCTTAGCACAGAAACTTTTGAAAAGCAAGTATTTTTTTCCTTTGCAAATGGGGTTGCAAATGGGGTTAAGTATCAGTTCAACCACCCCGCAGGCTCCCGGACGCCGGGATGCACAGGGAAGGATCCTGCCGGAAGCCATCTGCCGCTTTGATGCTGATTCTTAAGCCGATGGGAGCGGCTTCCTTGCGAATGCGGCGTTGTCCGACGAGCATAGCGAGGAGTTTAGCCGCATTCGCAAGGTCCGAAGCCGGGAGCAGCGGCTTTAGAAGCAGCCCAAAGCGGCAGCGGGGTTCCGGCAGGATCCTTCCCTGTGCGTCCCGGCGTCCGGGAACCTGCGGGGTGGCTGTTACGGGGTTAACCCGGATACGGTCAGATACCCTTGATCCGATCCACCGCCTCCACCGTGTTTTCATAGGTTCCAAACGCGGTCAGGCGGAAATAGCCTTCCCCGCTGGGGCCGAAACCGGAGCCGGGCGTTCCGACCACATTAGCCCGCTCCAACAGGAAGTCAAAAAAATCCCAGCTCGTCATCCCGCCCGGGACCTTCATCCAGATATAGGGAGAGTTGATTCCCCCCGATGCCTCATATCCGGCATCCTTCAGGCCGTTTCG
Source organism: Lachnospiraceae bacterium (assembly GCA_021770245.1). Lineage (GTDB taxonomy): Bacteria > Bacillota > Clostridia > Lachnospirales > Lachnospiraceae > Eisenbergiella. Next base: position 45,392 of record JAETRI010000047.1, read on the forward strand.
GATCACATCTGCATTTTTCATATAATGCTCCACCATCCCGCGGACCTGCTCCTGTCCGCATGAGGTGTATACCGCTTCGCCGGCCCGCTGAACGATATAGGGCGCGCCGTTATATTTCGTCCCATGGCGTCTGGCCCAGAGCGCATGGAGGGATATTCCGCCGGCCTTCAACTCCTTGGGCACCACCGTATAGCCGAGTCGCAGCCCGGTAAAGCCCGCGTTTTTGGAAAAGGAGCGCAGTTCAATGGCGCATGTCCGGGCTCCCTCGCATTCGTAGACGCTGTGGGGGATATCCTTTTCGGAAATGTAAGCCTCATAGGCTGCGTCAAAGAGGATCACAGCCCCTTCCGTATTGGCATAATCCACCCATCGCTGCAGCTGCTCCTTTGTCACCGCACAGCCGGTGGGATTGTTGGGAAAGCACAGATAGATCAGATCGGGCCTCCCTTTTGGCAGTTCCGGCACGAAGCCGTTTTCCGCCGTACAGGGCATATAGATGACGTTACTCCACTTCTGCAGCTTTTCGTCATAATCCCCGCACCGTCCGGCCATCACATTGGAATCTATATACACCGGGTATACGGGATCGCAGACCGCGATCCGGTTATCCGGGCCGAAAATTTCCTGGATATTGGCGGAATCCGACTTTGCCCCGTCCGATATGAAAATCTCGTCCGCAGCGATCCCGCATCCTCTCGCGGCGAAATCCTTCTCGGCGATGGCATTCCGCAGAAAATCATAACCCAGATCCGGCGCATAGCCCCGGAAGGATACGGCATCCCCCATTTCGTCCACGGCCTTATGCAACGCTTCCACCACTACGGGAGGGAGGGGCAAAGTGACGTCCCCGATCCCCAGGCGGATGATTTTCCGGCCGGGATTGGCGGCCGCATAGGCGTTCACCTTTTTCCCTATGGTTGAAAAAAGATAGCTCCCGGGCAGTTTCAGATAGTTATCATTTATTTTAAACATGTCCCGCTCCTGTCTGTGCGCTTTAGCACGCGTAGTATAAAGAAATTTCCGAACCGCTTTTATGCGGGCAGCCGGGGATATTCCACCGTGCCTTCAAACACGGTTTCCGCCGGGCCGGTCATAAAAATTTCGCCGGTTTCTTCCTTCCATTCGATTTCCAGTTCCCCTCCCAGCACCTGCACCACGGCCCTCCGCTCCGTCAGGCCGTTGCGCACACAGGCGGCGAGAGTGGCACAGCACCCGGTCCCGCAGGCCAGAGTCTCCCCGCTTCCCCGCTCCCAAACGCGCATTTCTATTCTGTGACGGTCGATCACCCGGGCGAATTCCGTGTTCACACGCTCGGGAAACCTTTCGTGGTTTTCAAACAGCGGGCCGATTTTGGCAAGATCCAGCCCCGCCACATCCTCCACAAACACCACCGCATGGGGATTTCCCATGGAAACGCAGGTCATCAGCCAGGTCTTTCCCGCCGCCTCAATGGGCTGCGCGACCGCTTCCTTCCCCTCGCACACCACCGGGATCCGGGCCGGATCGAATACGGGCACGCCCATGTTGACGCACACCCGTTCCACCCTTTGGTCCTTTACCGACAGCTCCAGGGTCTTGACCTGCCCGCCGCTGAGGATACGGATCCGGGCGGAATCCGTCAGGCCGTAATCATAGACGTACTTAGCTACACACCGGATCCCGTTCCCGCACATCTGGGCCCGGCTTCCGTCCGCATTATACATCTCCATTTCAAAATCCGCCCGCTCCCGATCCGCCGGATTGATGAAAATGACCCCGTCTCCGCCGATACCGAAATGACGGTCGCTCATCCGACGGACGAATTCCGGCTTCTCCTCCGACGGGATTTTCTCCGTAAACCCGTTTATATAGACGTAATCGTTTCCGCATCCATGCATTTTCACAAAATGTATCAACATGCCGTTCTCCTGTCCGAAAATTTCACCGGGATTCTCAATATCCCATGATCGTTAAAACCATCCTGGCCGTCTCCGCCATATTCGTTCCGCTGTCCATGCTGCACTTCTGTATGTATCTGTGCGCTTCCGCCTCGGTCATATGGTTTCTTTCCATCAGAAGCTCTTTTGCTTCCTTAATCAGGCGCTCTTCCTGGGGTCTGCGCTCCCTGGGCATCTGCCTGCGCCTGCGTCTGCACTGCTCCACCTCCTGGCAGAGCATTCCCACCGTGCTGACCAGTTCGTGAACCTTCATCGGCATGGACAGGCACACGACTCCTTCCCTGTCCTTTTCGCCCAGATACTGGGGTGCGGCCAGAAGCAGCATCCGCATCCCCTCCGGCAGGCAGTCGAACAGTTCCCCCCAGAGCATGTCAGTCAGCCGGTGGCCGCAGACGACGATGCCGTCCGTATAATCCTCGGCCAGCCCGATCACCTGCGCGCCGGTGGTACAGGCGGCCGTCACGGAAAAGCCGCTGCGTACCAGGATATTTTTTATGTTTCTGGCATTCTCTGTCCCGGGAAAGGCCACAATGATATTTGTCACATGCCTACCTCCTCATGCCAACGTGCCGCCGTTCCTTCACCGGCTCCTCCGACCGTCAAAACGGATGGATAAAGCAGGGCCGCAGCGCAGTCCGGAATTAAAAACGATACAAATATTCGTTGATTTCCCAATCCGTTATCTGCGCGACGTATCTGTTCCATTCTTCCTTTTTGGCATCGATGTACCGGTTTGCCACATGCTCTCCCAGCGCTTCCCGGATCAGGTCGTCTTGCTCCAGCTGTACAACCGCCTCCATCAGGCTCCCGGGAAGACGTTGAATGCCCAGAAGATTCCTCTCCTCCTCGTTCATGGCAGAGATATTGCAATCCACGCTCTTGGGCGGTTCCGTCCGGTTTTCGATGCCGTCCAGCCCTGCCTGCAGGCATACGGCCAGCGCCAGATAGGGGTTGGCCGCGGGATCCGGGCTGCGCAGCTCGATCCTGGTTTCCTCCCCCCTGGACGAGGGGATCCGGATCAGCGGGCTCCTGCTGGATGCGCTCCAGGCAACGTACGCCGGCGCTTCGTATCCGGGGATGAGTCTCTTATAGGAGTTGACCAGCGGATTGGTGATCGCCGTAATCGCCTTGATATGCTTCAGAAGCCCTCCGATAAAATAGTAGGCTTCCCTGCTCAGACCCCGTTCATCCGACGGATCGCAGAAAATATTTTTTCCGTCCCGGCACAGCGACATATTCACATGCATGCCCGAACCGTTCACCCCTGCCCGGGGCTTCGGCATGAAGGTGGCATGCAGCCCGTGCCGTTTGGCTATGGCCTTCACGGTCATTTTAAAGGTCACGATATCGTCCGCAGCCTTTAACGCTTCCGCATATTCAAAATCAATCTCGTGCTGGGCCGGAGCCGTCTCATGATGGGAAGATTCCACCACAAATCCCATCTCCTCCAGGGTCAGTACCATGTCGCGGCGGGCATTTTCCCCCAGATCCAGCGGTGCCACATCCAGATATCCCGCCTGTTCATGGCTGACGGTGGTGGGCATGGCGTTTTCGTCCAGATGAAACAGGAAAAATTCACATTCCGGCCCCACCTGGAAGGTATAACCCATCTCTTCCGCCTTCCTCAGGATACGTTTCAGGATGTATCTGGAATCTCCCCGGAAGGGCTCCCCATTCGGCCGGTATACGTCGCAGATCAGCCGGGCCACCTTTCCCTGCTGGGGCCTCCAGGGGAAGATCTCCATGGTATCCAAATCCGGATATAAATAAAGGTCCGCTTCCTCAATCCCCGCAAACCCTTCTATGGACGAGCCGTCAAAGGAGCATCGATTCTCCAGCGCCTTTTCCAGCTGGCTCGCGGTTATGGCCCTGTTCTTCAGATTTCCGAACATATCCGTAAACTGCAGACGGATGAATTCCACATCCTCCTCCTTGACCAGTCTCAGAATATCTTCTTTGCTATAAGCTCTCATATTAACCCCTTTCATGCCGCGCCCTTTGCGGCACCGCAACATGAATCTTCGATTCATGTCTGAGAAATCGCGTATGCGGTTTCACGTCTGTGATTCCATTTGGGCCGCTTGCGGCACAAATGCCGGTTGAAAAAAGGCCATCAGGTCTTTTTTCAACCTACCATTCCTTTCCGAAACGTCTCTGCGCCGCCACGGACGCATTCACACGAATGAAAACCGGCCGTACTGCTTTCTCCCACCGGATGTCTTCCCTCCGGCGCAGGCCGTTTAAACGGTATGCAGGAAAAAAGGCGCTCTTACCTCCGGTAAGAACACCCTTGTTCCGGTTCCTATACTAACAGGTCTTGGCAGACTTTGTCAACAGGTTTCCGCATCCGGACCAGGACAAACGCATGAATGTGTTCCTCAACTAAATTCTTGTATCTGATTAAAAAATTACAACTCCATTATTAGTTTCAGATGCTTTTCCGGATTCGTACCGATTGCATAACGTTT
>JAETRI010000048.1 GCA_021770245.1 Lachnospiraceae bacterium
CAATAAGATTTTTACTAACCATCCGAAGTCAGTAATCTTATTTTACTCTGAGGTATTTTTTTCTCAACCTTCTTTCTTGGAATTCCCTATACTTGAATTATACAGGAAGCTCCATTTTCGTCCTTTATCATATAATGTCGTTCATGTGTCCGTCTTACATGTGGTGCCTTTTTTGAACCATCCCCTTTATTAGACGAAGATAGATATTTATATTTAGCTTCATTTGTTATACGGTATTCTTGTTTCTCGTTTTGTACTAAAGTTCTCGCTGTGACTTTTCTTTTAATTTTAGGTTGCTGTATATTTTCATTCTTTCTATTTATTGTATCTATAATAGAATACAAATTAGAAATAACAAGCATTGAAGCAATTATATTTCTTTCCACATATTCATACGGAAAAGGATTGTCTACATACCAATTCATAAAAGCATCTTTAACTGAAATACCATCCTGAATTTCCAACATAAAAGGTTCTATTCCATAGTAATCAGTTTTCTCATTTTTTTCTACAAAGCCTATCATTATATATCTGCGTAACGAATATTCCTTTTTTTCTTTTGTGATAGAAACAAAACAGCCCTCATAACCCAAAGAATAAAACTCTAAATCTAAATATATCCCGGAATAAGGAAATAGTTTGAGTTTTTCTTTATCTATGCTAATATTTTGATTGATAGTTTCCTCCTCAATATGGTAAATTATCTTTGATTTATACCAATTATACAATAATAAAAATGCCTCACAAACAACATCCAGCCTCTTTTTATCGAATAAAGGGATTTTATTTTGTTCCATTACATACAAACAATCCTGTTTACAAAAAACATGCCTACTACGCTCAGTTTGCAATTCTTTCTCATAACTATTTAGCTTCTTAAATATATCCGGTATCATTGTATTATACCGCTCTACTATATTTTCAATTATTTCTATAGTCTCGTCATACCCAACCATAATACCATCTCCACCATAATAATAAATGTCCCCGCAAACTTTGATTCGAATAATAGTTCGCCTTTTTCCACCAACAATTATAGCAGAAAAAGGCTGTCCTATCAATTTCAGAATCGGTCAAAATCCTCCTGAGTCGCCAGCGTAGCATAATGGCACTCGTCATTCCGGCTCTCTGCGTACATATCGTTCACCATGCCGATAGTGAGCAAATCCAGATCACGGATGGATAACCCGATCTGTACGCACCGAAGCAGGAATAAGGGCGTTGTCATTTCCCGGTCAGTTGGGCGAAGTTTTTTTTAGCCTGCACGTCCGTCTGCACATTCAGCCCCCATAACTCGATCAGCTTCGGGAGTATCTGGTAAATGGAGAAGGTGTTAAATTCATCCAGCCATTCCTCCGGCGTATCCGGGATGGCAGGGTCGGCGTGCTTCGCCATGACATAGGCGATATTCTCAAACATTTCCAGAGAGAATAAATCCAGATTGGAGCTTTCCTCCGTCCCGTCCCCCACAGCCTTTTCCAGAGCGTTCAGGTCTTTATAGATATCCCTGTGGAATTTCAGCCGGTAAATCCGGGGAATTGCGGCAGAGGCGCGGAAAGGCACCATATGCCCGTCTATCTCAATGTTCTGTTTCATGCTCATAATGAATCCCTCCTTATTCCTTGGACTTTGTTTTTGAAACCGCCGTATCCCCGGCCTCCGCTGATACTGCCTGCACCTGCACATTCTCCGCCCCTTCGGCGGGCAGATAGACCGCATCATACCATGACGCATAGACCTCCGCCGTGGTATCGTCCCCTGTCCTTGCCTTCACATATCCGTTTGCAAGCGGCGAGGCATTCAGCGCCAGCGTTTCCGTCTGCACCTCGATCTCCTCCTCATTGGTTTTTGATTCGATCTTCGGCCTTGCCGCTGAGCAGTGGTACAGCACATGGCGGATTTTCCTCACGTCCCCGTCAAACTCAAAGAGCAGGGCAAAGTTCTCCGTCTCCACATTTGCATTTTCCAAAAGCACCTTATTGTTATCCAGCGCCTCCTTCAATACGTCTGTGCGGAAGCTCTCCGGCACCATTGCCAGTTCAAGGTCGCCGTCGTATCCCATGTTGTTAGAGATCGTATAGTACGCATACCCGTCCGCATAGAAATTGGAGGGCTCCCCGTTTGGTTCAAGGGAAAGGGATACTGCGCCCGGCATTGCCACCGGCTTTGCGAAGCTCACCTTCCCTGCTTCATCCGCTGTGATCAGCGCATAATGCACGTTGCAGATATTGAATTTTACTTTATTTTTCTTGGGCATTGTTCTCTCCTTCCATTTCAAAAGAATAAAGGACTTCGTACAGCTTCTCGCTCTCGATCCATGTTTCCGACTTCCCGTAAAAAATACCATGGGCGTCCAGCACATCTTCCAGCTTCTTTTCCAGCGCCAAGTCCTTATAGTCTGTATACAGTTCCACCCGCACCTCATTGATTTTAAAGTACACCCGCCCGTCCGCAGAAAAATGGTCGCTGCCGGGGAGCAGGTAACAGATAAAGGGCGGCTCCGGTGATTCCCCTTCCGCGAAATGGTCGTAAGCAAAGGGGAGACCGGATTCTGTAAGTATCTTCATCAGGTCATCCATTTTTAAGGCTCCTTTCAATCTCCGCTTCCAGCCGCTCCATGCCGGTCTTTTCTGCCGGGGCGATATGCGGCCTGCCCGCCACCCGCCCGCCGCCGCGCTTGGCATGGCCGAACTCCAACAGGTGGGTCAGCCGGTAACGGTCGCGGGAATAGACCGTCACCTCTAAGGCGCTGGCCGTTTCCTTCGTATTCTTCACCGCCCAGCTTTTCCGGTAGGCCCCTGTCCTTTTCGGGGCCTTTTCCCTGATCTCGTCCCGCACCGCCTCACCAGCGCTCTTAACTGCTTTCTTCAAATCCTCCGTGGCAAGGTCGGCATATTCCTCCATGGATTCCATGATGGCCGAAGCCATTTCCTCAATTTTCACATTCCGGGCCATGCTTACCTCCCTTTCCGGCACTTGAATTTCAGTGCCTTCCTCTTAAAGCACAGGTGGTCTATTGCGAGGATGTTATACGGCTCCCCCTGAAACAGAATCCGGTAGCCGGTAGTGTCTACCCGGCTGGCCGCCCGGCAGAAACGGACGGTAAAAGCGATCTGTGCATGGTCTGTGGTAGTCCCTGCCTCTGTGCTTTCCGTCCCGCCCTCCCCGCTCACGGTCGCATGGCATCCGTAATAATCCGCCCACACATTCCTGTGGTTGCCGATACCGTCCGCCACGGCTTCATTTTTTTGAAACATGATTTTGACTCTAAGCGCCGCGATCTCCATATCAAAAGCCCTCCTGCCTGATGCCGGATAAAAGCGCCCGCAGGGTCAGCATAAGTTCGTGGTGGTCGGCCTCCTCCCTGTGTTCGTACAGGTAGGCCGCCGCATATAGGACGGCGGTCTTTGCCTGCACCATATCCTGTGAAAAGGAAGCCTCGTCTGCCATGCGGGCCACATCCATGCAGAGCTGCTGGGCCGTCTGCAGGAGGCCCTCCAGCAAAGCATCTTCGTCCTCAAAATCCACCCGCAGATATTCCTTTATCTCCTTCAAGCTCACAATCATTACACTGCCCCCATTCCATGAAATACCTTTCCTGCACCTTAGGCGGCGGAACCGCTTTTCTGCTGCAGTACCTTTACCGCCTCCGGCAGTACCAGCTTGCCGTCCACACGCTGGGTGGCAAGGAAGCCCACCTGCCCGGTAGGCGCATACAGCTCCCCAAGGCGGCGGAAGGAGCGGCCCTGCCTGTCAGCCACCCAATAATAAGAAAGGTCGCCAAACAGGACGGATTTTGCCCCTGCCTCCATGGCAGGCATGAAAGAGGAAGTATAGACCGGACGGCCCATAAGGGTGTCCGGAGTGGCAGCGGTAAGGGAAGGCTGCCACAGATACTGTCCGTTGCTGTCCTTGAGCTTGCGCAGGGCCTTCACGGAAGTATCATTCATAAGGAAAACCGCGCTTTTCCGGTAAGGTGCTTTCAGGGAATAGAACAGGTCAAAAAGTTCGTCCGCTGTAAAGGCTGCCGCACCCGCCGCAGTAACGCCGACCTCCGCGCCGCCCGTCTTTGCCAGTATGCCGAGGGGCTTTCCCTTGCCGTCCCCGGTAAAGAAGGCTTCCTCCTCCTTGTTCCCGATCCGGCGGGCAAACTCGCGGGAGATATAGGATTCAAGGTCAAATACGCTGTCGCCCAAAAGCTCCTCTGATATTTTTATCATGGTTCCCAGCTTATAAGCCCCGATGGATACCTGCCCGATGCTGTCGTCGCTCTCGGGGATCGCGCCCTCCTCGTCTACCCATGAGGCCGTCCCCTTGGAAGCCACCACCGGGATCTTCCGGTCTCCAGAGCTGGTCTGGATCACATGGGCCAGAGTACGGAAAAGGTTCTGCTCCTCCAATGCCTCCACCAAGGTATGCTCAAATTCATCCGGCACCAGATACCCGCCCTCGGAATCCGTCCCGACCTGCAGGGCGTTCAGAACCTCATGCCCCGGCATCTTGCTCCGCATCACATTCCAGAATGACCTCTTGTATTCCGCAGAGGCCCGTCCCGTTTTCTCCTCCCCGGCAGAGGCCGCAGGCTTATCCTTGATCGGGTCGTTGACAGGCTTTGAAAGCTCTGCGTCCAATGCCTGCTGGCGTTCCAGACGGTCGATCTCCTTGCCAAGGTTCACCACATCCGCCTCCATCTTTTCATAGGCCGCCACATCCTCTGCAGATAAAAGCCCGTCGGCCCCGCGTCTGGAATCCAGGAAAGCCTTCGCCGCTTCCCACGCCTTTGCCCGTTTTTCTCTCAGTTCCAAAATCTTACTCATAGTAGAATCCTCCTTATAATCTCAATAAATTGAGCCGCTCATAAAGCGGCTCTGCTGATTGCTTCTGTTCTTTCTTTTTTGGTGCCAGCTTATCAAGCAGGCTGTTCGTCACCGCCCGGCGGGAGAATGCAAAGCTCTCCGGCTCCGGTGCTTCCCCTTCCCCATCCTCATGGAATAAGAGGCCGTCGGCAAACTTAAGCTCCACGGCCTTATGGGCGGACAGCCATGTTTCAGCATCCATGAGGTGCGCGAGCCGCGTCCTAGATAAGCCCGTCTTGATCTCGTAGGCATTGATGATGGACTCTTTCACTTCATCCAGCATGGCGATAGCTTTCTTCATCTCCTCCGAATCCCCGATTGCCACGGTCAGCGGGTTATGCACCATCATCAAGGCGGTGGGTGCCATGAGTACGGTCGTGCCTGCCATGGCGACCACGCTGGCCGCACTTGCGGCAATGCCGTCGATCTTCACCGTCACCGCGCCCTTATAGTCCATAAGCATTGTGTAAATCTGCGAAGCCGCCACACAGTCGCCGCCCGGCGAGTTGATCCAGACGGTTATGTCGCCTTCCCCGGAGAAAAGCTCCGCCTTAAATGCCGCCGGTGTGATATCATCATCAAACCAGCTTTCCTCCGCAATGGTGCCGTTCAGATAAAGGGTGCGGCTCTCGTCAGAGTTTCGCACCCAGTTCCAGAATTTCTTCACTTGTTTCCCTCCGTTTCTGTTTTATTTCCCTGCCCCTTTTTTGCAAAGGCCCCGGCGTCAGACAGCTTTGTCATGGCACCGTTTACCAGATACAGGTCGCCGCCAAGCTCCGCCGGGATATGGTCGAGGTTCTCTAACTCCCTGATATCGTTGGCGCTCATCCAGCCATTCTGTCTTGCTACCGCATAACCGTTCATGCGGCTTTCATAATCGCCCCGCAGAAGTCCCTCCACGTTGAAGCGGATAAAATACTCCTTCTTTTCGCTATCCGTGAACAGGCGGCGGGCCATGCCCTGCTCCCAGCGCATGAGCCACGGCTCCAAGGTATATTTGACAAATTCCAGCGACTGCTGCTCAATGTTGGAAAAGCTGGATTTCTCCAAATCCCCGACCATGTGGGGCGGCACCCGGAAGATGCGGGCGATCTCGTTGATCTGGAATTTCCTCGTTTCTAAAAACTGCGCCTGCTCCGGTGATATGCCGATAGGCTGGTATTTGAGGCCCTCTTCCAAGACCGCGATCTGGTGGGAGTTGGCACTGCCCCTAAACAACTTGTTCCAGCTCTCCCGCACCTTATCCGGGTTTTTCAGTACGCCGGGATGTTCCAGCACGCCGCCCGGAGCCGCATCATTCGCAAAGAACTTTGCCCCATATTCTTCTGTGGCGATCGCCAGCCCCACGGCATTCTTCGCCATGGCAAGCGGCGAATATCCCACGATCCCGTCATAGCCAAGGCCGGGGATATGGAGTACCTGCTCCGGCGGCAGATATACCTGCCCGTTTTCATCCTCTGTGGGGGAATCGTCCGAACCGCGCGTATAAAGATAATAGAGCTGCCCCCTGCTGTCCCTGTCCACCGTCATTTTGGAAGGCATCAAGGGATACAGGCCAATGACCTCGCCCCTGCCGTTCCGGATGATCTGCGCGTAGGCATTGCCATATAAGAGCAGGTGGCCCATCAGCGTTTCCCGGAAATTGAACGAAGTCATTTCCGGGTTTGGTTCATCATGGAGCAGGTGGTACAGCGGGTGGTTAAACGCCTTCTCCTTGCTACCCTTCTCCGTATAGCGGTATACATGGAGGGGAAGCCCCGCCACCGCCTCGGACAGGATACGGACGCAGGAATAGACTGCCGTCATCTGCATGGCCGTCCGCTCATTCACCGGCTTGCCGCTGGTGGAACTGCCAAAGAAAAAGGAGAACCGGCTGCCTCCCAGCGTATCCTGCGCCCGGCGCATATCCTCCGGCTTATCCCTCGCCTGAAATATCCGGTTAAAAATACTCATAGCAGTAAAATCCCCCTTTCGTCATAAACGGAACTCCCGTCCATGCCACCGCCCCGGATGGCCCGGTCAAGGGCCATGATCGTCGCCACAGCGCCGTCGATCTTCTCCGTGGATTTTTCCTTATCCGGCTTTAGGTTGCCTGCCGGGTCAGTCCGCACATGGATGTTGTCCATCATCCAGCGCAGTACCGGGTGGCCGCCATGGGCGAGCTGTCCATCCAGTGTCAGGCGCATAAGTTCCTTCGTGGGTGGCGACATATCCTTAAAGCCCTGCCCGAAGGGAACCACCGTAAAACCGAGGCCCTCTAAGTTCTGCACCATCTGCGTCGCGCCCCAGCGGTCAAAGGCGATCTCCAAAATGTTGTACTTCATGCCAAGCTCCTCAATAAAGGCTTCAATGAAACCGTAATGCACCACGTTCCCCTCGGTGGTCTTTAGATACCCCTGCTTCTCCCACACGTCATAGGGGACGTGATCCCGGCGCACCCGGATTTCCACGTTGTCCTCCGGTATCCAGAAAAACGGCAGGATGCTGTACTTGCCGCCATCATCCTCCGGCGGGAATACCAGCACAAAGGCCGTGATATCCGTGGTGGCGGAAAGGTCGAGGCCGCCATAGCACCGCTGTCCCCGGAGCGCTTCCGGGTCTACTGCAAAGGCGCATTTATCCCACTTTTCCATAGGCATCCACCGGACAGCCTGCTTTACCCACTGGCACAGGCGGAGCTGCCGGAACAGGTTCTCCTCGGCAGGATTCTGCCTTGCGCTCTCGCAGGCCGCTTCCAGCTTCTCCACGTCCACCGTGATGCCGAGGGAAGGATTGGCCTTGGCCCACACCTCATGGGAAGTCCAGTCGTCCCCCTCGTCCGCGCCATAGATCACCGGATAAAAAGTCGGGTCGATCTTGCGCCCGTCCAGAATATCCCGCGCCTTCTGGTGTACCTCATAGCAGATCGAGTTGGTATCATTGCCCGCCGTGGTAATGAGAAAATAGAGGGGCTGTTTCCTTGCGTCGCCGGAGCCATGGGTCATAACGTCGTAGAGCTGGCGGTTGGGCTGTGCATGAAGCTCGTCAAATACCACCGCATGGACATTAAGGCCATGCTTGGTGTAGGCTTCTGCCGACAGTACCTGATAAAAGCTGTTTAACGGTCTGTAGATCAGCCGCTTTTGGGACAGCACCGGTTTGATGCGGGATTTCAGCGCCGGGCATTGCTCCACCATGCCGCAGGCCACGTCAAAGACAATGGACGCCTGCTGCCTGTCGGAAGCACAGCCGTACACCTCGCCGCCGTATTCTCCGTCGCCGCAGGTGAGCAGAAGGGCCACCGCAGCCGCCAGCTCAGATTTCCCCTGCTTCTTTGCGATCTCCACATAAGCCGTATTGAACTGGCGGTATCCGTTCCCCTTCACGATCCCGAACAGGTCGCGGATGATCTGCTCCTGCCAGTCGATCAGGTCAAAATTCTTTCCGTACCACTCGCCCTTGGTATGTTTCAGGCAGCCGATAAAAGCAACGGCCAGTTCCGCCAGCTCCCCGCTATAATGGGAACCGTCAGCCATGAAACGGGTGGGCCGGTAGGTTTCCAATTTCCGCAATGGCAGATGCCTCCTTTCTGCATGATGCCATCAAACGCTGCCACGCTCCGCGCAGCAGCTTATTGAACAAAAAAGGAACCTCCCCGGAGGAAAGTCCCTTAAAGATAATTTTTAATTTTTGCAGGCGGGGCTATTTCCCTGCCTCATACAATACGTTTCTGGCGTAGGTAATGCGGAGGATTTCCCCCGGCCTGTACTCGGCGCTCCGGCCAAAGGTCTGTTCAAATTTCTTCCGGTCTGCCGCCACGATCTGCCATGTACTGTAATAGCTTGTGCAGTCCCCGCGCAGGGTCGCCGTCTCCGTTTTGAAGGTAAACTCCACGCCCTCTTTCAGAACCGTAACATTGACCGTCTTTGCAGGAGTCGCCCGCATGGCATCCATGATCTTCTTAACGGTATGCACCGGATTTTCCTTATCTTCCAGAATGGCCCGGTATTCCTGCATGACTGCATCATTATACAGGAAATTGTGCAGCATATTTTCCTGATTCTCTGCCATATAGGCCGACGCTTCCTTTTCCGCATAGCCCTCCGGATCTAAGATATAGGCAAGCAGGGAATCCTCCTTCCAGCGATCCGGCTCGTAACTACAGGTGAACACTGGCGGTTCAAAATCCACCGTATCCAGATACCGCCTGCGGGCCGTTTCCTTTGCACCATGCTTACGGGTATATTCCAGTTGGCTGATAAGGGTGCTGTCCGTAAGCTCCGTTATCTGCAGGCTGCCCCGGTCATTGCCGACAGCCGCCTCCACCTTCTCCCGTACAGCCGCCTTTAGCTGCTCCCTAAGCGCCTCGGCAGACCGCCTTTTTAATGGCTCCGGGTCATCCTCCATGCTGGTAAGGTCATATTCCGCGTCATAGATCAGGCCGTCCTTCCTGCAGTAAATCCCCACATATTTGAATGTGCTGTCCCGTTTGAGCCCTTCCTTATCGTACCGCCTCTGGCTGAACAGATATTCAAAGTCCGGGGATTTTTCCACCCGGATCACGATATAACTATACCCTTTTTCCTGAAAACTGCACTGGCCCATATCACCCGAAGCCAGCCAGCTTGTAAATATATCATTCATGCTCTCTGCTCCTTCCCTTATAATCCAAATGTTTACACTGCTCTACCGTAGCCGCCAGCATATCCGCCAGCAGGGTTTCAAATTCCCCCGCAGCGATCACCCTTTTCATAGTCACGCTTTCAAAGGGGAAATAGGCCCCGGCCTCATGGTCGTACCGGCACACCCACCACTCGTCGCCGCCGTTGACCTGATTACAGAAAAACAAATCCCGGTATACCACCCCCTGCCGTATGCTCCAATTCCCATGTTCAAAAAATAGCTTCAACATGGCAATGTCCTCATACTCGCAGAAGGTATAGGGGCTGTCTGCTTCCAGACAGGGATCATCATGGAATGGGATACCATGACGCTTTACCCAGCAGTTACGCTGGCATAATGCCACCAGCGTTTCGTGCAGTTCCGGGGATATGTCCTTTCTTGCCGCCCGCATGGGGCCGTATGTTCTCTCGTATTCTTCTCTAAAGTCGCCCATAACCGCCCTCCTTACATGGCATACCCGGCGCACCGGATGATTTCTTTGATCGCGTTCATGGCCCGCCTGGGGCTGGAATAATCGCGGGTGTCTGTGTGCTTCCCGTCCTCAAAAAGCTGGACGATGGGTACACCGAAACTGATATATGCCGCGATCCGGTAAGTTTTTTCCTGTTCGCCATAGAAAGCAACCGGTACGGTATGCCGCCATGTGCGCTCATAAATGAATTGTCCTTCGCGGGCAGTCGCTCCGAGATACTGAAAGCCATTGTCGTGCATGAGTTCCACGAATGCTGCCTGCTTCATTTCTTCTGTCTGTTTCATAGGGAAACCTCCTTTGTTTGATGTTGTCAGAGATTACTCTGGAACACCCCCAAAGACAAGGCCCCGCAACAAAAAAAGCCCGGAAGTTCAGGCTTTTCTCAATGCTTTTAATAGCAGTTATGTGCGGTGTAGGCGATCTCCCAAATGGCGTCCTTCAGGCCGCTTTTGATATTCTGCTCTGCGCCGACCTGCGGGTTCGGCTTTCCCTCCACTACCAGATAGCATTCCATCAGCTCCCCGTCCGGCCAGCAGGCGTGAAGCCATTCCATATCCGGCATAGAAGAATCCAGATCAATGATAAAGCAGTTATTTTCTTCCTCCAAATAGTCCAGATAGCCCCAGCGGATACGGATGCGGCCCTTCCCGATACTTTTCACCGACCAGCGCCAGTTTTTATCCTTCCTGTTTTCCTCCTCTACAAGCTCCCGGATATAGTCCTTGTAATTTCTTAAGTCGATCATGTGCATTTCCTCCTTGTGTTTGGTGTGACACAGCTTACTCTGGGATACCCCATAAGACAAGGCTCACCGACGAAAAAAGCCCGGAAACCCGAGCCTTTTTCCTGTTACTTTTTCTCTGGAAACAGATATAGTTAATCTCCCGGAAACTCACTCATTCTTCGTCCTCTGCCGCCTCCACGAAATAGAAATGTTCCAGCGCCCCGGCATCAATCCCCTGCGCCAGCAGGTAGCATTCCGCCTCCGGCTGGTTATCAAATATCCGGGGCTGCCCGGCATCATCCAGAAGATATTCCAGCCCCTCGTTTAACGTGATGCCGTCCACCGGGCGGGCCACCATGACGGGAGGCAGGTACAGGTCGTCCTGTTCCCTAACCTCAAAGCTGTACAGATCCTCGTCACAATAGAAGCATTGATAACGATACTCCGGGTTATCCGATTCATACACCGGATGCCCGCAGCGGTGGCAGACCATATCCGTGTTCTCATAGAAACGGCCCCCATGGAAAATCCCACTCATGCAGGATCACCGCCTTCCAAGATACGGATTTCGTCCTCACCATATACCACACCGAGACCGGAGCCGCAGTCCCAGCTTACAAAGACCGTCCCCGTATCATCCACGGATTTCACCGTCCCCCGGTCGCCGGGCTTTAGCTTGCTGTAAGGGTCATCCATGGAGACCAGCTCCACCCGCGTCCCCAACGGATACCGTGCGCGTACCGCCTCCACTTCCTCTTTTCTTGGGAATACCATAAATCCCACCTCCTCCTGTTCTCTATGCCAGCCTTCCGGCTGGGTGTGACACAGATTACCCTGCGGGTGCCTAAAAGACAAGGGCCACAACGGAAAAAAGCCCGTTTCCGGGCCGTTTCCTTTTATGCCTTTTTCATGCAGAGCCCCTGCCGTTTTGAATAAGGGTTGGGCGCATATTCGCGGGTGCCGATTATCTGCCAGCCATGCCCCATGAGGTAGTGCAGGCTTCCCATAAGGCCCGTGGAGGTATCGCAGAGGAGAAATTCCGTAATGCCCGCCGCCTCAATGGTTCCCATGAAGTCGTCCATATCCTGTATAAATGGCATATCGTCCACCATGAGCCCGGAAAGGTTCTCGTCGTTGCTGCGCAGATAGGCCATGATGGCGCGGTGCATACCGTGGCTTTCCGGGGCCTGCCCGTTCCCGCTGTACTTTACGATTAACCCGTTGAAATATTCGTTGTTGAAGCTGCTTACTCTCTCTATCATTGTCATGTGTATGACCTCCTTCGTTTGATGTGAGCAGAGATTACTCTGGAACACCTCATAAAGCAAGCCTCAAAGATAAGTTTCTTAAATTTAACTTTTAATAAGGACTGCCTTTTCTCCGGTAAACTGCTCCCAGCGCATAATGGCAAGGTCACAGTTTGCCGGGTCATTATCCATGGCAAAACAGCGCCGCCCGCTCTGCTCTGCCGCAATCAGCGTCGCCGCCCCGCCGCAGAACGGGTCAAGCACCAGAGCCCCCGGATCGCTGTGCATTTTCATACACCGCCACGGCAGCTCCACGGGAACCGGAAGCGCCCCGTCCGTATCAGGTGCTGGCGCGGAAATCTCCCATACTCCGGCATAGCCCCACTTGCGGCGTTCCTCTTTGGTAAGGCGCTTCACAAAGTGGTAATTGTGGGCCGCAAAGGCGGACACCCACGCATATTCCGGCAGGTTGTATTCCTCCGCCTGCTCCCCGGCGAAAGCGGCCAGATATTCAAACTGGCGCTGGGGCTTTACGCTGTTTAAGTGGGTGGAACCGGCGCGGGCCTGCTGCCCCTGCTTTTTCCACACCCGTATCCAGAGCGGGCGGAAATTGCAGTCAGCAAACAGCTTCATACTGTAAAAGCCGGTAGGCTCCACATACTGGGAGCCGGTGGAAAACAGGTCGTTGATATTCCAGCATACAATAGGCACATACCGGCAGAGGTTTCCGGCCACTGCTGCCATCCGCTCCATCCATGGGCCAAGGCCGTCCTTTTTGTATTCCGCCGCCCTAGGGACAGGAGGGGACGCCATGGCAAAGGCCGCCTGCGCCGTACCCATGAGCCGCTCATAGGAATCTGCCTGCACCGGATCACCGCAGTAGAGCCGGTGGTTCCCAAGCTCCCACAGGTCGCCGGGCTTTGTAATGGCCCCGCCTGCGGCTTTCATTTCCGCCGCCGCTTTCTCCCGGTCAAAATCGTCCTCCACCGCCTCGGCGGAATAAAATTTGTTCATCAGGGCGTCGATCTCCTCCGCGTCAAAACCGGTCAGGGATACGTCAAAGTCCGAGGCGTCAAGGTCAGCCATGACCTCCGCCAGCTTCCCTTCGTCCCAGCCACCCTGAATCCGGTTGAGGGCAAGGTTCAGGGCCTTTTCCTTTTCCGGCTCCAAATCCACCACAACACAGTCGATCTCGGTTTCTCCCATATCCAGCAAGACTTTGAGCCGCTGGTGGCCGCCCACAACATTGCCGGTGGCCTCATTCCAGACCACCGGCTCCACGAATCCGAACTCCTCAATGGAGCGTTTCAGTTTTTCATAGTCCCTGTCACCGGGCTTCAAATCCCGGCGCGGGTTATAAGCCGCCGGGTTCAGCCGGGCGGCATTCACTTTCTGTATCTGCATCTTCTACCTCCTCCGGGTTCGTCCCGCATACCGGGCAGGGCCTCTGCTCCCCCGCCATGAAATAGAGCTTTTTACAGACCGGGCAGAAATCTATCTCCTGCATATCAAACAGCTCATTCTGTAAGGTCTCCGGGCTCTGCCAGTCCACCATCTCAAAGAGCATATCCGCCATTTCTTCCTGCCCGTAACACATATCAAGAAAATCCTGCCGGGTATAGCCCTCGTCAAAAAGCTCCGGCACATAGCAGACCTTATCCGGGTAATTCAGGTAAGCCTCCTCGTCCTTTACGATATAGCCCTGCTGGAAATACTCCCGTTCTATGACGGGCTCTGCCCCGTCCGTCCCCGGCGTATAGCTGCCGATCTTCATATAATTTCCTTCCATAGACAAATCCCTCCGCTTTCAAAATGTGACGACAGATTACCCTGAAAGCGCATAAAAAACAAGGGCATTATCAGGAAAGCGCGGAGTGCGGAATCGAACCGCCATCTCCCGCCGGTTGGCGGGCGGTCTGCCCTTAGCCTATCCGCGCATGATGGCCGGAGCGTTACTCCGGCGTAAGTCTGCTGTGCCGCTCCGCCTGCGATACCTTCTCACCTTTATACATCCCGGCCCCAAGCTCGTCGATCTTGGAAAAGGGAATCTCCGGCACCGTCAAATCCTGCCGCTTCGATTTATCTATGAAATAGATATAGCGGAGCTGGTAGCCGGGGATCGGCGTGGCCCCTACATAGTCCAGATATTTGTTGAAGTTGTAGGTGCCTCCCGTCACATCAAAAAAAGTCAGGCCGCCCAGCTCCTTCCGGGGAGAAGTAGGGTTGCTGGCTAACGTCATCTTATGGACGCGGGTGCCGTCCGGCAGTTCCGCAAGGTTCAGGTTTTCCTTAATGCCGGTCAGTACAAAGTTGCTGGCCCGGTAGATCGTGCCGTCACCGCAGGAGCAGGCGTCGGCAAAGCTGATGATCCACTTGATCTGCGGCGCGTATTTCTTTATGAGCTTAATGCTCATGGAGATTGCCCGGCTCTCGGAATTGCGGGGAAGATAGCTGTCAAAGGCCATCCGGTTCAGTTCCAGAAATTCATTCCAGCCGGTATCCTTCACCAGCCCGATTATTTTTGACTTATCGAGGCTCGGCCCGTAACTCATAACGCCGTGGAGCTGGCCGTCTAAAAATACGCCAAAATGCAAAGTGCTGTTATTGACGACCTTCCCGCTGTAATGGTGGGCCTTCATAAACGGCGTTGCCACCTTGGCGGGGATCACTTTCATTACAATCTCTTTTGCCCGGCCCATCCTCACGCCTCCTTTCCCACATGGCGCTCGGCCAGTGTCATTTTTTCGCCCTTATACATCCCGGCCCCAAGCTCGTCAATGCGGGAGTAAGGGATTTCCGGGACGGTCAGGTCTTTCCGCTTCGCCTTATCTATGAAATAGATATAGCGGAGCTGGTAGCCGGAGAGCAATGCGCCGCCTGCTGCCTCCATGTACCGGCCCCAGCTAAAGTTGCCGTCGGTCACATCAAAAAAAGAGCGCCCTCCCAGCTCCCTTCGCGGGGCCAGCGGGTTCGCTTCCAGTGTCAGCTTGTGTATTTTTGTGCCATCCGGCAGCAGGCACAACGCCTCGTTTTCCTTAATGCCGGTCAGAATGAAATTGCTGGCCCGGTAAATGGCACCGTCGCCGCAGGAGCAGGCATCGGCAAAACTGATGATCCACTTTACATGGGGCGCATACTTCTTTAAGAGTTTGATGCTCATGGAGATCGCCCGGCTCTCGCTGTTCCTCGGAAGGACGCTGTCAAAGGCCATCCGGTTCAATTCCAGATACTCATTCCATCCAGTCCCCGCCACCAGCGGCAGGATTTTCGATTTGTTCAGACTCGGCCCATAACTCATAACGCCATGGAGCTGGCCGTCTAAAAATACGCCAAAATGCAGGCAGCTATTGTTTACCACGGTGCCGCTGTAATGGTGCCGCCGCATGAAAGGGTTTGCCACTTTTCCGGGGATCACTTTCAGACTAATTTCTTTTGCT
This sequence comes from Lachnospiraceae bacterium, assembly GCA_021770245.1. Taxonomy (GTDB): domain Bacteria; phylum Bacillota; class Clostridia; order Lachnospirales; family Lachnospiraceae; genus Eisenbergiella. The sequence goes on from JAETRI010000048.1 coordinate 15,399, forward strand.
CTGCCCATTGCCGCACCACCTCATACACACCATTTCCCTTCCGGTTCTCATTGCCGAAGGTCTCCCTGACCTCCTCGTGGGTATGGACGTAATCAATGCAGGCCATGATAAGCTCCGCCTGTTTATCATGCAGGGTCAGGCTGATCTGCTGGTAGGGCTTTTTCTCCCCGGAATCCAGCGTAAATTCCTCGCCAAACTCCTCCTCGGAAATGCTCTCAAATCCAAAGACGCTCAAATCCTGTGCGATATCGGCCAGCTCCAACGGGAGCAGGTCAACATCCCATTGTGCCAGCTCTCCCACCTTGTTATCCACCAGCCGGAATGCTTTGATCTGTTCGTCCGTCAGCTCGTCGGCAATGACGCAGGGAACCGTGGGAAGCCCAAGCCTGCCCGCCGCCTTATATCTGGTATGCCCGGTGATGATCTCATGGTCAGCGGAGATCACCAGCGGGACAAGAAAACCATACTGCCTGATGCTGGCCGCCACCGCGTCTACCGCATTGTCATTTTTTCTCGGGTTGTTTTCATAAGGGTGTACCTCCTCCAAAGGGAGCTGTAAGATATTCATGTTCAACCTCCGTTAAAATTATCTTTTAACCGCCGCGCCGGGCGGTAAGGAGCTTCTCCATCATATCGTCGTGGGGCGTGGCCCCTTTGTACTCGGCGGAGCAGTTCTCCCGGACGACCTGATAAATCTGATACCACAGGTTATTCGCCTGCTTGGAAAAGCTCTGGCTCATGGAAACATAGGGCGAGGGAATCGCATTTCCTGTGGTCGGGTGCTTTGCCAGAAAGCCAAACTCTGAAATAGCCTCCTCGCACTGTATCCACCGCGAGATCGCCATAGCATACTGCTCCAAAATCTGCGGCGGTATCAGATAAGCACAGCCCCTCTCGTTGAGCCATACCCATGTGCGCTTGTATATCTCAACGGCAGGAAGCTCCCTGCCGTTTTTCTGCCGGGCCGCCAGATAGTCACGGGGCGGCGGCATCTCCTCCCCCTGGAGGCTGGCCGTATCCGAAAACTCCATGACCGTCAGCTTGCGCCTGCCGGGATTGCCTTCCATGATCTTGTCAGACAAGGCTTTTTTCTTCTGGCCCGCGCCAATCCGCGCGCCGCCGTGGCCGTTTGCCATAGGGCCGCCACCTCCTTCCTTGAAACTGCGGGTATATACCCAACTTGAAAACGCGATTTTTCACGCGATAGCCCCCGCCCGCTACCCGTGGGGCCTGTTTTGGAGATTTTCTCTCCCCCTGCCATCAGTGCCGCCGTTCCCAGCGTCCGCCCTCACGGGCCGTGATCTCGGAATGACACTTCTTGCATAACGCCATCAGGTTAGCCTCCGCATGGGTGCCTCCCTTCGACAACGGCTTGATGTGGTGTACTTCCACGGCGGCGGTCAGCTTCCCGGCCTGCTGGCACTTCTCGCACATGGGATGCTCCGACAGGTATCCGTCACGAATCCTCCTCCATGCGCGGCCATACCTGCGCTTACTCTCCGGATCGCGCTCATGCCGGTTATAATGCGCCGTGATAATTTTCTGGTGTTCCTCGCAGTACCTCCCGTCCGTAAGGCGCGGGCATCCCGGATAGGAACAGGGACGCTTGGGTCTGTATGGCATGGCGGCCTCCTCCTTTCATGGCATAGAAAAAGCCCCGCATTTCTGCGAAGCCTCTGTTGGTTCAGTATTTCATGCTATCAGCATAACATATCTGAAAGCAAATAAACCGCCACAATTCCGCCATCTTTATTTCCAGACGGACGGCATAGGAAAAGCCCCACATCCTTGTGGAGCTCCCTCGGCTTATTATTTCATGCTATCAGTATAGCATATCGAAAGGCAAATAAACCGCCACAATTCCTCCATCTTCATTTTCCAAACAGCAGATGGCTCAGCCTATACAGGGCTTGGCTCCTGAGGCGTTCCACCTGCCGTTCACTAAAATTCAGCTCCACCTGCAGGCGGGCGGTTGCACCGGATTTACGGCTCCCGCTGGTATAAAACTCCCGGAGGATTTTCTGCTCTGTATCAGACAGGGTGGCCCATGCAGGCTCAAACCAATTCATATACTCCACAGCCTGCCGGTATCGTTCCTGAATGACATCCAGCGTGTCCAGAGATTTTACCATCCTGTCCTCACCCGCCTGCGGGTTCCAGCTTGAAGGAAGCCCGGTCAGACGCCTGCTGCCGACGGTAATCATACGGTCGTACAGTTCCTTTGTTTCCTGCGGAGTAATATTGATGATCTCCCGCATAGTAGAATAATCCTGCAATGCCGCTACTGCCGCCGAAGGTTTGTTCAGATATTTCCATGCGATCACGAAACCGCCTCCTTCCCATGCCTGTGCTGGCAGAAATCCTCTTTCAAATCCACCAGCGCATCTATATCCCTGTCGATCTCCCTTTCCAGCTCTGCATATGCTGTAAGATTCCCTTCCCCGCGCAGCCGCGTGGCCTGCAACAGCTTTTCATTGATCTGCCCGTTCAACCGGCATACCTGCTCCCAGTATTCCTCTATTGTCATAAGAAACCTCCTTCCAAAATGGCAGCCTTTACTTCCTCCACGGAAGTCACTTTCAAAGCCACGCCGCCAGCATCTTCTATCTTTTTAAGGGTCACTTCCTGTAGCTGGGTGAGCTTCCCGCCGGGCTGCTTCACCTCAAATCCGTAAAACCTGCCGTCTATGCAGGCCACAATATCCGGGATGCCCGCCGTCCCGTACATCCCGCCGTGGGTCTTCCATGCAAAACAGTGGGGCCGCCCTTTCAGATACCGCAGGATCGCGGCCACTATATCTTTTTCCAACATAATCTCAGCCAGAGCCATAAACCAGAAAACCGGAATAACCGGGTAAAATCTACTCTTTCTATATTTCTCTTAAATATATTTCTTTTATTATCCTTGGTTATAATGCGAAAAGATAAGAAAAACCCGGTTTTTCCGGTTCCGCCGGTCACAAAATGGCTCAATCTGCCCCTACACCTCCTTCACAGAACGTGATCCCGCGCCATATCCGGCGCTTTGATATCTTGTCCCGGCCCCGCGAGATATCCGGGAAACCGGCTTCCATCTCCCGGTTGAAGTTGGTCTGGGAGACCGGCTTCATCCCGGCATTGCCGCAATACTCCTTGTAACGCAGAAACAGGTCATCCCGCACCTCCGCCCCATTTTCCTCACAGATACAGAACATTTTAGCGAAGGACAAAACGCTGTTTGATTCGATCCGGTATCGTTCCAGCTCCGCCATGGTCTTTTCTGTCTCGTCAAACTCATAGCCCGACGCGATCAGCCGCTTTAGCCCCAAGAGCGCCCACATGAGGATGCCGTCCCGCTCCGCCGCCAGCTTCTCCGTCAGGTTCGGGTCGCGCCTGCCCTTGGGAACCGATTTCTCAAACCGTATGATGATAAGCCTCCGGTAAAAGCCCTCCGATTTATCCCCATAGTTGCGGGGAATCTCATTGCAGGAAAACAGAAATCTTGCATAAGGCCGGAAGGAAAAAGGGTCTTTGTTCTTCCGCTCGGCAGTAATGAAATCCTCGCCGGTAAGGGCCTTGAACATGCCGTTATCGTCTATGCTCTTGGACGGCAGGTCAGCGAAGATATTTGCCAGCTTCCCGAACAGCTCTGCCTTATTGAAGCGGTCGGCAAGGTTCTGCCATGGGATGTTCGATACATTTTCGCTGCCGAGTAAAATCTCCTGCACCACGTTGAGCAGGGTGGATTTGCCTGCGTTGGGCGCACCCACAAAGACAAAGGATTTCTGCGCCTTGTTCACGGGAAGCAAAAGATACCCGAAAATCTCCTGCACCAGAGCAATCTCCTCCTCCCCTAACATGCTCTGCAGGTATGCCACAAACTGCGGGCAGTCCGCATCCGGCACATAGGACGCCTTGATCTGCACCGTGGAGAGGTATTCCGGCGTATGGGGCCTAAAGCTGTCGTCAAGCACATTGAACAGGCCATTCTGCAGGTTCAGGATAAAAGGGTTGCTGTTGATCTCGGACACGGGCTTCCGTATGAGCATCTTCCACTGCCCCACGGTATCGTTGATCGCCTGCATGGATACCGTCCGGGGGATCATCAGCTCCCGCACCCTGGCCGCCGCTGCCATATCCTCTGCCTCCCGGTATACGCCGTCCTGATAGAAGAAAAAGCTGCTGGTCGCATAAAAAGCGTCCATGTTTGCGGAAAGGTGGTCGGCTAACAGGCCGGAGATAAACCGCAGGCCGCCGCGCTCAGTCACTTCGTACCAATCCGGCAGGCCGTATTCCTCCGCCCGCTGCCGGTTCTCCTTATTTGCCATATACGTTTTATAAAGCTCCTTGTGGTAGGCGGCCAGCGCCTTGGCATCCGTTGTTTTCAGGCGGAAATGCTCCCTAAGCTCATACTCTATGAATGTCCCTGCATCCAGCGGCTCGATATTATATAAAGATTCCTTGATGAACTGCTTTGCAGCCCGCATGGCCTCCACCGGGGCAGAAAAGACCTCTGCGCCTGATAACGCCTCCCGCAGTTCTTCCAGCGCCATGGGCTGGTAGCACAGGGCCGCCGGGGCCTTGCAAGTACACGTCCCGTCCGCCATGCGCGGACAGGCAAAGCCCTTCTCCGCTATGGCTTTGCAGGTGATAGGCTTGGTGCCGCTGTTTAAGAAATGCTGTATCTTCTCCTGCGTCTCCGCCGCCCTGTACTTTGGATATAGGGCCGACAGTTCATGGATGGCCCGCTCGCCGCCCTCAAATACGGCGAGATTCGTGATCATGCTGTACCAGTCATGCTCGGAAAGGGCTGCCGCATCCTCCCGGCAGTGTCCCATAAAGGCGCAACGCTTCAACACCAACGAAAGCCCCTGCCTCGTCCCTTTCAGGTTTGCCACCGCAGGCGCGGCAGGCTCATTTTCCACCTTGGGAAGATGGGCCGCAAGCTCCTCCTGCGTATACCGAAGCTCCGGGCGGAAATGAATACACTCCACCATGACCGGCTCCTCTTTGCAATGGTAAAAGCCCGGCAGGCGCAGGACGCGGCTTTCGTTTACGCAGGTCTTATCCCCGCTAAAATGGGCCGCAAGCCCTTTCTGTATCCGGCGGAAAGCAGCCACGTCGCCGTCCTTTATGAGCCAGTAGGTATGCAGGGACTTCCGCGTCTTTACAATGAGCGACGGCTCTAAGGGAAACGCTTCAATCTGTTTAAGCTGCTCCTCCAAGGGAAGCTCGTCGCATTCCATGAACTGTGCATTGATCCGGGAAATCTCGTTGTCCTCATGGCCGCCGAAGTTCACCACAAAATAAATCCCCCTGTTTTTCTCATTGTGCTTTTTCAGGGTATCCATAAGCCCGGCGATCCCGGAGAGCGTCGTTTCCAGCTTGGCCCCCTTAAAGGTGCCGGTTTTCTTATCGTCAAATACCCGCAGGCAGATACGATCCGACGGCCCAAAAAAGGGCCGCAGAAATTCTTCCAGCGGGACGTTCAATGCTTTCTTCATCTTCCCACCTCCACACACCTGTCAGTAAAATACCGGATCGGGATGCCCCGCTCCCCTGCTTTTTCGATCTCTGCCGCCATGCCCTTTGAGACGGTATCCCCGAACACCCACATTTCCCGGCACATGCTTTGAAGCACCAGCCCGAAAGAAATCCCAAGCTCCCGTCCCGCCGGGTCGGTCTCCTCCAAAAACTGCGGGAATAACAGGTGCGGCGCTATGGGGATATAATTCTTCGATACCGCAAAGCGGCTGTATTCCCGCGCCCGTTCCGTATTCCCCTCCATATCCCCGGCAAAGGGCGAACAGATAAATACCAGGGGCCTTTGTGCCGTTTTCTTTTCCTCCTTCTCCACATAGGAAAGGGCCGCATATGCAGTCGGGTCATGATAACCCTCTGCATTATATTGATCTATGCTCATGCTTCCACCTCCAAATCTGCCAGCTCCCCATAATTCCTGCCAGCGGCGGCCTCCGCCACCAGCGGCACATCAAACTCCGGGAAGGGCTGCTTTTCCATCAATCCCTTAATGAGATACCCGGCCTCCTCCACCTTATCTTCCGGCAGATAAAACACAAGGCTGTCATGGACGGTAAGGACAGGAAGTATCCACGGATACTCCGGCAATTCTGCAATGATCCGGCCCATGGCCAGCTTGATGATATCGGCGGCTGTCCCCTGTATGGGCGTGTTCATGGCGCACCGCTCCGCAAAGCTCTTTTTCCCCCAATCCTCGGATGTGATACCCGGCAGGTAACGCCTGCGGCCCAGCCATGTTTCGGAATACCGCCGCGCTGCTGCCTGCCGCTTCACCGCCTCCTGCCAGATAGAAAGCCCGGCATAACCGGATTTTAAGTTTGCAATGATCTGTTCACATTCTTTCAGTGAGGTATCCAGTCCCGCCTTGAATTTCAAAGTTTTCTGCAGGCCCTTCGGGAATAGGCCATAAAAACAGCCGAAATTGCAGTTCTTGGCGATAGACCGCCGCTCCTTATAATCTGCCGCCTCCTTATCCTCCGCCTGCTCTGCTGATATATGGTAAATGACAGAGGTGGTCTGCGCATGAATGTCGCCGCCGTTTCTGTAGGTTTCCAGCATTTTTTCATCCCGGCAGTAAAAGGCCCCGACGCGAAGCTCCACCTGCGAATAATCAAGCTCCATGACCGCATACCCGGCAGGCGCAATCAGCAGGTTCCGTATGCCGATGGGATCACTGCCCTTGCGTGGCATATTTTGAAGGTTAGGGTTGCGGGCGGCGAACCGGCCCGTTTCCGTCCCTAATGACATCAGGTCAGGGTGGATGCGGCCTGTGGCATTATTTACATGGCGCAAATAGCCATCCAGATATGTCCCCTTGATCTTTCCCCAGCGCCGATATTCCTGCACCAGCTCAAAGAGCCTTGTAAGCTCCGGGCGGTTCTCCCGGCACCAATCCGCTAACAGGATCATGGTCTCATCATCCGCCGCCTCCTGATACTTGGCGGTAGTCTTTAGCACCGGCAGACCGAGGTCATTAAAAAGATAGCTTTTGAACGCAGAGGTAGAGGCGTTGGCCCCGATCTCCACATCACCGATCAGGAAGGCGATCTCCTCCCGGATTTTTGCAAGGCGCTCCTTGGCTTCTGCCTGCTTTGCCTCCATGGCCGCCTGATCCATCAAAATGCCGTTATAGCGCATGATGCCGCAGTATACGGCGGTAGGGCTCTCCACCTGCTCCACAAGGAACCGGTGCCTCGGCAGATACCGGTCAAACCAATCGTTGAACAGGTGATACAGCCGCAGGGCAAAGTCACTGTCGGCACAGGCATACTGCACCGTTTCCGCATCCTGCGGGGATAATTCGTCGAAAAACCTTCCATCTGTCACTGCCTGAAAGTCCGGCAGCTCCACGCCGAAAAGCTGCGGCACAAGGGTCTTAAGGCCGCTGTCTGAAAGGTTCCTGAAAGCGGTACTGCTCTTTAAGGTAAGCTGGGCCGCCGCAATGGTATCATAGGCCGGGGCCTGCACCACCATGCCGAGGGCATATAAAAACATGGCTTCAAAAGAAAGGTTGTGGGCAACCTTTATCACCGTGGCATTCTCAAAGAACGCCCCCTGCAGGTATCCCATGACCTCCTCCGGCCTTTCGATATTTCTGCCCCTCTTATGCCGCAGGGGGACATAGATGCCGCTGCCCTCGGCTACGGAAAAGCTCACGCCGGTAATGGTTGCTTTATGGGCATCAAGCGCCGCCTTTCCCTCGGCCCGGTATGCCTCCATGGGCGAGGTCTCAAAGTCGAAGGCCACAACGGCGGCCCCGGCCAGATAGTCTTTTATCTTTCCATGGTCTGTCACACATGAATAATCCATCATTCCTCCAATCTGCCCGGAATACGGGAAAGGCCGGGCGGCCCCTCCCAGCACCGGACACTTCCTTTACTGTAAAGGCGGGATAACCTCTCCCGTCTCAGGGTCAGCCATGGCCTCCGCCTCTGCCTGTTCCTGCTCCTCCATATCAAAGCCCACCCGGCGGCTGTATCCTTTCACCTGCTCAGAGAGCTTGGAGATCAGAATCTGCTCCTCGCTGGTCAGCGGGCGGTCAACGGAAAACTGCGCCTGAGAGTAGGCAATGCCGCTGTTGTTGGTAGCCTTCTTCAAAGAAAAGCGTGTCACAACAGAATTGCTCTTTTTCCCCTTGGAGAGCAGGCGCTTGATATAGCGGGAGAACTCCCGCATGGAGCCTGTGGGCAGGGACAGGATCAGCGGGAACAGCTCACCCTCCCGAAGCAGGAATACCCTGCGGCGTGTCTTGCAGGCTTTGCTGTTGTTCTCGCCGGAGCCGAACTGGTTCAGCGGGCAGTTCGCGCAGACGCCGCCCGGCTCCCCTTCCCCGGTCACGCCGTCAAAGCTGCCGCAGTCCGGCGGGTTGCTCCCTCCGGTATATTTCTCTTTGTAATACTGCAGTACCGGGTGGTGGTACAAAATGACTGCCGAAAACTCCTTCACGGTCTCCGGCTCGTCGGCCTCGTCGCCGGGAAGCTCGAACATGGTGGCTCCGCCAGCCGGTATCTTCACCCGGTCAAAGCCGCCCTCCAAGCCTTCCAGCTCCTCCGCCATGGTCTCGTTCATGTTAAACTCGGCAAGGGCCAGAAAGCCGCCTTTTGTTGTAAGTTCTTCTTTATTGCTCATAAGATTTCCATCCTTAAAAGTTTACTTTGATGATTTCCGAAGGCTTACAGTGGTCTTTTCAAAGACATTCACCAGCCCGTCAAGCCATGCGGGCAGCGTATCGCCATTCTCCGCCGTCTGCTCGTTGACAAAAGCGGAAAGGCTGTTGGCATTCACGGTCTCATAGACCATATCCCCGTACCCTTCCCCGCGCAGGGCCGCGAACAGTTCCTCCTTGCGGCCAGCCACCGCAGAGGCGCGGGTCTTGGTCGTCAGGCAGAACATCATCCCGGCGCGGGTAAAGTTCTGCGTCTCTGTTTCCGCCATCATTTCCGACAGGCGGTAGTCCACCTCGTCAATCTCGGCGTTCAATTCCTTCACGCGCTGTTCGGCCTCGGCCTTCTCGTCACGGAGCGCCCGGAGCCGGTCAGCAAGTGCAAATAACTGTTCAGACATTTTTCTTTCCTCCTATGGCGCAAACGGGTTCTTCCCGCTGCGGTAATCGTCTACTAATGTTCTGGCAAGATCGGCCTTATTCTTAAGGGCAAGCAAGACCTTTTCATCCACAGTGCCATAGGCCACCAGATACAGATAGGTGCAGGGCATCCGCTGGCCTACCCGATGAATCCTCGCCTTGGTCTGCTCGAAGTTTGACATAGAATAGTCCAGCGAATAAAAGACCATGGTAGAGGCTGCCGTTAAGGTGATCCCCATTCCCGCCGTTGCGATCTGGCCTACAAATGCCATGACCTGCGGGTCATTCTGAAAGGCGGATACCTGCCCGCTCCGGTCTTTCACCTCCCCGGTGATATAGGAATAGTTAAGGCCGCGCTTTTCCAGCAGCTTACAGATTGCTTTGATCTCCGGGATAAAACGGGCAATGATGACCAGCTTCTTTCCCTCTGCTGCCGCCCCGTCCAGAATATCCTCCAAGGCCGAGAGCTTCGCCGCGCTCACCTGCTCCACGGCGGCGGTCTCGTCATTGCCGATAAATCCGCCCGTAAGCTGGGACAGCCTAAGGAGCCGGGTTAAAATGTTCGGAGCCGTTACCTCCCCGCCGGACAGCTCGACATAGCTCTCTTTCACAAGTCCCTTATATATCCGCAGGGCCGCAGGCTCCAATTTCACCTGCCGGATCACGTCGATAGTTTCCGGCAGATCAAGGCATTCCGCTTTTGTGGCCCGGTAGGAAATGCTGTGGAGCTTTTCCGTAAGCTCCGCCTCCATGGATTTCTTCAAGACCGGCGTATGGTTCCCATAGCCCACCATATCAAAGTACCGGCTCCGGAAAGCGTAAAAGCTCTGGCCGAAAATGGCAGGGTTGGCAAACTTAAACTGTGAAAAAACATCAACCGCCTTGTTGGTGATGACCGTACCGGTAAGCAGGAGCCGGTATTCTGCCGCCCGGCCCAACCGGTGCAGTGCCTTACTGGCGGCGGTATTGTGTGTCTTTATCTTATGTCCCTCGTCCGCAATAATAAGGTCAGGCCGCCATGCCGACAGATCCTTTTCCAGCCGCCATGCGCTCTCATAGTTCACCACGACCACCTGCAGGGCGGCCCCGTTCATATGCCGCAGGGTATCCAGCTTCTTTGCACCGGTGCCGGAAAGCACAGCCAGCGCATAGGGGAAATCCGCAAACTTCTGAAACTCCTCCTCCCATACGCCAAGAATGGAAAGCGGGGCCACCACCAGCACCCGGCGGATACGTCCTGCCTCTGCAAGTGCGCCGGTAATGGCAATCGAAGTAAGGCTCTTTCCTGTCCCCATTTCCATAAGGAGCGCACAACCGCCGCTCTCCCTCCTGCTGCCGGGAATGAGGCCGAACAGACCGCAGGCAAAGTTGAACGCCTCGATCTGGTGCTGGTAAGGCGTGGCTTTGATCGGCACAGGCAGTACCGGTTTTACTTCCTCATGCGCTCCCATGGCCGCCCACCTCCGCAATCTCCTTCACCGAAAGTTCCTCCACGCTGCCTCCGGGGACAATGATCGTAACCCGGCGCATCTCACCGAACAGATGCCTGAGCAGGCGCTCACGCAAAGGTACAGTCCTGCACCAGACAATCCCGCCGGAACCCGGCTCTTTGGTATAGCTGATCTTCAAGCTGTGTTTCATCTGCCTTTCACCTCTTTCCGAGGGCGCATATTTTTACTGCCCTCACTGTTAGGCCACGGGAAAGGCAAAATGTAACGGTCTGTTTTACAAATTTTTTCTAAGTTTTTCATAAATGCGGTTCAGGCGGCGGATAATCGCCACATGGCTCACATTTTCCTCTGCAGCAATATCCGTGATCTTCCGTTCTTCAAAATAGACTTTCTCCACCAGCTCCCGCTGGTCGGGGGATAATACCTCCATAGCGGAAAACAGCCGCGCCATATCCTCCCGGCGCTCCGTCTCCCCTTCCGTATCCTCCGCTGAAACAAACAGCTCCCCTTCATAGTCCATGCCGTCAAGGGAAACATGGCGGCGGGTCTCCTTATGGTCGTTGTTGTACTGCTGGCGATCTAAATCCAGCAGCATCCCTCCGAGGGACTCGTCCACCTCCACCTCGGAAATTTCCCCTGTCACAAATTCATAGGTGATCTTCATTCAGACCTCCCGCCGGAACCCGGCAGGACGCAGAATGTATTGATTTTTCCAGACATAAAGCGTTCCTTTCTTTACGCCTTCGTAAAGCCAGAAACGCTATATTTTTTGATATGAAATTACCTAAGAAACGTAAAAAAGGCCGGAGTAAGCTAAGGTATTGGTCTCTAGCTTTACTCCGGCCCTTCGCAGCTCGTCACTTGGCCGCTCGCACAATCGAGTAAACATTATTTCGTTTTCAATGAGGTCTGTATCAGCCATTCCAGCCTGACTGTCCTACCGCAGTGGGGACATCTGATACGGACTACTGTCCTCCCCTCCGCGATGGCGATTAAATCGCAGATCCTCTTCCGGCACAGCGGACACCTTATTTTGCACATCTCTCAATCCCTCCCACAGCCACTTCTGGAT
>JAETRI010000152.1 GCA_021770245.1 Lachnospiraceae bacterium
GAAAGCGGACAGACCTCCACGGTGCATTTCAGCAATATTTTGAAGAAATTCCGCGTCCATGTGGTAAAGAGCGACGCTGATACCGGCACCGCCCAGGGCGACGCGACCCTTGCCGGTGCAACTTATGGCATTTATAACAATGGCGAGCTGGTAGACACCTACACCACCGGGCCGGACGGCAGCTTTATGACCCGGTACTATGTCTGCGGCGATAACTGGACGGTGAGGGAGATTGATCCCAGCACTGGCTATCTCTTAAATGATACGGTCTATGAGGTGGGGGCTTCCCCGACCCTGTATGAAGTGGAACTGAACACCACGGAAAACCAGGTGACGGAAACGGTCATTTACGGCAATATCCAGCTTGTGAAGCATACGGACGATCTAGACCCGGATGTGTCCGGGGATGAAAATACGGACGAACCAAACGAAGGCGTCATTGAGCGCCCGGAGGCCGACGCGGTCTTTGAGGTTTACCTGAAGGCGGCGGGCAGTTATGACGCAGCAAAGGAAAGTGAACGCGACCTGCTGACAACGGATAATGATGGTTTTGCAGCTTCTAAAATGCTGCCTTATGGCCGTTATACGGTTCACCAGGTAGCCGGCGAAGAAGGCAAAGCGTTTATCCCGGACTTTACGGTCTTTATTTCTTCTAACGGACAGATTTACAGCTATATCCTGAATAACCGCACCATTACGGCACGGCTGAAAGTGGAGAAATGCGACGCGGAGACCGGCAATATTATCCCGATGACGGGTACCGGCTTCCAGATCAAGGATTTGTCTACCGGGGAATTTGTCACCCAGGAAATCTATTATCCGAACCCGGAAACCCTTGATACCTTCTATGTCTCCGACGAAGGTTGGCTGATGCTGCCGGAGCCTCTGCACACCGGGGATTATGAGCTTTACGAGGTGGCAGCGCCCTACGGTTATGTACTTTCCAGCGAGCCGGTGCCGTTTACCATTGACGGCAGCGAGGCCGTTGTCACGGTTACACAGTACAATATGCCGCAGAAGGGGCAGCTTACCATCACCAAGACCGGCGAGGTATTCGCTTCCGTCCAGGAGAACGATGGCCTGTACCAGCCGGTATATGAAGTGGCCGGGCTTCCGGGTGCGGTCTATGACGTGATCGCGGATGAAGATATTTATACCGGCGACGGTACGCTTAGGGTGGCAAAAGATACGGTTGTGGAAACCCTTACCACCGGGGAGGATGGAACCGCCCAGAGCGGACTTTTGTACCTAGGCCGTTACCGTCTGGAGGAACGCCAGGCGCCGGAGGGGATGGTCTTAAATACCCAGCCGGAATATGCCGAGCTTACTTATGCGGGTGAAACTGTGGAAGTGACGCAGACCGCCATCGGACTTTATGACGAGCGCCAGAAGGTGGATGTGAGCCTGCTTAAAGCATTGGAAACGGACGATCTTTTTGGGCTCGGCATGAATGAGGAATACAAGGATATTTCTTTCGGCCTGTATGCTTCCGCAGACCTGACGGCCCTTGACGGCAGCGTGATCCCGGCGGGCGGGCTCCTGGAAGTGGTTTCCATTGACCCGAATGAGGCGGGCGGCTATGACGCTTCCTTTGCTTCCGACCTGCCTTTTGGCAGCTACTATGTGAAGGAACGCACCACAAACAGCGCCTATATCCTCTCCGATACAGAATATCCGGTTGTCTTTGAGTATGCCGGCCAGGAGGCGGCGCTGGTGCAGATTCTTGTAAATGAGGGCGAGGCTGTTTCCAATGACCTGCTGCGCGGGCGTGTGGACGGCGTGAAAGTCGGTGAAAACCCGGAGGGTGGCGAAGATGTGAAGCTATCCGGGGCACTGATGGGATTATTCAGGCCGGACACGGAAGAATTTACCGTGGAAAATGCGCTGCTTACTGTCACCACTGCCGAGGATGGCAGTTTTGCCTTTGAGAATATCCCTTACGGCCACTGGATTGTAAAGGAAATTTCTTCTCCGGCGCTTTATACGGTAAGCCCCGAACAGCACCATATCTATATCGGGGTGGACGGCCAGCGCATTGAAATCAAAGTGGAAAATACCCTGATCCGCGGCAGCGTGCAGGTGATGAAAACCGAGGCGGTGGACGAGCCTTCTTCTGTGGAGAAAAAGGACAAAGATAACAACACCTTCCTGCGTTTCCTCTCCGGCGCGGTATTCGAGCTGTATGAGGATGCCAACGGCAATAAGGAATTTGATTCCGAAGATACGAAGATCGGCACCCTGAAAGAATCGGATGCGGGCTACCACACCGCGGAGGGCCTTCTGGCAAAAGGCTATTTTGTAAAAGAAAGTAAGGCGCCGGAGGGCTACCAGCTTGACGAGAACGCCTACTACTTTGCCATCACCGAGGACGGCCAGGTGGCGGTTGTGGAAAACGGCGAGGCCGGACGTGGCTTTACCAATGAGGCATACCGCGGAAATCTGAAAATCACGAAGGATTCCAGCGACGGGCGCAAGGATGGATTCGCTTTTGAAGTTAAGAATGCGGACGGCTCCTACTGTGAGACCTTTACCAGCCCGAAATCCGGCGTGATCGAGGTCAAAGGGCTGCGTGTTGGCATTTATACCGTAACGGAAATCTCCAACCGGGCAAGCAGGGACTATATCATTCCCGACGCTGCTACCGTGGAGATCAAGGCGGATGAAACCGCGACGGTCCAGTTCTTCAATGAAAAGCCGGAGAAACCGACTACCCCGGATAACCCGGATAATCCGAAAACACCTTCCAATCCGTCCACACCGTCTAATCCTGATAAAGCGGTACCGCAGACCGGGGATGACAATTTCATTTTTCTGTATGGCGGGCTCCTGGCGCTGGCCGTAATCGGCGGCGGGCTGTTTGCCGCAGTCTATTTCAAAAAGGGCAAGTACAGCAGAAATACCCCAAAGAGAAAAGCTGTCGGCATTGCAGTGGTTTCCCTCTGTGGGCTGCTGGCACTTGGCAGCGGGTTCCTGATGGTATGCGACCTTAGCCAGTATTCAGAGAGCGCCGGAGCCTATGAGGACATTGCTTCCCATGTAGAGCTGCCGGAGCAGACCGAAGCGCTGGAG